>DATJID010000039.1:0-42590 GCA_035493515.1 Binataceae bacterium (SeqCode) | reverse complement strand
GAATCAAACAGCGAGAGTTCCGCCTTCAGTCCGTACGACCCCGCCGTATCCGCCGCCGCTCCGGCCATGGCTTACCTCCCGCCAGGCGATGGTAGCGCGGACGGGCCGCCGCTCGGCCTCCCGGCCATCGCCACTGTTGATTATTCAGGTCGTTGATTCGGTTCGTGCGTTGATTTAATCGGAAAATCGGACTTAGCTCACCATCGGAGCGGCGCTGGAAATCCCAGGACGAGGGAGAATCACACGATGGCGGCAAAGAAGCGAGTAGCGCAGACGCACAAAAGAACCGCGGCCGGAGCGGCCAAATCCGGCAAAGCGCGCAAACCAGCCATGGCGGCCAAATCAGGCAAACCCGCCTCGCCCGGCCGCGTTGCCCAACTCGAAGCAATGGTAAGCAAGCTGCGCAAGAGCCTGGTCACCGAGGCCGCCAAGCGCAAGCTCGACCAGCGCCTCGTCGCCGAGGCTAAGCGGGCCCGCGACGCCGTGGCCAAGCAGATGACGGCCTTGCGCGCGCAGGGGTTGAAGCTCGCGGCGCAAATTAAACGCGCGGCACAGGAAAACCACACGCTGGAGCAGGCGCGCCGCGCGGCGCTGGCCAAGGTCGAGGAGGTGCGCGCCGAACTGCACGACAAGAGCGAAGAGGTGCGCCGTACGTCTGCCGAACTGGCGAAGCTGGCACGCGAGTCGGCAACCAGAGCACGCGAGATCGTGCATAGCCGCGGCCTTGGCCTGGAGCCGCATCATGATCCCGACATCGAAGGCGTGCACGACGACGATCCCTTCGCGGATGATCCGTTCTCGGGTGAAAAGCCGATCTAGCGGGGCGAGAGATATTCATTGAGCTCTCCGCCGCTCTGGCGATTCCCGGCGAAGGCTGCTGCCCCGGGTCATCCTGATTCGGGGCGAAGAACGGATTGCTGAAGATGCAAGGCGGATGACGGAAGCGGATGCTTCTCGCCCCGCGCAAAGACACCTGGTACGCGAATATCCGGTCCAGGGTTGTCGGCTGCGCGCCGGCCCTGAAGCGGACCGGCGCGCAGCGACCGCGAAACTCGAAATGAAGAGCTTGCCTTAAGAAGACCCTTACGGGGCCGCCGGAGACGGAGCGGGACTCGCTTCCATCGCACCGCCGCTAGGGGGCGCCGCTTCTTCGGGCGCGGGGCTGGCTTCGGCAGAAGCCGCAGGAGCGGCACTCTCAGGTGCGGGCTCTTCGCTCTTCTGACACGCCATCGCACCGAAGAACATCGGGATCAACGCCAGTACTAGATATTTGCGCATCGCAACCTCCTTGATGTAGGGACCCCAACCCAAACTACTTCGGCAGGGCGGTTTAGTTCAAGCTCGGCCGCAGTCGCAGCGCGCCGACTGTGGACGAAAACACACGTAAATTTTGCGTGTCACCACCGCAGTATGTATTATTGCGAGCGAAGTAGCATAGGAGGACGTGGTTGTGGCGGAGCGTCGTCGTTTTAGCATCTCGGCGGGAATGCTCGAATCTCCTGGGGTGGAACGGGTAGTCGAACACGACATGGATATGAAGCGCGCGAAGCCGCAGGAATCAGCGGTAACCTCGCGCCTGGGTGACCTGATGCGCTGGCTGGTGCCGAGCGGGCGTCCGACCGGCTCACCGATGCGCTCGGTGGCGCGCGAAATCGAAGAATTGTGGCCGTCGCGCGATCGCTAGATGCGCCCGGCGCCGCTCGGCGCTCATAAATCATTCTCGGACAGACTGCTTCGAAGCACGATGCTTCGGAGGGCCGCCGCAAAGCGTCTGCTGCGGCGGACCACTTTGCGGGAGGCCACTGCTATGGATGATATTCTCCGCATCTCCAGCGCTGCGCCCTGGGAACCAATCTTCGGCTACTCGCGCGCTGTGAGGGCGGGCGAGTGGGTGGCGGTCTCGGGCAGCACCGGTCTCGACGAGCACGGGCAGCTGGTCGGCCGCGGACAAATCTACGTGCAGACGCGCCAGGCGATCGCCAACATCGCGGCGGCGCTCGGCCGGCTCGGACTCGGGCTGGAGCGGGTGGTGCGCACCCGAGTCTACGTGACGGAACTCGACCGCTTCAGCGACGTGGCGCGCGCGCATCAGGAGGTGTTCGGCGCGGCGCCGCCGGCCTCGACCGTGGTCCAGGTCACCCGATTGGTGCATCCCGACATGCTGGTGGAAATCGAAGCCGATGCGTACGCGGGTCCCGCGGCGACCACCGCGACGCGGCCTACGGCCGCCGTCCGCGCAGTGCCCGCATCCAAGGGCCGCGCGCCGCGCAAGGGCGCGGTGACGCCGGCGGCGCGGCCGCGGCGCAAGTCGGCGCGCCGGCGCTGAGCGCAGGTTTTTCTTCCCTCGCTCGGGAGCACCTCAACCAGCGCGGCCAAGACGGTGCGCACGACTGCGGCGACCTCTGCCAGTTCAGGGAAAGGTTCAGAAGTGCCGCGCGCGCGAGCTAGATAGCCACCGCCAACTGGCAGCTAGCGGTTCAGCACGACGTGATGACGCGGCGGGTTGCCGAGCGCTGAGGCAAACGCGTCCGTGGCGCTGGTGATGTAGGGCTGCGGGAAAAGTCCGATCGCTACCGTGCCCGCCGCCGCGATTACCAGCGCCGCTACCAGCGCCGGCCGCGTGCGCGGCGCCACGGGCTCAACGCCGCCCTCGCGCGCGTACATCGCGATCAGCACCGACAAATAATAATAGGCCGAGATCACGCTGTTGACGACGGCGATGATCGTCAGCCACAGCAGATGCGCGTCGAGCGCGGCCGAGAAGATATAGAACTTGCCAAAGAAGCCGGCGAGCGGCGGCACTCCGGTCAGCGACAGCATGAACAGCGCCATCGCGGCCGCGAGCATCGGATGGCGCGTCGCGAGGCCGCGGTAGTCCGCGATATCGTCGTGGCGGGCACCGCGCCGCTCGAGCGCCACGACCACGGCAAACGCGCCCAGGTTGGTGAAGGCGTAGCCGAGCAGGTAGTACAGGATTGCGCCGCCGGCGCGCGGCGAGGCGACCGCGGTCATCCCGACCAGGATGTATCCGGCATGCGCGATCGCCGAGTACGCGAGCATCCGTTTGATATTGGTCTGCACCAGCGCGGCCAGATTGCCCACCGTCATGGTCAGCGCGGCCGTCACCCATAGGATCGTGGTCCACTGCGGGCCGAGCGGCCCCAGGTGAACCATGAAGATGCGCATGAAGCCGGCAAAGGCCGCGGCCTTCACCCCGACCGCCATGAAGGCGGTCACCGGCGTGGGCGCGCCCTCATAGGCGTCGGGCGTCCACATATGAAAGGGCACGGCGGCGACTTTGAAACCGAAGCCGATCAGCAGCAGGCCGACCCCGGTGAGCAGCAGCGCATTGTCGGTCGCCGGACGCGAGAGCGCGGCCTCGATCGGCTCGAGCTTGATTGAACCGGTGGCGCCATAGATGAGCGCGATACCGTAGAGCAGGAAGCCGGTGGAAAACGCGCCCAGCAGAAAGTACTTGAGCGCGGCTTCGCTGGAGCGCGGGTCGCGGCGCAGAAAGCCGGCCAGCGCATAGACCGCGATCGACATGGTCTCGAGGCCCAGGAAGATCACGATCAGGTCGTCACCCGCGGCCATCAGCATCATGCCGAGCGCGGCGAACATCAGCAGCGCGTAATACTCGGCGCCGGCCAAGCCCTGCTCGGCGGCGTACTCGACCGAAATCAAGGCGGTCATCGCGGCGGCGAACAGCACCAGCAATTCGAAATAGCCGCTGTAACTGCCGACCGAGAGCGCGCCCGAAAAAGCCAGCGAAGGGCGCCCGCCGAAGACCAGCATCGTCAGGATGGCGGCGAAGACCAGCAGCGCGATCGACAGGATACCCAGGCCACCACTGTCCTCGTCGTCGACCTGCACGCCGGCCAGCAGCACGCCCATCGCACCCGCCGCCACCACGATCAGCGGCATGATCGGCACCCACGCGAAGTTGATTACGCTCCAGTTGAATTGCGTCATTTGGCGGCCACGGCTTTGGACTGGGAGAGCGCCGCGAGCGCGCGCGCTTGGTGCTGGCGGCTATCGATTCGCGCCTGGGCGGCATGGACCCGGCCCATCAGTGCGCCCACCGACGGTTCCATCCGCGCGAGCAGCGGCCGCGGATAAAGCCCCATCAGGAGCATCAGCGCGATGAGCGGCGCCATCACCGCGATCTCGCGCGCGCTCAGGTCGGCGATCGTCCGGTTGACGGCCTTGGTGATCGGCCCGAACATCACACGCTCATAGGCATAGAGCATGTAGAGCGCGCCGAGGATGAGCCCGGCGACGGCGATTTCGGCGGCCAGCGATTTGCTTAGATAGGTGCCGAGCAGGATCAGGAACTCGCCGACGAACCCGTTGAGACCGGGCAGCCCGATCGACGAGAGCATCACCACCATGAACACGGCGGCGTAAATCGGGACGCTCTTCCACAGGCCACCGAACTCCGAAATCTCGCGCGTGTGACGGCGCAGATAGATCATACCGATCAGCAAAAACAGCCCGCCGGTTGAGATGCCGTGGTTTAGCATCTGGTAAATCGCGCCTTCCATCCCTTGCGGGTCGAGCGCGAAAATTCCGAGCATCACGAAGCCCAGATGGCTGACTGAGGAGTAGGCGACCAGACGTTTCAAGTCCGGCTGCACCATCGCGACCAGCGCGCCGTAGATGATTCCGACCACCGCGAGGGCCAGGAATAGCGGCGCCGCCTCGATCGCGATCTCCGGAAAAAGCGGAATCGCGAAGCGCAGAAATCCATACGTCCCCATCTTGAGCATTACGCCGGCCAGGATCACCGAGCCCGCCGTGGGGGCCTCCGTATGCGCGTCGGGCAGCCACGTATGCACCGGCCACATCGGAACCTTGATCGCAAAGGCGAGCGCGAAGGCGGCGAACAGCCAGGTGGCTTCGCGATGGCTGAGTGCGACACCGTAGAGCGCCGGCAAATCGAAGGTCAGATGGCCAAGCTGCGCGCGCGCGGCGTTTACCAGGTACAGGATCGCGACCAGCATCAGGATCGACCCGAGCATCGTGTACAGGATGAACTTGAAGGCGGCGTAATATTTGCGCCCGTGCCCCCAGATTCCGATCAGAAAGTACATCGGGATCAGCATCAGCTCCCAGAACACGTAAAACAGGAACAGGTCGACCGCCAGCAGCGCGCCCAGCAGCCCCATCTCGAGCACCAGCATGAAAAAACAGAACTCGCGCGGCCGGGTCTCGATATCGCCGCCGCCCGAATAAAGCATCGAGAGCGCGAACAGCACCGTCGTCAGCAACACCAGGAACAGGCTGATCCCGTCCATCCCGAGGTGATACGAGATGCCGAACTGCGGAATCCACGCGGATTGTTCGGCGAACTGGTAGCCGGCCGCGGAGGCGTCGAAGATCGCGAAAAGATAAATCGAAATCGCAAGCGGGATCAGCGAGAAGATAAAGCCGGCGCGCCAGGCCGCGCGCGCCTCGGGCTGCGCCAGCACGAACAGCGCGCCCAACAGCGGCGTGAACACCAGCGCGGTCAGCCAGTAGCCCCCCATCAGCGCACCATCACCAGGTAAACGTAGTAGGCGACGATTCCCACCGCGCCCACCAGGTAAACAAACGCGTACATCTGAACGTTGCCGGTCTCCGAGCGCCGCGTGGCTTCGCCGGCCCCCTCTACGCCGGAGCCGGTGCCGTCGACGAGGCCGTCGATAAGGCCGTGGTCGACGCCGCGGTTCAGCACGGTTTCCGATCCCCAGAACAGAAAACGTCCGAACACGGCGTGGTAAAGTTCGTCGACGTAGTACTTGCGCACCAGCACCTGGTAGAGCGCGCTCGCGCTTGCGGCGATTCGTCCGGGCAGCGCGGGGGTCTGTATATAGAGGATGTAGGCGAGCGCGAAACCGATGAAAGTCGCCGCCAGCGCGACCCATCCGATCGCGCTGGTGGCGGCGCCGCGCGCGGCCTCCGTATGAAACGTTCCGAGCACGGGCGCGAGCCAGCGTGTAAAGGCCCCGCCCCACAGCCAGCCGTCCGGCAACTCGACCCATCCGCCAACCACCGAGAGCACGCCCAGGACGACCAGCGGCACGGTCATCATCGGCGGCGACTCATGCACGTGGGTGTCGGGCGCGACCCGGGAGCTTCCATGAAAGGTCAGGAACAACAGGCGGAACATGTAGAACGCGGTGAGGCCGGCGGTGATGATGCCGATCAGCCAGAGCCCCGCGAAGCCCGCGGCAAACGTGCGTTCCAGGATGAGGTCTTTGGAGAAGTACCCTGAAAAGCCGGGCACCGCGCTTATCGCGAGGGTCGCCGCGAGCATCGTGGCGTAAGTTATCGGCATCCGCCGCCAGAGCGCGCCCATCCGGCTCATGTCCTGCTCGCCGTCGAGCGCGTGGATGATCGAACCGGCGCACAGGAACAACAGACCCTTGAAAAACGCATGCGTCATCACGTGAAAGATGCCGGCTGCGAACGCGCCCGCGCCCACGCCCATGAACATGTAGCCGAGCTGGCTGATGGTCGAGTAGGCGAGCACGCGCTTGATGTCGGTCTGGACCACCGCGATGGTCGCGGCGAAGAACGCGGTCACGGCGCCTACGACGGCGACCACGTACATCGCGTCGGGCGTGAGCGTGTAGAGGAAATTGAGCCGCGCGATCATGTAAACGCCGGCCGTCACCATGGTCGCGGCATGGATAAGCGCGCTGACCGGCGTCGGGCCGACCATCGCGTCCGGCAGCCACACGTAGAGCGGAATTTGCGCCGACTTGCCGGTCGCGCCGAGCAGCAGCAGCAGCCCGGCCATCGTCGCCACCGGCGCGAGCATCGCGCGATGCGCCTGCAGGTCGGCGAAGTTCAGCGTCCATACGCCGTGCGCGGTGAGCGCGGAGAGAATCGTCAGGATGCCCAGGATGAATCCGGCGTCGCCGACCCGGTTGACCACGAAAGCCTTGCGCCCGTTGTAGGCGAATTGCGCGTTGTCGTACCAGAACGCGATCAGCAGGTAAGAGCACAGGCCCACGCCCTCCCAACCGACGAACATCAGCAGCAGATTGTCGGCCAGCACCAGGACGAGCATCGAGAACGCGAACAGATTGAGGTAGGCGAAGTAGCGCGCGTAGTCCTCGTCGTGGGCCATGTAGCCGACGGAGTATAGATGGATGACCGCGCCGACTCCGCTCACGATAAGCGTCATCACGGCCGAAAGCGCGTCGAGGCGGAGCGCGATTGCGGTATGGAACTGCCCCGCGGCTATCCACGGCCACAGCGTCACTTCAAGCGCCGCGCCCGCGGGCATCGCCGCGAGCCGCACGAAACCCCACAGCGCAATCGCGAAGGCGAGGAAGATCACTCCCGGACCGGCCAGATTGACCGCGGCGCGGCCGGCGCGATGGCCGTAAAACACGTTGAACAGGAAGCCCAGCGCCGGGAACAGCAGGATCAGCGCGAGCGCAGGAAATTGTGTCGTCATGAATCCACCGCCGCTCCGTTCACCAGCGCATCAGGTTGAGCTCGTCCGCATTGACGGTCTCGCGGTTGCGGAAGATCGAGATGATGATCGCGAGGCCGACCGCGGCTTCGGCCGCCGCCACCGTCATCACGAAAAACACGATCACCTGCCCGTCCATCGAGCCCAGCCGCCGCCCCAGCGCGACGAACGCCAGGTTGACCGCGTTGAGCATGATCTCGATCGACATGAAGATCACGATAACGTTGCGCCGCAGGAGCACGCCGGCGACCCCGATCGCGAAAAGCACGGCGCTCAGCCCCACGAAGTAGCTCATCGGAACCATCGTCAGGCGCCCCCCTGCGACCCGGCCCGCGCACTTGCGGCCGCGACCGCCGCGGAGGCGGCCTGCGAGGACGGGGTGCGCCGGGCCAGCGCGATCGCGCCGACGATCGCCGCCAGCAAGAGTACGGAGGTTATCTCGAACGCGATCAGGTAGTCGGAAAAGAGCGTCGTGGCGAGCGCCTCGATCGATCCGTAGTCGGTGGGCGCGGCCGCCTGAGCGCCGCCCGCGCTGGGCGCATAGCCCAGCAGCACGAACAGCTCGGCCACCAACGCCGCACAGAGCAGCCCCGCGATCGCCTTGAGCGCGAGATAACCGGGGACGCTGCGCAATTCGGCCTGCAGGTTGAGCAGCCAGACCACGAACAGGAACAGCACCATGATCGCGCCGGCATATACGATCGCCTGCAGAAAGCCGACCGTCACCGCGTCCAGGCCGATAAAAATCACCGCGATCGTCAACAGCGTCACTACCAGCGCGAGCAGGCAGTGCACCGGATTGCGCTGCACGACCGTGCCGAGCGCCGAGATCACCGCGAGCGCGGCGAGGAACATGAATACTCCAGGCGTCATCTCAATGCGCTCCCGTCAACGCGCCCCCGACCCCAGCACCACCACGATCGCGGTGACCACGATGTTGGCCAGGCCGAGCGGCACCAGGCCCTTCCAGCCCAGGCGCATCAACTGGTCGTAGCGAAAGCGCGGCAACGTCCAGCGGATGAGAATCTGCAGCCAGCAAAACGCGACGGTTTTGATCATGAAGGCCACCAGGCCGAGGATCGCCACCAGCAGCTGGGGGACCCAAAGATGGGCGCCGCCGGGAAAGTGAAAGCCGTCGCGATAGAGCCACGGCACCTGCCATCCGCCGAAAAAAAATACCGTGATCAGCACCGCGACCAGCACGATCTCGGCAAAGTCCGTCATCATGAAGACCGCCTGCTTGCCGCCCGAGTACTCGGTGAAGTAACCCGCCACCAGCTCGGATTCGCCCTCGGGTAAATCGAACGGCACGCGCTTGGACTCCGCCATCCCGGCCGTCAGCAGGATCAGGAACGCCACCGGCTGCAGGCAGATTCCCCAGCGCGGCAGAAAACCGAACCATACTCCGCCCTGCGCACGGCACATCGCCTGCAAGTCGAGCGTCCCGTAAGTCATCACGATCGCGATGATCGCGAGCCCCAGTCCAATCTCGTACGAAATCATCTGCGCGGTTGCGCGGATGCCGCCGAGCAGCGCCCAGCGGTTGTTCGAGGACCATCCGCCCAGCGCGACTCCGTAAACGCCGATTCCGATGGTCGCCAGGATGTAGAGCGCGGCGGCGTTGATGTTGGCCGCCTGCAGCGTGATCGTGCGCGATCCGATTTGCACCACGTCGCCGAACGGCACCACCGCGAAGGTGATAATGACCGGGAAGAGCGCGAGAAACGGCGCGAGCGCGTGGAGAAACTTGTCGGCCCCGTCGGGCACGAAGTCTTCCTTGGTGAAAAGCTTCAGCGGATCGGCGATTAGAGTGTTGACCAGCCCGAAGTTGGGCAGCCCCATCCGCTTGCCCAGCCCGGTTAGCGAGGCGCGGTTGGCCCCGATTCGGTCCTGGATGAGCGCGCTGCCCTTGCGCTCGACCCACAGCAGCACGCCCGCAAGATTGAGCACCATCACCACGACGATGATCGCCTTGACCGCTTCTATCAGGAGGTCAATCAGCACGGGCGGCAAGCTCGTCGATTAGTCGCGGTGGCGATCGGATAGAGTCCCCGCGGCGCGCGATATTCGTCGAGCGCGGCAGGAGAAAAGCAAACTTCAGAGCTGGTCGCGGCCGACTCCACTATAACCTGACCTTTCAGCCGGAGAATTTCCGAAGAATTTTCCGTGTTCCGAGTGCTAATGGCCAATCAAGAAATCCTAAAATAGGTAACTCAAATCGGTGGCCTGCGCCAGAGCGCGGAGGCCATCGCTGCCGCCGCGCGCAAACTTGCGGCAATCCGGCGACTGGGCTATGGTCCGCCCGTCGGCTCGGGGACGCCGAAAATTGCCGAAATCGATTGTTGCGACAACGATTGCGCATGAATACTGCCGCCTTCGGCGCCCACACCGGCGCTTGCGGAGCGCGAGTACGATGAGAGTCATCGCGGGCGAGGCCCATGGGCGGCGGCTGCGCGCGCCGCGCGGTTTGCTGACCCGGCCCGCGACCGCGCGGGTGCGCGCCTCAATTTTCTCACGCCTGGCGGCGCGCACCGAGCTTGCGGGCACGCGCGTGCTCGATCTGTTCGCGGGCAGCGGCTCGCTGGGCCTGGAAGCGCTCTCGCGCGGCGCCGCGCGCGCGGTTTTCGTTGACTCCTCGCGCGAGGCCGCCGCCGCGATTCGCGACAACCTGCGCGTGCTTGGCCTTCAGGATCGCGCCGAGGTTGTCGTGGCCGGGGTGGAGCGCGCGCTCGCGGCGCTTCGCGCGCGCGGCGCGCTCTTCGACCTGGTGTTCGTCGACGCGCCTTATCGCGACGACTCGAGCGCCGCGGTGCTGAGCTCGCTCGCCCGTGGCGGCCTGCTCGACGCCGACGCTTACGTGGTGGTGCGCCAGGCCGGCCGTGCGCCGGAGCTTTCGCCGGCGGGACTCGAGGCGATCAATTGTGCAACCCTGGGCGATCATCGGATCGCTCTTTACCGCGCGCCGGCGGCGCGCTAACTCAGGCGGCAGCGTGGCATGGTGAACAAAGGCAAGGACTCGGTGCCCAGATGCGCGATCTATCCGGGGACGTTTGACCCGATTCACAACGGGCACATCGACGTCATCCGCCGCAGCGTCGCGATTTTCGACGAAGTGATCGTTGCGGTGGCCTACAATCCGCACAAGGATCCCGCGCTGTTTTCGCCCGACGAGCGCGTCGACATGATCCGCGAAACCATCCGCGACCTCGAGCCTCGCGCCCGGGTCGACAAGTTCAGCGGCCTCTCGGTTGACTACGCCCAGCGCATCGGCGCCCACATCATCATCCGCAGCCTGCGCGCCGTGACCGACTTCGACTACGAGCTGCAGATGGCGCACATGAACAACCAGATGTGGTCGCAGGTCGAGACCGTGTTCCTGTTCGCCAACCCCAAGCTGTTCTTCTCGGCCTCGCGCCTGATCAAGGAAGTCGCGAGCCACGGCAAGCGGCTGCCCGAGCTGGTGCCCGAGATGGTGATGAACCGGCTGCGCGCCAAGCTCAAAATCGACTGAGCCGCTCCTGTCTGCTAGGCTTGGCGGTCTCGCGCGCCACTCTTCCCGGACGCGCCAGGGAATACACATCAGGAACTGGAGATGCTCAAGCTCAACCGCAGAGTAGCCGCGATCAAGTCCTCGGCCACGTTGGCGGCCGACGCCCGCGCGACCGAACTTAGGGCCGCCGGGGTCGACGTCATTCCGCTCGCCGCCGGCGAGCCCGACTTCGACACCCCCGAACGCATCAAGGAAGCCGCGCGCCGCGCGCTCGCCGCGGGCAAAACCAAGTACACCCCGGTCGCCGGCACGCGCGAGCTCAAAGACGCTATCCGCCTCAAGCTCAAGCGCGACAACCATCTCGACTACGAGCCCGCCGAGATAATGGCCTCGGCCGGCAGCAAGCCCGCCGAGTACAACCTGATGGCGAGCCTGTTCGACGAGGGTGACGAGGTGATCGTGCCCACTCCGGCGTGGGTCAGCTTCGTCGCGATGGTCCAGCTAAGCGGCGCCGACCCGAAGCTGGTCGCCTGTCCCGAGAGCGGCGGCTTCCTGCTCGATCCCGAGCGGCTCGAGGGCGCGATAACCCCGCGCACCCGCGGCATCATGCTGAACTCGCCTTCCAATCCGACCGGCGCCGTGTACAACGCGGCGCAACTCGCCGCACTCGCGCGAGTGCTGGTGGACCACCCTGAAGTGTGGGTGATGTCGGACGACGCGTACGAGCATATCGCCTACGTCGGGCGCGTGCCGCACATTTTCGAAATCGAGCCGCGCCTTAAACCGCGCGGACTCGTGTTCAACACGCTCTCGAAGGCCTACGCGATGACCGGATGGCGTATCGGGTTCGCCGCCGGGCCGCGCGAGGCGATCGCCGCGGCGACGCGTCTGCAGAGCCAGAACAGCGGCAATCCCAATTCGATCGCGCAGGCCGCCGCGGTCGAAGCGCTGACCGGACCGCAGGACGAAATCGCCACGATGGCGGCCGAGTTCCGCGCGCGCCGCGACCTGGTGGTCGAGCGCGTGCGGCGGATTCCCGGCTTCAGCCTGCCCAACGTGCCCGACGGGGCGTTCTACGCCTTCGTCAACGTCTCGGCGATGCTCAAGCGCGAGTTCAAAGGCGCGCCGATCGGCGACGGCGACCGCCTCGCCTCGATCATCCTGGACGAGGCGCAGGTCGCGATCGTCGGCGGCAACGACTTCGACGCGCCCAATCACGTGCGGCTGTCGTACGCGACTTCGCGCGAGAAGCTCAACCAGGCCTTCGACCGCATCGAGCGCCTGGCGCGCGAAATCATGGGTTAGTGCGGCGAGTCAGAAATTCGCAACCTGTGTTGCGGCAGAAAACCGCGTTCTTTTTTCAGGTCGTCTTGAGCGAAACGAGTCTCGCTCTTTTTGAGCGAACCGGTCTGCGTTTCCTTCTTTCATTCTGAGCGAATGCTGCGCGGGTCGAAGGACCCCGGTGCTCCTAAGGGGGGCCCAGGGCGCTTCGCTAACGGCGCCAGGGCGCAGGCAACTCGCCGGTACGGATGAAGCGCAGGTAGTCGGCGAGAATCTCGGCGTGGTCGAAGGCGAGCGGCGCGGGCGGTTCGGCGGGGGCGAACAAGCCGATACCCTTGGCGTCGTCGGCGGCGCGCGGTTCGCCGTGCGCGCGCCCGACATAAACCATCGTGACCGTATGGCCGCGCGGGTCGCGGTCGGGGCGCGAGTAAACCCCGAGCAGCGCGCGCAGTTCGACTTCGAGCGTAGTCTCCTCGCGCAACTCGCGCACCGCGGCGTCTTCGACCCTTTCGCCGACGTCGACGAAGCCGCCCGGAAGTGCCCATCCGAAGGGAAAGTTGCGCCGCTCGATCAGCACGATGCTGCTTCCGATTTCGGCGATCACGTCAGCCGCGATCGGCGGGCATATTGGCCTGGGCATGTTTGAAGGTTAACACGCGTCGCGCCGCGCAGCATCGTCCGGCGCAACGCTCATTATCCTGCAGGGACGGCAAAACCCTCGATGGCTTCCGAAGTCGGCAAAAGAAGATTACCCTCGCGCGCGCTCGGTTACGGCAAAGTGCCGATTAATAATGCGCGCGGCGGCGTTTGACATCGGACCGTCGCGGACCCCAAAGTTCTCCACTGAGATGCAAGTTGCACGGCTCTACGACTTCGGCGATATCCGCGTCGAGCAGGATCCGCGTCCCACCCCCGGGCCCGACGAAATTCTGATCCGCGCCCGCGCCTGCGGCATCTGCTCGGGCGACATCATGCCCTGGTACATCCGGCGCAAAGCGCCGCTGGTGCTCGGCCATGAGCCGGTCGGCGTGGTCGAGGAGGTGGGCCGAGCGGTGCGCGGCTTTCGCCGCGGCGAGCGCGTCTTCGTCCACCATCATGCGCCCTGCTTCGAGTGCGCGTCGTGCCGGCGCGGCGAGTACGTACAATGCGCGACCTGGCGCGCGACCAAAATCGTGCCGGGCGGGATGGCCGAGTACTTCGTGGTGGGCGCGCACAACCAGCGCGACACGCTGCGCCTGCCCGACGCGCTTTCCGACGCCGACGGGGTGCTGGTCGAGCCGGCCGCCTGCGTGGTCAAATCGCTTCGCCGCTCGGGACTCAAGCGCGGCGAAAGTATCCTGGTTATCGGACTCGGCATCATGGGCATGATGCACGTCGTGCTCGCGCGTCATCTCGGGGCCGCACGCATCATCGGCGCCGACCTGTTCGAAACCCGCGCGCGGCGCGCCGTAGCGCTCGGCGCCGACGCGGGCCTGGTGGTCTCCAACGACAACCTGGTCGAGCAGGTGCGCGAGGCGACCGGCGGTGCGATGGCCGACGTGGTGATCGTCGGCCCCGGCAGCTCCAAGGCGATCGCGCAGGGGATCGGGGCGGCCGGCAAGGGCGCCACCGTGGTGCAGTTCACCGCCACTCCGCCCGAAGACGAGATGACGCTTAGTCCGCACGATCTCTATTTCAACGAGACCCGCCTGGTGCCGAGCTACTCGTGCGGCCCCGACGATACGCGCGAGGCGATGGCTCTGGTCGAGCGTTCAATCCTGTCCGCCGCCGACCTGGTGACCCATCGCTTTCCGCTGGAACGGGTGACCGACGCTTACGCGATGGCGCAGAAACCCGAGTCGCTCAAAGTAATCGTCACGTTTCGGGATTAGGCCGCCGGCGCGCCAACGCGAAGACGCCACGGCGCGATCGCCGCAGAATTAAACCGCGAGCTGCCCGGGCCGCGCTGTCTCTGAGCGATTCGTCGAACGATTCTTGTGAACCGAAGGAGCGAGGGGCGTCACGAAGATTCGCCGCGCGCCGTCGCAGGCAAGCGAAACTCCCACAACCAAGCGAAACTCCCACAACAAGGAAGAGGGCGGCCGTTAAGCCGCCCTTTTCCTCTGTAGGCGCTGGAAAATTACGGAGTCGACGGTGCAGGAGCCGCAGGCGCCGGAGCCGGAGCGGCAGCGCCGCTGTCCGCCGGTGCGGGCGCGGGAGCCTCCGAGCTCGAGTGAACCACGTGATGATGGACATGATGCATGACGTGACGATGATGCATCACGTGATGGCCACCTTCGGTCTTCATCGAGATTGCTTCGGCCCGATCGGCGGCGGCCTTAGCGTCAGCCGCAGCCTGCTCGGTGCGCGTCGCGGCAGCCTGTGCCGCAGCGGCCGACTGCTGCGCCGAGTTGGCGGCGGCCTCAGCGCCCTGCGCTGAAGAGGCGGCCTGTGTGGCTGCAGCCTGGGCCTTCTGCGCGGCGTCCTGCCCGGCGCATCCGGCAAACAGCGACAACGCCAGTGCGGTCCCGGCAAACACGATCAATTTCGAAGCTTTTAACCCTTCCATTCCTTCCTCCCTTACAAGTAGGCGACGAGCCGTAACATGCATCGTCAAACCAGTTAGTCACATCTCCAGCGCTACTACCATGCCGGGTTGGTTACGAACATAACAAATCATACACAAGTTGAGGGCTGCCGCAAATCAGGCTCGCTTATATCTCCACCTGCTCCAACTCAAGCTTGCCTTGCGCTACCCATTGCCGATTTCGAACTGCCGGCCGGCGGCAATTGAAGCCGACCTAAAAATCCTCTTCGCCGGTAAATTCGCTGCCCATACCGCCCATGCCTCCCATTCCTCCCATGCCTCCCATTCCTCCCATGCCTCCCATGCCGCCCATTCCTCCCATACCGCCCATTCCGCCCATGCCCGGCATGCCACCCATCCCGCCGCCCGGCGGCATCGCCGGCGCCGGCGCGGCTTTGCGCGGCGCTTCGGCGATCGCGGCTTCCGTGGTCAGCATCATCGAGGCCGCGCTGACCGCGTTCTCCAGCGCCGAGCGCACGACCTTGGCCGGATCGATAACGCCGGCCTTGACCAGGTCTTCAAACTGGCCGCTGGCGGCATTGAAACCGAAGTCGCCCTTGCCCTCGATCACGCGGTTGTAAACCACTGCGGCCTCTTCGCCCGCGTTGCGCGCGATCTGGCGCAGCGGCTCGCTCATCGCGCGCGCGACGATATCGGCGCCGGCCTTGCGCTCCGGCGAGAGCTTCAGGGCTTCGACGTCTTTGACCGCGCGAGCAAGCGCCACCCCGCCGCCGGGGACCACGCCTTCTTCGACCGCGGCCCGCAGCGCGTGCACCGCGTCATCGACGCGCGCTTTGCGTTCCTTGAGTTCGACCTCGGTGGCCGCGCCGACCTTGATCACGCCCACGCCGCCGACCAGCTTGGCCAGCCGCTCTTCGAGCTTTTCGCGATCGTAGTCGGACGTGGTCTGTTCGATCTGAGTGCGAATCTGGCTCAGGCGGGCCTGGATTTCAGCCTTCTTGCCCGCGCCGCCGACCAACGTGGTGTTGTCCTTATCGATTAGCGCGCGGCGGCATTTGCCGAGCACGTTCAGTTGCAGGGTCTCGAGTTTCAGTCCCATCTCTTCCGCGATCACCTGGCCCCCGGTTAGGATCGCCATGTCGGTCATCATCTCCTTGCGCCGGTCGCCGAAGCCCGGCGCCTTGACCGCCGCCACCCGCAGCGTGCCGCGCAGCTTGTTGACCACCAGGGTGGCCAGCGCCTCGGCCTCCACGTCCTCCGAGATGATCAGCAGCGGACGGCCCGCCTGCACCACTTTCTCGAGCAGGGGCAGCAGATCGCGCATGTTGGCGATCTTCTTTTCGTGGAACAGGATAAGCGGCTCCTCGAGCTCCACCGTCATGCGCTCGGGATTGGTCACGAAGTAGGGCGAGACGTAGCCGCGGTCAAAACGCATGCCCTCGACCAGGTCGAGCGTGGTCTCCAGGCCGCTCGCCTCCTCGACCGTGATCACGCCTTCCATTCCAACCTTGTCCATGGCGTCCGCGATTATCTTGCCGATGGTCTTGTCGCCATTGGCGGCAATCGTCGCGACCTGCACCATCCGCTCGCGATCCTTGACCGGCCGCGCCATCGCCTTGATGACTTCGGCCGCCTTGCGCACCGCCGCCTCCATCCCGCGCTTGAGCTCCATCGGGGCCATCCCGGCCGCCAGCAGCAGCAGGCCCTCGCGCAGCACGGCGCGGGCGAGCACGGTCGCGGTGGTGGTGCCATCGCCGGCGACGTCGGAGGTTTTCTGCGCGACCTCGCGAATCAGCTTGGCGCCCATGTTCTCGAACTTGTCTTCGAGATCGATCTCCTTGACCACGGTGACGCCGTCCTTGGTCACCAGGGGCGATCCGAAGCTGCGCTGGATCATCACGTGGCGGCCCTTGGGCCCGAGCGTCACGCGCGCGGCTTCGGCGACCAGCGAGGCGCCCTTGATGATCCCGGCGCGGGATTTCTCATGCAGATGGATGGTTTTAGCTGACATCGAAAAAATCTCCGTAAAAGAATCTTGGGACTATGCGCACAGCGATCCGCGGAGGCCTGGTCGGCACAGCCCGCTTGAACATAACCATGCTGGCGCGCGTTACCACTAGTATCACGCTTTGTGCCCAATCACCCAGCGTGCAAAGATGGCCCGTGGCCATCACTCCATCGGATCCGCGGCCGGCGGGCTCGCGCCCATCGCCAACCGCGGCAATCGGGACGGCGCCGGTCTCATCCATACGGACGGCGTTGTGCGCAATCGCGCTCTTCGCAACGCTGCTTGGGCTCGCAGCGCTGGTGCTCTTGGTGCGTCCAGCCTCGCCGCTGATGGCCGCGGGCGTCGGCGCGATCGCCCGCATCCCCGCGCGCGACCCGATGATCGCCCGGCTCGCTCAAATCGCCCAGAGCGACGACGATGATCCGGGTGACGACACTACCTCGGACAAAAGCGTCTCCCCGGAGCAGATCCAGAAGTACGTCACCGTCTACCGCGCGATGCAGCGTGACCACAGCCTGAGCGTCGAACAGGCGACCGCCGCGCAAGGCCTTAGCGTAAGCGCGTTCCGCGAACTCGAGCAGCGGATCGAGAGCGACGACCGCGCGCGCGACGACGCGCGGGCCGCGCTCGCCGCCCCGGCACAGCAGTCCACCTCGACACCGGCGGCGCATCGGCGCTAGCGGGCGCCGCGCCCCCGGGCCCGGGCTGCCATTACCCGGTCCGTTGAACCGCGGGAACGACGGAGGACGGCGCAAGAGGATTGCGATCCCCTTGCGCCGTCAGATGCTGATCGTTACTTCGTGACGGAAGACGCGAATTCCGCTTCCAGGCGGGCCACGGCGTCGTTGGCGCGCTTGACCGAGTCCTGTGCGCCGGCGGCCGCCTCCTGGGCGTTCTTGGCCGAGCCCGCCGCCGCGTTGGCCGAGTTCTGCGCGTTGGTCGACGCGGTCGCGGCCTGCTGCGCGCTGCCCTCAGCCTGCGAGGTCGCCTGATCGATCTGAGACTGAGAACTGCATCCGGCGGCGACTACGCCACCGATCGCTAGAATTCCGAACACACTCAACAACTTCTTCATCCGAAACCCACCTCCTGTCTAAACCGGTACAATCGGTTTTCAATATGTGAAGGCAATCTAACAGCATCGCGTCCTCGCGCGAAGCATTTGCCAGCGCTAAATTGTGCTCATCGTTACAAATCAATCTCTTCAAGGCAAGCCAATCGTGCCCTTCAAGGCAGTGAATCGCCGCGCCGCCAGCACGCGATTGCTACCGCGGCTGGAGATCCGCACCTGACCGGGACCCGCGGTTGACATGCAAAACTGGCGACGGCTATCGTCAGCCTTGAACCGCGCGCCAGCCCAGCGCAAAACACCGATCGCCGGCCTTGCCCACGCTTGTGTCGACAGACAATCCCAGCGAACAACAGCCTCCAACCCAGACGCCAAAAGCGTCGAGCGAAAGCGATTCTGGGCCCCCGATCAATTCTGGGCTCCTGATCAATTCTGGTCCCTTGATGATGACGGCGATTCCCGGCGGAGGCGAGAGCGCCCTGCCCGGACCGCTCGGCGAAAAACACTTCGCCGGCGAAACCGCGGGCGACTTCCCGAGCGCCCTCGCGATGGTCGAGCCGGGCGGACCCGCCGGCCGTCGCCGCAGCCATCGCAGCCTCTGGGGATCGTTGGTCAGGCTCCTGCGGCTGGACCGGATGCGCGGTCCCGCCACCCGCACCGACCGCCACGTCGCGTTCGACGGCTACCGCAATCCGATGCACGACGAAAAGGTCGAACGCGACCGCCGCTACGGTACCGTCTATACCGTCGTCGAGCATGCCAACGCCTACCTGGTCGCGATCGAGATGCCGCGCCGGATACCGGCCTCCTCGCTCAAGCAGTTGTGGAAACTGCCCGACGAGATGCCCGACTACGACTATACCGTCACGCTGCACAGGAACGTGCTGGCCGTGCGGGCGGGGGTGCGGGGGGACGCGATGCGCCGGCTGTCGTATGTCTCGGCGTCGTTTCCCTCCGACTTCCTCACCCGGGTCGAATTCGACCGGCCGGTGACGTCGTTCAAGCACCGGATGCGCGACAAGATACTCGAAATAGTGGTCTTCAAAGCCGCCTGAGAGGCGGCCGATGAGGACGACCAGCGTGAGAGAGGCCACCGCCCGCGATCTGCCGCGCATCCTCGAGATCGAACGGCTCGCGTTTCCGCAGCCGTGGAGTCTCGAATCTTTCAAACGCGAACTGATACTGCCGTTCTCGCGCATCATGGTGGTCGACCAGGTGGCGGGCGAGCCCGGCGGCCAGGTCGCAGGATTTCTCTGCCGATGGCTCATCGTGGACGAATGCCACATCCTGAATCTGGCGGTGCATCCCGAATTTCGGCGCGGAGGAATAGGAAAGGTGCTGATGGCAGAAGCGATAAGCGAAGCAAAGGCGAAAGATATCCGGATGGTGACGCTGGAGGTGCGACGCTCGAACCTGGCGGCGCGCAGCCTGTATCGCAAGTTGAATTTTGAAGAACGCCGTTTGAGATCGAACTACTATGGCCCCGGCGAAGACGCTATCGTGATGGAACTCGCGCTCGGCGGAGCCCTAAGGTGATCCGCGAATAGTCCGCCAATTATACCCAGGATCGCGAACTTACCCGCCAATTAGCTGAAGTTTCGCCCGGGGTTACAAAATACTACTGTTTGTGCCATACTAAGCGCAGTGAACCAGCGCTGATCGGACAGTAGTGAACCTCCGTCACCAACTGGCCCGAAATCCAGTCCGCCCTGGTGGTAACGCATGGTAATACATTGATGAATCTGCCATTCAAGAAAGGCGAAAAGGTGGTTTACCCGGCGCATGGGGTCGCGGTTATCGAGGACATCCAAAGCCGTGTCATTTCAGGGACTGAGCGTCGATTTTATATGCTCAAGATTCTGGGCACCGAGAAGATGACTATCATGATCCCGACCGAGAACGTAACCCAGGTCGGTCTGCGGCGGGTGATCGGCAAGGACGTGGTCGACAAGATTTACCGGATCCTGCGCACGCGCAAAGTCGACGCCGATACCCAGACGTGGAATCGGCGTTATCGCGAGTACACGGAAAAGATCAAAACCGGCTCGCCGCTCGAGATTGCCAAGGTCCTGCGCGACTTGCTGGTGCTCAAGGGCGACAAGGAATTGTCTTTCGGTGAGCGCAAGATGCTCGACACGGCGCGCAGCCTGCTGGTCAAGGAATTGTCCATCGCGAAGGCTCATCCTGAAGAGAAGATCATGGAAGAGCTCAAAGTTATGTTCGCCAACTGACCGGAGCCGTCCAGCGCGAAAGAAGACCCTTGAAAGGGATCGGAAGCAATTCCGGTCCCTTTTTTACTGCCGCGCCTTCGTTCATTTTTTGAATCCGCAAAATCACGATCGCACGCTTTGCCCCGCGGCTCGCCGCCCGATACGCTCGATAGCGCCGCGCCCGCCGGATTATTGATTGGGCGCCGCGGCCTCCAAAGCGATGCGATGCTCGGTCATTATCGTCGCCGCCGGAAGCGGGACGCGACTCAAGACAGATACGCCGAAAGCATTCGTGCCGCTCGCGGGACATTCGCTGCTTCACTATTCGCTGCGCGCCATCGCCGCGCTCGAGGCGATCGATGAGGCGGTAGTCACGGTGCCGCCCGGGATGGAGCGGGCGGCCCGCGCTGAGGTTGTGCGCGCAGGACTGGAAATCCCGGTGAAGCTGGTGGGAGGCGGCGCCGAGCGCCAGGATTCGGTGCGAATCGCGCTGGCACTCACCAGCGCCGAGAGCGAAGCCGTGGTGGTGCACGACGCGGCGCGTCCGTTCGCAGGTCCGGCGCTATTTGCGGCCTGTATCGAAGCAACGCGGCGGTGCGACGGCGCGTTGGCCGCGGTCGCCGTGGCCGACACGCTCAAGCGCGTCAACGGCCGCACGATCGCGGCGACCGTTGCGCGCGAGGGCTTGTGGCAGGCGCAGACGCCGCAGGCTTTTCGCCGCAAAATCCTGGTTCAAGCGCACGATCATGCGCTACGCGAGCGATGGACCGCGACCGACGACGCGGAATTGGTCGAGCGATGCGGCGGCCGGGTCGAGGTGGTCGAAAGCTCGGCTGCCAATCTGAAGATCACTACGCCGGGCGACCTCGAAATCGCCGAGGCTCTGGTTGCGCGGATGTTTGCGGATTAGTTTGCCGATTAGCGAGCGGCGGGAGAGTCGGCCGAATCCATTTGAGCTGCAGACGCCAAGCCCTCGTTGAGCGAGCCCGAGCGGAAACCCTTCAAATCGACGGTTACGAAGCGAAAGCCGAGCTTGCGCAGTTCGCGATCGACACTGTCACGCGTCGCCGGTTCGAGGAGCCGCGCTATCTCCGTCTGCTCGACCTCCAGCCGCGCGACTTCGCCATGGTAACGCACGCGCGCCACCCGAAACCCCATCGCATGCAATAATTGCTCGCCCCGCTCGACCCGCTCCAGGCCCTCGAGCGTGATTCGCGTTCCGTAAGGAAAGCGCGAGGAAAGGCAAGGCGAGGCCGGCCGATCCCACGTCGGCAGGCCCAGCGTGCGCGACAGTTCGCGAATCTCGGCCTTGGTCAACTCGGCCTCGACCAACGGATGGCGGACGCGCTTTTCGCCTGCGGCCTTGATACCCGGCCGATAGTCGTGCAGGTCGTCCAGGTTGAGACCGTCCACGATCTCATCGATTCCGAGCTCTGCCGCTTTGACCTCGCAGACCACGAACAGGTTGTGCTTGCACAAGTAGCATCGGTTGAGCGGGTTCTCGGCATAGCCGGGGACTTCGAGCTCGTTGGATTTGACGACCAGGTGGCGCGCGCCGATCGTCCGCGCCATCTCCAGCGCCGAGCGCCGGTCATCGTCGGGCATCGTCGGCGAGGTAGTGGTGAGCGCGAGCATCCGCGCGCCCAGGACGTCATGGGCGACGCGCAGGACGAAAGTCGAATCCACCCCGCCCGAAAATGCGACCATCAGCGAGCGCATCGGCGCGAAAATCGCGCGCAGCCGCTCAAGCTTGAGCGCAAGGTTCGCGCCCGTCTCGCTCATATGCCTTCGGCCTGAAAGAGATCGGTCGTCAGGTAGCGCTCGCCGGTATCGCAGAAAACCGTCGCGACGACCTTGCCGCGGCCGAGCCGTTTGGCCACCTGCAGCGCCGCATAGCAAGCCGCGCCTGAGGAAATTCCGACGAGCAACCCCTCTTCGCGCGCGAGCCGGCGTGAATGAACCGTCGCCTCTTCGTCGCTGACGGCGATTATTTCGTCATACACCGTGGTGTCGAGATTTTCCGGCACGAAACCGGCGCCGATTCCCTGAATTTTATGAAAGCCGGCCTCGCCGCCTGACAGCACCGGAGAATTTTTCGGTTCGACCGCCACGATCAACGGCCGGCCGCCGAAGTGCTCACGCAGGTAGCGCCCGACGCCGGTAATCGTGCCACCGGTGCCGACACCCGCCACGAACGCGTCGATTCGTTCGAGCTGGCCCGCCAGTTCCGGACCGGTGGTCGTATAGTGGACGTCGGGATTGGCGTGGTTGCTGAACTGCTGCGGCATGAAGAAACCCTGGTTATCGCGCGCGAGTTCCTGCGCCTTGGCGATCGCGCCATGCATTCCGCGCGTATCCGGTGTCAGTACCAGGCGCGCCCCATAGGCCGCCAACAGCGAGCGCCGCTCCTCGCTCATCGTGTCGGGCATCGTCAGGATGAGCTTGTAGCCCTTGACCGCCGCCACCAGCGCGAGTCCGATTCCGGTGTTGCCCGAGGTCGGTTCGACGATGGTTTCTCCGGACTTGAGCCGCCCCTCGCGCTCCGCCGCCTCGACCATAGCGACGCAGATCCGGTCCTTGACGCTGCCGCCCGGGTTGAAGCTCTCGAGCTTCGCCCAAATCTCGGCATCGTCCTTGCCCGGCAGGCGGTTTAGCCGCACCACGGGAGTATGACCGATAAGTTCGAGCGCTGAGCGTGCCACGCTGTTCGGCATGCCGCGATTTTAGCCGTATTCGCTGCCGTTTTGCGACCACCCAAGTGATGTGTCCAACGCTGCGTGGGGGGTGACGAGCCTTCAGGCGGTGGGATGGTGATAGAATTTGCCCGCGATGGTTTTGGCGAAGGCATCAGGAACGTCGGAGCAAGCGGCTGCGGCGGGACGCGTGCTGGCGATCTTTCCCGGCGCGCTCGGCGACCTTATATGTCTGGTTCCGGCGCTGCGAGCGCTCGCCCGGCGCCATCCTGACCAAACGATCGAACTGATGGCGCGAGAGGAACTCGCGCGGCTCGCGGTTGGTCGAATCGGTATTGCACGAGCTCATTCAATTGACCGACGCGAAGTCGCCGCGCTGTTCGCGCAAGACCCGGACCTCGCGGAAGCCTCCGCGGTTTTCCGACCCTTCGTACGCGTATATTCGTTTTTCGCCGCCGCCGATCCGCGCTTTCGCCGCGCGCTCGAAGCGGCAGCCGCGCCTGGAGCAGTCAGCTTCCATGCCTTCCGTCCCGCAGGAAGGGGTCACGTCGCCGCCGGCTACCTGAACGAACTCGGCGAGGGCGGCGGCCCCTCAGACACGGAGCTTGACGCACATATCGACGTGCTCGCCGGCGATACGGCGGAGGCAGGGCGGGCGCTCGCCCGGCTCGATCTTGATAAGGCCCGCGTCGTGCTGCTTTTTCCCGGCAGCGGCAGCGCAGAGAAGAATTGGCCAGCCGAGAATTTCGCAGCGCTGGCGAGCGCGCTACCGCCGCCCCTGCGGGCGCTGGTCGTGCTCGGTCCCGCGGAGCGCGCGATCGAATCCGTCCTGATGCCGCTTTTGGCGGCGCGCGGAATTGCATGGCTTGGCGGTCAGCCGCTCGGCACGATAGCTGGTCTGGCGCACCTCGCGGCCGGCTTCGTGGGCAACGATTCAGGCGTGTCGCATCTGGCAGCCGCTTCCGGCGCTCCGGGGGTCGTAATCTTCGGGCCTACGGATCCTGACCGCTGGCGTCCGCTCGGGCGGGTCAGGGTGGTGCGGGCCTTGAAGCTCACCGACCTGAGTCCCGCCCAGTTACTGGCATTAGTGAAACGACAACTTTTCATCTCAAGGAAAGTTACGCGGCGGCAATTTCGATAAGATCCACATGGTCGCTCAAAGATGCCATGGAGCGTGCGGATGGTTAGATTCAGACTCGAGGCCGGCTGCGTTGACTGCAAAAATCGCCCGGCGTAGCCTCAGATGAGCCGAGCAGTTTCAGTCCGCCACATGCTAAAATATGTTTGATTCGCGGGAGTTTTTTTGCTCTCCGACAAGGAACCCATGCTGCGTAGCGCTATCAAGACCACTATATTGCTCGGTGCCCTGACCGGCCTTCTGATACTTATCGGCGGTCTCTTCGGAGGAAGAGGTGGCGCCGAATTCGCCTTCGTCATCGCGCTCGCGATGAATTTTTTCAGCTACTGGTTCTCGGACAAGATGGTCTTAAAAGCCTACGGCGCGCAGGAACTCGACGCGGCCGCGGCGCCGGAGCTTTACTCGATAGTCCAGGAACTGGCGCAGGAGGCGCATATCCAGGTGCCGCGGATGTACCTGATCGACACCGACACGCCCAACGCCTTCGCCACCGGACGCAATCCCCATCACGCAGCCGTTGCCGTGACGCGCGGAATTCTGCGGATTTGTAGCCGCGACGAACTCAAAGGCGTGCTGGGCCACGAGCTTTCCCACGTGATCAATCGCGACATCCTGACCAGCTCGATCGCGGCGACACTGGCCGGCGCGATCATGATTCTGGCCTCGATGGCGAAATGGGGCGCGTTTTTCGGCGGCTTCGGTGGCGGCGGCGACGACGACCGTCGCAGCGGCGTGATCGAGCTGCTGCTCATGGCGTTTCTGGCGCCGGTTGCCGCGACCATGATCCAGCTCGCCGTGTCGCGCACGCGCGAATATCAGGCCGACGCCAGCGGCGCCCGTCTCACTCATCATCCGCTCTACCTCGCCAGCGCACTGCGCAAGCTGGAGGCCGCCAACGAGCGCATGCCGATGGACGCCGGGCCAGCGACGGCCCATCTGTTCATCGTCAATCCGCTTAGCGCGCAGGGCCTGATGAGCAAGCTCTTTTCAACCCATCCGCCTCTCGAAGAGCGCATCCGGCGCCTCGAGCACATGGCGAGCACCGAGGTGGTCTGAGCGATGGCATCCGAGGACGACAGCTCCAAGGGCTTCAAGATACAGGACCGACGACGATTCTCCGCCGAAGGCGAGCTGAAGCCCGAGTTCAGCGGCGCCGACGAACCAGCCCCCGCGAAACCCGACGCGCCACGCTCGGAGGCACCGCGTGCCGGCGGGCCGCCGCACAGTGCCGGGGCCGCGGCTGCGGCCCCTTCGCACCATCAGACGGAAGCCTCTCATCCGCAGCAGGAAGCCGCAGCCAGGGGTTATGCCGCCGCGCGGTCGGCGGCCGGCGCCGAGGCCTATCCGTCACAGGCTGGCGCGGAGACTGGTGATATAAGTTTCGGCGCCTTCCTGATGAGCCTCTCGACCGAGGCGCTGGTGCATCTGGGCGAGATGGCCGATCCCGCCAGCGGTCAGGCGCAGCGCGACCTCGCGATGGCGCAGCAGCTCATCGACATCCTCGGGATGCTGCGTGAGAAGACGCGGGGGAATCTCGACCACGACGAGCAGGCCCTGCTCGACGCGATTCTCTTTGACCTCAGAATGAAATACGTTGAGATCGCTCGCCGGAACGGCTGATTCGCCTGGTTCCGGGGGGTTCGGCGCGCGAATGCCTTCGAAGTTTCTGAACGTCGCCATCTTTAGTTCCGCGGCGTTGATGCTGCTGTTGTGCGGCCCGGTCGTGCCGCGCGTCTTCGGCGATCAATTCTGGTACGAGCTTACCTCCTCGAGCACACCCAAGGCCGAGACATTGCCCGATTTCGTCTCGATGGCCGATAAATTGGGACCCACGGTGGTCAATATTTCGACTGAGCAGGCCGGACCGGCCGCCTCTGAGGGCGAGGGCCGCGGCGGTGAAGGCGGGGGCAGCGAGGGCGGAGGCAACGAACCGTTCAACGAGTTCGGCGAGCCGTTTGGCGAGCCTCACGGCCGTAGCCTCGGGTCCGGCTTCATCATCAATGCTGCCGGCTACATCCTGACCAACGACCATGTGATCGAAAACGGCCGCGAGATCATGGTTACCACCAAGGACGGCAACCAGTACAAGGCTTCGGTGACCGGGCGCGATGCCAAGACCGACATCGCGCTGCTGAAAATAAAAGCCCGGCACGATTTGCCGGTTGCGCCGCTTGGCGATTCGGACGACGTGAAGGTCGGCCAATGGGTGATGACCATCGGTGATCCGTTCGGCTTCGATCACACGGTGACCGCCGGCATCATCAGCGCCAAGGGCCGCTTCATCCCGGGCAACTACGACGAGTTCATCCAGACCGACGCTGCGATCAACCCGGGCAACTCGGGGGGACCGCTGATCAACGTTCGCGGCGAGGTGGTCGGCGTGAACTCCGCAATTTTCACCCGTACCGGCTCCAACACCGGCATCGGCTTCGCCATCCCGGTCAACCTGGTCAAGGAGGAGCTGCCGCAACTACGCGACCATGGCAAGGTGGTGCGCGGATGGCTGGGAATTTACGTGCAGCGGGTAACCCCGCCGATCGCCGATTCGATGGGGCTGGAGGAGCCGCGCGGCGCGCTGGTTGCCGAGGTCCTGGGCGAGGGGCCGGCCAAGAACGCGGGGATCAAACGCGGCGACGTAATCGCGGCCTATAACGGAATCCCGATCGAAGACTCGCGCCAGTTGCCCTTGATGGTCGCGCGCACGCCGCTCGGCCATCGCGCGACGCTGCGGATAATACGCGACAAGAAGTATCTCGAGCTGCCGGTTACGATTACGGCTTCGCGCGAGGCACATATCGCGGCTGCCGCCAGGCAGCCAATCAAGGGGACCTCGCCATTCGGTCTCACCGTGAAAGACCTCGACCCCAAACTCGCGCACGATATGGGGCTCGGCCAGCAAAAAGGCGTGGTGATTTATTCGGTGCAGCCCGGAAGCTCGGCCGACGCAGCCGGTGTGCGCGCGCGCGACATTATAGTGGAGGTCAATCGCCACCCCGTCGGCAGCGTTGATGCCTACCAGCGCGCGCTCAAGCTCGCCGGCGGCAAAGCGGTACTGCTCCTGATCAAGCGCCACAAGAGCACCGTCTTCGTGCCGCTCGAACCGGAGGGCTAGGCGATGCGCGGTTGCGAGTACGGGTCGGACGCTAACGCGCAGACGGCAGGACGTCTGTTGGGGAGATGAAACGCGCGCTCAAAATAGTCTTGTTCGCGGTCTCGGCGATCCTGCTCTTCGCCCTGCCGCCGCTAATCTACGAATTTTCGAGTTACTACCATGCGCTCGAGAACGAGGTCGTCGCGCGATTTTCCGGCAAGCGATGGAACATCCCCTCGCGCATCTACTCCGATTCATGCTTCGTCTATCCTGGCCAGAGCCTCGACGACCTCGGCTTCTTCCAGCGCCTGGCGCGCCTGAACTACCATCGCGTCGCTCCTGGCCAGGTCCCTTCACGGGGTGAGTATTCGCTCGATGAAAAGAAGCATCGGCTGACCGTATTCTTGCACGGCTTCGCCTACCCTTATAACGACTTTGCGGGCGAGCCGGTCGAAATGACCCTGGGGCCGCATAACTCGGTGCTCGCGATGCGCGATCCGCTGGGCGGCAAGGCGCTCTACTCGGTGGAACTCGAACCGGAACTGATCAGCGGAATTTTCCAGGGCAGCTGGCAGCAGCGCCGCCTGGTCCCGCTCACGCAGATTCCGCCCGGCTTCATCGACGCGATCCTCGCCGCCGAGGACCATCGCTTCTATGAACATCACGGCATCGACCTGGTCCGCATCGTCAAGGCCGCCTGGGTGGACTTCTCGGCGCGCCGCGTGCGCCAGGGCGGTTCGACGCTGACCCAGCAGTTGATGAAAAACTTTTTTTTGACCAGTAAGCGCGACTGGCGGCGCAAGGTCAAAGAAATCCTGATGGCGTACATCGCCGAGCGCCGGTACTCCAAAGACCAGATCCTGGAAAACTACATCAACGACATCTACCTCGGGCAGCGCGGCCAGGAGGGAATCTACGGCGTGTGGGAGGCTTCTGAATTCTACTTTTCCAAGGAGCCGCGCAACCTGACGATCGGCGAGATGGCGACGATCGCCGGGATGATAAGCTCGCCCAACCGCCTCAACCCGCTGCATCACCCGCGGCTCGCCGAGCAGCGCCGCAATGAGGTGCTGGGCCTGATGCTCGCCGACGGCTATATCAGCAAGCCCGCCTACGACAGCGCGGCCACCGAGCCGCTGCACCCGCGCGAAGTCTTCGTCGAGAACAACGACGCGCCCTACTTCGTCGATTACGTCAAGCACGAACTGGCCGAGCGCTATCCGCCCGGAGTACTGACCGGCGAGGGGCTGAGAATTTTCACCTCGCTTGACGTGCACGCCCAGAAGCTCGCCGAGAAGGCGGTGCGCGACAACCTCGACTACCTCGAGCGGCGCTACGCCTCGTTGCGGCGCAAGGAAAAGAAAGACCAGCTCGAAGAGGCGCTCATCGCGGTGGAACCGCAAAGCGGCAAGATTCGCGTGATGGTGGGCGGACGCGACTATCGCGAAAGCCAGTTCAACCGTATAACTCAGGCCAGGCGTCAGCCGGGCTCCGCCTTCAAGCCCATCACTTATCTGGCCGCGATGCAGGAAACGCTCGAGGGCGGTCCCGGGCATTTTCTGCCGACCACCTATATCGACGACACACCGTTCACCTGGGCTTACGGCGACATGAGCTGGAGCCCCAAGAACTACAAGAATCGTTACTTCGGCCGGGTGACCCTGGAGTTCGCGCTGGAGGAGTCACTCAACGCCGCCACCTCGCGCTTGGCCAATCAGATTGGTCTCGACCGGGTACGCGCGATGGCCGAGAGAATGGGCTTCGGCGATCTGCCCTCGTACCCGTCGATCGTGTTGGGCGGAATCGAGGTTACGCCGATGCAGATCGCGCAGGCCTATTCGATCATGGCCGATTACGGTCTCGAGGTGCAGTCCTACGCGGTCACGGCGGTCGTCGATCAGAGCGGCAAGGTGATCGAAGGCCATGAATTGCAGGCTCGTCAGGAGCTCTCGCCCCAACTCGCCTACATGATCGATTTCATGCTCGAGCAAGTCATCAATCACGGCACCGGCGAAGGCGCGCGCAAGCGCGGATTCACCCGCCCCGCCGCCGGCAAAACCGGCACCACCAATGATTCCAAGGACGCCTGGTTCACCGGCTTCACGCCTAACCTGCTGGCGGTCGTATGGACCGGATTCGATCAGAAGGAAGAACTGGGATTGACCGGTGCGGAGGCCTCCTTGCCGGCCTGGACCGATTTCATGAAGGCGGCGACGGCCTCACGGCCGCCGCTGGACTTCGCCCCGCCGCCCGGTATCGTGGTGGAGAAGGTTGACCCGCTGACCGGCTACCTGGCGGGGCCGAATTGTCCGGTGGTGATGGAGGGAGCATTTCCGATATCGCTTGCGCCGACGCAAGTCTGTCCCTTCCATGCCCCAGGCGGCACGACGCCGGCCGCCGACAAATCCACCGCCCCCGCCGGCGCGCCGGCTACGGGCAACTGGGAGCGCGTGCCGCGCGACCCCAACGATTAATGAGAGTTGAAGCAGATCTCCCCAGACGGCCAGCCGTAATCAGGCGCGCCGTGCCGATAGCGCTGACCTGCGCGATCGCGATGGCGAGTCCCGCGTCAGCGGTGACGGCCTCTGCGCCACACCACGGCCGCATCGGAGCCGAAAGCTCCGGCGCCCAAAACTCCGGCGCTCAGGTCCTCGCGTTTGAGGAGCAGAATGTGCCGCCAGAGGATCTCGCGTCGCCGGCGGCTTCGCCGGCAGCTTTGCCCGCGCCGTCGCCTTCAGATGAACAGCTTTCAGGCTCGCAAAGGCCGGGCGGCGAAGGCGCAGGCGGCGAGAATGCAAGCCCGGGATCAGGCCCTGAAAATTCAAGCCCTGAAACTTCAGGATGGACACGCGTGCCAGCAGCGAACGGATCTGCCGCCGCATCGGGCACAGCGCCCGGCGCGACCGGAGCAGCTGCGGCTATGGGGGCGCCTGCCGACTCGGCGAGCGCTCCCGTCGCCGGCGAGCCCGCGCCCGAGGCCACGCCCACCGAGGCACCGCCACCATATGACGTTGGGTCCGTCCAGCCGACCGCGCCGGTCAGTGACCAGCCCCTCACCGGACTAATCGCCAGCACCAAGGACCAGCCCGCGCTCAACGCCTCGCTGCGTTTCGCTGAGAAGGGGCGCACAGCGCTCGAAAGCTCCAAGCTCGACGACGCGATCCGCGATCTCGGCCGTGCGATATCGATCGATCCGACCGATCCCTATGCTTACTTCTATCTCGGTCGCGCCTACATGTTGAAAAAGGACTATCCGCAGGCGCTCGCGTTTTTCGGCCGCGCGGAGGTCGGAGTGCGCGCGGTACCCGCGTGGCTCGGCGAGGTCAAAAGCTTCGAGGGCGCGTGTCTGGAGGAGCAGGGCAAGTTTCCCGAGGCGGCTTCGGCGTACAAGCAGGCGCTCGACGCGGCGCCAGGCAACCTGATGGCGCGCACGGGGTATGGGCGGCTGAGCGCGAGCCTCTCCGACGCCAACGCCGGCAGTGCGCCGCCACCGACGGCGCCCATCGACGGTGCGGCGCTCCCTGCGCCACAGGTCAATTTGGCTGCACCCGCTCCGGCCGAGGCGGCGCCGCCGCCGGCTCAGTACTATCAGACTCATCGGTCCGTCTCAGGCGACTGACCGCGCACGCATAGCAGTCCGCGAAGCAGTGAAGCAGCGAAATAGTGAAACAGTGAACCGATGCTGATTTTGGGAATCGAGTCGTCGTGTGACGATGCGGCCGCGGCGGTTATCGAAACCACGCGCCCCGGTGCCGCCACTATCCGTTCCAGCGTCATCGCCAACCAGGACGAAATCCATCGTCGCTATGGCGGCGTGGTGCCGGAACTCGCCTCGCGCAATCACGTCGTCACCATCCTGCCCGTGATTGAGCAGGCGCTGGAGACCGCGGGATGCGCGCTCGGCGATATCGGCGGCGTCGCGGTGACGCGCGGCCCGGGATTGGTCGGCTCGTTGCTGGTCGGACTGATGTGCGCAAAGGGGCTCGCGCAGAGCCTTGGGATCGCGATGGCCGGGGTGAATCATATCGAAGGGCATTTGCTCGCGCCGCTGCTGGAGCATCGCGCGGCGATGCCGTTTCTGGCGCTGGTCGTGTCGGGCGGGCATACCGAACTCTTCGTGGTCGAAGACCTCGGCCGTTATCGCCGACTGGGCCGCACCCGCGACGACGCCGCCGGCGAGGCGTTCGACAAGGTGGCCAAACTGATGGGCCTCGGCTATCCGGGGGGGCGGATAATCGACGAGTTGGCGCGGCGTGGGAACCGCAAGCGCGTGCGGATTCCGCGCGCCCACGTGCGCGGCGCGCCGCTCGATTTCAGTTTCAGCGGAGTGAAGACCGCGATCGCGACGCTGCTCCGCACAGAGGCCGGCGCCGCGCTTTCGCCCGAAGACCTGGCGGCGAGCTTCCAGGAGGCGGTGGTCGATATGCTGGTGGAACCGGCGATGCACGCGGCGCGCGAGACCGGCATCAAGGTAATCGCGCTGACCGGCGGTGTCGCAGCCAACTCGCGCCTGCGCGAGCGACTCACCGAAGCGGCGGCGGCCGAAGGCCGCGAGGTCATCGCGCCGTCGCTCAAGTTCTGTACCGACAACGCGGCGATGATCGCGATGGCCGGAAGTTACCGGCTGTTGCGCGGCGAGCGCGATTCCTTCGGCATCGACGCCGAGGCCTCTCTTTCCCTGTAGGCGCAGTCGGGCAATGGGGACGCCGCGACTGATACGTGCCCGGCGCGCCAATACCGAGGCTGCCAAGGCCGGGCGTACGTCGCCGCTAGCGGTCGCCGCCCAGCTCGAAGCCGCCGGCGTGCGGCCACGCAAATCGCGCGGCCAGAATTTCCTGATCCAACCTGCAATCGCCGACCGAATTGTCGCCGCGGCGGCGATCGAGCCTGGCGAGGAAGTGGTCGAGGTCGGCCCCGGACTGGGGATCCTGAGCGACAAGATTTTGCGCGCCGGAGTGCGCCGGCTATGGCTGGTCGAACTTGACCCGCGACTTGCGGAGCTCCTTCAAAGCGCGTTCGCGGGACATCCCGCCGTGCGCGTCGTATGCCGTGATTTCCTTGAAGTCGAACTCGCGGCGATGGTCGAGCAGCCACCGGTCAAGGTGATCGGCAATCTGCCGTTCAACGCGGCAGGCGCGATCCTGCGCCGGCTCGACGAGATGCGTGGCGCGATTGGACGGATGGTCCTGATGTTTCAACGCGAGGTCGCCGAGCGTATCCGCGCGCACGAGGGCGAACGCGCATACTCGGCGCTGAGCGTTTTTACCGCGCTCTATTGGGAGACGCGCGATCATTTCCGCGTCTCGGCAGGCAATTTCCGCCCCGCGCCGCGCGTCGACGCTGAAGTTATCGTCTTCACGCCGCATGCACGCGCGCCGTTTGCACCCGCCGATGAAGCCGCGCTGCTTGGCACAATTCGCGCCGCGTTTTCCGCCCCGCGCAAAACCATCCGTAATGCGCTCGCCGGCGCGCTGGACGCCCCACCCGAAGCTGTCATTATCGCACTTGCCGACGCCGCGATTGATTCGGTTGCGCGGCCGGCGACGCTCTCGGTAGCCGACTTCGAGCGCCTGGCTCACGCGCTCGAACGCGCCGGCGCGATCACCTCCAAGCCTGGGATGAGGGAGCGCCGCGATGCCTGAGTTGCCCGAGGTCGAATCGCTGCGCCGCATCCTCGCCCGTTCGGCGGTCGGCCGCACGATCGAGAGCGCCCGTGTTGCGGAGCCGCGTCTGCGGCGCAAGATGGCGCACGACTTTGCGGCCGGCGTCGCGGGGCGGCGTATCGAGCGCCTGGGTCGCCGCGCCAAGTATCTAATCATCGAACTTAGCGACGGCGCCGCGATGATCGTGCATCTGGGGATGAGCGGCAGCCTGACTCATCGCGGCAAAGATTTCGACGACGCCGAATTCGCCGCGCGCCATGACCACGTCGAGTTCGCGCTCGACGACCGCACACGCCTGGTCTATAACGATCCGCGCCGCTTCGGACTCATCCGGTTGGTCGTGCGCGGCGGTCTCGCCGAGGCACCCGAGCTGGTGGCGCTCGGCCCCGAGCCGCTCGGTGCCGCCTTCAATGCGGAGTACCTTGCACGGATGGCGCGTGGACGGCGCGCCGCAATCAAGAACCTCATTATGGATCAGCGCGTGGTCGCTGGAATCGGCAACATCTACGCCTCCGAGATTTTGTTCCGCGCCGGGGTGCGGCCGACGCGCCGTGCGGCAAAGGTCACGCGCAGGGAAATTGAACGTATCGTGGCCGCGACCCCGCCGATCCTGCGCGCGGCGATCGGCAGCCGTGGCACCACCTTTCGTAGCTATCGCGACTCGCAAGGGCAGCCAGGACGCTTCGCCGCGCGCCTGATGGTCTATGGGCGCGAGGGCGAGCCGTGCCGCGTGTGCAAAACCGCGATTCGCAACGTCACGGTCGGTCAGCGCGCGAGCTTTTTTTGCCCCCGGTGCCAGCGCTGACGAGCGCGCGCGGAGCTACCCGGCGTGGGTCGTTTGCGAGTGCAGGTGAAAGGCGATCGCGTCTTCGAGGCGGTCGTTACCCCAGAACAGTTCCTTGCCGGCGAGCATCGTAGGCGCGCCGAAGATGCCATGTACGACTGCCCACTGATTCTGCTCGCGCAGACGCTGCTTGTTCTCCGGCGATTCCGCGCTCGTGAGCACCTCGCGCGGAGACTGGCCGACGGTGGCGAGGATCTCCGCGATGGTCTCCGTCTGCGAAATCTCGCGGTCCTCGGCAAAGTTGGCCCGATAGACGGCGCGCACGAAGCGCGGGCACCAAGGCTCTTCGGCCGCCATGCAGGCGACGCGTGCGGCGAGAAGTCCGCTGCGCGGAAACTTGCTCGGGCGACGAAACGGCAGTTGGTATTTCTCGCATAGCCGCTCCATGTCGCGCCACATGTAGCGGCCTTTCAAAGGATAGATGTTGAATGGCGAATCGCCCCATCCTTGAGACACGAAAATCGGGCCGAGCAGAAATGGACGCCATCGCAACCGCACGCGGGCGATGGCCGCGGCCTCTTCGATTCGTGAAGCGGCGAGATATGAGTAAGTGCTGGCGAACTCGAACCAGAATTCCAGGGGTTCTTGTTGCATCGTTAGCCGTGCCGAGGCGGTTTGGAGCGCGCGCGGTTTGCCCGAACCATAGCGAATCAGCCGCGCGATGGAAACGCGCGCGGGGCCAGCGACACGGGGCGCCGCTGCTGGCGGCGCGCGCGCGGGAACCATAAAATAACCGGCGGCGGATGCGGAAGCACAGGACGGGGGCGATGGAACAGGTTCCTGCGATTATTGGCGATGTGGCGGCGCTGGCCCTGGGAGGATGCGTCGGCAGCTTTGCAGTGACAGTCGCCTATCGTCTGCCGCGCGACATCTCGATCGCCACGCCGCGATCATTCTGCGAAAGCTGCGAGCGTCCGGTCCCGTGGTGGGCCAACGTCCCGATCTTCGCCTACCTTGCCACTCGCGGGCGCTGCGTGATGTGCGGGGCGCCGATTCGCGCGCGCCATCTCGGCGGCGAACTTGCGCTCGCGCTGGCCGCGCTCTACCTGTTCGCGAATTTTCCGCTGGGCGACGCCGTTTCGCGCTTCATCTTTATTACCGCGCTGCTCATCTCCTCGCTGGTCGATTACGACTGGCGGCTTATCCCGAACCTGATCACGTTTCCCGGCGTTCCGGTGGGTTTTGTGCTGGCCGCGCTCTTCATGCCCGAGGTCGGATGGAAAAGCTCGCTCATCGGGATCGCCGCCGGCGGCGGGGTTTTGTTCGTGACCGGCTATATTTACCAGCTGGTGCGCAAGCAGGAGGGCGTAGGCCTGGGCGACGTATTCCTGCTCGCGATGGTCGGCGCGTTTCTGGGATGGCAGGGTGTGCTGTTCACGCTGTTCTTTGGTGCGCTCCTGGGATCGATTGGCGGGCTCACGATAGGACTGTTCGGCACTCCCACAGACGCGCCCGAATTGCCGCCGGGCATGCGTGAGACTGTATATCCTCCAGCGCCTACAGCGGCTAATGCCGCGGCTACGCTAGCTGACGCCCCGGCGGCGGTTTCAATCGATTCGCGGGAGCCCGATAGCGCGGCGGCGGAAAACGAGGAGCACGCGCTGCTCGCGACCGCGGTGCCGTTCGGACCCTTCCTGTCGATCGCGGCGGGTTTCTACGCGCTCTTTCAACCACAGCTGGCAAGCTGGTATCTATCGCGCTGATGGCGGCCGGCATTTTCATCACGCTCGAGGGCGTCGAGGGCTCGGGCAAGACTACCCAGGCGGCGATTTTGGCCGACGAACTGCGCCGGCGCGGCCGCCACGTGACGCTCACTCGCGAGCCCGGCGGCACGCGCGCGGGTGAGGCTATTCGCGCGATCTTCCTCGATCCGGCGGTCTCGCTGGGCGTTGCCTCCGAGCTTTTGCTGGTGCTGGCCGATCGCGCGCAGCACGTGCGCGAAAAACTGCGCCCCGCTCTGGAAGCGGGCGAAATCGTTATATCGGACCGTTACTCCGATTCGACCACGGCCTACCAGGGCCATGGCCGCGGCTTCGATCTCAAGCTGGTTGATGAGCTCAACCGGCTCGCCAGCGACGGGATTCGGCCCGCGCTCACGATCGTACTCGACTGTCCGGTTGAGATCGGCCTGGTGCGCACGCGCGCCCGCGCGCGCGGCGACGTGCGCGGCTATGATCGTTTCGAGGGCGAGCAGGTGGAATTCCATCGCCGGGTGCGCGAGGGCTTCATGACTATCGCGCGTGCCGAGCCGGCCCGGGTCACGGTAATCGACTCGACGCGCGAGCTTGCCACCGTCAGCACCGAGATCCTGATCGCGGTCGAGCGGTTGGTGGGCCACTGATGCCGCTCGACGGCGTGCGCGGCAATCGCGAAACGATCGAGCGGCTGAACGCCGAACTTCTCTCCCGTCCTTCTCACGCCTACCTGCTGGCGGGCCCCCGCGGGGTGGGCAAGGCGATGGTGGCGCGCGGCTTCGCGCATGCGCTCTTGTGCGAACGCGCGCCCGGTCCCCACTTCTGTTGCCGGTTGGAGAATTGCCCGGTGCGCGAAACCGGAACGCCGGCTCGTCGAGGCCGCGCCGCAGCCGGCGCGAGCGCGGCGGCGCGATGCGAGTGTTGCGCGTCGTGCGTGCAGGTCGCGGGCGGGATGCATCCGGACTTCACCAGCCTTGCGCGCGCCGAAGGCCGAAGCGAGGTGCTGATCGAGCAGGTGCGCCAGCTGATCGCGCGGCTGGGCACGCGGCCAAGCCGCGGCGCACGGCGTGTGGCGATTATCGACGACGCCGAGACGCTCGGCATCCCGGCCCAGAATGCGCTGCTCAAGACGCTGGAGGAGCCGCCCGGCCATGCGATCATTTTCATGGTCGCCGAGAGCGAGCGCGCGCTGCTCGACACGGTCCGCTCGCGCCTGCGGCTGGTGCGTTTCGCGCCGCTGGAGGTGGGCGATATCGAGGCAATCGTGGGCGCGCGTGCCGGCGTGGACGCCGAGCGCGCCGGGGCGCTCGCGCGGCTGGGGCGCGGGAGCGCGGGCCGCGCCCTTAAGCTGGCGGACGGCGCCGAGCCGCCGATCCGCGAGTTGTTGGGCGCGCTCGGCGGAGCGCGGCGCCTGGACTTCGCCCAGGCGCAGGCGCTGGCGCAGGAATTTTTCGCCAGCCGCGAGCAGGCGGCCGAGAACTTCGAGTTGATCGCGCGGGTGCTTGAGGAAATACTGTGTCTCAAGTTGCTGCGGACGCCGCCGGCTGCGGCGGCGCCCGAAGTCGCCGCCACGATGACCAAGATGGCCGAAGATTTTGCCCTCGACGCGCTGCTGGCCAGCCTCAAAGGCGCGGTCGAGGCGGCCGGCGCGATCGACGAGATGGCGAATCCGCGCATGCAGGCCGAGCAATGGTGGATGACGGTGGGCGACGCATTAAGGAGCCAGTAGTGTCAGACCAGATCGACCCGTTCGCAGGCGCTCCGGAACTGCCGCGGATTGTCGCGGTCAGCTTTCTTGCGATCGGCCACCTGTACAATTTTTTGGCCGGCGGCCTGACGCTCAAGCGCGGCGACCGCGTGGTGGTCGAGGGTGAGGCCGGGGTACGGATCGGGACCGTCGAGGCGGAGCCGCACGAGCCGGCGCGCACGCTCGACCTGCGCACGCTCCGCCCGGTGCTGCGGCTGGCCGAAGCGGGCGACGTCGATAACGAGACGGAAAATATCGACCGCGAGGCGGCGGCGCGGCGCCTGTGCCTGCATCGCATCCGCGAGCGTGACCTGACGATGAAGCTTATCAGCGTCGATTACATGCTCGACGGGCGCAAGGCGGTGTTCTATTTCACCGCCGAGAACCGAATCGATTTTCGTGACCTGGTGCGCGACCTCGCCAACACGCTGCGGGTGCGGGTCGAGATGAAACAGATCGGCGCGCGCGATGAGACCAAGGTGACGGGCGCGGTGGGCCCGTGCGGGCGCGAGCTGTGCTGCTCGTCGTGGCTGCGCGATTTCGAGGCGATCACGGTCAAGATGGCGCGTGAGCAGGGCCTTGCGCTCAATCCGTCGCGGCTGGCTGGGATGTGCGGGAGGCTGAAATGCTGCCTGCGCTATGAGTATTCGACCTACCTCGAACTGCGGCGCGGCCTGCCGAACGTCGGCAAACGCGTGCAATCGGTCAAGGGCGACGGCAAGGTGCTGCGCCAGAACATCCTCAAGCAGACGGTACTGATCCAGCGCGACGAGGACGGCGGCGTGGTCGAGGCCGCGCTGCAGGATCTGGTGGACGCGCGCCCGCAGGCTTGAGCCGCCCGGTCCCGGACCAGTAGCATCGGAAGCCCGCTTCCCACGCGTATGCCCGATGCGTGCGGATCGGGGCAGGAAACCGCATCCGCAGATGGCTGAACGCATTCACATCACGACCGCTATTTTCTATTGCAACGGCACGCCGCATGTCGGCAGCGCCTATGAAGCGCTCGCGGCGGACGTTTTCGCGCGTTACCAGCGGCGCAAGCTGGGGCGCGAAAACGTGAGCTTCTTAAGCGGCACCGACGAACATGGCGACAAGATTCGGCGCGCCGCGCTGGCCCAGGGACTCAAACCGCAGGCTTATACCGACAAGATGAGCGCGCTGTTCGACGAGGCGTTCCGCGGTCTCGGCGTCAGCTACGATTATTGGGTGCGCACCACCGATGAGGTCCATCAGAGGTGGGTGCGGGAGATGTTGCGGCGCACGCACGCGCGCGGCGACATCTACTTTCGCGACTACGAGGGACTCTACTGCGTCGATTGCGAGCGCTTCTATACCGAAAAAGAACTGCTGCCCGGCAACGTCTGTCCCACGCACAACCGCCCGGTCGAGCTTATCAGCGAGGGCAACTACTTCCTGCGGATCGAGAAATACCGCGAACAGGTGCTCGACCACATCCGGCGCAATCCCGATTTCATCCGGCCCGAGCGCTACCGCAAGGAGGCGCTCAACATGCTCTCCGAGCCGCTGACCGATCTCTGCATCTCGCGGCCCAAGGCCCGGCTGGATTGGGGAATCGAGCTGCCATTCGATTCCAACTATGTCACTTACGTCTGGTACGACGCGTTCTGGGCGTACGTGAGCCATCCGGCGACCAACGATCCCGACTTCGTCGAGAAGGTGTGGCCCCACACCGAGCATTTTATCGGCAAGGACATTCTCAAGACCCACGCGGTGTACTGGCCGCCGATCCTGCTTGCGGCCGGGCTCCCGCTGTTCAAGCACCTTAACGTTCATGGATGGCTCAATTTCGGCGGCGCGCGGATGTCCAAAAGTTCAGGCAACGTGCGCGACCCGGTCTCGTACGAGCAGGCTTTCGGCGCCGACGTGCTGCGCTATTTCCTGATGCGGGAAGTGGTCTATGGCCTGGACGGCGATTTTTCCGAGGAGCGGCTGGTCGAGCGCTACAACGCGGAACTGGCCAACGACCTTGGCAATTTAAGCAGCCGGGTGCTCGCGATGGCGTCGCGCTATTTCCAGGGCGAGATCACGGCGACGCCCGGCGCGGGCGGCGAGGAAATAGATCGCACCCTGACCGAGGCGTTTAGCGCGATGCCCGCGCGCGCCGGCGCCCACGAGGACGAGCTCGCGTTCAATCGCGGACTCGATGCGGTCTGGCAGGTGCTGGATGCGGCGAACAAGTATATCGTCGCGACCTCACCCTTCACGCTCGCCAAGGATCCGGCCAGCTTGCCGCGCGTTGCGCAGATACTGGTCAACCTGCTCGAGGGGTTGCGCGTGATCGCCGCCACGCTGGAGCCCTTCATGCCGCGTCAGGCCGCGAGGCTGCTTGAATTGCTCGGCGTGGATGAAGCGGTGGCGGCGGCGCCGTTTGGCGCGGGTCTCAAGCCCGGCGATCGCGTCAAGCCGCCGGTCGCGCTCTTTCCGCGGATCGACAAGACCGAACGCACCTGAGAGTTGGGCGGCCCGGGCATGGGCTCCTTAGTATGTCCGCGAGCTCAGCGAGCGCACCCTTCTAGCGAGCGGGCCTCTCGAACGGTACCGGCGGCTGTGGCCGTGGTGTGGGATTGTAGGGTTCGACAGTCCATATGCCGCTCTCTAGTTGCTTCCCACGATGGCAGAGATAATGCCCCGCAATAAAGATGTCACCAAACTTGCGCCCGCGTAGGTCGCAACTCTGCGCGTAGTCGTCGCAAAAAACCACGTGGAATGAGTAGTGAGAACCGCTTACCCTGCCGAGAGTGATGACCCCGGGTCTTCCGCCATAAGTTTGATAGGTGCCTCCGCCAGGAGATTTGAGCAGGCCGCTCTGAGTCTGGCATTCAAAGCCACCGTCGATCCGATCTCCTGCCATGGAAAGGCCTATTTCAAACCACATCTGTTCGTAGTTGCGCCGCTCGTTTGCGGTACAGTCCCAATGGTCGTTGCTGGTAGCCCTGCCCCGCCACCTACTAAACTTCGCACCTTTCGGGAAATCCTTCTGAAACAGGCTCTCACAAGCGCTGTTTGGTTCGGCCTCGGGCTGTTGAGGCTGATTCGAAGGGCGATCCGCGACCTGCGCGAGCGCGATGCTGCAAAAAAATATCAACGAGAGTCCGAGATAGAAGGTTTGCACATAGAATTTCGCGCGCCTCACTGCTGCTTCTCCAATGGCCTGCAAAGCTTCCCCGTTTGGTGGTCCGCGCCACGCTGGTCTTCGCGAAAGCGGTGATCGTTTGCCGAACCGCTGGCGCTGCGCCGGCGAAAACCGCCGACCGTGCGGCCATCGCTTTCGTAGAACTCGGGCCGCTCCTATAAACGCGGCGGCGGTTACACGCCGCCTGATGCGTTACTGAAATCTGTGTCTGAGCTGTTCAACCGGTTCATCGACGACGACGCTCATCTCGCTGTCGAAGCAAACCCTGGTTTCCAACCGCTTCGATCCGTCCTGCGCGAGCGACTCGATTCCCTCGAAGTATGCGATACGGTCGCTGTTGATCCAGACTGATTGCCCACCTTTATTAAGCCTCACAAACGCCATCTGCCGCTTCCACCTTCCGTTTCTGGATTGGCCACCTCACGCAGGCGGCTCTTCAACCTTAGGGATTGCTGGCGCACAAGCAACACCCGTGGCCTCAATGCGCGATATCGCGTGCGATTTGCGGCACGGGAAGCGGTTGGACGACTTTAGAGTTTCGCGGCCGCGTCGATCCACTTGCGCGCCGCTTCCTCGACGCCCTTGGCGGCTTCTTCGGGCGTGCGTGGCGCGCGCATGTTGACCACCACGACCTCGTCGACGCCAGCGTCGCGGTAACGCGCCAGATCGTCGGTCGTTATCGGCTTGGTATAGGGCGAGACCGCCAGCTCCACGTCGGATCGCTTGCGTCCGTTCGATTTGAGCAGCGACTCGATCCGGCGAATCTTGTCCGCCGCCTCGTCCGGACCGAGATTGAAGCCGCACCATCCGTCGCCATACTCGGCGACGCGGCGCAGCGCCGGGCCGCTCTCGCCGCCGAAGAAGACCGGCAAGCCGGCGCCGCGCATGGGCTTGGGAAAGCTGCGGACGTTTTCGAAATTCACGAACTCGCCCTTGTAAGAGCTGAGTGCGTCGCCCCACAGCCGGCGCATCGCCTCGATATACTCGCGGGTGCGCTGCGCGCGCCGCTCCCACGGAATGCCGAGCGCGCGAAACTCTTCCTCCAGCCATCCCACGCCGACGCCCAGCATGAAGCGTCCTTCGCTCAGCGAGTCGAGGGTCGCGACCACCTTGGCCAGCACCAGCGGATTGTGTTCGGGCACCAGGCAGATTCCGGTGGCGAGGCGAATCTTCGCCGTCACCGAGGCCATCGTGCACAAGGTCAGGAACGGATCGGGAATCGGCGCGTCGGACGGCGCCGGCAGGGTGCCGTCGTCGCGGTAGGGATAGCGCGAGGCGTAGGAATCGAGCAGCACCACGTGCTCGGGCGCCCACAAGGTCGAAAACCCGGCGCGCTCGGCATTGTGCGCGAGCGCCTTCATCACCGCCATTCCACCGACCCTTCCCGAGACCACGGCGAAAAGTCCAATTTTCATGATCCGACGCTCCCTGCGCGCGCCGCTTCGCCGTCCCGCGCGGCGCGAACTGCGGCACGAATTGAATATGTAGGTCCGTTCAAGGCTCCCTGTACTACGGCGCGATTGCCGCTGACAAGCGCCGCGCCAGGTTGCTCTCACACGTGGTTGCGCAGCATCAACTCGCGGGGATGCGGTTCGAGATAGGTCTGACCCTTGAGATAAGCGATATTGAAGCGCCGCACCCAATGGCGAATGAGCGTCAGCGGCACCACCAGCGGCACGGTTGCGCGCCGATACTCCTCGATCACTTCCATCAGCTCGCGGCGCGAATCGGCGTCGCAGCGGTCACGCAGGTAACCGGCGATATGTTGCATCACGTTGACATGGCGCGCCGGCGTGGCGAGCTTCTTCATCGCCGCCATGAACTCGGCCGAGTAGCGCTCGCAAAGCTCGGCGCGCTCGACGCTTTTGCTGGCGGCAACCAGCCGTCCCAGCTCGGCATAGGCGCGCGGCGAGTGCGCCATCAGGGTGAGCTTGTGTGCGGTGTGAAAGGCCACCAGCGCGCCGGCGGTCCATCGGGGGTTGCGCATAGCGAACAGCGCGCGCAGCCGATGGTACGCGAATACGCGCTCGATAAAATTCTCGCGCAGATTCGGATCGTTGAGGCGCCCCTCCTCTTCGACCGGCAGATTGGGCAGGCGGCGGATTAGCGCTTCGGCGAACAGCCCGCGCCCGTCGCGCGCGGGCATCCCGGCGCGCCCATAGATGCGCACCCGTTCCATCCCGCAACTTGGAGAATCCTTTTTAAGCACGTAGCCCGAAAGATCTTCGCGCTCCAACGCCGCGGCGCGGCGCTCGGCGTACGTACTCATCGTTTCGGTCAGGTCGGCACCACTTTTATTGGCAACCAGCCGCACTGCGCCGCTGTCGTTGCGGATGAGCCGCAGACTCTCGCGCGGGATGCCGAGGCCGATATCGACCTCGGGGCAGACCGCTACAAATTCGACCAAGCCGCCGAGCGTGCCGGTCAGGAAATCGCTGCGCTTATGGCCGCCGTCGAAGCGCACCTCCTGTCCCAGGAGACAGGCGGAGACGCCAATCCGGATCGCGCCGGAA
>DATJID010000038.1:0-19472 GCA_035493515.1 Binataceae bacterium (SeqCode) | reverse complement strand
GTCGGGCATCGTAGGCTTCAAGTCGAGGCCGTAGCTGCCGCAGCTGAAGTCCCTTGGTTTTCCCGATGGAAATTGGCGCATTACCTAGTCCTAGGACGTCAAGGCTGCTTTAAACGCAATTGACGTGCCTGCGAAAAAATCCAGCAAAACTGCCGCGAATTAGCTTCATAACCTTCGAAAGAAGACAATTGTGCATCAAGCTCTTTGCAAACGTGCAACATTAGGCTAAAAGATAGGCCAGAAAGATAACGATATCAGTCCCACAATGAATCGTTAGCGAGTTTCTGGGTGACGCAGTGCAATTGCGGATCCTGACAACCAAATCCGAACGGCAGGAATTCGCCGATCGGATGGCCCGCGCCAGGGCTGGAAGAGGACTAGGCTTTTGCGAGGCGCCACAATCTCTGGTTGGAGAGATTCACCTCAACTACGGCGAGGTCTGCGCCCTCTTTAATGAAGCAGGACCTGATCCAGAGGAGATGCTCGCCGGGTTTGTTTTCCACAACCTCGCGATGTTTCCGCAGAGCTATCCGCGTCCGGACCTGACTCATCTTCCGCCCGATAAGGTTTACGAATGTGGGGAGCTTTGGGCGTTGGCGCCGGGCGCGGCACGACTGGTGCGGCATGCGGGATATATTTTGGCCGGGCTCCGGGGCGCGCAAGCGATCATAGCTTACGCGCTGCTCAAGCCGCGCGACACCAGCGCCTTGTATAAGACTTTCACTCGCGTAGGCCCGCCGATCGAATGGCAATATGTCAGAGGGATCGATGGAAGTCCGGCCTGGACGCAAGCGATGGTGTTGCAGGGGGCGGCGCTCGAGATGACGGTGAACGTCGCGACCGCGCTCAGTTTCGAGCGATTCGACGGTCAAAACCTGCAATTCCGCAACGTCTTTCCCATCGTGCCCAGGATCGGCAAGAGAATTCCCATGCACGCGCCGAGCATCCAGGAAGTGGAAATCCGCAGCAATCGCGTCGTGCAGCTGCGCCGCTAGTGACCGCCTCGCGAGCGCGCATCGCGCCCAGCTACATCACCGCCCTAAAACGGTTTCAGCACTGCGAGTGCGAGGATCGCAAGCAGCAGCGCGCTGACGAATCCATGGATCATTTTGAACTCGCGCGCCGAGGCTCCTGACGGGTCGTTCTCGAGGTTCAGGATCCGGCGGTAGAGGCGGTAGTGGAAGTAGAGCAGCACCAGCACCAGCACCAGCTTCGCGTGCAGCCAGCCCACCATGAGCACGGCCGGATCGAGCAGGATTAAGATGATGCCGAAGAACACGGTGGCGAGCGCACCGATATTGCCTCCGATCTGAAACAGGCGGCGCGCAATCACGATCAGCCGCTCGCGTGCCGCGCCCATCTCCTCGGCGGCCAGCGAGAGCATCGACGCGATCACCAGCAGATTGCCGATCCAGATGATCACTCCGAACAGGTGAAAGACGATTGCCCATCTGATCAGGCCCGCCCAATTGACCATCGTGCCGCGCCCTCCTCAGGCCGCTCGAATATGGCGTATCCGCGTCGCCAGCACCATCGCCAACGCCGCCATCGCCGCGCCGCCAATGTACGGCGCTGCCGGGCCGAGCGCCTGGTAAATCAGCCCGCCCGCCAACGGACCGAGTACGCGCGCCAGCGAGAGCACCGACTGGTTGATCCCCAGCGCTTCGCCCTGTAACTCGCGGCCCGTGCGGCGCGAGATCAGCGTGGCGACCGCGGTGGTGGCGAATCCATAGCCCGACGCGATCAACACCAGCATCCCGTAGAGCGCGACGTGCGAGGACCAGCTGCCAAACGGCGCAAGCCCGACGGCGAGCGCCGCGGCACCGGCCACCGCAAGCGCCGCCTCGCCCGTGCGCGGCGCCAGCTTGCCGACCAGGTAGCCCTGCGCGATCGCCTGCACCAATCCGGCGAAGGCCAATAATCCGCCGACTCCGGCCGCCGCGTAACCGTACACCGCCGGCACCGTCAGGGCGAAGGTCGCCTCCAGCGCCCCGATTGCGAAAGTGATCAGGAAGGCCACCGCGAACAGTAGCGCGATCGGACGATGACGCCGGAGCAGGCGCGGCAAAGCGAACGACGCGCGCAGTCCCGCGCGCGCGCCCTCGCGCGTTCCTGCGCCCGTATCCTCATGCGCCCCATGCTCGGCGCCGCGCGCGCGGTCGCGCGGCGGACGCGATTCGGGCAGCCACACCGCCGCGAATATCAAATTGGCGAAGGTCAATGCCGCCGCGAAAAACACCGGCGTGCGCAAGCTGACCGCGCCGAGCAGGCCGCCTACCGCGGGCCCCAGCACGAAGCCCAATCCGAACGCCGCCCCGATCATTCCCATCGCCTGCGCGCGCTTTGAGTCTTCGGTGGTGTCGGCTACGTAAGCCTGCGCGGTCGAGATCGTCGCCGCGCATGCGCCATGCACCGCGCGCGAGATCAGCAGGCCGGCAAACGAATTCGTCAAGCCATAGATCAGATAACTGAGCGACGAGCCGAGCAGCCCCAACATGATTACCGGACGGCGGCCGATTCGATCGGAAAGCCGCCCGAGCGGCGGCGCGAAAATGAACTGCGTCATCGAGTAAGCCGAGAGCAACAGCCCGATCGCGCCGGCCCCGATGCCCAGGCGGGCGGCATACATCGGCAAAAACGGAATCACGATGCCGAAGCCGAGCAGGTCGAAGAAGACGGTCGCGAACAGGATCAGGCGCGCCGCGCCGCCGGGCGCGGCGGCAGACGCCGCCGCTCGGGATGTTTGCGATGTTGGCATCGGGATTGGTCGTGTTCGGGCTTGGCTGTTTCGATCTGATCGGTCCGGCGGCCGGTCCGCTCCGTGCTGGAGCGCGCGCGATGAAGGAAATCGCATGACGGCGTCACAAGTCAAGCAAGTGCCGCGCGCGCGCCAAGGCGCGGCGCTCATTTGCGGGAACTCGGTGGCAAAAAATTTTCGGCGATCGGGGAATCCCCGGCGGCAATTGCGCGGCCTGACGACCGATCCCGAGGTCTAACGATCAGCCTGATGATCGGCGGATGAATCTCGCGCCGAACCCGGCGACGAATCTTCGGTGGCGAAGCGATAGACCAGTTCGTCGGGCCGCACATAGCCGAGCTGTTCACGGATACGGCGTTCGAGATAGCGGTCATCGTCGTGCAGCCGGCTGAGCTTGAGCTTCAACGCCGCGTTGGACTTGAGCAATTCCTTGTGCGCAGCCTCCAGTTGTGCGCGCCGCTCGCGCAGGACCACGAGGTCCCGCAGGCCCGCCGGCCCGGTAAAAAAGTCCACCGCCAGCAGGCCGCAGACAGCGGTCAGGATCAGGGTCAGCCACTGGCGGCGGACATACAGAATCCAACGGTTCACAAGAGCATCGTAAAAAGGCTTGCCTCGAACTTCAAGCAGGCTTATGACTGAACACCATTCTAATCTGGCAAAGGCGAAGCAGAGCAAGGCTTCTTGCGGTTTTAAAATTTCTTTATAAAGGATCACCGTTCCGCTTGATTTTGGGAGAACAGGTTTCTATAATCCATCCTGAAGGCGAGGTCACGGCCCCGCCAGAGGCTTAAAAGGTTTCGGGAGCTTGTCCGGCAGCAGCAACTGTTAAGGAGGGTATCTATGCCAGTAAAGAAGAAAAGTTCTGCTAAAAAGTCCAAGCCTAAACTGAAGACGAGTATGAAGAAGAAAGCCGGCAAGAAAAAGAAGAAGTAACGGCATAAGTTTTCCTCCGGAAACCCCGGAGGCTGGCCAAGATGCCGGGCATGCTGCTGCGATAAGCCGGGGTGATTAACCCCGTACCGCGAGAGGGCCCCTGAAAGGGGGCCCTCTTTTTTCGCGCCGCGCTGGTGCGATCGCTCGGCCGCGCGAAAGCCACTTGCGGCGCGCGCGGCGCGTGGCGCAACGTAGTTGCGATGGAGACCCGGCTTGGCCGAATCCCGGCCGCATGCGAGCGGCCCGAACCGCTGAAGTTCGCGTGGCCGCTCATCCTGCTGCCTGAAATTTTTACCACCGCGCGCCATCTAGCCGTCGCGCGTGGATACTTCGCGAGTATCGGATGGGAGGTCTATGCCCCGGACCTGCGCGCGGCGGCCGAGTTTACGCGCGGCGACGGCTTCGACAATCTCATAGCGCTTCTGGCCGAAGCCCTGACCGCGCTCGCGCAAGACGTGATCGTCGTCGGCCACGGGCTGGGCGGCTTGCTCGCGCTTGGCGCGGTCGCACTTCCGCCGGTGAGGGCCGCGGTCGCGCTCGCGCCGATGCTGCCCGGGCTTAAATCGCCGCTGGTGACGGGCGCGGCGAACTTGCCGTCGCGCCTGTGCGGCCGGCCACTCAAGCCGCCGCGCGGCGCAGCGCTTTTTCATCTGCTGGCCGACGCCGAGCCGTTCCAACGCGAGGCGCTGGTGAGGTCTATGAGGGCCGAGGAGGCAAGCGCGGCGCGCGAAGTGATGCGCGGCGGAATCAAATTCGTCGAGGCCAGGCTTGCCAATAACCCACGCGCCGTGCCGCGGCTGATAGTTGCGGGAGATTCCGACCCGTTCGCGCCGCTCGAGGATACCGGCAGACTCGCCGAGCGGATCGGCGCGGCGATTCGCGTGGTGCGCGGCCGCGGCCATTGGCTCATCGGAGGCCGCGCGCTTGAGCGCGCGGTAGCGGAGGTCCAGCGCTTCCTGGTGCGCAATCTCGGCGGCGACTTGCTATTGCTTTATCCTGAACCATCGAAGGAGCCGAACGACGAGCGGTGAGCCGAGCGTGATGCGCGACTGGAGCGGAGCGGCGCGATCAGCCGCCGGCCAGCAGACGGCTGAGCCAGCCGAGCGCGAGTCCCGCGAACAGCGCGGTGAGCGTCGCCGCGCGATTATGATCTGAGCGGCTGATCTGCGGCAGGATGTCCGAGGTTGCGATCGCCAGGAACGATCCCGCCGACAGTGCCACCGCGCCCGCCAGGATCACGCTGCCCGCGTCACGCAGGAACAGCCACGTGAGGATTGCGCCGAGCGGCGTCGCCAGCGCGAACAGGCTCATCCAGAAAACGATCGATCCACGTTTCCAGCGATCGAGCATCAGCAGGCTGGTCAGCGCAAACGAGGTCGGGACCTTGTGAAATATGATCGCCATCAGCACCGCGCTGCCCAGCGCCGGACTCCGATAGGTCGCGCTGATCGCGAGTCCGTCGAGCAGATTGTGAAAGGAGATGCCGACGTAAGCGGTCAGGCCGAAATGTATGTGATGCGCCTGGCCATGCTCGGCCGCGTCCTCGGGATGCGGATGGACCAGCACGAAATGCTCGAGCACGAAGATCATCAGAAAGCCCGCGACCAGCGGCGCTCCCAAGTGGGGGCCGAGCGCGGGCGCGCTGTCGGGAATCATCTCGAAGAAGGCGGCGCCGAGCAGCACACCGCCCGAGAAGCTGACCGGCAGGATCAAGCCGCGATGCGACCACTCACGGACCAGCGGCGAAAGCCCGCCGATGAGTTCGGCCGCCGTGACGGCCAGGAGATAGGCGAAGAACTGCAGGGTCATTTTAGCCGCCAGGCGGATCGAGCTTGGCTAACATACGCCCGTCCGCGCAACAACCTCGCGCCGCATCCAGGCCGGACCCCAGGTGCATTCGCCGCAGGCGAATCGGCCTTGACGAGTCGGCCGTGAAAGAATCGCGAGCGCGACTGAACAGTCGGTCGACGCGACTGAACATTCGGTTGAATTGATCGCGCGGGTCCGTTTTGTTAAATTGCGTTATGGCGCTGCCTCAAACCGCAGCATCCAACGACATGGTTGAAGGCCCGCGGATGCCCGCGGGCTTTTTTTCATAAGGAGACTCTCAATGCCCCATTCGGAGCTTCGCGAGGGACTCACCTTCGATGACGTGCTGCTGCTCCCGCAGGCTTCCGACCTGCTGCCTTCGAGCTGCGACGTCGCGACGATGCTGACGCCCAATATCCGCCTGCGCATCCCGCTGGTTTCCAGTCCGATGGACACGGTGACCGAATCGCGCTCCGCGATTGCGATCGCGCAGATGGGCGGTCTCGGATTCATCCATCGCAACCTCACTATTGAGCGCCAGGCCGCCGAGGTCGCGACGGTAAAGAAGTACGAAAGCGGGATGATCGCGGATCCGGTCACCGTGCATCCCGAACAGAAGATCGCCGACGCGCTCGCGACCATGGAGCGCCGCGGCATCTCGGGCCTGCCGGTGGTCGCCGACGGCCGCCTGGTCGGCATCCTGACCAACCGCGATCTGCGCTTCGAGAAGCGGCTGGACAAGCTGGTGCGCGAAGTGATGACCACGCATGTCATCACGGCGCATCCCGGAATCAGTCTCGACCAGGCCAAGGAGATTTTGCAGGCTCATCGTATCGAAAAGCTGCCACTGGTCGACGAGCGCCAGCGCCTGTGCGGTCTCATCACGGTCAAGGACATGGATAAAGCGACACGCCATCCGCATTCGAGCAAGGACAAGATGGGACGGCTGCGGGTCGGCGCAGCGATTGGCGTGGGGCCCGAGCGCGAGGAGCGCGCCGCCGCGCTGGTGCACGCGGGCGTTGACGTGATGGTCATCGATACCGCCCACGGCCATTCGCGCAACGTGATCGACGCGCTACGGGCAACCAAGCTCGCCCATCCCGAGGTCGACGTCGTGGCCGGCAACGTAGCCACCGCCGAAGGCGCGAAGGCCCTGATCGACGCCGGCGCCGACGCGCTGCGGGTCGGAATGGGACCCGGATCGATCTGCACCACGCGGGTGATTTCGGGCGTCGGCGTGCCGCAGATAACCGCCATCATGGATTGCGTCTCGGTTGCCGAGCCGCGCGGCATTCCGCTGGTCGCCGACGGCGGCATCCGTTTTTCGGGCGACATCGTGAAAGCGCTCGCGGCGGGCGCCGCGAGCGTGATGATCGGATCGCTTTTCGCCGGCAGCGAAGAGAGTCCCGGCGAGACGATTCTCTACCAGGGCCGCACCTACAAGCTCTATCGCGGGATGGGATCGCTGGGGGCGATGAGCGAGCGGGTGCGCGACCGCTACGGCCAGAGCGACGTCGAGGAGAGCAAGCTGGTGCCCGAGGGAATCGAAGGCCGCGTGCCGCATCGCGGACCGCTCGCCTCCAATATCGAACAACTGGTGGGCGGCCTGCAGTCCGGAATGGGTTATATCGGGTCGGCCAACCTCACCGAGCTGCGCCGGCGCGCCCGCTTCATCCGCGTCACCGACGCGGGCCAGCGCGAAAGCCACGTGCACGACGTCTTCGTGACCAAGGAAGCGCCCAACTACCGTCCGTAGCGCTTGCGCAGGGGGCCAGTTGCCCGCGGCTCTCCAGCAACGAGGCTCTCCTCCCGGCCGCATCGGCTGAACGCGCGTCTGCGGGGGTGGACCATGGCGCTCGATACCGCCGCGCCAGCGTGGCACAATCGACCGCGCCATCGGGATGCTGCATTATATTGGCTGCGGAGAGGGCCAGGAGCACGTGCGATCCAGAGGCGCGCGCGGGCGGGGGGGGCGGTTCAAAGATGGCTGATCCAAAAAAAATCCGCGTCGGCGTGCTGTTCGGCGGACGCTCGAGCGAGCACGAAATTTCCTTGCGTTCGGCGCTGACCGTAATGTCCGCGATGGACTCGGCGCGTTATGAAGTTGTGCCGATCGGAATCGGACGCGACGGCCGCTGGTACTGGCGCGCCGACGCGATCAAGATGCTGACCGAGGCGGCCCCGCGCCTGGAGGCGCTCGCCGGCGGCGGTATCGAAGTCAGCCTGCTGCCGCATCCCGCCGGCCACTCGCTAGTCGAGGCGCCGGAGGATGTGCCGCGCGCCGGGACCGGCAAAGAGCGAGGAATTGCGAAACTGCCGGGACCGCTCGACGTGGTCTTTCCAGTCCTTCATGGGAGTTACGGCGAGGACGGCACGGTGCAGGGGCTGCTGGAGCTCGCGGGATTGCCTTACGTTGGCGCGGGCGTGCTCGGCTCGGCGGTCGGGATGGACAAGGACGTCCAGAAGCGGCTGCTGCGGGACGCCGGGCTGCCGGTCGTGCGTTACGCGACGGTCGAGCGCTGGCAGTGGAGAGAGAATCCCGGGCGCGTGGCCGACCTCGCCCGTGCGCTCGAGTACCCGGTATTCGTCAAGCCTAATGCGCTCGGCTCGTCGGTCGGGATCAGCAAGGTCAAGAGCGAGAGCGGGCTCGGCGCGGCGCTCGAGGACGCTTTTGCTTATGACCGCAAGGTCCTGATCGAGGCCGCCTGCATCGGCCGCGAGCTGGAATGTGCGGTGCTCGGCAATGAACATCCGGAGTCGTCGATTCCCGGCGAGATCGTTCTCAGGGGCCGCCACGAGTTCTACAGCTACGAGTCCAAGTACATCGACCCGGCCGGTGCCGAGGTCAAGATTCCGGCCGTGCTGACCGCCTCGCAGAGCGAGCATCTGCGCGAGCTCGCGTGCGGCGCGTTTCGCGCGCTGGGGTTGCGCGGGATGGCGCGGGTCGATTTTCTGGCCCGCCCGGCGCTCAGCGAAATCTACGTCAACGAAGTCAACACGATTCCCGGCTTTACTGCGATAAGCATGTATCCCAAACTGTGGGAGGCCTCGGGTCTGCCGCTCGCGCGGCTCATCGATCGTTTGATCGAGCTCGCGCGCGAGGAGCATCGCGAGCGCGCCGCGCTCAAGATAACCTACGAGGTCAAAGGGCAATGACTCCTGCGAGGCCAAAGATTAGTTCGCCGGCGCGATGAAACCTCTGCTGGTCGCCACCACCAATCCCGCCAAGCTCGACGAGTACCGGCTGTTGCTGCGCGGCTATGGCCTCGCGCCGCTGTCGCTGCGCGAGGCCGGCCTTGACGATCGCGCGCCGGAAGAAACCGGCGCCACCTTTGTCGAGAACGCGCTGCTCAAGGCACGCTTCTATTTCGCCCGCGCCAATCTGCCGACGATCGCGGATGACGGCGGCTTGATGGTCGACGCGCTCGGTGGCGAGCCCGGCGTGCGATCTCATCGATGGCTCGCCGGCGATCCGGCCGCGCATCGTGATCTCGATCGCGCGCTCGCCGACGAAGTGATTCGCCGGATGGCCGGTGTGGAACCGGCGCGTCGCGGCGCGCGTTTGCGCGCGGCCGCCGCGCTCGTCTATCGGGAGCATGGGCGGGAACACGGACGTGAACATGGGTCCGAGCATGAAGGCGGGGGCGGGCCCGAGGATAGCCAAAAGGATAGGCGGGAGAATCGGCGAGACGATGGGCGGGAGCGTGGCGGCCGTATCCATGAGCGCGTGAGCGAGGCGGCGCTGGAGGGCGTCATCGCAGATCGGGTGTGGCCGCGGATGCGCAAGGGGTTTCCATACCGCGCCGTGCTCTTTTTGCCGGAGCGCGGATGTTATCTCGGCGAGCTTTCCGACGAAGAGGCGGCGCGTCTTAGTCAGCGCCACGCCGCCCTCGAGGGCTTGCGCGTCGATCTCCTTTATGTGGCGCAAGCCTCGGGCCGCGGCTGAGATGGCGCGCGCAGTGCGCTTGCATCGTCACCGCGCGGTGCGCAGGCTGTGAGTCCTGAGAGGCCGATACTCGCACTCACTCGATGACCAGAAAGCACAAGGGAAAAATTGTTGTCCTGCACCTGGCCGCGCGTTATCCGTTCGCCGGCGTGATGTGGCAGCTCATCCATCATCTGGTCGGCCTGCGCGAACTGGGGTTCGATGTTTACTACCTCGAAGATCACGGCGCGTGGGTCTTCGACCCGATCGCCGATACGGTGTCGCCCAATGCCGGCCGCAATCTAAAGCTGCTGGCGGCGGTGATGGAACGTTATGGGTTTCGCGACCGCTGGGCATTTTTCGACGTGACCAGCGGCGAGTACCAGGGGATGGGGCGGGAGCGAAGCCTGCAACTGCTGGCCGAGGCTGACGCGGTAATCAATCTGTGCGGCGCGACCGAGCCGCGCGAGGAGCATCGGCGTACGCGCTGCCTGGTTTATCTGGAAACCGATCCCGGAGCGGCACAGGTGCGCTATGCCGACGGTGAACCTCTGGTCACGCAAATAATCGATGCGCATCGCGTACACTTCACTTATGCCGCTAATATCGGTGAGCCCGATTGCCTGCTGCCGACTACCGGCCTGCGATGGCATCCGACGCGCCCACCGGTGCTCCTCGGCGAATGGCCGGCGCAGAGCGCCGCGCCGATGCCAGCGGCATTCACCACCGTCGGCACGTGGCGCAACAAGGGTAACGACGTCGAGTTTGGCGGGCGCACCTATTACTGGTCCAAGCACGTCAACTTTGTCAAAATGCTCGACGTTCCGCGCCGGGCCGCAGTGGCCGTCGAGCTCGCAACCGACCTGAGTTCGGGGCCCGACTACGAGCGGGCGCTGGCGGGCGGCTTCACTTTCCGCCCGGTGGTTCCGATGTCGCTCGATATCGATACCTACCGCGGCTATGTCAGTGCTTCGCGCGGCGAGTTCACGGTCGCCAAGGATCTCTACGTCAGCACGCATTCGGGATGGTTCAGCGACCGCACGGTCTGCTATCTCGCGGCCGGGCGACCGGCGGTGACCCAGTTCACCGGGTTTGAAAAGTTCATCCCGGCCGGCGCCGGACTGGTGGGATTCGCCGACGCTGCCGAGGCGGTCGAGGCGCTCCGCGCGGTCGCCGCGGATTACCCGCGCCACGCGCGGGCGGCGCGCGAGATCGCGTGCGAATACTTCGACGCGCGCCGCCTGCTCGGCGAGCTGGCCGGAATAATCGGGCTCTAGCCGGTGCATCCGCCAACCCAGCTCCAGTCCCTGCTCTGGCTCGACGGTTTGTCGGTTGACGCGCGCGCGGTGCTCGAGTCCGCCGCAGCCATCGCCGCGCTGCTCTACGCGCTCGCGCTACGCCATCGTCGGCGCAATCTGCAGGCTTGGCCGGTCGCGATGGCCGGAGTCGGACTCTCGATCGACGTCGCGCTGCCCCTGTTCGGGCAGGGATTATTTGCCAAGCTGATCGATACCGCCGCGCTCATCCTGTTCCTGTGGGGAATAATCCGTATCGGGCTGGAACTGGCCGATGCCGCGACCCATCGCGGGCGCGAGCACTTCTCCACCATCTTCAGGGACCTGCTCACGCTGACCCTGTGGTCGGTGGTGGTGATGGTCGTGCTGCGCGCGTTTTTCAGAATCGACGTCACCGCGCTCATCGCGGTGCCGGCCGTGCTGGGCGTGGTGATCGGCTTCGCCCTGCAAGAGACGCTCGGCAACATCTTCAGCGGTTTGACGCTGCAGATTTCGCGGCCCTTCGAACCGGGCGACTGGGTACGCATCGCCGACAAGGTCGGAACCGTGCATGACGTAGGATGGCGCGCGACGACGATCGTGACCCGGGCCAATGAATGGCTCGATATTCCCAACGCCCAGTTGGCCAAGGACATGCTGTTCAACTATGGCAAGCACGCGGTGGCCGAGGAGGTGTCGATCGGGCTCAGCTACGGCGAGCCGCCCAACCGGGTCCGCGAAGTAATCCTCGACGTGCTGCGCGACGTGGCCGAGGTGCTCAGCAATCCCGAACCCGAAATTCTACCGTGGGATTTCGCCGACTTCTCGATTCGCTACCGCGTCAGGTACTGGATTGCGGACTACGCGCGTAGCGAACAGATCCATGCCCGCGTTGTGTCGGGCCTGTGGTACGCGATGCGCCGCCATGGAATCGAGATTCCCTTCCCCATCCGCACGCTGGTGCTCAGGCAGGAAAGCCAGGCCGAGGCGTCGGAGGCGGCGCGCGAGATCGCGACCGAACTGCGCAGCGTCGATTTTCTGCGCGAGCTCAGCGACGACGAAGTGCGAATCCTGGCTGGCTCGGTCCGCGTGCGCCAGTTCGGCGCCGGCGAGGCGCTGATGCGCCAGGGCGACAGCGGCGACACCTTTTATATCATCCGCCGCGGCGTGGTCGACGTGTCGACCAACGGCCCCGACGGCAAGCAGGTCCACATCGCAGAGCTTAGCCACTCGGCATTTTTCGGCGAGATGGCGCTGATGACGGGCGAGTCGCGCAACGCCACCATCCGCGCGCGCACCGATGTCGAAGTCCTCGAGATGAGCCGCAACGGCTTCACCGAGCTCTTCAAGAGCCATCCCGACGCCGCCGCGCAGATGAGCGAGATCATCGCCGCCCGGCTCAGCCAACGGCGCGAGTTGCTCGACGCCGGGCAGCCGGCCGACGGCGGCGCGCGCGGCCGCTCGAGCCGGCTGCTGGCAAAAATGCGCGAAATATTCGACATCTAAATCCGCGCCAACAGCAGCCGAAAAATCATGACCACGGGACGGCGCGGGCCGCTGCCCCGCGTCGGCAAACCTGCGCGTTGGATGGTAGCTGCCGGTTGGGTGGTGCGCCGGGAGCTGGCTCGCACCGAGTCGGCTGGGCGCTTTTCACTTCCTTCCACTTCGAGCAGGCGGCTCGCTGAGGACCGTGGAAGCAGTGCTGCCAGTTCCCGTCAAACGCTATCGCGCCTTGTTCATGGACGCTTGAGCAATCTCAAGTAGAAGACCGCGAATACAAGACAATGCCAATATTCACCGTCAGCCGTTCCCAGAATTGGTTTCTGAAGAATACGAAATCTACACCGACTATGGTGGCCGCCATCGCGACCACGTAGAGCACGACAATTATCTTTTGCGGCAATCGAGACATGATATTGCGAGGGTCAAGTGCAGGCTCTCATCTGAATTGCTGACATGGTCCGTTTGACGGAAGCCGAGGCGCGAGTGAGCCATTCACGTTTCCAATTCCGTTGGCAAACCCGAAGAAGCTGAAGTCAACAGAGAGACGAAGGCTATTACCGTGATCCCAAGCGTCCAGAGCGTCGCAAGCATGAAGATTAGAGCCTCCTCCTGGGTCAGGTACCCAGCCGCGGCCATAAAACTGACCCCAGCAGTTCCCAGCCCGATGCTGCTCGTGACGAAAGCGCGCTGTATCCCGGTTTTCTGCCCCAACGTTTCTACTGCAAGCCGGCCGCCCCCTATCAGGTGTATAAGACCAGACAATCCATTGCAGATTCGCCATGCGAGATGTTCTTCCGACGCCAGATACACCAGCAAGAGCGCCGCAAACAACGACACGAACAACGCACTCAGCGCTGAAAACAGAAAATGAAACAAGGCGGAGGATTCATCGGTATTGAGGTGGCGCGATCGCTCCCCAAGCACGAAAACAACCCCGATAAATCCAGTTAACGTTGCTGCAACCTGCGCAAAGGCCAGGAGAACGAGAGCGTATGCATTCATGCCGGTAGTTCGTCAGGCACTGGCTGCGCGCTTATCCCCGAACGATGGTGTGTGGACATAATATTTCGAGTGCCATCTTCGGTTTTATGGGAGACACTCCGCCGTTAGCGGGTGTACTGCGACAGGAAGGATCGCCCCCTCTGGGCATGGCCCAACGAGATCACAGCCCGGAGCATCAGATGCGCGTGGCGTCTGGCCACGCGTCAGAAACCAATTGTTAGCATGGCAGTTCGCTACACCCTCTGAGTAACCGGTCGAGGTATCGGCTGCCGAAGGATGAAGCACGCAAATGTAGCGACCGCTGTTTCTAAGAAGGTCCTTGGGGATATGCAACTCGTAATAACCTTGCGCGTCGGTGCGTGCATGACCTAGCAGTTTATTGGATGCGGAACAGACCTGCATCGTAGCACCAGGGGCGCGTTTGAACGGCGGGGTGCCGTCGTACCCCACCCACCCGGATATCTCGACGTCCGCGGAGTCGGGATCGAACGTGTGGTAGCTCCGCACTTCGTGACCATGACATTTATGAGGCCAAGAAGCGGGAGAGCACGCTGTTACCACGGGCTCGACCCCTTTAGAGATCTGCCAATCGAATAAAGCCTTGTAATACAGCTCGTTTCCCCCTCGGGATATCCAGGAATTCTTGGATCGAGACTACAGGTATAGCGCATGCCGAATTGCATCCCGGTGACTGCATAACGCCCGTCCGCGTCGGTTTCGACCCGTGCGACAACCTTTCCGTTTTGAATGCAGCTCACAGTGATCTGCGCTCCCGAAACCGGTTTCGACGACCCGTTGTCAGTAAATTCGACGACGCCCGTTAGTACCTCGTCCGATTTGAAGCCTGTTACGCCTGTGAGGCTTGGGCAGACTGGCTTCACCTCTACGCACAATGCCAGTCGTGGCATGCCTGCCAAAATCAGAACGACCATTCCAAAGCTGATCATCGTGGACATAATATTCCGTGAGCTGCCTGCAACACCGCAAAAGTGACTGTGCCAGGAGCGTCATAGGGCACCGGCCTACCGTGTAATGCCGTAGCTCTCCGTACCCCTTAACACGGATGGGTATCTGTTGGACACCTCGACCCGGCGCAGATCGCGCCGCCCCTAGGCAGCGTGTAAGAATCGTGCTTTTATCCAGGATATTCGATACTAGGTGTTCCTGAGTGGATTACGCGCAGAGAACCGCGCGAGATCCTCGGACTCCGGCAGGCTCCGCTCAGGATGGCCCCGAGAGGTAGGCCCGTTTCCAGATTAATTCACACCTTCGCAGGATGACGCCACGCTTTCAGTGAGGAATCGGCCATGGTCAAGACGATCACATTTATCAAGCGCAAGCCCGGGATGAGTGTCGACGACTTCGGAAAATACTGGCGCACGCAGCACGCCCCGATCGTCATCAAGCTGCCGGGGCTTCGCCGCTACGTCCAGTGCCATACGATTCCGTCGGGCTACCGCAACGGCGAGCCCGCCTACGACGGCGTGGCCGAGGTCTGGTTCGACTCCACCGACGCGATGCGCGCGACCGCGAATGCTGCAGAGTACAAGGCCGTGCGCGCCGACGAGCCGAATTTTATCGACCTCACGAAAATCGGTTTCCTGATTACCGACGAGCGAATACAGAAGGACGCGCCGGCCGGTCCCTCGATGGTGCATCTGGTCGAATTCGTGACGCGCAAGCCCGGGATGTCGGTCGAGGAGTTCCAGCGCTATTGGAGCGGTGTGCACGGTCCGTTGGGAGCGAAGATCCCGATGGTCCGGCGCTATGTGCAGTGCCACTCGCGGCCCGCCGCCTATCGCGACGGCCGCCAGCCGCCGTTCGACGGCGTCGCCGAGGTGTGGTTCGACTCGACCGCCGCGATGCGCGAATCGGCGACCACGCCGGAGTACCGAGCGGTACGCGCCGACGAGCCCAACTTCATCGATACCGCCCATCCGTTCCCGTTCATCATCACGCGGGATTTCCCGGTGCTGTGAGAATGTGTGAGTTCTTTTTTGACCGCAGCCCGCTCGGTCATCCTGAGCGAGCGTTGCGCGAGTCGAAGGACGCCGACTTTTCGGAGTAGCCCTCGCGAGTGCCGCGGCCGGCAAGTCAATCCCGGGTCGCTCGACTACGAGAGCCTTCGCTTGGGATGACTTAAAAAGAAACCTCGACCGCGCGGGGCTATTTGGTTTCGAATTCGAAGACCATCTCAGTCGGCTGGCCGTCGGTCGCCTCGACGATTTTCTCCAGATAGAGACTGACCAGCGCGTCGTCGGGCGCTTCGCGGCTGAGCGCTTGGAGCATGGTGTTGGCGGCGGTCGCCTCGCCGTTGCGGATGTGCTCGAGGGCGCGGTTGAAGCGCTGGTAAAAGGTCGGGTCGAGTCCGTTGCCGGCGCGGCCCGCCACGTCGACGATCGGCACCAGTTGCTCCTTGCCCTTGACCTTGACCAGCCCGACTTCGCGCGCGCAGTAATTGCCGGCGGCCTCGGCTAAAGTCTGGCGGTTGACCAGCAGATGAACCTGGAAATGGCGCGTCAGCCCCTCCAGGCGCGAGGCCAGGTTGACCGTGTCGCCGACGGCCGAATAGTCGAAGCGATGCTCGCTGCCGAGATTGCCCACGATCGCTTCGCCGGTAGCGATGCCGATGCCGATATCGACGTCCGCAAAGCGTTCGTCGGCCTGGCGCAACCGCTCGAGACTTTCGAGCATCCGCAGTGCGCAGTCGATCGCCGCCGCCGCGGGATTTTCAATTTCATTCGGTGCGCCCCAGAACGCCATGATCCCGTCACCCATCAGCTTGTCCAGCGTGCCCTTGGAATCAAGGATGATCTTGCACATTTCGTTCATGTAGGCGTTGAGCAGGGCCACCAGCCGTTCGGCTTCGAAACGCTCGGCGCGCGAGGTGAAGTTGACGATGTCGGAGAACAGGATCGCGAGATGGCGTCGCTCACCGGAGAGCTGCAGGCCCTGCGGATCGTCCACCACCGACTGGACCACCTCGGGGTTGAGGTAATGTTCAAGGGCGGAGCGCAAATAGCGCTTCTCGCTGCCCTCGGTCACGTAGCGATAGGTGGCCAGCGCGGTGTAGGTGAGCAGTACGGAAGCGAGCGGCAGGACCACGTCGATGAGCACGCCGTCATCGACCAGGCGATACTGCGCGTAGGCCGAAAAGCCTCCGACCACCCAGAGCGCGGCGGCCGCCGACCATAGCGGCGACAGATAGGCCGCGGCGAGACTGATTGCGAGCACCAGCGCCAGCGCCACCGCGTCCTCCTCCGCCGTGCCCTCCACGCGCGAGCGCCGGACGAAGTCACCGCGAAGCACGTTGTCGATCGCGTTGGCATGAATCTCGACGCCGGGAAAATCGCCGCCGGTCGGCGTTATCTTGCGGTCGCCCAGCGCATGCGCGGTCATCCCGACCAGCACTATCTTGCCGGCAATCGCGGCCGGGGGCACGCGATGGGCGATGAGGTCGGCGATCGAATAGGCGGGAAAGGTCCCGGGCGGCCCGCGGAAATTGATCAGCATCCGCCCAATTTCGTCCACCGGAATATCTTCATCGCCGAGCGTGACTTGACGCACGCCCTCGGGGCCGACCACCAGGCGCAGCGGCGCGTTCTTCAGATAGGCCGCAGTCAGAGCCAGGTATAGCGGCACGCAGTAGCGTTTGCCGAAACGAACCACCGTCAGTTCGGAGCGCAACACGCCGTCGGAGTCGGCGTCGATGTCGACGAAACCGATCCCGCGCGCCGCGCTGTTGAGCGCCGCTACCGGCGGCAGGTACGCGCGCGCCGCGACCAGCGGCGGCGTTGCGCCGGGCAGCTCGCGCACCAGGCTGTAGGCGAGTGGCGGCGGCGCAATCGGTTCGGTTTTGAATCCGGTGGTGACTGGCGCGGCGAGAAATTCCCGCGCGCGCGCCAGATCAAAATGACTTTCGAAAGCATAACCGAGGAAGGTCGAGCCCGCCTGCCTGAGCGCGTCGGCGAAGGCCAGGTCGTTGCCGGTGCCCAGCGTCGCCCGCACCGCGGCATCGCCGATCCCCAGGCTCTTTAGGTGCGTCGCGATTCGCCCGGCCTGCGCATCGTCCTCGTCACTCTCGCTGAACAATACGTCGTACCCGACGACCGCCGCATGGTAGTCGCGCAGGGCGTTGCTGAGCCGCGCCTCGACGCTGCGCGGCCACGGCCAATGGCCCAGCTCGGCGACGCTCTTTTCGTCGATCGCCGCGATCGCGATCGCGCCGCTGAGCGGCGGCCGCCGCGTCACGTACATCCGGAGATCGGAGGCTTTCAGATCGGCCAGCTCGAAGACTGCGGGATGGAGCCCGTTGAAGACGAAGAGTCCGATCAGAATGACGATCCCGATGAGTAGCGGACGCCATGCCTGCCGGTGGCGGCGCGTTTTGACACTTGGGGTCTTGGCCATTGGGGGGCGAACGGCTCAGAACTTAGCGCGTTGCACTATTGGCGGCCAGTCAGGCTAATCCACGGTCGTGGTGAATACGAAGCCGCCGGGCGCCGGGCGGGGCGAATGACTTCTACCTCGATAGGCTCGGGCTACTGGTTCGGGCTCTTGGTCACCTTCTTGTGACCGCCCCCGCCACCGCCGAAGACACCGCCCGCGACCAATCCGCCCGCCGCCGCCCCGCCAGCCACGATCGCGCCACCGACGAAGAGGCCGGTAGTGCTGCTCGCGACCCCGGCCGTAGCGGCAGCGGCGAGTTCGCTCGGCGGAAACGGGGCGAAGCCGCATACCACCTCCGTCTTGTGGCCCGGAGGCACCTGCACCGATCCGCCGCCCGGATTGGTCGTGTTGGTTACTTCGACCGTGCCGTCATAGACCGATACCTCGGTGAACCGGCGGCAATCCTTGTACTTCTTGCGGTCCTCGTCGCTCATCGTGCTCGGCGCCTGATTGCTGGTCGAGGTGTCGTACTCGGTGCCTCGCGCTGAGGCGACAGCGTTGGGCGTATGCACTTCAAAATTCGGAGTGGGCGATGACGAGTATGATACGAATGAACGCACCAAGCCCGAGAACAAGCTCAATTTGGTATGACGCGTATTGGGCCCGACCATCTGCTGGTCGATGACCAAAGCGCTCGACTCATCCAGTTCCAGCTTGCTGTTGTCGGTCAGCGTGATGGTGGCCCGGCTGTTGGGGCCACTGACGATACGGTCTCCCACATCGACCGCCGTACCCGGTGTGGCCGGTACCGTGGTGCCGGCGCGTTCGATATGGACGTCGCCGGTGAGCGAGCTCATCGAACCTGCGGCGGTCCCCTGAGCCATCGCTCGATTCGCAGCGAATAGCGTAAACGCGATTACGAAAGGTAGAACAAGATGTAGAACGTTATTTCTTTTCATGAAAAAAGCATTTTGGCGCGCTTATTGCTGCTTGCACGGCGCATGTTAACGGTCTGTAAGCGTGCATGTCAAATCTTAGGCCGTTAAAAAAGCCAATTTTTAACAAAGACCAGTCAAAAAACCGCTCTAATTGAGTGTTCCAGCGAGCGCTCCAATTCGGCCAGATCGGCGCATCGATGGAGCGCGTCAACTTCACGCTCATATTGGTAGATCGCGCTGTCGCCGGTGCCCCAGCGCGGCGTTGCTTCCGGCGTCAGCCATATGGCGGCGCGGCACAGGCGGCGCAAGTCGCGCAGCCGATCAGCCCGGGCGGGCCGTCGATTGTTGCGTCCGTCCCCCAGTATCAGCATCAGCGTTGCGCGCGAGAGCAGCTCGGCGCGCCGCTCCCATAGCTCGCCCAGCACTCGGCCGAAATCCGAGCGGGCATAGAGGTCCAGCGCCGGATCGGTGGCCACATGGCCACCGGCGAACTCGGCCTCTGCAAGACGATCGATAAAGACGAAGCTGCGCACCCGACGGAAGTGCGCGTAGGCGCCCGCCACCAGCTCGAGCATCAGCGCCGAGCAATAACGCACGGAACCTGAAACATCGGCCAGCACCAGAAGATCGGCGTGTCGCGGCCGCCGCGCGCGCCAGCGCAGCTCGGCCATCGCGCCCCCGTGCTGCAACGAGGCACGAATGGTCCGGCGGAAATCGACCCGTCCCCGCGGCGCGGCGTGCAGCCTGCGGCCCAGGCGCAAACGAAAGCGGCGCGCGAGCGGCCCCAAGGCGTCGCGTGCGGCTTCGTATTCGAGGTCGGTGTACACCGCGAAGGGCGTGCGCCGCGCGTCGCGGAGCACGGCCTGGCGGCGCGCGTCGACGCCGGGCGCGTCGGCTTCGACATCGTCGGCTTCGACATCGTCGGCTTCGACACCGTCGTT
>DATJID010000037.1:0-22045 GCA_035493515.1 Binataceae bacterium (SeqCode) | reverse complement strand
GGGGGGGGGGGGGGGGGGGGGGGGGGACGAACCCCGGCCCCGCCTTGGGCAGGAGACTGCGATTCGATCGAGAGTCAGTACGAAACGGTCGCGACATTAGTTACATGTTCGAACCGTTAATTCACTTTTCCAGATTCATTGATCGCGCCGAGGCGGCATCCGGGTGGGTGATTCCTACCGCGTTGTCGTAAACGAGTTCTCCGCCGGTTTTTCCCTGATATAGGAGTGCGAACACGGCAACTATCGCTACCGCCAGATAGAGGAGCTGCGTCCGTTTGAGTTTCGTCCAGATTTCGAGGAGTAGGCGCCACGTAGCCAGCGCCACGAACACGTACATCAAATAGGTGCCGAGCACGGCGTGAGAAAGAAACGGAGCGGAGCCGATTTCGGAAAAAAGAATCTGTTGGGCGGTCGGGGAGATCGTGTCCCAGACCCGCTCTGCCTCGCTTTCTCCAGTAAAACGCGAAAGGATCACCGATACTGCGCCAGGAATGAGCGGCATCAGTGCGGCTTCGCTCAATCGATCGCCCAGCCGCTTGATGCGAGGGCCCCGATCGCCGAACAACGCCCCAATAACGTACCCGGCGACATCAGCGAGCACTCCAATTGCCAAAAGCGCAATCGTGAAATGGTCGATAATTGGATGCAGATGATATTTGGCGATTAGAGTTTCCATCGAAGTATTTCAGCCTTAGTCCCTCCTGATCGGAGCGCTTGCGCGCTATTTCGAAACCATCTCGGGCGTCCCACCCACCTTTGCGTCCGACGTTTTTGCGACTGCTTCTTCAACTACGATCGTCATCTTCATCCCGCCATGGCCGAGTCCGCAGTAGTGATCGCAGATCGTGGTGTAAGTTCCGATCTTTCCGGGTGTGATGGTGATTGCGGTCGTCTTGCCCGGCTGGATGTCGGTGTCGATGCCAAACGCCCGGACCATGAAACCATGGACCCTGTCGGCGCTCGTCAGTTGCAGCGTGACCGGCTGGCCCTTGGCCAGTACGATGCGATCGGGCGTGAAGTGAAATTTGCTCGCGGTGATCTTCACCACCTGCGCCGTTTCGGCAGCCCGCGCCTGCGCCGGCAACGCATAGGCGAACAGGCCCGTCGTCAGTCCCCATAGACCCAGTGCGGCAAGTTTTTTAGTCAGCGTCATTGGATGAACTCCCACCGATTGAGTTGTTGTGCTTGATCATCTGCTGCATTCCCGAGAGCCCGGAAAACTCGGCCTTGGTGAGTGCGACGTCGTTGACCCCGAGCGCCACCGCCTTGTCGCCCGCGCCGCTCTCTGTAACGAACCGGACTCCCAAGTCCTTGAACGGGTCGTCCCTGTCGAACGGCAACTGCTTTTTGTCCTCGTTAGTCGCCGGATCGTTGAACGCGAAGATAAGCGAGCGCGCCGCGTAGTGCGTCACCTTTCCGCGCTGCTGCACGTCGTGGCGATGGATATGGCCGTAGAGCACGGTCACGTTCTCATACGCTGCCAGCGCGTTCATCACGGCGTCGCCGTCACGCGTGAACCATTCCCATTGTGGCTTCAGATCGAACAGCGGCCGATGAGTGAAAACGATTATCGGCGCGGTCTTGGGAAACCGCGCCAGGTCCGCCTTGAGCCACGCCAGTTGCGCCGGACCAACCTCGGGACTTCCCTGCGATACATTGTCGAGCGCGATGAAATGGACGCCCTTGTGATCGAACGAATAGTGGCTTTCGCCAAAGTGCTCGCGGTAGAGTACGCCGCCGTCGAGCGCGGCGTCGTTTTCACCGGGAACGGTGTGGATGGCGCGCGTATTGAGGCCGCCTGCGATTTTCCTGAACAGTTGCATGCGCTTGGCATGTACGTCACGGCTGTCCGCATCGTGGGTGAGGTCGCCGGTGAAAAGCACGAAATCCGCGCGCTGCGGCGATTGGTTGAGCAGTGCCACAGCGCTCTCGAACGCCTTCGTGCCGAGCGGGTTGGGCGGACCCTGGAAGCCGACGTGCGGATCGCTGAATTGCGCAAAGGTGAAGCTCGCGGGCGCTTCGCCATTGGTTCGTTTGAAATAGCCGTTCATTTCGCCGGCTTCGGGCCGGCGCTCAAGGAACGGCGCGAATTCATAAAGCACGCCGACTCCTACCGAGGTTCCGGCGATTCTAAGGAACGACCTTCGGTCAATCTGATTTTTCATTTTCTGCTCCGTTTCCTGTCCGGCGGTAAATCCGCCAAAGGCGCGGCGCCCGGAACCACGCTCCTTGCGCCATTGTTTTCCAAGCGTAAGACTCCAGGGCCATGCCGGTTATTCCCGGATGAGGCGCACCGGCGCGGTTGGGAATAAAAACCTCGCGCGCGCGGTCTTATGTCACGAACTGGCCCGGTGGTGACGGCTCACTGTGACGACCGCTGACCGGGGAGCGAAAAGAGCGGTTGGTGGATCGGGAAGAAGCACAGAGGTTCGAGCAGAGCCTGCTCGGCTGGTTGGACGATGCCTACAACCTGGCGCGCTGGCTCCTGCGCGACGATCAGGACGCGCAGGACGCCGTGCAGGAGGGGTTCATGCGTGCGATGCGCTTCGCGAGCGGGTTTCGCGGCGGCGATCGCCGCGCTTGGCTGCTCACGATCGTGCGCAACGTATGTTACACGCAGCTCTCCCGCCGGACGGCAGCGAGCAACGTGGTCTTCGACGAGGAACAGCATCAGTGCGCCGCCGGCCCGGCTACCGATCCCCAGGCGGCCGCGTTCAGCCGCGTCGATCGCGAGGCGCTGATCGGCGCGCTCGAGGCGCTGCCGGTCGAGTACCGCGAGGCGATCGTGATGCGCGAGATGGAAGGACTGTCGTACAAGGAAATCGCCGGCGCCGCCGGCGTGCCGATTGGCACCGTGATGTCGCGCCTGGCGCGGGCGCGGGAGCGCCTGCGCCTCGCGCTCAGCGGCAAATCTCCGGAGCCCGCCGGCAATCCGCACGAGCCGAGCGAATCCGGCGAATCCGGCAAGCCCGGCGAATCCGGTAAGCCCGGTCGAGTGCGGCAGATTCGGCACAATGGGTGAGCGCGGAGACATGCGCGTAAACTGCACCGAGGCCAGAGCATTACTCCACGCTTACTCCGACGGCGAGCTGGGCCTCGAGTCGGCGCTCGAATTTGAGCGCCATCTCGAGCAATGCGTCGAATGCACGCGCGAACGCGCCGCACTCGCGGCTCTGAGCGCCGCCCTTGGCGACCCGGCGCTGCGCTTCAGCGCGCCGGATGCGCTTCGCCGGCGCGTCGGCGCGGCGCTGGCGGGCGAGGCCACCAGCGGCGCCGTCGCCACCGGACCGCTCGCGCCATCGGCTCGCACGGGGGCGTGGCGGCGGGGATGGTCAGTGGGGGGCAGGAGCGACGGCGGCGGATCGCTCGGCTGGGCTGCGGGATGGGTGGTTGCGGGAGCCGCGCTCGCGATGCTCGCGCTGGTGATGTTCAACGGCGGCGGGCTCCGGTCGCGGCCGTTCGGCGACGGCCCGCTGTTTGACGGCGGGGTGCCGGCCGACGTTATCGCGCGGGAGGTTCTGACCAGCCATCTGCGTTCCCTGATGCCGGGCCATCTGCTGGACGTGGTCTCGACCGACCAGCATACCGTCAAGCCATGGTTCGATGGACGAGTCGATTTCTCGCCGCCGGTCGCGGATTTCGCCGCCGCCGGTTTTCGCCTCATCGGCGGGCGTCTCGACTACCTGGACGGCCGTCCGGTCGCGGCGCTGGTTTATCAGCGCCGCAAACATATCGTCAACGTCTTCGTCTGGCCTTCTCCCGATGGCTCCCAGAGCGCGGTCGAGACCACCGCGCATGACGGTTACAACCTCCTGCATTGGCGTCGCGGCGGGATGAACTACTGGATGGCGTCCGACCTCAACGCGCAGGAGATGAACAGCTTTACCGGCCTGCTGCGCGCCGCGGACGCTCCGTCCGCACCGCACCCGTAGCGGCGAATTCCCCGCGGCTTTCTCGTCGGCATCGGACCGCCGGCGCGATGCTCTGGCGCAAGTCGGCATGGTACCCTGTTTTCCATGCGGAACTGGAGTCCAGAGGCGTGGATGGCGCTGCTGATGCTGGCGCTGTCTGTGCTGGCGGCGCCGGGATGTGTGCAGGAGGAGCGCAACCGCCAGGAAATGATGCATCAGAGGATAGTCACGCTGAATCGGGCCGACGTAATGGTGATGACCGGCGACCTGCCCGAGCCGCACCGGACCTTGGGCGAGATAAAATACAGCGAGCCGTTCTCGGGCGCGGCGATCGAGACCGATCACATTAACGAGAAGTTGCGCAGCCTCGCGATCGATCAGTACCAGGATCGGGTCGACGCGATCACCGATGTCGCGACCGCCGCCAGCGCCGATGGCAAGGATTTTCTCGTCTCGGGTCAGGCGGTCGAGGTCGTGGGGCCGTGTACGTATTGCCGACATAAGGAAGTAACCGTGGTCGATCGGCCCAACCCGGAGCATCGCGAAATTCCGGCGCCCAGGCTTGCAGTCGGTGATACCTGGGTCTCCAGGCTCAACGACACCGACGGCAAGATCGAGGTGGAGAAAATCACGGGCGATCGCATGGTGATCGACTGGTTTGGCCATCAGAACACTTACACGCTCCAGGGCAACCTCATCTCGGGCCATATCGGCACCTTGATCGGCTCGTTCGACCCCGACCTCGGCACGTTTAATTTTCCGCTCTGGGCGGGCAAAAAGTGGTCGAAGGATTGGCTTTTGAAGACCGAGCAGGGCCGGATTTGGGGCAACACCCGCGGCCAGGCGCTCGATTGGGAGCAGGTGACGGTGCCAGCCGGAACGTTGGAGGCGCTCAAGCTGCAGATTGTCTATCGCACCGGGTTGTCCAACACGAAGATGACCTGCTGGTACGCGCCCGAGGTAAATGCGCTGGCCAAGTGCGTCACCACTGATGCGGACTTCAAGAGCCAGGAACTGGTGGCCTATCGCCCGGCCAGCGCCAACGTTTCGCGATGAAATCGGGCGGGTTCTCTGTGATTACACCCTGATCAAACTCGCGGTGTGGCCGGTGGCCCGCGGGCGGCCTGGAAAGACCTTCTCGATCTGCGTTTCGCCCAGGCCCAAGTGCCCGCTCAGCACGCCCGCAATCGGCTCGCGAAAGTCCGTGGTGACGGCGAGGTCGCGCTCCTGGTAAAGCTGTTGCGTCGAGAGTCCGGGCCATGCGCCGTATACTTTGCGTCCGCGCACCGGACCGCCCATCACCCACATCACGTTGCCATGGCCGTGGTCCGTGCCGCCGTTGCCGTTCTGGCGCACCGTGCGTCCGAATTCGGAGATGACCAGGATGACCGTATCCTGATAGTGCGGCCCGAGGGCGGTTGCGAAACTCGCGAGGCCCTCGCCGAGCGGCTGCAGATGGTTCGCAAGCTGGCCCCTGGACGATCCCTGGTTGACGTGCGTGTCCCATCCGCCGAGTGCGAGAAACGCGAGCCGGATACTCGGGTCGCGCGCGATCAGATGCGCCAGGCGCCCGGTGTCGTTGGAGAATCCCGTGGGCGAGGGCGCTCCGTTGTTGGCCTCAGTCATGTCCTGTTCGAGTTCGGCCATCAGCTGGGCGCGCGCCGCGCGCCCTTCCTGGTAGGCATGGCTGAGCGCGTCGCTTCCGCGGTACATCCGGTCGAACGCGGTCTCGATGATCGGACGGTCCATCGGCAGGGGACGCGCCGCGCCGCGTCCCAGCGCAATATTGGCGACCGGCATCCGGCCCGAAAGGATACGCGGGACGTTGGCGCCGAGACTCAAGGCCTCGGTCGGCGAGGCCTGCCCCGGCATCACCGCGAGCACCCGGTTCATCCATCCATCGCCGGTGCTTTTGACTCCCGGCGTGCCGCTTTCCATGTAGTCCTGGGCGTCGAAGTGCGAGCGCGTGGGGTCGGGCGAGCCGCAGGCGTGAACGAAGGCAAGCGTGCCGTCGCGCCACTGCGGCTCGAGCGTGGCCAGTGCGGGATGCAGTCCGAAGAAGCCGTCGAGGTCGAGCACTGCGCCGTCGCCGCCGGCGCGCACGATCGCGAGCGTCGGCCGCGAGTCGTAGTAGTTCGGCTCGCCATGCGGCACCACCACATTGAGGCCGTCGACCGCGCCCCGCATGAATACCACCACCAAGCGCTTGCGGCTTGAATCGCCGCCTAGCGCGCGCGCGGCCCACGCGGTCGGACTCAGCATCACGACGCCGGCTGCGCCGAGTGTCGCGGCGCCGCGGAGGAACGCGCGCCGGTCAAGCATCATGATGCGCGCGCGATGTGCGCTCTCGTCAGAGCATTGGTCGTCTTCGCGTTTCTCTTTCACCATGGCCTCGTTGCGCGTCTAGCGCACCATGAATTCCGGGCTGCCCAGAATAAGCGCTGAGCGAAGTTGCGCGGGCGCGGCTTCGATCGCTTCGCGCGTGTTGGTCGACAGATCGCCGCCGACCGAGGCGACCAGCCGCTGCGGCTCGGGCGGGTCCATTGGAGGGCCTTTATCGCGCGCAGAATATTTGTTCTCCGGGGAACTATTTTCGGTCGGGCGCAGCTCCAAAGTCTTTGCTGCGCCGCCGCCGCCATTTTTGGATCTCACGCGAAATCCCGCGCTCCAGGCGCCCTCCGCCTCGAACGGTGGCGCAAGCAGTGGCAGACGGCCCTGGCCGAGCGCGGTGGCGAAACCGAGCCGCGTCATCATCGCGTCGGGGTTGAGCCAAGCTTCGCGAGTGTTTGAATAACCGTCGGGCGTTTCGTGCGCGTAGGGCGCCATCCCCAGCAGCATCAGGGTGCCGAACAGCGGGCGGTAGTTCATGATATCGGGTGCGCCGGTCACGCGTACGGCCGAAATCACGTAGTCGTAAGGGGTTTTGAACTTGGCCCCGAAATAGCGTTCGTCCCAGAACTCGGGGCTGAAGAAGAGCGTTTGGAGCGTCGCGCGGATGTTGCCCTGGGTCTGCTCGAAGCGCTCGGCCATGCGTGCCACGAGGGTTTGCGGAGGATTGTCCGCCACGAAGTATTGCGCGAGCTGGGTACTCAGATGCCGCGCGGTGGCGGGGGCGCTCGCCAGGACGTCCAGCGCCTGCTCGCCGGCGGCGATTCCCGCGCCGCCCTCATAGGAGTGGCCCAAAAAAGTCTGGTTGCTGAAGTCGTGGCGGCTCGGGTCGAAGTAAAAGCCGTTCTGATCGCTCAGCGCGCCGGGCAACGGCGCTCGACGGCCCGGCCGCCACGGCCTCCATCCACCCATGCCTCTTTTTTCCGGAGCGCTCGTCTCCGGAGCGCTCATTCCCGCAGCGCCCATCCGCATCCCGGCCTGCCCACGTCTTTGCAGACCCCATCCGGTAAGGATATGCGCAAGCGCGGTCACGTCAGCCTGCGAATATCCGCCGTTGACGCCGAGCGTGTGCAGTTCCATCACCTCGCGCGCGTAGTTTTCGTTAATGCCTTGGAATTTGCCGCGCCGCGCGAAGCTGTTGGGCGCGCTGTTCTGCCAGTTATCGAGGTAGAAGAGCATCGCGGGATGCTTGGCGGTCGCGCCGAGCAGCGTGCGAAAGCGGCCCATCGTGTGCCGCCGGATCGCCTCCTGCTCGTAGGCGCCGACCCACAGACGGCACAGGCCCTTGCCGGCGAAAACATTGAAATGGTTGAACCAGAAGGCGGTCATCACTTCCTGCAACTGGCGCGGTCCGTAGATCGCGCGCATCAGCCGCCCCGCGACCGCCTCCTGGAGAATCACTCGCGAACGCTGGCGCAGCTCTTTCTGCGCGTCCTTGTCGCCCTTGGCCCGTTGCAGGGGGAGCTGGAAGGTGACGAACAATTCCACCGGCGTCATCCGCAGAGTCGCGAGCGCGTTGACGCGGCGCCCAAGTTCGGATGGCACCGGGATCGATTCCGGGTCGAGCTGCTCACGAATGTAGCGTTCGACGCCGATCTGATTGACGCGTTCGAGGTCGCCCGGCCGTGGCCCAAAGGCCATCCGGTTAAGCGCATGCGACGCGCGCTTTTCCTGCGGCATGTTACCGACTTTAAGCATCGGGCGCCTCGCCAGAACCTTACTCCGGCCACTCTGGGAGTACGACCTCGAGCCGTTTCAGTTTCGGCGCTTTTCGGTAGGTTCACTATCTTTAAATGAGCCGGCGCGGCGAGAATTTGGCGGTCCGGCTGTATCGAATCCGAACGCCGAAAAAGATCCTGCCGATAGCGCGCAAGCCTTTCTCCACGAATTAGCTTCTTTAGCGTTCCGCGCCGGATGCAAACTGCCGCAGGTTGCATGGCACATCGCTTGCTCGAATAGAAAGCCGGATGTCCGCTCCGCAAATCACAGCAGAGCCTCGCTCGGCCGTAACCGGATGGCTGCCTCACCTCGACCACGGTCCCGGGCTTATCTGGATTGGCTTCGCAGCCGCGCTGATCGCGGCCGCAATCGTTGTATGGAGCGCGTTGAACAACGCCAGCAACTCTGCCCAACGGAGCATCTGGATAACCCACACGCAAAACGTGCTCGAGGTGCTGGGAACGGCCAGGGCGAGCAATTTTTCCGCACTCACCGCGACTGAGGAATACTTCCGCAGCGGAGATCCCAAGCGCATGGACGGCCTCCTGGACGACCTGTCCCAGTTGCGCCGTGGGGCTGCCACGCTACGGACCCTCACCAGCGATAATCCCGCGCAGGAGCGGCGAGTGGACCGGCTCGACCTGCTCATCGATCGTCTCCTTAAGCAGGCCCGCCTGGTTACGCAGACGGCGGCGGTCCACGGCCTCGAACAAGTCGCGGCGGCGCCCGAATCAGTCGGGCTCAGTAGCGGGTTCGGGGAAGCGGCGCGGACGCTCGGCGAGATGACGGCTGAAGAGGACCGGTTGATGACGCGGCGGACCGAAGATGCGCGCATGGTTTCGCGGAAAAGTAGGGCGGCGACGACGACCGGCAGCGTGGTGATCTTTTGGTTGTTGGTGATCGGCTTCTACAACATCAGGCTTTCGTCGCGCGCGAACAAAAGCGCCGAAGATCTGGCCGCCAATCGCGAAAACCTGCAGAAGCTCAACACGACTTTGGAGCAGAGGATATCTGAGCGAACCGCCGCCCTCCTCGAGCAGACCAGCCTGGTCAGTTCGATTTTTGAGTCAGCTCCCGAAGGTATGATGACCGTCACCGCCGAGGGCATCATTACCAGCTGGAATCCGGGCGCGGAGCGGCTCTTCGGCTACACCGCCGCAGAGGCAATTGGCAGGTCGGCTGGCCTGCTGATGGCGCAAGGCGAGCAGTGGCTGGTTGACGCAGGAGTAAAGGGCAAAGACCGCTCCATCGCACAGACCTTCGAGGCGCGGCGTTTGCGCAAGGACGGCGTGGCGATCGAGGTTGTGGTGACTGTGGCTCCTACTCGCTCGGCCGCTGGCCAGTCGCCAGCGTTCGCCGTCATCTATCATGACAACACCGAGGGCAAGCTCGCCCACGCCGAGATGCAGGCGGCGCGCGATCTCGCGCTTGAGGCGGCTCGTGTGAGATCCGAATTTCTCACCAGCATGAGCCATGAGGTGCGCACTCCGCTCAACGCGATCATCGGACTGACGGAACTGCTTATGCTCTCCAATCTTTCCCCCGCGCAGCATCAGCAGATGGACCAGATCCGCTCCAGCGGCGAGTTGCTGCTCACGATAGTCAAGGACATTCTCGATTTCTCGAAGCTCGCCGCGGGAAAAGTCGTGCTCGAGGAAGTCAGCTTTTCGCTCGACCATCTGGTGGAGGAGACAATTCACGACTTCGTCGCGCCTGCCGCGCACAAAGGAATCGAGCTTGCGCTTTTCGTGGCTCCCGGAATAACCGGAAACCTGCGCGGCGATCCGAACCGCTTGCGCCAGATACTCAACAACCTGCTCTCGAATGCGGTCAAATTCACCCACTGCGGCGAAGTGTCGCTTTCCGTGGCCAAGGTGCGAGAGACCGACAACGAGCTATTACTCTCCTTTGAGGTGCGCGATAGTGGAATTGGGATTCCGCGCGAGCTTCAATGGCGGCTGTTTCAGCCGTTCGCGCAGGCCGACAGTTCGACCGCGCGCAAATACGGCGGTACCGGCCTGGGCCTGGTAATCGCGGCCAGCCTGGTCAAGCAGATGGCAGGAGAGATTGGGTTCGAGAGCGAATCCGGAAAGGGCTCGACCTTCCACTTCACTGCGCGCTTCGAACGCGAGGCCGCCCAGGCCGGAGTGGCCAGGTTGGTACTCCGCGAGGACAGTTTCACCGGTACGCGCGCGATCGTGGCTACCCCCAGCGCGACCAATCGCCGATTGTTGTCCGAATACCTGACCCTGTGGGGCATTTCGAACATGTCGATGAATACCGCGGCCGGCGCGCTTAAGGAACTGCGCGAAGCAGCGGTGAGAGGGGCGCCCTTTCATCTGGCCCTGGTCGAGGCAACGCTGGCTGAGGTCGGCGGCCCGACCCTGATCCAGGAAATGAAGCGCGACCCGGCACTGGCCGGGATCAAGGTGCTCGCAATTGGTCCGTTGGCTCCGGCCGCAACGACTCGCGACGCCGACGGCGCGGACGCCACCATCTCCAAGCCGATCAGGTTGTCACAGTTGCTCAACTGCCTGATGGCGCTGCTGCAGGGAAATCGGCCAGAAGCTCATGAAGCCGTCGGGGGTGACATCCAGGGCAAGTCCGCGATGCTCGAGGAAGACAACGCAGCCGCGCGCAAAATCATCAAGGTGCTGGTAGTCGACGACAATCTGGTGAATTCCTCGCTCGCCCGGACTCAACTGGAAAAGCTCGGCTACACAGCCGAGGTCGCCAACGACGGTTATGGCGCACTCAAAGCGGTCGCGCTCGGGCGCTATGACATCATCCTGATGGACTGCGAAATGCCGGGTATGGATGGCTACACCGCCACCGCCGAAATCAGAGGGCGAGAAAGCTCCGGCCACCGCACGACCATAATCGCGATGACCGCCCATGCGATGGCAAGCATGCGTGCGCATTGTCTGGCGTCCGGCATGGACGACTTCCTGGCCAAGCCGGTTAAGCTGTTGCCGCTTGCCGCGATGCTGGATCGATGGGCATTCGGCGAATTTGCGGGCCAACGAAATGTTCCCGCGGCGGCCGCGCCTCATGCTCAGAACGAAACTCGTCACGACGATAGTCTTCAGGTCGAAGGGTTCGATTTGTCGACCATCAGAGAACTGCGCTCGCTTTCCGACGTGGCGACCGAGGATGTGTTTCTGGAGTTGGTTGCGACCTATCGCGCAGAACTCTTAGCGAGCGTTGCGGCCCTTGAGTCGGCGGTCGTCAGCCGTGACGTCGAAGCGATTCGCAAACTGGCGCATGCACTCAAGGGCTCCTCGCTCACGCTCGGCGCGGCCGGATTCGGAGCGCTATGCGAAGGCGTGCAGAAGAGCGCTCAGGGATCGCAGACTGAAAAGACGCAAATCGACGAAATGATCGTCCGTACCAGGGAGCTTATAGCGCATGCCGCCGACCTCCCCGACCAGCTTCAGCATGCCGGCGCGGCGGCCACCTTGTGAGCGGCGGCTTTCCAGCCTGAGCCATCGATGGTGCTATGCAAACTGAGGAGAGGAAAACCTGATGACCCTTCGCGCGCTGGTCGTTGACGACTCACCGGTGGTCCGCAAGGCGATTCGATATCATCTGGCAATTTACGGGGTCAGAACGATCGACGAGGCGGAAAATGCGTTTCAGGGGATGGCGCTCTTTCGCGAGAACCCGCCAAACCTGGTCATCCTGGACCTGATGATGCCCGAGTCGCAAGGTATCAGCAGCCGCCAACTATTCGAGACGATTAAGAAAGAAGCGCCCGATACCCCGATCATCATCGCGAGTTCCATACCTTACGAAAAAATCCGCGACAGCTTTGTCGGCGAAGGCGCGCTGGATTATATTGTCAAGCCCTTCAATCAGTTCTCCTTCGATCGCGCCCGCCGCAAGCTGAGCGGAAAATTCCCCGAGTTCTCTTCGCCGCGTAACCGCTGACCCGCGCGGCTTCGGATTTTGAAGGCGGGAGCCGCAGGCTAGCTGGTTTTGTCCTGGCGCTGTGGCTTGGCGCGCGCTGGTTAAGTTTTTATTTGCCCCTTGCGAGCTTGGCCCGGGGGGTCTTGCGGCCCGCTGCGCTCACTTGTGATGCATGTTAACGTCGGCAAGATAGTTGCCGGGATCTTCGAGGAAGCGCTCTCTTGACCCAGGATACTTGGCGAAAAAATTATTCAGATCAGGCCATCGCTTGAGGAAATTACCGCTGTTGGCCAAATGCGGATTTGCGGCCAGCTCGTGCGACATCCTGGGGTTGCTGTTCGCAAGCTGATCGAAGGCCGCCAACTCGGCGGTATTAAGGCCTTCGGTAGTGATCTCGTGGCTGATAGTGACCTGCGGGGCGGCTTGAGCGAACGCCGGCGACGAAAGGCCGCCCGCCATAAGCAACGCCATACTCAAGAACAGGGTTTGTCTCATTGTTCTTACCCTTTGATGCACCAGGTGCGCGCCGGCCCCTGAAACGGAACGCTCAACCCGCGGCGTTCCGCTTTTGACTGGGGAGCCGGGCGATCCATCGGTCATTGCTAAAGTTAATTGTATCGCGCTGTCGCCGGCAATCGCTCGGGAGTGCCGAAAAACTCAGAGGTTGTTTTTGCCGGTGCAGCAGTACGCGGGGAAAGAATCGCCTGGCGTGCAGATGCTCCGTCCAGAGCGCAAGAGCAGGAGGCAAACGTGGGGCGAGCGTCGCGCCTCGCCCCACCGTCTGCCGATGCGATTATTCCGCGCCAGGACTTCGCGTCTCTTCCCGATGCTTCGCCTTCGCTGCGTTCATTTTCAGATAGAGGCCCGGATCGGCCAGGAAGCGCTCTTTTGCTCCCGGGTATTTTTGGAAGAAGAGCTGGAGGTCGGGATATTTCCCCACGAACGAATCATCCGAGACCAGCGCGGGATTCTGCTTGAGTCGTTTCCACATCCGATGATGCATTTTGATATCGCGGTGGAAAGCCTCAACCTCATCCGCATGCTCGCCGGCCGCGGCCGGCGAGGCGCCGGCTGCAGGAGCGCCCGGGGCTACCTCCGCTGGCGCCGTCGGAGCTGCTGCGGCGGGTGGATTTGCGGGCGGCGCGGCCCCCTCCTGCGCGATTGCGAGACCAACGCCAGTTCCTACGAAAAGCGCGCCAATCAGAATTGAAGCGAATCGTTTCATGCTTCGTCCCCTCCCTCGGGTCAGGTGTGTTTAGTCCGCTGCGACTACCATGCGACTGCGCCCCCGCGCAACCGTCGAGCCGCTTCCCCAAAGCCATAACCAGCAAGGTCCCGCGTATCTTACGAATCCGCACCGCGCGATGTCTAGCGCGGCGCACGACCCCAGGCCTCGATCAGACTCTCGAAGGCGCGGCGCAGCTCTGGGTCCTTGAGCTCCGGCAACTCAATTGCGCGGCGTGGCGCGCGCGCCACCGTGCGCAGCCGCGGGCGGGCGGGGCGGCGGCTTAGCCGGCCCTGCACAAAGCGCAAGTCCCGCACCGCATCCTCGCCGACGCGCGCGGCCAGCCGCGCGAGAATTTCCGGCTTGAGCAGATTCAATTCCTGTATCCACATCGCCCCCGAGACCCTGACCACCGCGGTGTGGAATTTCAGCTCGACCACTTCCGTGCGCCGGGCGATCGTTTCGCCGACGATTTCCGGCCACGCCTGGACCAGGCGCACGATCGCAAATTGACCCTCGGAGTCGAGCCGGTCGATAATCGAGCCGAGCGCACTCGCGATCGGCTCTGGAGCCCTGCGCCGCCGTACAGCCATCGCGCCTAACCATATCCTTCCGCAGTCCGCGCGCAATGGGTGGGCCGTCGTTTTAGGTGGCGTCGCAGCGCCGCGACGATCATGTTTCCACAGGCCATGAACATGGGCGAATCGATCATTTTCATCCCGAATAAAATTAGCTGTGCTTATATTATCAAAAAAAGGCGAAAAATCTGTCCACAACCCCTCCTATGGGTTGTCAACAGGTTGTAACACACTATCGGTGGTGGTCGGACTCTTGACTATCGCGCTAACTGGAGTAACTTCCGAGCTTACCAAGTGATCACGAGAGCGGGGCGGCTGACGGGGAGGAGCGGACGATGGCGGCTGGTGAGATGACGATGCCTGGACTCGATAAAAAACCATCTAAGGCGACTGAACGTGTGCAGGCGGCATCTCGGGCCGGGCTGGCGCTGGAGCGTTTTTTCAGCCGTTCCGGCATCGATCCGTTCAGCGAGATCGAATGGGAACTCCGCTCGGCCGTGATCGCCGGCGAAGACGGGCGGGTGGTCTTTGAACAGCGCGACGTCGAAGTTCCGCGCGAGTGGTCGCAGACCGCGACCAACGTGGTCGTGTCCAAGTATTTTCGTGGGCCGCTCGGGAGTCCCCGGCGCGAGTCCAGCGTGCGCCAGCTTATCGGCCGCGTGGTCGACACCATCGCGGGATGGGGCGAGCGCCAGGGCTACTTCGCCGACGATGCCGGGCGCGACACCTTCAAGGCTGAATTAACCTCGTTGCTGGTAACCCAGCGCGCGGCCTTCAACAGCCCCGTGTACTTCAACGTCGGTATCGAGCCCAAGCCGCAATGCTCGGCCTGCTTCATCCTGAAGGTCGACGACAACATGGACTCGATCCTGAACTGGTACCGCAACGAGGGAATCATCTTTAAGGGCGGCTCCGGGGCGGGGGTCAATCTTTCGGCTGTGCGTTCGTGCCGCGAGAAGCTCTCGGCCGGCGGCACCGCCTCTGGCCCGCTCAGCTTCATGAAGGCGGCCGACGCCTCCGCGGGCGTGATCAAGTCGGGCGGTAAGACCCGGCGCGCGGCCAAGATGGTGGTGCTCAACGCCGACCATCCCGACATCGAACTTTTCATCAAGTGCAAGCAGGAGGAGGAGCGCAAGGCGTGGGCGCTGATCGACGCCGGCTACGATTCCTCGCTCGACGGTCCGGCCTATGGCTCGGTGTTTTTTCAGAACGCCAACAACTCGGTGCGCGCGACCGACGAGTTCATGCGCGCGGTGGCCGAGGACGGCGAATGGACTACCCATTTCGTCAAGGACCACAAGGCCGACGGGACGTACAAGGCGCGCGACCTGATGCGGATGATCGCGGAGGCGGCGCATGCCTGCGGCGATCCCGGGATGCAATTCGACACCACGATCAACGACTGGCACACCTGCCCCAACTCGGGGCGCATCAACGCCTCTAATCCATGCAGCGAGTACATGCATTTGGACAACTCGGCCTGCAACCTCGCGTCCATCAACGTGCTCAAGTTCCTCGACGAGCGCGGCGAGTTCGACGTGCGTGCCTTTCGCCACGCGGTCGACGTGATGATCACGGCGCAGGACATTCTGGTCGACAACTCCTCGTATCCGACCGAGGAAATCGGCCGCAACGCCCGCGACTTCCGCGAACTGGGACTGGGCTACGCGAACTTGGGCGCCCTGCTGATGGCGCTCGGGCTGCCCTATGACTCCGACCAGGGACGCAGCTACGCGGGCGCGATAACCGCGCTGATGACCGGGGAGGCCTACCTGCAGTCCGCGCGCATCGCGCAGGCGATGGGCCCGTACAGCGGCTACGCGATCAACCGCGAGCCGATGCTCAAGGTCATCGCGAGCCATCGCGAAAAGGCCTACGAACTGGAATCCGCGCACGTGCCGCTGGGCCTGCTCCGCGCCTCGCGCGAGGCCTGGGACGAGGCGCTGAAGTTCGGTGAAAGCGCGGGCTATCGCAACTCACAGGCGACCGTGATCGCGCCCACCGGCACCATCGCCTTCATGATGGATTGCGACACCACCGGCATCGAGCCCGATATCGCGCTGGTCAAATACAAGAAGCTGGTCGGCGGCGGGATGCTCAAAATAGTCAACGGCACCGTGCCGCGCGCGCTGAAAAGGATCGGCTACGATTCGCGCGAGGTGCAGGAAATCGTCGAGTATCTCGACGAGCACGAAACCATCGAGGGCGCGCCGCACTTGGCCGACGCCCATCTGCCGGTGTTCGATTGTGCTTTCAAGCCGCGCGCCGGCGCGCGCACGATTCACTACCAGGGGCATTTGCGCATGATGGGCGCGGTGCAGCCGTTCATCTCGGGCGCGATTTCCAAGACCATCAACATGCCGGCCGAAGCCGATGTCGAGGACGTGGCCGAGGCCTACATGACGGCGTGGAAGCTGGGACTCAAGGCGGTCGCGATTTATCGCGACGGCTCCAAGCGCACCCAGCCACTCAACACCGGCAAGGGCAAGGTCGAGAGCGCGGCCGCTCCCGCGGCGATCGCGCTGACGGCGGGCGCGGAGCGCGGTCTGCATCGCAAGAAGATGCCCGACGAGCGGAAATCGATCACCCACAAATTCGATATCGCCGGCCACGAGGGCTACATCACCGTCGGCATGTATGAGGACGGCAAGCCGGGCGAGATTTTCGTGATGATGTCCAAGCAGGGCTCGACCATCTCGGGCCTGATGGACTCGTTCGCCACGGCAATCAGCTATGCGCTGCAATACGGTGTGGATCTCCAGTTCCTGGTCGACAAGTTTTCTCACATGCGCTTCGAGCCGTCAGGCTTTACCAAGAATCCGCAGATTCCGTACGCCAAGTCGATCGTCGATTACCTGTTCCGATGGCTCGCGTCGAAGTTCCTCGACGAAGAGGCCCGGCGCGAAATCGGGGTGATCGCACCCGAGGCGCACGCCGGTATGGCGGCTGAATCAACGATAACGGCTGCGCCGGCGCCGGTTGCGGGACTCGCACCAGATGCTCCGGTCGCGCACGCGGCGGCGGCTGGGAGCGCGAGCGCTCGCACGCGCCAGGCATTCATCAATCAGGCCGACGCGCCGCCGTGTCCGGATTGCGGATGCCTGATGGTGCGCAATGGGACTTGCTACAAGTGCCTGAATTGCGGCGCGACCAGCGGATGCTCGTGAAGTGAAGCGAGCGTTAACGAGTGAACGAAGCTGCGACATCGAAGCAGCATCGCGAGTGTTGGTGAAGGGGATGAGGGGGAAGGTGGCAGGTCGGAATCAATAATGATGAGGCGGTCGAGGGGAGGATGAATCAGCGGGGGTGTGCGGGCTGAGGCTCCTTTAGCAGGAGTCGGGTTTCTTGAATCGAGCGGGCGGCGTGGGGCGGTGCGGGCGACGCGGAGCAGCCTCGCTTGAGAAATGTGGGGCGGGGTTGTGGATGTGGAGCGGCGGGGGGCTGGGCTTAGGCCCGGCCCCCCGAGTTTTATGCGCTTACTAATTTTCGGCCGCCGCCCTTCTCTAATCACATGAGACGGAGCTGGCACGGCAGATTCGGCGGACGCACTATTCGCGGTTGATCGACCGGAAAAAACGCACCATCGCGGCGCGCGCGTCCTCCGGACGCTCCAGCCAGAAACAATGCCCGGCAGGATCCAGCACCTCGAGCGTCGCACCGGGTATTCGCTCGGCGAGCAGGCGTGAGTTCTCCCATGAAATCAGCGCGTCGTCCTTGCCGGTGATTACCAGCGTCGGACAACTGATATTCGGCAACCGATCGTATGTGTCATGCGCGGATAGCGCTTTCATCCGATGGCCGAGTGCGACCGGATCGATCGGCCTTTGACGGCGCGCCTCGATCATCGCCGCGACGATCTCCGGGTGCCGCGCGAGATGTCCCTTGCTGTAAACCGCCTGCGCCAGAGCCGCGCCGCGCTCCTCAGCCGACATCGGCTGGAGTGAATATGCGGCCGCGAGTGCGTTTCCTTCAGCGCGAATCTCCCTGGGGCCACCGGGCGTGGTGCATCCCAGAACCAGCGAGCGAACCTTTGCCGGATGGCGCAGCGCCAACTCCTGCGCAATCATTCCGCCCATCGAAACTCCAATGACATGCGCCGGCGAAAAGCCCACGTGATCGATTAGCGCGGAGGTATCGTCGGCGAGCATCGCGATCGTGTAGTCGATGTCCGGCTTCTCGCTCAGTCCCGAGCCGCGCTGATCGAACGTAAGCACGCGAAAATCGGCGGCGCATGCGGAGGCGAGTCCGGCGAACATGGTCTGATCGCCCTGCGCGCCATGAATCATGACGAGCGATGCGCCGCTTCCGCGTATCGCGTAGGCGAGCTCAACTCCATTGATACGAGCGTGTTCCATAGCCGCTTAGCTTTTGCCCTCAGCGAGCAGGTTCAAAACCGTGGCGTTAACCGCGCGTCGTGCCCGCAACTCCGGCAGGCGAATTAACGGGCCGTTGCGCGCTGGTTAATCTCGCGCACCGCCTCCTCATGGGTCAAACAGTCTCCAAGGTATAAAAGAACTGCCGCAAAGCCTTAAGACAGAAAACTGTGGACACCCGCTGGTTGGCGAAGTCCGGGCCGGATGCGCAGGAGGGGGCTGGTCGGCTAACATATTGCAACATGGCGAACATGCGGGTGTGCGTTTACTGCGCGTCGAGCCGTCAATGCGATCCGATTTACCATAAGGCCGCCGCACGACTGGGGCGTGAGCTGGCGCTGGCTGGCCACACGACCGTTTATGGCGGCGGCAGCGTGGGCTCGATGGGGTATCTGGCGGACGCGGCGCTGGCTGCGGGCGGCCGTGTAATCGGTGTGATTCCGTCGTTCATGCACGATCTTGAGTGGGCGCATCGCGGGCTCACCGAACTGCTGGTGGTCAACGACATGCACGAGCGCAAGCGGCTGATGATCGACTCGGTCGCCGCGGTCGTCGCACTGCCTGGCGGCTGCGGCACGTTCGAGGAGTTGTTCGAGGCGATAACGTGGAAGCGCTTGGGACTGTTCGGCGGCGCGATTGTGATCGTAAATACGGAAGACTTCTACCGCCCGCTAATCGAATTGCTGGAGCGCTCAATCGAGCGCCGTTTCATGGACGAACGGCATCGGGCGATGTGGAAGGTGGTGGCGCAACCAGAGGAGGTGCTGGGCGCGATTCGCGACTCGCCGCCTTGGCCGCACGAGAACCGGCGATTTGCCTCGCTATAACTCCTGCTTTATTGAAAATAGACTGGATTGTTCTAATTCGTCACAATTAGCTAATGAAGGCGGTAATGGCGATCTGAACGCGGTGCTAGAACCAATTAAGAATTCTATACATTCACAGGCGTTAGTAGCATAATGCGATAGGAGGCCGGGAGTAAAACGATGGCCGGTTCCGAGCGTAATGAAAGGTCTCGTCTGAGGGCGAGCCTGAAGCAACTCGATCAAATCAAGCCTGCGACCCTGGCACGCGAGGATTTGCACGCCGCCAACCTAAGCTTTCAGTCCGGACTTCCCTACTTTGAACGGACGCTGGGACTGTTCCGCGGACTCGGCAGGGGCAACTTGGCAAAGGTTCCGTCGGCGTACCTGACGATCGTGGCCGATCATGCCGAGCGAGCACTGGCGCAGTTCGAGCAGATCATGCGCTTCACGGGCGAGGGGCTCCCCAATGCCTTCGAGGTGCGCAACCACTTGATCGCCGAGGTCCGTGACTACTACCGCGAACTCCACGACGATCTTTCGCTCCTGATCACCCACCCGCCCGGCCAACAAGAGCATCCCGGGCGCGCGCCGTGGTACATGGGAGCGCCCCTCGCCGTGATTATGCTGCTCATGTTCGCCGCCGGTGTCACCGCGGCGTATCACTACGGGCTATTGGGCTTCGCGGCGCAGGACCTGATGGATTCGCTGCACAGCATCGCGCATAGTTAGCCCACACCCGGTGTTCGGCCGCGGGCGTTCTGGGCCGCTATTGCCCAAGTCTCGCCACCAAGCCTAATTGCTGTTGCGTGCCGAAGCGGCGGCGGAGATCAGGCCGCCAGCGGCCGGCGTCGCCGGGCCGCCGTTGCGATCGGTGGGAGCCTCGGGAACTTCGCGCGCCGCGACCATCGCGTTGCGGATCTGTCCAGCGATATCGCTGAGACCTCCGGGCGAGTGCGGCAGCATGATCGTGTTCGATCGTCCACCAACTTCCTTGAGCATGTCGAAATACTGCGTCAGTAGCAGTACGACCATCGCCTCCTGCACGGTGGCGCCCGGCAATCCCTGCTGGAACATCGCGGCCGAATCGTGCAAGCCGCGCGCTATCTCAGTGCGCTCGCGCGCGATTCCGTTGCCTTGCAGCGCCTTGCTCTCGGCTTCGGCCTCGGCCTGCTTGACCTTGAGCACCTTCTCGGCTTCGCCCTTGGCCTTGGCGGCTTCGAGCAGCCGCTGGTTGGCGTTAATCTCGTTCATCGCCGTTTTGACGCGCTCGTCCGGATCGATGTCGGTGACCAGCGCGGTCAGGATGTCGTAGCCGTACTCCGACATCTGTGCGCCCAGCGAGCCCTTGACCGCCTGGGCGACTTCATCCTTCTTGAGGAAGACGTCGTCGAGGTCGAGACTCGGTACGTGCGCGCGCACCACGTCGAAGACGAAGGCGGTGATCTGCGGAGTGGCGTCGGTCAGGCTGTAATAAGCCTGATAGACCTTGTCGGCAAAGACCGAGAACTGGACTGCGACAGTGACGTGGACGAAGACGTTGTCGCGGGTTTTGGTTTCGACCTTGACCGTGAGCTGCTGCACGCGCAGGTTGACGTTGGCGACGACCTGGTCGATCAGGGGAATCTTGAAGTTTAGTCCCGCGCGCGCGATGCGCAGGAACTTGCCCAGGCGCTGGACGATGGCGACTTCCTGCTGCTCAACCGTGAACCATGAACCGAACAGCACCATCAATCCGATGAGAACTACCACCGCCGCCCATCCGAAGAGCACGATATCCGGCGAGCCGTTCATTTTTATACCCCCCTCTCACTTCAGCTATGACGACGGTCGCGCCATTAGCCGATAGTGAATATGTCTAAGTGGCAATTGTCACATTTTGGCGAGTTGGATTCCATGGGGGGCCTTCGAACGTTGGAAAGGACGAAATGCGATGAAATGGCCTAATGGGATGGAGCCGGGAAGTGTCGCCGTATATGCGCGCAACGAAATCGAAATCGCGGCGGCGCCCGAGCGCGTCTGGCGATGGCTAATCGGGGGTGAGCGCTGGCCGCAATGGTACGGCAACTGCTCGACTTTTCGCTACACCGACAAACAGGGCGGACCGGATTTGGCTGTCGGCCGCAGCTTCGAATGGCGCACCTTCGGCGCCCGCGTGGGCAGCGTCGTGCGAACGTTCGAGCCGTGTTACGAACTCGGATGGGACGCGCGGGCGCGCGGACTGTACGCGTACCACGGATGGATCCTGGAGTCTGGCGGAGCGGGATGCCGCGTCATCACCGAGGAGACGCAGCGCGGATGGCTGCCGACGCTCGCGCGATGGTATCTGCGGCGGATGCTCGTGAGAGGCCATCAGGGATGGCTCGAGGATTTGCGCCGCATGGCGCAATCGGGAGAGCCCCCGCCGGCGGTGCATTGACCGGCCGAAAACCGTAGCCCATCCCCGCAAAACCGCCGCGGCAACGGCCGCCGGTTCCGGGCGCCTGTTCAGGCCGCGAGCATCGAGGTGCAATGAGCGCAGCGTTTGGCCGCGATCGGAATCTCACTCATGCATTCCGGGCAAGTCCTGGTCGTCGGCGCCGCCGGCGGTTTCAGACGAGCGATCAGCTTGTTCACCGGCAGCACGACCGCGAAATAGACCGCCGTCGCCACGATGAGGAAGGAGATCAACTGATTGATGAAGTCGCCGATCATGAACTTGCTGTTGTTCAGCGTGAACGCGATTTTGGAAAAGTCCGGCGCATGTACGACCGCGGCGATAAAGGGCGTCATCAGGTCCTTCACGAAGGCCGATACGACCGTGCCGAAGGCCGCGCCGACCACGATTCCGACCGCCATATCGATGACGTTGCCGCGCAGTAGAAATTCCTTGAAGCCGTTCATGGGTAGACCTCCATGCTTAGGTGGTGATTTGCGAACTTGAAACTGCTGAAAGCGCTGCGCGAGTCCAAGATCGGTTTGCAGGTTCTCGGTTTCGACTGCCATCGCATCGATCCCGGTTAAGCCTACTGCATGAAGGCGGCTACTGACTAATGGATTCCATCACGCGGCCGCTCCCGGCGTCCGCGATATCGACCGTCACCGTGCCGGCGACCTGGTGGGCGCTTTTGGCGTTCATCAGGCCGGACTTGATATCCCC
>DATJID010000036.1:0-39618 GCA_035493515.1 Binataceae bacterium (SeqCode) | reverse complement strand
ATGGCGGCCTCCTTCGCGCGCCAGGGACCCATCCGCGCCGTCATGACCTGCGCTGGGCCGCCGGTGAATGGAGCGCTCAGATCGACCTCGGGCACCCAGAATTCGGCCTCCTCCGCCGCGACCACGAAGTCGAACGCCAGCGCGAGCGCCCAGCCTCCGCCGACCGCGTAGCCGTTGACGGCCGCTATCGTCATGCAATCGAGGCGAGCTATCTGGTCGAAGACGCGGCCGATCATCCGCGCGAGCCCCCCATTGCGCTCGGCGAAGATGCGCCGGCGCTCGGCCGGGTCTTTAACCTCCGCGGCGCCCGACACGTCGGCGCCGGCCGAAAAGGCCGCGCCGGTGCCCGTGACGATCAGCACACGGGTTTCGCGCTGGTCTCGGACCTCGCATATCAGACGCTCGAACTCGGCCATCACCTCGCGGTTCATGCAGTTGCGCCGCTCGGGGCGGTTAAAGGTGATGGTTGTGATCGGACCGTCCCTTTCGAAGCGGAAATTCGCGGGTGTCTTGGCGCTCATCGCGTTCATTCGTACGAGGACTTTTTCCAGACGCCCCGCTGATGCATCAGGGCTATCTGCTTTTCGATTACCTCTTTGCGATACTCCCGATGCTTCATCGGCGCGCGGTCGAGGTAAAGGTTCTTCGGGTAAATCGGCTCCTTGTACAATAGCTGGTAAAGCTCGGTCCGCAGGTCCTTCATCCAGTTGTCCCATTGCGCGCTGCCCCTGTGATAGCGCAGGGACTCGATATCGATTACTCCGGCCACGTAAGTGGAGGTTCCGCCGTATTCCTGCTTGCCGATGATTTGCCCGCGATGATTGATGATGAACGAGCGGCCGCCGAAAGTGTCTATTGGCAGGTCGCTATCCGGATATAGGTAGTACGATCCGAGGTTGGGCGCGACCATATACATATTGTTGTCGAGCGCGCGCGCCCGGCTCTGGATCTCGAATAGCTCGTTGCCGGTCGCCGGATGCGGGTACGATCCGCGATAAACGACTTCCGCGCCATTCATCGCCAGGGCGCGGGCATTTTCAGGGTACGAACCCTCGTTGGCCATCATGATTCCGAGGCGGCCGATCTCCGTGTCCACCACCGGCCAGAACGCCTCAAGCGTGCAGCCGTACTTTTCCACCCACCAGTCGAAAATGTCGTGCGGGCAGACCGAATGCTCGACCGGAAAGAGCGGTGACACCTTGTAGTGGCGCAGGATGATTTCGCCTTTGGGGTCGATGATGAAGCCGACGTTGAAAAAGCGATCCTTCCAGTCGGGGTGGTGCGCCTTGGCCTGCGCCATGATGAAGGCGTCGTACTGGCGGGCGAGCGCGCCGAGCGCGTCGCTCTCGGGGCCGGGAAGGTCGATCGCGCATTCGCGCGCGTACTGCACGTGGTCGAGGTCGAGCACCTCATCGTTGAAGGCCTGCAGGGCGCCCTCGGGCAGCGCGATCAGGCGCACCGGCAGGTCGAGGCTGGAGAGCCAGGCCGCGGCCTTGCACATGTGGGCCAGGTGCTCGAGATTCAGCTTGATATCCTCGCGCTTGCGTATTCCGCGCACCGTCGGAATCAAGCCGACGGCGGTGTACGGCTTAATCATGCCGCGCTCCTTTGCTCAGGACCTGCGCCGGCGAGGCGGCCATCAGAGCCCCTCTGAGGCGTTCGTGTCCGATCTCGGCGGCGACAAACTGACCCCGCGCGATTCACGACGCCTGCTGGACGACCTTGGGCAATTCCGCGAGCGCGATCCTTATCGCTTCGTCGGGATACGGGCTGTCTTCGAGTTGGCCGCTCAAGTAACGGTCGTAAGCCGCCATGTCGAAGTGGCCATGGCCGGAAAGGGTGAAGAAGATGGTCCGCGGCTCGCCGGTCCGCTTGCAGGCCAGGGCCTCGTCGATGGCTACGCGGATGGCGTGATTGGTTTCCGGCGCCGGGATAATGCCCTCGGCGCGCGCGAAGATGAGCCCGGCCTCGAAGGTCGCGCGCTGCGGCACCGCGACGGCTTCGACCAGCCCTTCATAATGTAGTTGCGAGACCAACGGCGAATCGCCGTGATAGCGCAGGCCGCCGGCATGAATTCGCGGCGGAACGAAGTTGCGCCCCAGCGTATACATCAGCATCAGCGGCGTCAGGCCCGCAGCGTCGCCCGAATCGTAGGCATAGTGGCCGCGGGTCAGCGTGGGGCACGACTCGGGTTCGGCCGCGAGCAGCCGCACCTTGCGCCCGGCGGCCTTGTCGGCGAAGAACGGGAACGCGGTGCCCCCGAAATTCGATCCGCCGCCGCAGCATGCGATAACCACGTCCGGATAGTCGCCGGCCTTGGCGAACTGTTTCTGCGCTTCCAGTCCGATCACCGTCTGATGCAGCAGCACGTGATTTAGCACCGACCCCAGTGCGTAGTTGGTGTCCTTGCGCCCGGCCGCTTCCTCGACCGCTTCGGAGATTGCGATGCCGAGCGAGCCGGGAGAGTCGGCGTCGTGCGCGAGCACGTTGCGCCCCGAGTTGGTATTGGTGCTCGGGCTCGCGATCACCTCGGCACCCCAGGTCTCCATCATCGAGCGCCGAAACGGCTTCTGCTCGTAGCTCACGCGCACCATGTAGACGCGGACCTCGATACCGAACATCCGCCCCGCCAGCGCGAGCGCGGATCCCCACTGGCCGGCGCCGGTCTCGGTGGCGAGGCGATGAATGCCGGCGACGTGATTGTAGTAGGCTTGCGGGACGGAAGTGTTGGGCTTGTGCGAGCCGGCGGGGCTGACGCCCTCATACTTGTAGTAAATGCGCGCGGGCGTGCCGAGTGCCTGCTCGAGGCGCAGAGCGCGGTACATCGGCGACGGGCGCCATTGCCGGTAGATTTCGCGCACCGGCTCGGGGACGCGAATCCAGCGCTCGCGCGAGACTTCCTGTTCGATGATCGCGCCCGGAAAAATCGCCGCCAGCGCCTCGGGGCCGATCGGCTTGCTGTCCGGACCCAGCGGCGGCGCCGGCGGATTCGGCATGTCGGCCACCACGTTGTACCAGTGCTCCGGGATGTCGGACTCATCTAGAAGAATTTTTACCTGCTGCATGATTACCGCGAACGCGTGCGACTACGTGCTGGAGCGTGAATCGCCGCGAAAACCTCTGCCGCTCCTTTACACTCATCCGTGCAGGCTGTAAATCAGCGTCCATAGGGCGCTTTTCAGGCACTTTGGCGGAGGTGACGTACGATGTTGAACGGTACCCGCGACAAGAAACTGGCGACCGCGATGGTCGGGTCGTTCCCCAAGCCCGCATGGTTCACGGAGAGCCTGCGCGGGCGGCCCTTCAAGATCGCGATGGGCGACTCGCTCTATCGCGAGCAATACATCGACGCGGTCGCCTGCTACGTCAACGAGCAGGAGCGCGCGGGTCTCGACATCCTGACCGACGGCGATACCCGCTTCGACCTCGAAGTGGGCGGGCGCTCATGGTTCTTCTACGTCATCGAGCGGCTCGGCGGAATCTCGGGCTATCGCGACACCTCGCACTTCCTGGAGTACGCCGACATCAAGCCCGGCCATATCCTTTATGAGGTCCAGGAGGCGTATCATCCGCCGGCCGTGACCGGAAAAATTACCCGTGGACCGCTCCATTACAGTGCGCTCTGGAAAACCGCGCAGCGGATGACCAGCAAGCCGGTCAAGTTCGGCGCAATCAGTGCGACCTGTCTGCCGATGATGCTGTGGAATGAGCACTACAAAAACGACCAGGACCTGACGATGGATCTGGCGGCGGCGCTCAACGAGGAGCTGCGCGAGCTGGCGGCGGCGGGATGCCCGGTGATCCAGGTCGAGGAGCCGCCGCATCATTTCGCCTGCTGCACGACGCCGCCGGCGACTGAGAAGGACCTCGACTTTTACACCCGGGCCTTCAATCGCGAGGTCGAGGGCGTAAATACGGAAATCTGGGCGCACACCTGCTGGGGAAATCCGAATCAACAGAGTTTCTACTGGGAACGGCCGAGCTATGAGCGGTCGCTGCCGTATCTGATGGCGCTCAACGCCGACGTGGTCGGGCTTGAATGTGCGAGCAGCAACGGCCGCGACCTGCCGCTGCTCAAGCATCACAAGACCGCCAAGAAAATCGCGATCGGCGTGATCAATCATACTGCCACGACCGTCGAGCCGCCCGCGCTCGTCGCCAACCTGATTCGCAAGGCGCTCGAGTACGTTCCGCCCGAGCGACTGATCATCAGTGCCGATTGCGGCTTCGGGCGCGAAGGGCTCTCGCGGCGCATCGCCTTCTACAAATGCGTTTCGCTGGTGCTGGGGACGAATATGGTGCGTAAGGAACTGGGGCTGCCCGAGGTCGAGGTCCGCGCTGCCGACCCGCGATTCGCCTTCAGGGAGGCGTGAAGCTCAAACGGCGCCAGGGTGCTATAACGCGAATTGCATCCCACACCCGCGAGAGGAACCATGAGCCCGGTTACGCAAACGGTCGGCGGCCCGTTTTTTGACGACCTTCACGTAGGACAGATCGCCGACAGCGCCCCGTCGCTGACCCTGACCGAAGGCGTGGCGGCTACGCACGGCGCGATCGTCGGCGACCGGATGCGGCTTGCGCTCGACGCGGAGCTGAGCCGCCGCGTGCTCGGCTCCGCGCTCGCACATCCGGCGCTGGTGTGGGACGTGGCGAACGGGCAATCGACGCTATTCACGCAACGTGTAATCGCGAACCTCTTCTATCGCGGCTTCATGTTCCGCCGCGCGCCCGCAATCGGCGACACTCTGTACACGACGACCGAGGTCGTCGGCCTGCGGCAGAATCGGCCGCGTCCGGGCCGCGCCGCCACCGGCCTCGCCGCCTTGCGCGTGCGCACGGCCGATCAGAAGGGCCGCGCGGTGCTCGACTACACGCGCTGCGCGATGCTGCCGATGCGCAATCCCGAGGGCCAGACCGGACACAACGCCGACCTGGAAAAAATCGGCGAGGAGCTTGACCCGCGCGCATTGCCTGCGCCGGTCGCGGGTTGGGACCTGAAGGCGTTTCGCGAGGCCGCGCGAGGATTGCATTTCGCCGATCTCAAAGTGGGAACAATCTGGGAGGTAACGGGCGGCGACGTCGTCTCGGCGGCGCCTGAACTCGCGCGGCTGACGTTGAACATCGCGATGGCGCATCATGATGCCGCTTCAAGTCCGGCCGGGCGGCTGGTCTATGGCGGACATACGATCGGATTGGCGGCGGCGCAAGCGACGCGCGCGTTGCCAAACCTGGTCACCATCGTTGCCTGGCACGGATGCGATCATCTGGCGCCGGTGCGCGAAGGTGACACGCTGCGGAGCACGCTCGAACTCGAACGCGCCGAGCCGCTCTCCGGCGGCGGCGGATTGGTGCATCTGCGCTCACGCGTGCGCGCCGACCGCGCGGGTGGTTCGCAGGATTCTCACGACGTGCTCGACTGGCGTTTCATAGGAGTCATGGCATGAGTCATGGCATGAGCAGCGGAATCCTCTCCGGCCTGCGCGTGGTCGAAGGCTCCGCGTTCGTGGCCGCGCCGCTGGGCGGCATGACGCTCGCGCAACTGGGCGCCGACGTCATCCGCTTCGACCAGATTGGCGGCGGCCTGGATTACCATCGATGGCCGCTGGCGGCCGACGGGCAGAGTCTTTTCTGGGCCGGGCTGAACAAGGGCAAGCGCTCCATTCAGATCGACGTGCGCACGCCCGAGGGGCGCGAGCTGGTGGCCGCGCTGGTTGCCGCGCCGGGCGAGCACGGCGGAATTTTCCTTACCAATTTTCCCGCCCGCGGCTGGCTCGAATACGACGCCTTGCGCAAGCGCCGCGCCGACCTGGTGATGGTCGCGCTCACCGGCAATCCCGACGGCACCAGCGAGGTCGATTACACGGTCAACCCGGCGACCGGCTTTCCGTGGGCGACCGGGCCGCGCAATCTCGCCGAGCCGCTGAACAGCATACTGCCCGCATGGGACATCGCGCTCGGCACGCTGGCGACGGTCGGACTGCTGGCGGCCGAACGCCATCGCCGCCTGACCGGCGAGGGGCAGTTGGTGAATCTTTCGCTCTCGGACGTCGCATTCGCGATGGTCGGGAATCTCGGGCGCATTGCGGAGGCGGAACTCGGCGGCCGCGACCAGCAGAAGGACGGCAACTACCTGTACGGTGCGTTCGGCCACGACTTCGAGACGCGCGACGGGCGGCGCGTGATGGTGGTCGCGCTCACGGCGCGCCAGTGGACCGCGCTGAAGGATGCAACCGGAATTGGCGACGCGTGCGCGAGCGTCGAGCATGCGACCGGCCATGACCTCGACACGGAGACCGGGCGCTTCCAGGCGCGCGACCTCATCGCCGCGTTGCTGCGCCCGTGGTTCGCCTCGCGTGACCTCGCGGCGATCCGCGAGACCTTCGCCGGCACCAACGTTTCGTGGGGCCCCTATCAGACCTTCCGCCAGTTGGTGAAAGAGGATCCGCGCTGTTCGCCCGCCAATCCAGTCTTTGCCGAGGTCGAGCATCCTGGCGTCGGCACCTACCTGATGCCCGGTTCGCCGCTGGATTTTTCCGGGGTGCCGCGGGTGGCGGTGCGGCGCGCGCCGCTCTTGGGCGAGAATACCGATGAAGTGCTGGCCGACGTGCTTGGAATGAGCTCGCGGGAGATTGCGGCGCTGCATGACAAGGGCGTGGTGACGGGGGCGAAAATCAAACACTGAGCGCCTCCCCGTCTTCCAGATCGCATCCCGCCTATCCTTCGGCTCTGACAGCCTTGCGTTCACGGTGACCTCAGGAAAGGCGCATTCACAGTTACGATAATCCACTACTCACACGATGCCGGCTTTGCGCAGGCGCGCGATTTCCGCGAACGTCACGCCGATTATCTCGCGCAGGACTTCATCCGTGTCCGCACCGAGCATCGGCGGCGCCGAGCGATAGGAAATCGGCGTCGCCGAGTACTTGATCGGATTTGCGACTGAGGGCACCGTGCCTATCGCCGGATGGGGCAGGTCGAGGCGCAGGCCGCGCGCCTGCACCTGCGGATCGGCAAACACGTCGGCGATCGTGTTGATCGGCCCGCATGGAACGCCAACGCGCTCCAGCGCGTCGAGCCAATCGCGCATCGTCCGCGTCACGAAAATCCCGTGCAGGATCGCGACGATCTCACCCCGATGGTTGACCCGTGCGGCGTTGGTCGCGAAGCGCTCGTCGCTGGCGAGGTCCGGGCGTCCGATAACCTCGCACATCCGCGCGAACTGGGTCTCGTTGCCAACCGCCACGATGATATAACCGTCGCTCGTGGCGAAGACCTGATAGGGCACGATGTTCGGATGCGAATTGCCGAGACGCCGCGGCGCTACGCCGGTGACCAGATAGTTCATCGCCTGGTTGGCAAGCACCGCCACCTGCGTGTCGAGCAGCGCGAGGTCGATATGCTGTCCCACGCCGGTGCGGTCGCGATGGGCCAGCGCGCCAAGGATCGCGATGGCCGCGTAGAGCCCGGTGAAAACGTCGGCCACGGCGACCCCGACTTTTACCGGCCCGCCGCCGGTGGGCTGATCCGGTTCGCCGGTGATGCTCATCAGGCCGCCGATGCCCTGGATCATGAAATCGTAGCCGGGCTTATGGCGGTAAGGCCCGGTCTGGCCGAAGCCGGTGATCGAGCAGTAGACCAGGCCGGGGTTGGGCGCGCTCAGGGAGGCATAGTCGAGGCCATACTTCGTGAGCCCGTCGACCTTGAAATTTTCGATCACGACGTCGCTCTTCGCGGCCAGCGCTTGCATCAGTTTTTGGCCCTCGGGACGAGTGAAATCGATCGTCACCGAACGCTTGCCGCGGTTGGTCGAAAGAAAATACGCCGACTCGCCGCTCTCGGCGCCGTCGCTCGTGCGCGCGTAGGGCGGAGCGTAGGTGCGGGTGTCGTCGCCGGCGCGAGGCCTTTCAATCTTGATGACGCTGGCGCCGAGATCGGCGAGAGTCTGCGCGGCCCACGGTCCGGCGAGCACGCGTGAGAGTTCCAGAACACGGACATGGCCCAACGGACCGCCCATCAGTACCTATTCTCCTTGCTCAATTCGTAGCGCCTGAATTTTTCGCCTTGTCCGCGGCCTTGAGCGACGACTCTCTGAGTTTACTTAGCGTCGTGCGAGTCGAGATGGCCTCGGGATCGAGGCGCAGCTCGATCAGCGCGGCGCGTCCGGCCTTGCGTGCGCGCGCGAAAGCGGGCGCGAATTCGGCGGTGCGCTCGCAGGTTTCACCGTGCAGTCCATAGGCGCGCGCAAGCGCGGCGAAATCCGGATTGGTCAGCGCGGTGCCGCTGACGCGTCCGGGATACTCGCGCTCCTGATGCATCCGGATCGTGCCGTACATCCCGTTGTTGACCACGAGGAAGATCGGCGCGGCGCCGTACTGGATCGCGGTCGCGATCTCCTGACCGTTCATCAGAAAACATCCGTCGCCCGAGAATGACAGGACGGTGCGTTCCGGATGCGCGAGCGCCGCCGCCACGCCGGCTGGAACCCCATAGCCCATCGAGCCACTGGTTGGCCCCAGCTGCGTGCCGAATTCGCGATAACGCCAGAAGCGATGCACCCAGCCGGCGAAGTTGCCTCCGCCGTTGGCGACGATTGTATCGCGCGGCAACTGGTCGCGCAGGTTCGCGACGATCTCGGCCAGATGCAGCATCCCCGGGTTCGACACCGGCAAACTGTATTCCAGGTACTCGCTGTGCGCGGCTTCGGTCTCCGCGGCCCAGGTAGAGTACTCGACCGGCCCAAGCGCCCGGGCCGCGGCCGCGAACTGCGGCATGCCCGCATTGATTGGCAATTCCGCCTGGTACACGCGCCCGAGCTCTTCCACACCCGCGTATACGTGCACGAGCGTCTGTTTGGGGCGCGGAACGTCGAAGAGGGTGTAGCCGGAGCTAACGATCTCGCCCAGACGCGATCCGACGGCGAGGATGAGATCAGCCTCACGCACGCGCTCCGCGAGCTTCGGACTCGGCCCGATGGCGAGGTCGCCCGCATAGCATGGGTGTAGGTTATCGATACGGTCCTGGCGGCGAAACGTGCTGGCGGTCGCGAGCCGATTGGCCTCGGCAAACGCGACGATGTCGCCAACCGCCTGCGCCGTCCACGTGCTGCCTCCGAGCAGCATCAGTGGCCGTTGGGCAGCGGCGAGCAGCTCGCGCAGCCGCGCCATCTCAGACGCACCCGGGCTTGCCTGCACCGTTTTGTAAGGCGCGGCGTCAACCGCCGCCGCGGCCTCGCGCAGCATGTCTTCAGGGAGCACGATCACCACCGGGCCGGGGCGTCCGGAAGTCGCCAGCGTAAACGCTCGCGCCGTCAGCTCAGGAATGCGGGCAGGGTCGTCGATTTGCACCACCCACTTGGCCATTTGGCCGTACATCCGGCCGAAGTCGAGCTCCTGGAATGCCCCGCGCCCAAGAAAAGGACGCGCGACCTGCCCGATAAACAGGATCATCGGCGTCGAGTCCTGATAGGCCGTGTGCACGCCGACGCTTGCGTTGGTCGCGCCCGGACCGCGCGTAACGAAACAGATGCCTGGCCGGCCAGTGAGCTTGCCGTAGGCTTCGGCCATGTAGGCGGCGCCGCCTTCCTGCCGGCACACGATCAAGCGGATTTGCTCGCGCGTGTCATAGAACGCGTCGAGCACGGCGAGGTAGCTCTCGCCCGGCACGCAGTAGGTGGTGTCGACGCCATGGATGAGGAGCTGATCGACGAGGATTTGCGCGCCGGTGCGGGCCCGCGTCGTGCGCCGGTCCGCGAGAATCGCCACCGAACCATTGCCGCGCCGATTGCCGGGCTTGTCGTCAGTTTTGTGGTCATCCATGTCGTGCCCTTTCCCGTAACTTTTAATATCGACCGCAACCTTGCGCTCTGTTCATCTATCGACTGCGGCTTCTCGGTTCGGCGCACCGGTTTTGTGCCGCGGGGAACCATACGTATCCCATTCAACCTGCCCGCCATGCTATCGTCAGATGGGTTCGCTTTGAACAGAGTCGCACTGCATGCGAGCTGAGCCGTCAGCGCTCCGCTCCTCTCAGCTTTCCTTCGGCCGCGCTTCGGGCGACACTTTAGTGCTCGCGCTGGCCGGCGATTGGCACCTCGAACACGGGCTCATCTCGGGTGCGGCGCTGGAGCGCGAACTCGCGCATCCACCGATGCCGCGGCGGATTGCCTTCGACGCCGCGAAACTGGGCCAATGGGACAGCAGTCTCGTCGCCTTCGTCGCCGAAGTCCTGGAACTCTGCCACACGTGTGACCTCGCGGTCGATCCCGAGGGCCTTCCCGGCGGACTGCGGCGGCTGATCGAACTGGCGGAGGCCGTTCCAGAAGCCAAGGACGCGTACTCCACCCCGGCCCGCGCGCCGCTGGTCGAGCGCGTGGGCGCCGCCACTATCGCCTACACCCACTCGATTGGCGGCTTCGTGGCGTTCCTCGGGGCGGTGACGATCGCGCTTGGCCGGTTCATGGTCGGCCGCGCGCGCTATCGGCGGGTCGATCTGATGGTCGCGATCCAGGATTGCGGCGCCAATGCGTTCGGAATCGTCACGCTCATCAGTTTCCTGGTCGGCACGATCCTCGCCTTTATGGGGGCGGTCCAGCTCGAGCAATTCGGCGCCTCGATTTTTGTCGCAGACCTGGTCGGTATCGGGATGGCGCGCGATATGGGAGCGATGATGACGGCGATCATCATGGCGGGGCGTACCGGGGCCGCATTCGCCGCGCAGTTGGGCACGATGAAGGTGACGCAGGAGATCGACGCGCTCTCCACCATGGGCATTTCGCCGATGGAATTCCTGGTGCTGCCGCGAGTGATCGCGCTCATCCTGATGATGCCGCTGCTATGTTTCTACTCCGACCTGATGGGCGTGCTGGGGGGCGCGGCGGTCGGCTCGGGAGTGCTGGGGCTCTCGTTCACGACCTATTTCAGGGAGACGCTGCATGCGGTCACGCTCGGCGACGTGCTCGGAGGCGTGTTCAAGAGTTCCGTTTACGGAGTGATCATCGCGATCTCGGGATGCCTGCGCGGCTTTCAGTGCGGCAACAACTCGTCGGCGGTGGGCGACGCGGCGACCTCGGCGGTGGTGACCGGGATCGTTTTCATCGTGGTCGCCTGCGGCTCGTTCGCGCTGGTGTTCAACATCCTGGGTTTCTGAGCCGATGGCCGAGCCGACAACAGGGACGGGGATGAATGTGGTGGCCGAACGGCCCGCCTGCATCACCGTGCGCAATCTCACGATGGCCTTCGGCAGCTTCGTCGTGATGCGCGAGATCAACTTCACGGTCCGCCGCGGCGACGTCTTCGTCATCATGGGCGGCAGCGGATCCGGCAAGAGCACGCTGCTGCGTCACATGATCGGCCTGCTCGAGCCCGCGGCCGGCGAGATTTGTTATGGCGATTTCAACTTCACCAAGGCGGACCCCAAAGAGCGCGAGCGGATGCTGCGCCGGTTCGGCGTGCTCTACCAGGCGGGCGCGTTGTGGGGCTCAATGACGCTGGCGGAAAATGTCGGTCTTCCGCTGGAGGAGTTCACCGACCTGTCACCAAAGGAGGTCCGACAGATCGCCGCGCTCAAGCTTGCCTTGGTCGGGCTCAAGGGCTTCGAGGATTTCTATCCGAGCCAGATTAGCGGCGGGATGCAGAAGCGGGCCGGCCTGGCACGCGCGATGGCGCTCGACCCGGAAATTCTGTTCTGCGACGAGCCGTCGTCGGGTCTGGATCCGATAAGTTCGCGTCTGCTCGACAACCTGATTCTCGACTTGCGCGACAATCTCGGCGCGACCGTCGTGGTGGTCTCGCACGAGCTGGCGAGCATTTTCGCGATCGGCAACAACAGCGTCTTCTTGGACGGGCGGTCGCGGACCATGATTGCGGGCGGCGACCCCAGAGAACTGTTGGCGCACAATGCCGATCCGCGCGTGCATCGATTTCTTACCCGCGACGAGGAACATCAACGCCGTACGGCGTAACGCTTATGGGAAAAAGAATCAGCCCGACTCTGGTTGGAACCTTCGTGCTGGGCGCGATCGCGCTGGCCGTCGCCACCGTCGTAGCCCTCGGTTCCGGCCGTCTGTTCACGCATCAGAATCTGTTCGTGCTGTACTTCAGCAGCGACGTCAACGGCTTGAAAGTCGGCGCGCCGGTCAAGTTCCGTGGCGTGGAGATCGGCGCGGTGAACGCCGTACTGTTGAGCGTGGGGACGCCGCGCCAGAACCGCAACGCGGAGAAGGCGGCCCATCAGTATCGAATTCCCGTCATCATCGACCTCGAGACCTACAAGCTGGTCAGGCGCGGCGCGGCCACCAACCTGGACGATCCGGACAAGGTCGCGCAAGCGGTCAAAAGAGGGCTGCGCGGGCAGCTCAACGTGGAGAGCCTGGTGACGGGGCTGCTCTACGTCGACCTCGATTATCGTCCCGACACGCCGGCGATATTCTATATGGGCTCGGACTCGCCATACCCTGAGATTCCGACCGTTCCAACCAAGCTCGAGCAGGCCGCCACGACCCTGTCGAAGATGATGGCCCAGCTCGAGCAGATTAATTTCGACGAGGTCATCAGATCGCTGACCGAGACCGCGGCCGCGATAACCAACCTTGCGAACTCGCCAAAAATCCAGACCGCGGTGGATTCGCTCAACCTTGCCGCGAAGAGTATGGGCCAGGCCTCCGCCAGCGTGAACCATCTTGCTTCCAGCCTCGATCGCGAGATCGGGCCGATGGGCGACGAGCTGCGCCTGACGACGGAGCAGACCCGCGCCACGCTCAAGCAAACCCAGGCCACGCTGGCGGCCGTGCAGGCGACGCTCGGTCCGGACTCGCCACTCAACTACGAGCTCGCGCAGACCCTGGAGCAGACCTCTTCAGCCGCGCGCTCGCTGCGCCAGCTTTCCGACTACCTGCGCCGCAATCCCAGCTCGGTCGTGCGCGGGCGTTATACCTCGGAGGGAAACTGATGCACCGCCGTTTCTCAGTGATCGTCGGTGCCGCGGTCTGGTTGGCGGTGGCCGGGGCCGGATGTTTTTCGCCGCAGCCGGACCGGTCAAAGTTCTTCGTGCTCGCGCCGTCCGCCGACGTCGCCAACTCGGTTGCGCCGGCCGGACTGGGCGCTCCTTCCGCTGCCACAATTATCGGGCTTGGTCCGATCAAGCTGCCCGAGTATCTCGACCGCGACGAAGTGGTGACCCGGGTCGGTCCAAACCGGCTCGAATTGTCCAACCAGGATCGATGGGCGGAGCCGCTCGACAACAGCTTCAAGCAGGTGATCGCGCAGGATCTGACGCAAGCTCTGGGCACTCATTCGATCACGTTCTACCCGTGGCCCGGGACCACCCGCGTCGATTGCCAGGTGCGCATCGACGTCTATCGCTTCGAGACCGACGCCGCCGCCACAGCCCATCTCATCGCGCATTGGCAGCTGCTCGACGGGACCGGAAAGCTCCTTTACGCAAGTGATTCAAACATTAGCGAGCACGCCCAGGCGGGAGAAACGGTCGCGGCCGCGTTAAGCCGGACGGTCGACGGCCTCGCTCGGCAGATAGCGTCGGCGATTCAATCGCTGCCGCGTCGCAGGCTGCCCGGACAAGTGTAACTTAGGGAACACAGTCGCGAACCCATCAATAGTTTGCCTCCGTTGTCCTATTGATAGAGTATTGCTCAGGAGTGTGGCTTCGGCTGAAGCCGGACTTACCTGAAGTTTTAGCTCGAGTTTTTAACTAGACGATTCGCTTGATTAGGCAAATCAGGCTGCCCGCGAAATTCGTGAGGCGGGGATGCTCCGGACAGTCCGAAGCATGGGGCGGATAATTTGAACGAAGTAGCCGGCGCGAATAAAAATAAATTCCTGGTCGAGCTGATCAAGCCTTCGCACTACGACGACCAGGGCTACATAATTCAATGGTGGCGCGGCTTCGTCCCGTCCAACTCGCTGTCCTGCCTTTACGGTCTCGCGCTCGACGTGCGTGAACGGCGCGCGCTGGGCGAGGATGTGGATGTCGAGATCGAGGTTCGCGACGAGACCAACGTCTACATCCCGATAAAGAAGATTATCCGGCGCTTCGCGGAAGCCGGAAATTGCGGCCTGGTATGCATGGTCGGAGTGCAAACCAACCAGTTCGCGCGCGCCGTCGACATCGCGCGCGAGTTGCGCGCGGCGGGAATCCAGGTCGCGATCGGCGGCTTCCACGTGAGCGGCTGTCTCGCGATGCTGCCCGAGCTGACCCCCGAACTTAAAGAAGCGCTGGGGCTCGGGGTCACGCTGTTTGCGGGCGAGGCCGAGGGGCGGTTGGAGGAGATTTTCCGCGCGGCCCGCGAGAATCGCCTTCAACCGATCTACAATTTCATGAAGGACATGCCGGACCTCGGAAATCGGCCGCTGCCGTTCCTGCCCGAGCGTTACGTCGCGCGCTACGCGGGTAAGCTCGGATGCTTCGACGCGGGCCGCGGCTGCCCTTACGCGTGCAGCTTCTGCAGCATCATTAACGTGCAGGGCCGCAAATCCCGCTACCGCACCGCGGATGATATCGAGCGCGTGATTCGCGCCGGCTATGCACAGGGCGTGCGCAGCTATTTCATCACCGATGACGATTTCGCGCGCAACAAGAATTGGGAAGCCATCCTCGATCGCATCATCGAGATGAAGAAAAAGGAACGGCTCAAGATCAACATCATCATGCAAGTGGATACGCTCAGTTATAAAATTCCCAATTTCGTGAAGAAGGCCGCGGCCGCCGGTTGCCGCAAAGTTTTTATCGGGCTGGAAAACATCAATCCAGAAAGCCTCAAGGGCGCCTCCAAGGGGCAAAACCACATCAGCGAATACCGCACGATGCTGCAGGCCTGGCGCAATGTCCGAGTGCTCACCTACGCGGGCTACATCCTCGGCTTCCCGAGCGACACGCCCGAGAGCATCGCGCGCGATATCGGCATCATCCAGCGCGAGTTGCCGATCGACATCATGGAATTTTTCATGCTGACTCCGGGGCCGGGCTCGCAGGATCATCAAGAGCTCTACTTAAAGGGCGTCCCGATGTCGCCCGATACCAACCAATATGATTCCGAGCACGCGGTCACGGCACATGCGCGGATGACCGCCGAGGAGTGGGAGGGGATCTACAAGAAGGCCTGGCATCTGTACTACTCGCCCAAGCACGTGGAAACCCTGCTCAGGCGTGCCGCGGCCACCAACCTCAATACTGGCCGCGTGGCCTCGATGATCTTTTACTTCTACGCGAGCCACGCCTTCGAGGGCGTGCATCCGTTGCAGTCCGGGGTGTTCCGGCGCAAGCGCCGTTCGCAGCGCCGCCCGGGGCAGCCGCGCGAGAACGCGATGATTTTTTATCCACGGCGAGTCGCCGAGATGATCGGCACCTACATTCCGGCGCTCTGGTACCTGGCCCGCCTCGAACTGCTGCGCTGGCGAATCGGCCGCGATCCCGAGTCGAAGAATTATAGCGACATCGCGATCTCGCCAGCCGCCCAGGACGACAACAGTCTTTTCGAGTTGTATCGTCGCCCCGCCGCAACCCAAGCGTCGGGCGGTGCTCCCCGAAATCCGCTACCCGAAACCGCCGCTCTCTGATAAGAGGCATCTACGCGGCATCCGGGACGGGGGTCCCGCGGCGGCGCGCGAGCCTCAAACGGCTGCGACCGCCGACCGCACAACATTGGGGGTTCGATACATCATGGCGACCGAGCAATCGCACCCAACCGGCGCCGCGGCTTCGGGCAACGAGCGTGACTCACAGCCCGCGATGGGCAGCCGCGTCCCTGCGCTCAACAGCAGGGCCCTGGTCGCCGGGCGCGGAATCTACGTCGGCGACATCACGCTCCCTGGGATGCTGCACATGGCGCTCGTGCGCAGCATGTACGCTCACGCACTGATTAAATCGATCGACACCAGCGCGGCGGAGAAAACGGCCGGGGTCGTATGCGTGGTGACAGGCGAAGAGATTCGCCGCAACACCAAGCCGATTCCACAGCCCTACAATAAAGCGGGAATCGGAGTGCATGCCTACGACTGGTATGCGCTCGCTCACGACAAGGTGCGCTACGTGGGCGAGGCCGTGGCGGTGGTGGTCGCCGAGGACAAGTACACCGCGCGCAAGGCGGCGGAACTGGTCGAGGTCGACTACGAGGAATTGCCGGTGGTCCCCGACGCCGAGAGTGGGATGGCGCCGGGCGCGCCGCTGGTCGAACCTTCATGGGGCACCAACCTGGTGATGGAGCGAGTCTCGGATACCGGGGACGTGGCGGGCAGCTTCGCCGCCGCTGACGGAGTGATCAAAGGATGCCTCTCGACGCAGCGCTATTCGGCCTCGCCGATGGAGCCGCGCGGATACGCCGCGAGCTATGACACCTTCCGCGATCAGCTCACGGTGTGGGCCTCAACGCAGTGTCCACATCCGTTGCGGACCTACATCGCGCATATTATCGGCATGGAAGAAAGCCGTGTGCGGGTGATCCAGCCCAACGTGGGCGGCGCGTTCGGCTCCAAGATTCCCACCTACCAGGAAGAACCGCTTACCGCTTATCTCGCGCGCAAGCTGGGGCGGCCGGTCAAATGGATCGAAGAGCGGAGCGAAAATCTGCTCACCGGCGGCCACGCGCGTGAGCAGAAGGTCCACTTCGAGGCCGCATACAAGCGCGACGGCCAGGTCACCGGGCTGAAGGCGAAAATCGTCGCCGACGTTGGCGCACCCGCGGCGCTCGCGGGATGGGAGATGAGCCTGGTCACGACCTTCTGCATTCCCACCGTCTACAAGATTCCCAACTGCCACGTCGAACTCTACCCCGTGGTGACCAACAAGTGCCCATGGAACGCGTACCGCGGTTTCGGCAAGGAGACCGCGTCGTTCCTGATGGACCGGGTCATGGACGGCGTAGCGCAGGCGACCGGACTCGACCGCGTGGCAGTGCGGATGCGCAACTATATCCAGCCCGAGGAATTTCCCTACCAGCAGGTGAGCGGGGTGATTCTAGATAGCGGCAATTATCCTGGGGCGATGCGCAAACTGCTCGACTTGGTCGGCTACGAGGATTTTCCCAAGCTGCAGGCTGAGGCGCTGCGCGAGGGCCGGCGCATTGGCCTTGGGCTTGGCCAGGAACTGGTAGCCGAGGGCTGCTCGCTGCCGACCTCGCTGCTGGTCGCGGGCTACGACGGCGCCACCGTGCGCGTCAACCCCTCGGGCCAGGTGACGGTGCTGACGGGAGTGACTTCGCCCGGCAGCGGCAACGAAACCTCAATCGCGCAGGTGGCCGCCGATACTCTGGGCGTTGACGTAAATACGGTGCGCGTAATCCAGGGCGACACCGAAACCTGCCCGTGGGGGCTCGGCAACTACAGTTCGCGCGCGGTCATCATGGGCGGTTCCGCCACCTTCGTCGCGGCGAGCGAGCTCAAGGAAAAAATTCTCAAGGTCGCCGGCCACATGCTTGAGGTTCTTCCGGCCGACCTGCAATGCCAGGGCGGCAAAATTTTCCCCAAGGATGCACCCGCGCGTTACGTCTCGTTCAACGAGGTCGTCAACATAATCTACAGCGACACCTTCGGCATTCACGCCAAGGAGATCGAACCGGGCCTCGAGGCGACGCGCTACTTTCGCCATCCCAACATCTACCAGGAGGGCGATCCCCAGGGCCGCTCCTCGGCCTATCCCTCCTGGCCCAACGCGGCGGTCGGCGCGGTGGTCGAAGTCGATCCCGCCAGCGGCGGGCTCAAACTCCTGCGGGTCTGCATGGTTCACGACAGCGGAGTCGTGGTTAATCCGATGCTCGCCGAGGGCAATGTGCATGGCGGTATCGCACAAGGCATCGGTGGCGCGATTTACGAACATCTGGTGTACGACGAGAACGGGCAGTTCAAGACCGGCACCTTCATGGATTACACGCTGCCGACGGCGGTCGAGATCCCACCGCTCGAACTCGCGCATCAGGAAACGCGCTCGCCGTTCACGCCGTTGGGCACCAAGGGCGTCGGAGAATCGGGCGTCCTCGGCATTCTCGGCGCGATCTGCGGCGCGGTAGAAAACGCGTTGCCAGAACTCGATCTCCGGCTGCTCGAGATGCCGCTCGCGCCTGAGCGGCTGTGGCGCGCTATCCAGGCGGCGCCGAAACGCGCGGCTAACGGCGGAGGCTCCGTCAGATGATTACCCAGGAATTCGAGTTTCGCGCGCCCGACAAACTCGACGACGCGCTGTCCCTGCTGGCCGAAGGCGGCGACGACATCAAGCTGCTCTCGGGAGGGATGAGCCTGATGCCGATGATGGCGCTGGGGCTGGTGCGGCCGCGCCTCGTGCTCAGCCTAAATCGAATCGACGGCCGGAGCTTCGTGCGGGAAGATCGCGACGCGCTGCGGATTGGCGCAGGCACGCGGCACTACGAAATCCTGCACGACCCGCTGGTTGCGCGCCACTGCGCGGTGCTGGCTGAGGCGGCCGCCTTCGTCGGCGACATGCAGGTGCGCAATCGAGGCACTATCGGCGGCAGCCTCGCCCATGCCGATCCGGCGGCGGACTACACTCCCGTGCTGGTCGCAGCCGGCGCTCGCGTGATCGCCCGGAGCAAAAAAGGCGAACGCGAGATCGCCGCGGACAAGTTTTTTACTAATTTGATGGAGACGGCGCTTAAGCCCGACGAGATTGTAACCGAGGTGTTGGTACCCAAGCTGGGCGCGGCGCGCGGCGCCTATACGCGGCTCCATCGTGTCGAAGGCAACTTCGCGATCGTCAATGCCGCGGCGATCCTGAGCGACAAGAGCGCCCGGATCGCGTTGGGCGGCGTTGGATCGACTCCGGTCGCGCTCGACGTGAGCGCGGAGCTCGCGCGCGGGGTCAGCGCCGACGCGCTCGAAGCCGTTGGCCGACGAGTGCGGGCCGCCTGCACCGAGGCGCCCGCGGACCTCAACGCCAGCGCCGACTATCGCCGCCAGATGGCAGCCGTGTACGCCGGGCGCGCGCTCTCGGTCGCCGCCGGGCGCACGCCATCGCAACAGACTCCCGAGGCCGGCAGAAAGTCCGCGCCATCCGCATCAACGCCGCGCAAAAGCGCGGCCGGCGCGGTTGGCGGGATGCTGCGCACGGCGGTCGCCGTTTCGGTCAACGGACAGCCGCGGCGCGTCGAGGCCGACAATCGGATGGTCCTGGCCGACTTGCTGCGCGACGTGATCGGTCTGACCGGCACGCACATCGGCTGCGGCACCGGAAGCTGCGGTGCGTGCACCGTGATGCTCGACGGGCGCACGGTCAAAAGCTGCTCGGTGTTGGCCGCGGACGTCGACGGATGCGCGGTCGAGACAATCGAGTCGTTGGCCTCGGACATCCATAATCTGCATCCGCTGCAGGAGTCCTTTGTCCGCAATCACGGCCAGCAGTGTGGCTACTGCACGCCCGGGATGGTGATGTCGGCATTGCAACTGCTGCGCGACAATCCGAATCCTGACCCCGCCGCCATCCGGCACGGAATTTCCGGCAATCTGTGCCGATGCACCGGCTACCAGTTCATCGTTAACGCGATTTCCGACGCGGCGCGCGCGCTTGGCGCCGCCAAACCGGCATAGCGCGAACGCCCGCCGGCACCGCGGTTGGGCGCGCGCTCAGCCGCGGCTGGCCGCGGGGTCGGCGGCGTTGCTGTCCGATAGCCCGTTTGCATGCATGCCGCCCGTGAATACGTCCATCGGTACCAGCGGCGGGCGGCGGCGGCGCTTCAGTTCGTCGAGTTCGGCCTGGACCTTGGTTTCGGCGTTGCGGCGGCGAATCTCTTCGAGTTTCTGATCGATTTCGGCGCCATGAATTTCGCGATTCACACCTGACTGCGTGAGCATCTGCTGAATCGACTCGCGCACTTCCTGCAGCGCCCGCAGGTCCTCGTCGTAAGAAAGCCCCTCGAGCGCCCGCTCCACCCGTATCCGAGCCTGCGCATTGCGTAGCCGCGCCAGCATCCTGACCTTCTCCGTTTTGAGCCGGTCGATTTCGCTCTTGAAGCCGACGAGATTTTTCTTTGCGTCCTCGGCCTCGAGCGTGAGCTGCGCCAGTTCCTCCTTGACCCGCTCGCAGTCGGTCTCAAGCTCATGCTTGCGCCGGATCAGAATCAGCGCGCACTGGTCCTCGTTAAGGTCGGCCGCCTGTCCGGCCTGCTCCGCGGTCTCGGCCAGCTCGGCGGATTTTTGCTTCAGTTCGCGCTCGAGCTTGTTGCGCATGTAGATCGCGCCGGCGGCTGCGTTCTTGAGTTGCTGATAGCGCCGGATGCGATCCGAAATTGCGGCCTCGTAAACCGCCTCCGGGTCATGCGCTTCGCGCGACTTGAGCCAGCGGCTGAATTTTCCACCAATCAGGCTCTTCAATCTGGAAATGAACATCGCGAATTTCTCCTTTCCGCTTGCTGCGGTTCGTCTGGCTGGTCAGCTACAGCCAGCGCCGGACGCGCCGCTTGTAGTCGAGGTACTGCTCGCCGAACAGCCGCTCCATCGTGATTTCCTCTTCCGGTATCAGCATCCGATCGATCGCCAGGTAGAATGTGAGCGGCGCGATCAGCATCGCGAGCGATCCGAAGAACAACGCAAAGCCGAGCGTTACCGCCATCAGTCCGAGGTACATCGGATTGCGCGTGAACGTATAGGGCGCGTCGGTGACAAACGCGGTGGGTTGCCCGTGCGGATTCCTGGTGGTGGAGTGGCCACCGAAAAGCGCGGCGGCATAAGATGCGAGCCCCACGCCTGCGGCGACCAGTAATAGGCCAAGCAACTGATGCGGGTGGACGAATCGATGATGATGTCCGCCGAGCAGATGCAACAGCAGGCCGCCCAGCAACAGCAGGCCGGCGAGGGCTGGAGGTGAAATCCCGAGCGCACCGCTTTCGTGGGGGCGAAAATCTGTCTCGTTCATATTTTTTCTCCAAATGACCTGCCCATGCGCAAACGATCGCCTTCACTCGTCTTGCGTCTTCAGGCCGAGGTCGTCGATGCTGATTCCAAGCTCGCGCATCTTCTGCTGAAAATTCTGCCGGTACATCCCGGCCCGCTCCGCAGCGCGCGAGATATTGCCACCGCTGGCCCGCAGGGCGTTGAGGAAAAAATCGCGTTCCCACTGCTCGACGAATTTTTCTTTGGCCTCGCGGAATTTGACCTCCTCGCCAGCTCCCCGCGCGTCAGGCGCCGCACCCGCCGGCGGAATCCGCGCCGTGTCGTTGTTGGCGGCAGCCTCGGCCTTCCCGCTCGCGGTGCCGCCGAGCAATTCTGCCGGGGTGATTTCAGAGCCCGAGGATAGAATCACCGCCTGTTCGATTGCGGCCTTGAGCGAGCGCACGTTGCCGCGCCACGGATTCTCCACGCATGCTCTCATCGCCTCGGGCGTCAGCGTCTTGTGCGGCGCGCCGAACTGTTTGCCGGCTTCGGCGAGAAAATGCATCGCCAGCGGAGCGATATCTTCGCGCCGCTCGCGCAGCGGAGGAACGCGCACTTCGACAACTTTGATCCGGTAATAGAGATCTTCGCGAAAGCGCCCGTCGGCAGCCATCGCTTCGAGGTTCTGATTGGTCGCCGCGATTATCCGCACGTCGGCCGCCAGCGACTGGTTGCCGCCAATTCGTTCGAAGCGTTTTTCCTGAATGACCCGCAGCAGCTTGGCCTGGGTTTCGAGACTCATGTCGCCAATTTCATCAAGGAAGAGCGTGCCGCCTTCGGCGGCCTCGAACTTGCCCTCGCGGCGCGCGACCGCGCCGGTAAAGGCGCCCTTTTCATGGCCGAACAATTCGCTTTCGACCAGCTCGCGCGCGAAGGCCGCGCAATTGACCGGGACAAACGGGCCATTGGCGCGCGGGCTGCGGCTGTGGATTGCGCGCGCGACCAGTTCCTTGCCGGTGCCCGACTCGCCGCGGACCAGCACGGTGACGTCGGTCGGCGCGACTTTTTCGATCGTCTCGAACACGCGCATCATGGATCGTGACTGCCCGATCATGCCGGCAAAGCGTCCGCTCTCGAGGTTGACCTGCTCGACCAGCCGATTATAAGCGCGGCGCAGCAGCTGTTTTTCCATCACGTTGCGGACTTTGATTCGCAGCTCGTCGTTGTCGAATGGTTTGGGCAGGTAGTCCTCCGCGCCCGCCTTCATCGCTTCGACCGCGATCCGTTGCGTACCGTACGCCGTGATCATCAGCACCGCGCATCCGGAATCCAACCGGCGCACGCTGCGCATCAGATCGAGCCCGCTCATCCCCTGCATGCTCAGGTCCGTGATGATCACGTGAAACAGTCCGGCCTTGACCTTGGCCAGGGCCTCTTCCCCCGACTCCGCGGTTTCGACCTCGTAGCCTTCTTTGCCGAAGAGTCCCTTGAGCGCGACTAGGATGCCGTGCTCGTCATCCACGACCAGCAGACGTCCCTTCATCGGCGTTCCCCGGCGCCGGCATTGTGAGGCCCGTGATTGGCCGGCACCGGATCAGTGTCGGTGGGTCCGGAGTTGTTTAATCCGTTCTGATCCGCGCGCTCTGATTGATCCGGCTGTTCTGGCTGGCCGGTCTGGCCGCCTTGATTTTGCGCGCGCACCGCGTCGGCAAGCGAAATCGAGAGCCTGAACTCGGTGCCGATGGCGGGTTTGCTTTGAACTTCGATTCGCCCGTTATGGGCGTCCATCACTTTCTTCGCGATACCCATTCCGAGACCAGTGCCGTTTTTCTTGGTGGTGTAAAACGGATTGAAAATTTTCGCGAGCTTATCCTCCGCAATACCGCATCCGTTGTCACGGATAACCACGCTGGCCATGCCTGGATGAAGATTTACGATTCCGAACTCCAGGCGCCGCTCTCCCGGGTTGGATTCCATCGCGTCGATCGCGTTGTCGATCACGTTGGTGAAGACCTGGCGCAGTTTGTCGGCGTCGGCGCGGACCGTGGGCCCTCCAATGTAGTTGCGCGACACGCTGACCTGGCGCGCTTCAAGCTTGGCGCGCATTTCGATGAGCGCCTGGTCGAGCACCGACGCCAGCCCCACGTTTTCGAAAACGTAGTCCGTCTCCTTGGCGTATTTGAGCAGATGCGACACGCTGCGCTCGACTCGTGCGAGTTCGTCGAGCGCGACCCTGGCGTATTCGACGTTCTCGTTGGAGGTTGGATCCTCGCCCATCTGCTGCACCAGGCTTTTCGCGGCGGCGATGGGGTTACGAATTTCGTGCGCGAAGCTCGCAGTTAGCTCGTCGAGCGAGGCCTGCTTCTCGGTGCGCAGGACTTCTTTCTCGCGCGTAACCTCGCGTTGCACTTCGCGTTGGACGGCGGGCTCAAAAACCCGCTCGTGAATCCAGCGCCATCCGTACACGCCCCCGAAATGGCTGGCCAGTCCAACGCCCCATCCGAGCGCGGGGAAGACCCACCATTCGAACGAAGGGCTGACAATGAGATTCACGATCATGAAGGATCCGATGACGATTCCGTACCACATCAGGTGAACGTAGAATCCGGCCTCGCGCGAGGCCCGACGGCGAGCGCGCTCATAGGCTTTGCGTTCCGCGTCTTTGTCGAGTTGCGCGGCGCGCCGGTCGGGGCCGGACGCCGTAGAAGTGCCGGCTGAATTTCCGCGCGATTGCGAAGCGGACGCGTCGCCTGGGCCTGCCGCGCCGGGGCGAAGCCTCTCAGCCTCGCGCCGTAACTTTGCCTCTGCCATCTCCAGCGTGCTCGCGACCTTGTGCCCGACGTCGGCGGCCTGATTGCGAGTGTCGCGGGCCCAGCGCTCCCAGTCCTGCCACTGGCGGCTCCACTTGTCCCACTTTTCGCTTCCGGTATGGCCCGAGGCGCTTTCAGCTTGTCCGCGCGATTGCATGCGTTCCCATCGGCGCGACCATTTGTCGCGTTTTCCTCGTTTGTCGATCCACCGGTATTTGTGCCGTTGAATCACGGCGAAAATGATGATCGCTGCGATTAAAAAAGCCATAACTTGACCGACCTAAAGCGGGGGGCGCGTTGTGCGCGTACCGATCAAGCTCGGCATGTCGCGCCAACCCTGCCAAAGCTTATTCTTCATGGATGGAGATGAGGAGCAAGCCTGATGCCGTCGCCGATGCTCTCGAAAAAGGGCCCATAAGACGAGGGTTTTGGCGGGCTCCTGTTGCAGCCCAGGAGCCGCTGCAGTCGTTTTACTGCACGGTGCGGACTGCATCGTGGGTTTCAGCACGGGACGGTATATCGGACGATCCCGGTCGGGTATTCTCGGTCGAATCCATGTTTAACGGAGTTCACCTTGCTTCGTACAATTCAGATTGCCGCGTGCGCATTTATCGCGGCGCTCGTAGTTGGCGGCGGCCCCGCGGCGCGCGCCGAGTCCGTTTATTCCTTTGCCGCGGCGCCGGGCCGGCTCTCTAAAAACGTCGTGCCGACGCACTACGCTATCGATCTCAAGCCGGATCTCATCACCCGCGCCGTTCCCGGCTCTGAGATTGTGGATATCGAGGTTCTAGCGACAACCGATCGCCTGGTCCTCAACGCCCTCGACCTGGTCGTGCGGTCGGCGTCGCTCGTGGGTGAACCGGGGCAGGTGGCGATAGTTTCATCACAGCCCAGGATGCAGACCGTTACGCTCGCGTTTCCGCATGCCCTTGCGGCCGGGCCGCACAAGGTCAGCATCGCGTTCACCGGACGCATCAATAGTTTCGGCCGGGGACTTTTCTCGGTCGATTATCCGACCGCACACGGCCGCAAGCGGATGATTGCGACCGAGCTTGAGCCTGCCGACGCACGCAGGGTCTTTCCGTGTTGGGATGAGCCGGCCTTCAAGGCGACCTTCGAGCCGTCGGTTACCGTGCCGCGAAATTTTCTCGCTCTTTCCAATATGCCGGTCGCGCATAGGGAGCCTGTGGGCGCTGACTCGGAGCGCGTCTCGTTCGGCGCGACGCCGCGGATGTCGAGCTACCTTTTCGTGCTGGTCGCGGGCGACCTGGAACGTCTCACCGGCGACGCGAAGGGGGTCACGGTGGGGGTGGTCACGGTGGCGGGCAAACGCGAGCAGGGACGGTACGCGCTAGCGAGCGCGATCGACCTCCTGCGCTATTACAACGATTATTTCGGAGTCAAATATCCGCTCCCCAAGCTCGACCTGGTCGCGGTTCCGGGTGGGGTCGGCGGTGCGATGGAGAACTGGGGCGGCATAGTCTTCAACGAAAGCATTCTGCTCTTCGATCCGGCATCCAGCCCCGACGCCCTACACCGCGGCATCTTCGGCGTGTTGGCGCACGAGATGGCGCATCAGTGGTTCGGTGACCTGGTGACCATGGGATGGTGGAACGATCTGTGGTTGAACGAGGGCTTCGCCAGTTGGATGCAGAACAACGCGGCCGACAAGCTCCATCCGGACTGGGAGGTCTGGCTCAACAGCGGCAGTGCCAAGCAGGGCGCGATGGACGTTGATGCGCGCCGCACGGCGCATCCGATTCAGCAACCGGTCGCCGACGAGAGCGAGGCGGAATCGATCTTCGACAGCATCACGTACAGCAAGAGTCAGGCTTTCCTGCGCGAGCTGGAAGCCTACCTGGGCCAGGAGAAGTTCCGCGAGGGCATCCGGAGTTACATCGCCGCCCACGCCTACGGCAACGCGACCACGGCCGACCTGTGGCTCGCGCTTTCGCGCGCCTCGGGCAAGAAGGTCGCGGCCATCGCGACTCCGTACACCGAACAACCGGGCGTGCCGCTCATCGTCAGCAGGGCGAGTTGCGTGAATGGTCAGCAGCGGCTCGCACTTCGCCAGGAGCGTTTTTTCAGACGGCCCACCAAGACTCGTGCGCAACTCTGGCAGATACCGATCGTCTACGGGCCTGCGGGCGCGAAGGGGCCGAGCGGAGTCGTATTGATGCAACAAAGGACGATGGAGATCGCGGTCGGGCGATGCGGCGAGCCGATCAAACTCAACTTCGACGACGTCGGCTATTATCGCACGTTGTACGACGACGCGACCGAGGCCGCGCTCGCCAAGTCGATCGAAACCATGGGGCCGGCGGATCGTGTCAGCCTGCTTGCCGACAACTGGGCTCTGTTCGAAGCCGGCCGTATCGCGGCCGAGATATATTTCCGGTCGGTCGACGCGGTCGCGGACGATCGAAACCGCGCCGTTTGGGAGCGTGTGATGGGCACGATCGGCCAGCTTGACGATCTCGAGCGCGGCTTGCCCGGCAGAGCGGCCTTTCAAGCCTACGCGCGATCGCGCCTGCAGCCGGCTTTCCATCGGCTCGGATGGAAACCTGCGGCGGGCGAATCAGAAGACGACGCTATCCTGCGTGCCAAGTTGATCGGAGAGTTGGGCGGCCTGGGTGATCATGCCGTTGTGACAGAGGCGAAGTCGCGATTCGCAGCGTTCGTGAAGGATACGGGGTCGCTCGATGTAAACCTGCGCGGCCCGGTGATTTTCCTCGCCGGCCGCGAGGCCGATCGTGCGACATATGATGAGCTGAGGGCGTTCGGCCGCAAAGCGACCAGCACCGAGGAGCGCAACCGCTACTACATCGCGCTCGCCTCGGCTATCAATCCCGAACTGGCGAAGGCGGCGCTCGCGATCACGCTGACCGACGAGGTCCCGGCGGACCTCGCGAACGGCATGATTCTGACGGTGGCGGCGGGCGAGCATCCCGAACTTGCGCTTAGGTTCGTGAAAGCGAACTTTGCGGCTCTGGCCGCAAAGCGAGGTCCCACCTTCCGCGCGTTTTTCATGTGCTCGCTGATGACTAATTTTCCCGACCGCGGGCATGCGCAGGAGCTTGCGAATTTCGCGCCGGTGCACGAAACGGCCGGAGGACGAATCGCGGCCGCACGTGCCGAAGAGGAGATAATCGATGCGGCGGACTTCCGGGCACGGCAGATTCCGGCCGTTGACGCCTGGGTGAAACAGCACGCGGCACCCTCGTAGGCCGCTGTCCGATTCGAGCGCATTGCCGCGTCAAGTCGGCGCCCCAAATGACTATCTCGCTGACAGGCCGGAGCGGCAGGGTCCGGCGATGGGGTCGTTGGCCCTCAGCGATTCTGACTTTGCCATCAGTGCAGCCGGCGAAAATCCGCGCGTGGCGAGCGCCTGCGCGGCGGCGCGCGCAAAGTCAGTCTCGTGGGTAGTCACGATGCGCATCCGCGCCTCCTGGGCCGCAAGCTCGTCGCAAATCGTGTGATCATCGACCCGCACGCCGGCTTCGGTGACTATGCGAGTCTTCGAGTCACATCCCGAGGTGTTCAAATTCAGCAGGCGGCGCAGCAGTTCCTGCCCCACGGCCGGCTTGAAATGCATCACGTCCCTAAAAAGCTCGGGCGAGAGAGCCAACGCGTTGTAGTCGGAGAAATCCCAGTACGGTCCGGCCGCCAGCAGCTCGCGCTTCCACCGCCGGAACGTCGGCCATTGTCCCGACTGCCGGATCATTTCGAGTACGTAGCCGCTTATCGGCGGGACGAACGCGATGACCTCGACTCCGCGCTGGCGCGCAAGCTTGACGGCCGCGGCGTAATCCCTCAGCTTGCGCCCCGAGAGCCGATAGGCCGTGTAGTCCGGCACATCGCGGAGTTGCAGCTGAATCTTCGCGGCGCCAGCCGACTCAAGGCCCAGGCGATCGGGCGCGGCGCGCATCCGGCACAATTCCGCTTGCGGCCAGGGAATCGCAATTGTCCATCCAGCACGCAGCGCCTTGCGGCCGTGCCAGGCGCGGTTGAACTCGCGACGCCCGGCATCGAGCGCTTCGAGATTCAACAGCGTCTCGCTGAACATGGTCCATGGATCGCCGCGGAGGCGGGCGATCGTTTCACGGTCCATGGTCCTGCTCTCGTCGAAGGAGAAAAAATCCACGCCCCACACGATTCGTTTGAGCTTCGGGTTGCGCAGCGCCACCCGCACAATCTGGACAGCCTCCTCCGCGTCAACCCCTTGAAGCGCGCCATTGAGGACGCCGTCGCGGAATCCCTGTTCGATCGGCATGCCGACGCGCACGCGCGAACTTCCCATCAGCAATGTATGAGGTTGCGTGGTACGGACCAGGTAGGGCGTGGTCATGCGCGCGTCGTTGTCGGCACGGAAGATCGGATCGATCAGCGCCGTCCGCCACGCGCCGTATGGATTGATCAAATAGTTCAGAGCGATGGCTGCCGCACACACAGCGGCGAGCGCGAGCATCATCACAACAAGGCGGCGGGCCGGTTTCATGCCTGGACGCCGCGCCTCAGAATTGAAAGTAAATAAATGGCGGCGGGTTGGACATCTGGAGCAGGCACGTTCCGGCAAGCGCCGCGAACGCCGCGGCGTAGAGGTAATCGCTCCGCCATTCCCAGCTCATGATGGTTTGGCGGTTGGGGCAGCAAAGCACCACGAACAGGCCGGCCACGCATTTCCGCAGTTCGGGCGGCCCGACGCTGCCGCCGGTCCATCCCAAGCCGTTTAGCCCGGCCATCCCGCGGAACATCGTCGCGGCCCCGCCAATCGAAGGTGTTCTGAATAGCACCCAGGCCAGGGTTACGAAGATGAACGTGAGCATCCATGCGAGCGCCGGGAGCATCTTGAGCTTGCTGTCGCGCCACAGATGATTGACCGACAACGCGACTCCATGAAGCGCACCCCAAATCACGAAGGTCCAGTTGGCGCCGTGCCACAGCCCGCCCAGCAGCATGGTCACGAACAGATTGAAATGCTGCCGCAGCTTGCCGCGCCGGTTGCCGCCGAGCGGAATGTAGAGGTAGTCGCGCAGGAAGAATGAGAGCGTGATATGCCATCGCCGCCAGAATTCAATTGGACCGCGGGCTTTGTACGGCGAGTCGAAGTTTTCCGGAAATCGCACGTTGAGCATCCGCGCCAGGCCGATCGCCATGTCCGAGTAGCCCGAGAAATCGAAATAGATCTCCAGGGCGAAGGCCAGCGTCGCCGTCCAGGCCTCGACGAATCCGGGATGGATGGCGGTGTCAAAGATCGGATCGAGCCAGAGCTTGAAGGTGTCCGCGATCATCACCTTCTTGAACAGCCCAATCGCGAAAATCATCAGGCCCGCGGAGAGGTTATCGGCCTTGAGCAGGTAGTCGCTGTTGCGGTTGAGTTGCGGAAAAATTTCACCGTAGCGGACTATGGGCCCCGCGATCAGATGCGGAAAGAAAGTGATAAAGAGCGTGTAGCTCAGAAAATCGCGCGTCTCGATTTCTCCGCGCCACGCGCTGGTCAGGTAGGTTAGCTGCTCGAAGGTGAAGAACGAGATCGCCAACGGCAACACGACCGGCGGCATCTCCCAATGCCGACCCACCACAGCAGCCGCGCTCGACACGAAAAAGTTGCGATACTTGAAATAGCCGAGCAAGCCGAGATTGACCGCCACGCCCGCCGCCAACATCGCTCGCGGCGCCAAGCGCCGGTCCGCACCGGCGGCCGAACGTGGACGAAGAGCCTGGGCCCATGAGTAGTTGAAAGCGATCGAAAATCCGAACAGGAACAGGTAGCGCCAGTCCCACCATCCATAGAACAACAACGAGCCCAGTACGAGGAACATGGGCACCGCCGATCGGGCACCGCAGCGCGCGAGCAGTTGGTAGCCGATCAACAGCAAGGGCAAAAAAACGAAAACAAACTGGTACGAGTTGAACAGCAAGTCCCTTCAAGCCTCCCGCGGCGCTCGATCGTGCACCTTAAGCCGATGATTTCGCCGTCTCAACTCCCGGTTGAGCGGCGCAACCGGATTCGCTAGTGCAGTGATCGAGGGAGCCCGGACGGCAGCGAGATTTCCATGGCTGAACATACCAATTACGGCCCGGTCGCGACGCACCTGCGATTCGAGAACGAGCACGTGCGCGTGTGGGAGATGGATCTAGGGCCTGGCCAGATGTGCGGGTTGCATCGGCATGCCCTCGATTACGTTTTATACATCCTGGAAGGCGGCAGGATCGGGGTGGAGTCGCCCGCGATGACCTCGAACCGCTTTCCGGGTCAGACCACGTATGAGCTGGAAGTCGGCGCGCGGGCGATTTCGTACGTCCCGGCGGGCGGCGCTGAAAGCGCCCGCAACCTGGGTGGCGGGGGCCGTTTTCGCGAAGCCTTGTTCGAGATTCGCCGCCCGCTTCCCGCGGGCATCGGCAATCCGGGCTTCGCCCTGACCGAGGCCGCCGTTGGCAGGCCGCCGGCGCGCGGCGAAGTTATGCTGCTCGAGAACAGCCGCATCCGGACGCTCGAAGTGACTCTTGCGCCAGGCGGTAAAACCGGACCCCGAGCGCATCCGCGCGACGCTGCGGTATTCGTGATCGAAGGTGGGCGCGTGTGGCAGCGCGAAATACGCGATGGCGCGGAGCATGCGCAGGAACTCGACCTGACCGCGAGCACGGTCCTTTGGCAACGCGGCGGATGCGAGCGCGAACTGACCAACGTGGGCTCGCGACCATACCGCGAGCTACGCGTCGAGTTCCGTTGAATCGCACCGCGCCTTGCGGCGCTTAGTTCCCTGTACTAGAGCGTGATTAGTGATTGCCGATTTCCGATCTCCACTTTTTGGAGTTAAACGACATGCCTGACACCAACAATGGGCGCATTAAGAATGACGGCGGTGTGCTCTCGGGCCTTCGGGTAATTGACTGTGGAACCTACGTTGCCGGCCCGGCGGCCGCCACCATCATGTCCGACTTTGGCGCTGAAGTGATCAAAATCGAGCGCCCCGGCGGCGGCGACCTGTGGCGGCTCTTTTCCAAGCTTCCCGGCACCGCCAAGTCCGAGCTTGACTGGTGCTGGGTTCTCACGAGCCGTAACAAGAAAAGTGTGGCGCTGGACCTGGGACGGCCCGAAGGACGCGAGGCGCTGATTCGCCTGGTTGCCACGGCGGATGTCTTCCTCACGAATTACCAGAGAACGCTGCTCGAGAAATTCCGTCTCACCTGGGAAGATCTCTCGCCCATTAACGACCGGCTGATCTACGCGCACCTCACCGGCTATGGCGACGCGGGAGAGGACGCGGATGACCCGGCGTTCGACGCGCTGGCCTACTGGGCGCGGTCGGGTTTGATGATGAGCGTGACGGGGGCCGACGGGTCGCCCAGCGCTCCGCGGCCTGGGATGGGCGATCATCCGACCTCGATGTCGCTCTTCGGTGCGATCATGTTGGGCCTTTACCGGCGGGAGCGCACCGGGCGCGGATCGAGAGTGAGCACGTCTTTGCTGGCGAGCGGCGCGTGGGCCAACGCGTGCGACATCCAGGCGAAGCTCCTGAACGCGAAATTTCCCGAGCGTGGCGAGGGCAAGCATCCGCCCAACCCGCTCACCGCCGCGTACTTAAGCCGCGACGGCAAGATCTTTCTGCTCGTTCTGATCGATCCTGACAACGAGTTTCCGCGCCTGTGCGAGGCCTTCGGTCAGCCCGAACTCGGCACGGGCGAGTTGTTCGGGACCAACGCCGATCGCGATCGCAACGCGGCGGCGCTGTATGCAATCCTGCAATCGCAATTCGAGGCGCGCGATCTCGCGGAGTGGCGCACGATTTTCAAACGCAACGACATCAAATGGGCGCCGATACCCAAGCTCGACGAGGTCGTGCAGGATTCCCAGATGCGCGCCGCGCAAGCGTTGATCAAGATGGATCATCCCGGCGCGGGCGTCATCGAGACGGTGAACAGCCCGCTGTTCGTCTCTGGCGTGGAGAAGCGCAAGCCCACGGCAGCAGCCGAGGTCGGCGCTCATACGCGTGAGGTGCTGCAGGAACTCGGCTATGGCACCGACGCGGTCGAAGCGATAGTGCGCAACGGCTCGGGTCATTAGGCCGTCAGGCCCGGGCACCGGGGCGATCTATTCGCATCACGGCGGTTTACCCCTACGGCCGCAAGTGCGATAAGCTGGGTCAAGTTTTCGGCAATCGAGGAACGTAAAGGCTAACCGAAAGCATAGCGATTCCTTCGTAAAAGGTCGCTAAAGGAGCGGAGAAGACAGATGCATTTCATGTGGTTTACGGAACGGGCATACCATTATGATCCTGAGGTCGATCCGGCGAAGTATCACGCGCTGGAGAATCAGATCGTTGGACTGCGCAGCTTCTTCAACACCCCCAACCGCTTTTTCGAACGCGAGCACGGGGCGAAACTGCTCAACCAGTACCTCGACGAGAAGATTTACACCGACGCCGAGCTGATGAACTTCGACGGCGTGATGCTCAATGAGCATCATGGCACGCCGTTTTGTCTCGGCGCCGTGATGGATGTCGAGGCTTCCATCCTGGCCAAGACCACCAAGCGCCTGAAGATGGTTCTGCTCGGCAATCCGGTCGCGACCGTCGCCAATCCGCTGCGGCTGGCCGAAGAGCTCGCGATGATCGATCTCATCTCGGGCGGACGCCTGGTCTCCGGATGGGTGCGCGGCGCTGGCTCCGAGCAATTCGCCAACAACACCAACCCGGCGCTCAATCGCGAGTTGTTCGAGGAAGGCGTCGAGTTCATCATCAAGGCGTGGACCACGCCGGGCCCCTTTCGCTATGAGGGTAAACACTTCAACTTCCGCAACGTGAACCCCTGGGTTCTGCCGCTGCAGCGGCCTCATCCGCCGTTTTGGATTCCGGGCCTGGTGAGCCCCGACACCGCCTTCTGGTGCGCGCGCAAGCGATATCCTTACGTCGCGCTGGCAACCAGGCTACAGCCGACGGTGGAGCTGTGGGACTTCTATGCCAAAGCCGCGGCACAGGAGGGCTATCAGGCCGGGCCGGAGAATTTCGGCTACCTGCAGCCGGTCGTGGTGGCGGACACCCAGGAGCGGGCCGAGGAGTTGGGCAAACGGATTCTGTTCGGCGGCGCCTTTGCGCATTTCGCGCGGCCGGAATGGATGTTCCCGCCGGGGTACAATTCCAAGGCTGCGACCAAGCGCCTGGCCGAAGTGAATTTCGGCGCTAACGCCGCGGCCCAGTCGCCCTATGGCGACGGCGGCCAGGACGAGTCGCAGGAACAAATCGAAGCCGTCAAGAAACACATCTACGACGGCTACCCGGCCGTGCTCAAAGACTATGTGATGATCGCGGGCACGCCCGACAACGTGATTCCAAAGCTCAACAAGGTGCTCGACGTCCTGCGTCCGGGTATCTTTTCGTTCTGGCTCGACGGGCCCGTTCCGGCCAAAGATCGGAAGCGATGCCTGGAGTTGCTGAACCGTGATGTGATTCCGGCCATGCGCGAGCACGGCAAGACGCTCGGATTGGTCGACCCGTTTAAGCGTGCGCCGGGCTCGCGCCTGCTGCGTGCGGGAGTGACCCCCGAGCCGGTAAGCGATGTCGACGCGCTGGCGTCGATTTCCGCCTGAAGCGCAATTTGTGCGAACCCTGGGGCCGGCCATATCTGGTCCGGCCTCAGGGTCATACCTAATTAAATCCCTTTCTCGTCCCCCCTGCTTTTCCAAAATAGGTCCTCATATCGTTCTCTCGCCGGGCGGGCCTGCTGTTGACCGCGGATGAAAATCGGTCTAAGGGGCATAAGGAAAGCAAACTTTTCGGCGAGGGTCTGCTTATGAGCTCTATCGAAGAGGTAGCGGCTGGGCGTCGTCCGACCGGATGGACGGTCGGGTGGAAAACCTTATTTGTCTCGTGCGGCCTGCTTATGGCCTGCAATCTCTTCCTTTGGATTTGGGACTACAACTTCGCTTTTACCACCGGGCTCGATTCCTCGACCCCCGCGTTTGCGCTTCACTACCGCACACTGTTTTGGGGTGAACTGCTGAGCGTCGGAGCCTTCGCCGGCCTGTGGTACGGATGGTTGGTAAGAACCGGCCGCAGTCTCGCGGGCGAATCGATAGCGCCTGCTGAAGAGATTCGTCGCGTGGTGGTGCTATGGGGAATTATCGGAGCCACCAGCCTTTCGATCTACATCGAGGCGAGTTTCTGGCCCAACTGGGACGGCGCGTGGCATCAGACAATGGTGCGCGACACTGCGCTGACCCCGACCCACATCCCAATGTTCTACTTCTTTTTTCCGATGTCGGTTGTGCTCGCACTCGGGGCATACCTGTACGGACGGTTCAGATTGCCTGCGGTATATGGCGGCGAGAAGGGATTTCCCTGGTCCTTCTTTTTGCTGATCGCGGCCGCAGTGCTCGAATTCGTTGAGGTCGCCTTCAACGAATGGGGGCACAGTCTGTGGATGTCGGAGGAATTCTTCTCGGTGCCGTTCCATTGGCCTTTTGTCATTTACGGATGGCTGGCGGGCGGGATGTTCGCAGTGTGGGGCGAAACCATTCTTCACCTCTTCCAGATAGAAAAGAGAGCGCGCGCGGCGGAGGAAATCCCGACGCATACGGCTGCCGCCGGCTAGCGATGCGCGCGGCGGCCCTGGTCAAGTCCTGACACTCTTGTCCTGACGATCTCGCGAGGGGAAGCATGGCGACAGCACCATCGATAGCCGCAGCGGCGGCGGCCGAGAGACAACGCAGGCTCGCATTGCGCGACCTGCTCAACGCGAAATACCAGTGGATTGACCGCTCCTGGGACGCGGTCTTCTGGATCACCGCAATCTTCGTCGTCGCGGGAGCGGCGGATATCACGCGGCTGCTGTTCGCCGGCGACTGGGATTTCTGGACCGATTGGAAGGATCCACAGTGGTGGCCGGTCGTCACCGCCTTCGCCACCATCATCATTCCATCCGCGCTCCAATACATCCAGTGGGCGGCCTGGCGTTTTCCTACCGGCGCGACTTACACCTGCGTATGCCTTTTCATGGCTTCGTGGATTGGGCGTTACTTCCAATGGCATGTCGCCGAGGGCTATCCGATGAATTTCGTATGGCCGATATCGACGATTCCGGCGGCCATAATTCTCGACTGGCTATTGATGAGGACGAAGAGTTTCGTGCTGACGTCACTTTTCGGTGGAGGAATCTGGGCCGTGATGGTATGGAGCTTCAACTACATCCCGCTCGCTCCGTTTCTCCAGCCGATGCAATTCATGCATCACGTGCTTACGGTTGCCGACGTTCAGGGCATCGTTTATATCCGCAGTCAGACCCCCGAATACATGCGGCATATCGAACGCGGCGCGCTGCGCAGCTTTCTCGGCGAGACCCAGTACGTGTCACTGCTATTCGGCGGCACGCTGGCGATGCTGGGTTATTGGATCGGACAATTCATCGGGCGCTTTCTCGCCGTGTGGCCGATTGGCAGATACATCAAGACCGTCTGAGCGGACCGCGGTAAGAGCAATGCGTACCATTTTTCGCGCCGTCCTGGTCGCGCTTTCGTGGATTGGCCTGTTTACCGCTTGCGCCTATGCGCACGGCGGGATTGCCGGACCCGACGACCTTGGTCCGCCCATAATCACTTCGGCCGTGCTCGGTGTTGGGGGCTATTGGCTGATGTTGATGTGGCCGTCGCGCCACCGTCCGGCCGTCAACGACAAGAAACGCAAACCGATGCGCGGCGGGGCGAAGTAGGAGATTTGCCCGGGAGACTGCAAGTGGCTTTCCAAGCCACATGGGGAGACGGAATGCGAGTACGATTCCTGGCGGTTTTGTCAGCGGCTCTCTTCCTGCTTACCGCAGCGCACCCGACGCGCGCCTTCGCCCACGGCGAAGCGGCGGACGAGCCGTTTCTCAAGGACCTGACGGTTGCCTTCTATGACGTGCACATCTCACCCAGCACGATCAAAGTGGGCGATCCGGTGACGATAACCGGAACGCTCAAAATTCTCGAGACCTGGCCGTACACGCTCGATCCGCCGCAAACCGCATACATCACGCCGGTGGTTCCCGGGCCGGTATTCGCGCTGGTTGACCGCGAGGTCAACGGTACCACCACGCCTGGCTCCATCCTAATCGACAAGGGAGGGACGTATCATTTCAAAATGGTGATGCGGGGCCGCCACGTAGGAGACTGGCACGTGCATCCGGGAATCGCGATCCAGGGCACCGGAACCCTCATCGGCCCGGGCGAATGGGTCAAGGTCGAGCCGGCCGCCGAGCCCTTCAAGATGGACGTGACGCTGCTCACTGGCCAGACCGTCAACCTCGAGCACTATGGCGGCAGCTTCGTGTGGTGGTGGTCATTCGCCGGATTCATCATCGGTATGATCTGGATGGTCTACTGGACCGTTCCCAAGCGCACCGTCACCCGTCTTGCAGTGACCACGCAAATTCCGGTCAACGACGACGCTCCCGACATCGGGCTCATTACACCGCGCGATCATATGTGGATGGATCTGCTTGCCGGCGCGACCATCGCGATGCTGGTCATCGGATGGATTTATATGGCGGTAAAGTTTCCCGTGCGGTTACCGCAGCAGACTGTACGGTTTTCACCCGAGGTCATTGACTCCACTAGTCATTCGGCGCAGGTGATGAAGGCTGCTTCGACCTACGACGATAAGACCGACACGCTGCTCATCAATCTCACGGTCAGGAACAACGGGACCGCGCCGTTGAACCTGAAGCAGTACATCATGGCGATGGCCACGTTCGTCAATGGCGACAAGGCCGAACAGGCCAAAGCGGGGCCGGTGCACTACGTCGGGCAGATGCAGGTTGAGCCCGACGCCGCAGTCCCGCCCGGGCAGACCGCGAAGCTGCAATTGAAGATCAGCAGCCCACTGTTTGACGAAGAGCGGCTCATCCCGCTGCACGATCCGCAGGAACGTATCGCCGGGCTGCTGCGCTTTGCCGATCCGCAAGGGCATGAGGACCTGGTGACGTTGAAGACCGATCTCGAGCCGACGGAGTTCCGTCCGCAATACTTGCCTTAGCCACTGAACAGGAGAGATGTGAAGATCAAGCGACGGGAATTCCTGCACAAGAGCGCCATCGTGGTCGCCGGCGTGTCCGCGGCCGCCACCGGGGTGACGGCCGCCGGCCTGGCCGCCGAGTGGACCGCGAGATTGAAGACCCTAACCGCCCACGAGGGCGAAACGCTACTGAAGATGGCGCGGCAGATATTTCCGCACGACCGCCTCGACGACAGTTACTACATGAAGGTGGTCGAGGACCTCGACATCGAGGCGTCGAGGAAACCCGTAACCGGCAAAATGCTGCGCGCCGGAGTTGCTAATCTCGATCTTTCGGCGAAGGGGAAATTCGCCGCCCGACCCGCCGCCGAACAAGTCAGCGCGCTCGAGAAAATTCAGCGCACCCCATTTTTCGAGAAGGTCCGCAGTGCCGAGATGGTCGCGCTCTACAACAACCCGGACGTGTGGAAGGTCTTCGGCTACCAGGGCGCGTCGTACCCTTTCGGCGGTTACCTGCATCATGGCTTCAACGATTTGAACTGGCTGCCCGATCCACCCGCAGCGGCAAGCCCTAAATCAGGCTGAGCGGAGGGTCGCGCAGTGGCTCGATTCGATTCAAACGACGACTCTGTCGTGGTGGTCATCGGTTCAGGAGCGGGCGGAGGTACGCTGGCGAACGAACTGTGCCGCAAGGGCTTCAAGGTTGTGATGCTGGAGGCCGGGCAACGGCAGTCCTCGCAGACCTTTCGTAACGACGAGTGGTTCGCGTTCAAACAACTGGCGTGGCTCGACAAACGCACCACCTCAGGCACCTGGCGCGTGGCGAAGGATTTCCCCAATCTGCCGGCCTGGACCTGCAAGACGGTCGGCGGAACCACAGTGCATTGGGCGGGCGCTTCGCTGCGCTTTCAGGAGCACGAGTTCAAAGCCAGAACTACCTATTCAAATGTCAGCGGTGCGAACCTTCTCGACTGGCCCATAAGTCTCCGCGATCTGGCCCCCTACTACGCCAGGGCCGAGGACAAGATGGGCGTGACGCGGACCAATGATATACCCGGACTACCCGGGAATAATAACTTCAAAGTGATGTACAACGGGGCGACCCGCGTCGGCTACAAGACCGTGCATACCGGACGGATGGCGATTAACAGCCGGCCCCGCGACCGCCGTGCCTCCTGTTGGCAGCTCGGCTTTTGTTTTCAAGGCTGCAAGTCCGGGGCAAAATGGTCGACGCTGTACACGGAAATTCCGAAGGCCGAGGCGACTGGCAAGCTCGATCTGCGGCCCGAGTCCCACGCGCTGCAGATTCAGCACGGCGCCGACGGCAAAGCGACCGGGGTGCTGTATGCCGATAGGAACGGCAAACACGTGGTGCAGAAAGCGCGCATCGTATGCATCGCCTGCAATGCGATCGAAAGCGCGCGGCTGCTGCTAAACTCGTCCTCGTCAACCTTTCCGCAGGGGCTGGCGAACTCCTCCGGCCAGGTTGGCAGAAACTACATGCGGCACACGACCGGCTCCGTGTACGCGATTTTCGACAAGCCCGTGCACATGTACCGCGGCACCGTGATGGCCGGGATCATCACCGACGAAGCCGAGTTGAATACCAAGCGCGGGTTCGCCGGCGGCTTCGAGATGGAGACCATCTCGCTCGGATTGCCATTCGCGGCCGCGTTCCTCGATCCGGGAGCCTGGGGGCGCGACTACTCAAGCGTACTCGAGCAGTATCCCAACATGGCCGGGATGTGGATCGTCGGCGAAGACATGCCGCAGGCGACCAATGCCGTGACGCTCCATCCGAAAGAAAAGGACCAATGGGGCCTTCCGATTCCGAACGTGCACTATGACGACCATCCCAACGACATAGCGATGCGCAATTACGGGTACAAGCAGGGCGCCGCGGTGTACAATGCGGTAGGGGCGATCAAAACCGTCGCAGTCCCGCCGTATCCGTCGACGCACAATCTCGGCACCTGCCGCATGAGCGAGCGCCCCGGCGACGGCGTCTGCAACCAGTGGGGCCAGACGCACGACGTGAAGAATCTTTTCATTTCCGACGGCAGCCAGTTCACGACCAGCGGCGGCGAAAATCCAACGCTCACGATCGTGACCTTGGCGATCAGGCAAGCCGACCGCATTGCCGCCGAGAGCACGAGGCGAAACCTTTAGATGAAGCCGTATCGTCCCGGCCGCAGACATATCATGGCAGCGGCGTGGATCGCGGCGGCGGCGATGCTCGCGCTGGCGATTCCCCTCGCGGCGCGCGCTGAATTAGGCAAAGCCGGAACACCGGTCGCGTCGAGTCCCGCCGATGGGCTGCCAAATATGAGCCTGGTGGACCAGAATGGCAGAGCGATATCGCTCTCGTCGCTCAAGGGCAGACCGGTACTGGTCGCTTTCATCCACACCCAATGCGAGGGCCCCTGCGAGTTGATTACCGCTAATATGAAGCAGGTAGCGCGTAACCTTGGGCCGCAGTTCGCGTCCCAGGTCACGATGGTTTCCATCACTACCGAGCCCGAGGAGGACGGATCGCGCGAGCTACTCGCTTATGCCAAAGCGCAAGGAGTGAATGCTGAGGGGTGGATTTTCCTGACCGGCGCCGACGCGAAAATCCGCCGCCTCCTGACCCTGTATGGAGTGGCGGCCGAAGACGATGATTCGGATCACGTTCTGGAAATGTTTCTGCTGAGCTCAAGCGGCGCCGGCATGCGCCGCTATAGGGGCGTCGCTACCCCACCGGAGACCATCGCTTCGGATATCAGAAAAGCCACTTCGCCTCATTAGATCGATCCCGCACGCAAAACCGGTAATAGGGACGGAGGAAGTTTCGCCAGCGTGTCGATCTGACGCTCGCCTGTTCGACTATGGAGTGTTAGACAAACACGCGAACCACGGAGGCGACAATGCAGTACATGCTTTTGATCTATAACGCTGAGGGGCAGAAACTGAACCCCGAAGAGCAGGGAAAACTTTTTCAGGAGTATATGGCTT
>DATJID010000035.1:0-135505 GCA_035493515.1 Binataceae bacterium (SeqCode) | reverse complement strand
GTTCGGTGCGATGGTCGCGCTCGACGGTGCGCGTGCGATGCGCTCGCCGGTGCTGGTGTCGGGAACCGACGGTGTCGGGACCAAGCTGAAAATCGCGTTTTTGACCGGGCGCCACGACACGGTCGGTATCGATTGCGTTGCGATGTGCGTGAACGACATCGTCTGCCATGCCGCGCGTCCACTGTTCTTTCTCGATTACATCGCGACCGGCAAGCTCAAGAGCGCCGTGGCGCTGGCGCTGGTTAAAGGGATCGCACGCGGATGCAAGCTCGCCGGCATGAGCCTGGTCGGCGGCGAAACGGCGCAGATGCCGGGATTCTACCGGCCCGGCGAATACGATATCGCCGGCTTCGCCGTCGGGCTTGCCGAGCGCGACGCAATTCCGCGCCCCGAGCGCATCCGACCGGGCGACGTGCTGATCGGCCTCGCTTCCAGCGGGCTTCATTCCAACGGATTCTCGCTGGTTCGCCGCGTCCTGCTCGAACGCTCGGGGCTGAAACTCAACGCGCGCGTGGCCGACCTGGGCTGCACGCTCGCCGACGAACTTCTGCGGCCGACGAAAATCTACGCCAAGATCGCGGCGACGCTGTTCGAGCGCTTTCCGATTCGCGGGCTCGCCAATATCACCGGAGGTGGGATCGTCGAGAACCTGCCGCGCGTGCTGCCAAAAGGAATCGAAGCGGTGGTGCGTCGCGGCAGTTGGCCGGTGCCGCCCGTGTTCGATCTCATCGCGCGGCTCGGACGAATCGGCGCGGCTGAAATGGATCGTACGTTTAATAACGGCCTCGGAATGATCGCCGTGCTGCCGCCCCGTCACGCCGATGCGGCCGTCGCTCATTTGCGCCGCCTGCGCACTCCGTCTTACCTTATCGGAGAGCTTCGCCGCGGCAAGCGCGGAGCCGTGCTGCACTAGACGGATCGGCGACGCGGGGAGCACGAGACACGATGGCAGAGCGGGCGCCGGTCAAACTGGGAGTATTGATTTCCGGCACTGGGACCAACCTGCAGGCGATCATCGATGCGATCGAGCGCCGCGAACTGCGGGCCGAAATTCGCGTCGTGATTTCCAACCGTGCCGGCGTGCAGGGACTGGAACGCGCGCAACGCCACGCCATTGCGACCCGCGTCATCGAGCATCGCCGCTACGCCTCACGCGAGGCCTTCGACCGTGCATTGGCCGAGGCGCTGGCCGAGCACGGCGTCGAACTCGTGGTATGCGCCGGCTTCATGCGGCTGCTCTCGCCCGTGATGCTGACGGCGTTTGCGGATCGCGTGATAAACATCCATCCCGCGCTGCTGCCGGCGTTCCCCGGTGTGCATGCGCAAAAGGCGGCCCTGGAGCATCGCGTCCGGTTCACCGGATGCACCGTATTCTTCGTGCGCGAGGGCGTCGATGATGGACCGATAATCGTGCAGGCGGTGGTGCCGGTGATGCCGAACGACGACGAGGAAAGCCTCAGCGAGCGCATCCGCACGCAAGAGCATCGCATCTATCCCTGGGCGATTCAGCTCTACCAGGAGGGCCGTCTCAGGATCGAGGGCCGTACCGTGCGAATCGCGGATTTTCCGGCCGGCGACGAATCGCTCGCGCTGGTTAATCCCCGCTCGCCACATTCGCCACGCGCCAGACGTCCGCGTTAGATGGCAGGCGGTGAAAACCCTTTCCGTGATCGTTCCGATGCTCAACGAAGAGCGGGCGATAGCGCGGACGCTCGACGCGATCGCGGCGGGCGCGTCTGGCGCGGAAGCGGCCGTGGAAGTCATCGTCGTGGACGGTGGCAGCACCGATCGCAGTTGCGAGGAGGCGCGTCCGCGATGCGCGACGCTGCTGGTCGCGCGTCGCGGCCTCGCGCGCCAGATGAACGCCGGCGCCGCGGCCGCACAGGGTGACGCGCTGGTCTTCGTGCACGCCGATACGCTCATGCCGGCGAGTTTCGCCCGCGACATCGCGGCGGCGCTCGCCGACCGCGCCGTCATCGGTGGCCGCTTCGACCTGCAACTGGACGGCGACGCTCCCTTCTTGCGGCTCATCGGATGGCTCATCAGTGCCCGCTCGCGTCTTAGCCGCACGGGCACCGGCGACCAGGCTATCTTCGTGCGCCGCGACGCGTTCGAACGGCTCGGCGGCTACCGCGATATCGCTCTGTGCGAGGACCTCGACCTGGCCCGGCGGCTCAAACGCGCCGGTCGCGTCGCCTGCCTGCGCTCGCGGGTCACAACCTCGGCGCGGCGATGGCGCGAGCGCGGCGTGATGGCTACGACCATCCGGATGTGGTTCATCCGGGCCGCATTTTTACTCGGCGTACCGCCCGAGCGCCTGGCCCACCTTTACAACCGTGGCGGGTCAGTCGAAAATGAACTCTGAGGTCGGTAAGTGGCTAAGGTCGAGGTCTATACGACGGCGTATTGTCCCTACTGCACACGCGCCAAATCCCTCCTGAAGAGCAAGGGCGTGGCATTCGAGGAGATTGACGTTTCCGGAAATTCCACGCTGCGCGAGAAGATGATCGAGCTGTCCGGCGGCCGGCGCACGGTGCCCGAGATTTTTATCAACGGCAAGATAGTCGGCGGCTACGATGAGTTGCGCGCGCTGGAGGCCGAAGGCAGACTCGATCCGCTGCTGAGCGAGCCCGGTTGAGCGGGCGCGGCAACCACGATGAGCGACGACTTCGACTCCGAGCGGTTTCCTGGAAATTTCTACCGCGGAATGATCATGCGCCTGGACCGCGCTCGCGGCCGGGGCGCCGTGCGCACGCATCAGGGACGCGAAGTAACCTTCCAATTCCCTTTCGTCGAGATTGCCGGCGCGCCGCTGGGCGGCCGTTTCCCCGGTATCGATCTTCTGAGCGAAGGCGACAGCGTCGGCTTTGACGTCGGATGGACCTCCGGCGGATTGCGCGTGACGCTGATCAAACCCGCGCGTCCGCCGGGCGATGCCGCCCGGGATTAGCGATCGCGCCGCGACTGGAACATCCGCCACATCCTGACTCCCAACGGATAGAACTCGCCAATCACCTCGTAGCCATGGCGCGTATAGTAGGCGACGTTGGCCTCGGTCGCGGTTTCCAGGTAGACGCCGTCTAAATCGGATCGGGTTTCCACCAATTCGCGCAGATGATTGAGAATGGCAAGTCCGCAATGGCGCCCCTGGAATGATGGTTCCACCCCGAGAATGTTGAGATATAGATGGGGCCGCGGCGGATGGTTGCGCGTGAGCGCGTCAACCAGCTTGATCGCCCGCCGCACTCCGCCCCATCCCACCGCCCGCACCATCGTTGGCAGGCTGAGCAGTCCGCTCGCGACGGCACCGCCCACCGACGCGTGCATCGTTCCCTCGACCACCGCCGCGGCGATCAGGCGGCCGTCCTCGAATACGCCGAACACCGGCTGTCCGTCGCCACGCTGAAGCCTGAGTACGACCGTGAACAGGCCGGCCAACCGGGATGCGCGTTCCGCCGGCTCGCGCGGCTCGGGCACGAGCGCGCTGGTCAGCGGATCGTCGATGAAGGCGCGGCCCAGAACTCCGGCGGCGTCGGCGTAATGCTCGGGAAAAACCACCGCGACACGCGGCCAGGATTTTTGTTCCGGCGGATTTTTATCGGTCGATTGTTGTGCCATCGATTTTTTGGGTCAGACGCTAGCTGCGCACGCGTGCTACTGCCGCATGCCATCCATTGACCAGCCGCTCGCGCTCGGCACCGCGCATCGACGGGCGGAACACTCGCCCGCTGCCGTCCAGCGCCGCCAGTTCGCTCGGCGATCGCCAAAGGCCCACCGCCAATCCCGCCAGCATCGCCGCTCCCAGCGCCGTGGTCTCCACCATTTTGGGCCGGCGCACCGGCCGTCCCAGCACATCGGCCTGAAACTGCATCAGATAGCCGTTGGCGGTGGCTCCGCCGTCGACCCGGAGTTCAGGCACCCGATGTCCGCTGTCCTTTTCCATCGCGGCCAGGGCGTCGCGCACCTGGTAGGCGATCGAGTCGAGCGCCGCGCGCACCACGTCGGACCGATTGGTGCCGCGGGTGATGCCGACGAGCGCGCCACGCGCGCCGGCGTCCCAGTACGGGGCGCCGAGGCCGACGAAGGCCGGCACCAGATAGGGCTGCGAGCGATCGCGGCTTGCGTGCGCGAGCTTTTCGCTCTCGGCCGCGGTGGCAATCATGCGCATCTCGTCGCGGAGCCACTGGATTGCCGCGCCCGCGATGAAGACCGAGCCCTCCAGCGCGTAGGCGGGCTCACCCGCCGGCCCCAGCGCGGCGGTGGTCAAAAGCCGATTGCGCGAGGCGACCGCGCGCTCGCCCGTGTGCATCAGCAGGAACGCGCCGGTGCCGTAAGTCGCCTTGGCCGCGCCCGGACTGACCGCGCGCTGGCCGTAGAGCGCGGATTGCTGATCGCCGATGACGGCGCCGATCGGTATCGCTCGCGGCCCGAAGGTGCCGGCGGCGGCTTCGGCAAGCGGGCCGCGTGAACTGACAGGCTCAGGCAACATCGCGGCCGGCACGCCGAGCATCCGCAGCATCGCGGCGTCCCACCTGCGCTGCTTGAGATTGAGCATCATCGTACGCGACGCATTGGTGAAGTCGGTCACGAATGCCGCGCCGCGCGAGAGCCGGAAAATCAACCATGAATCGATGGTGCCGAAGCACAGTTCGCCGCGCGCGGCGCGCCGGCGAAGCCCGCGGTCGCTCTCGAGCAGCCACTTGAGCTTGGTGCCAGCGAAGTAGGGATCGATCAGCAGCCCGGTGCGCCGGCGGACCTCGGCCTCGCGCGGAGCAAGCGCGGCGCAAATCGCGGCGCTCCGCCGGCATTGCCATACGATCGCGCGATGCACCGGCCGCCCGCTTTGCCGCTCCCACACCACAAATGTCTCGCGTTGATTGGTAATTCCAATCGCGCCGAGGCCGGCCGGCCGGATGCGCGCGGCCGCTATGGCCTGGCGGCCCAGGCGCACCACCGATCGATAAATCTGCTCGGGGTCGTGCTCGACCCATCCCGGGCGCGGATAGAACTGGCGTATCTCGGCGTAGGCGCGGCCGAGGATGCGTCCGCGCCCGTCGAGCACCATCGCCGTGGTCCCCGTCGTTCCTTGGTCGATCGCGAGCACTGCCTCAGCCATCGGATGTAGCTCTTGTATGTTGGCCGCGCGCCGTCTAACCGCGCGCCGAATCGCGCCTTAGGTTAGGCAAGGGGTATGCCCGCCGACAAGGGCCGATTCCAGGCTTGCGTCCAATTTTCGCCGAAGCCATGATATGCTCGCGGTTGAAGCGCCCCCAACGGAGCCCTGCTTTATGTCAACGAGCGCTGATCTGGTTGAAACCCGCGAGCAGCTAATCCGCTACTTCGAAAGCGGAGCAAAGCCGCGCGAGCAATGGCGGGTCGGAACCGAGTACGAGAAGATTACGGTCTCGGCTCACGACGGTCGTGCCCTGCCCTATTCAGGCCCGCGCGGGGTCGAGCAGATTCTGCGCCGGATGGCCGAGCGCTATGGCTACGAGCCGGACGCGGAGAACGGGCGGGTTATCGGACTCAAGGGCGAGCGCGCCGCGATCACTATCGAGCCGGGCAGCCAGATCGAACTTTCGGGCGAACAGTGCGAGACCATTCATTGCGCGCACGCCGAATTCAGCCGCCATATCGAACAGCTTATCGAGGTTGGTCATGAATACGGCGCGGTGGTGCTGGGACTTGGGATGCAGCCCATCAGCACGATCGACGAGATCGAACTGATACCCAAGAAGCGGTACCAGATCATGTATCCATATATGGCGCGTAAGGGGAGGCTCGGCCAGCGAATGATGAAGCAGACCGCCGGCGTGCAAGCCAACCTGGACTACGGCGACGAGGCGGACGCGATGCGCAAAATGCGCCTGAGCATGGGCCTGGTGCCGCTGGTCTATGCGATGTTCGCCAATTCGCCGCTATGCGACGGCCGTCTAAACGGCTACCAGAGCTTTCGCGGCCACATATGGGATGACACCGACTCCGACCGCAGCGGGGCGCTGGAGTTCGTTTTCCGCGATGACGCGGGGTTCGAGGACTACGTCGACTATGCGCTCGACGTCCCGATGTATTTCATCTACCGCAATCACGAGCCGCAGGACCTGACCAGGCCGCCGGGCCTCAGCTTTCGCCAGTTTATGGATCGCGGATGGCACGGCGAACGCGCGACTATCGAGGACTGGGGGACTCATCTCACCACGATCTTCACCGAAGTACGGCTTAAAAAATACGTCGAGGTGCGCACCGCGGACAGCCAGCCGCCGGCCTTGATGCTGGCGCTGCCAGCGCTGTTCAAAGGCTTGCTCTACGATTCCGACTGCATGACGGGCGCCTGGGACCTGGTAAAACGCTGGAGCTTCGAGGAACGCCTGGAGCTCACCGACGCCGCGCACAAGCTGGGTTTGGAGGCTCGCGCTGGCCGCATTGCGATGCGCGAAATCGCGCTCGAAGCGCTGATGATTGCGACCGTCGGTCTGGAGCGCCAGCGCGCGCTTAATCAGCACGGCGACAACGAGAGCATCTACCTGCTGCGCCTGCTCGACCAGGTGCGCAACGGATGGACCCAGGCGAGCCTTACCATTGAGCGCTGGAAGGGGCGATGGAATTATGACGTGCAGCGCCTGGTCGAAGGCACCGCATACGGGGCCGAAGGACTGAGCTGAGGAATTGAGCTGATGACGCTGCGTTTTTCCGAGCGCTATGTAATAGCGCTCAACCTGCTGCTGATCGCGATCCTGGCCTACTTCCTCGCGCTCTCGGTCAACGATGTCGTGCTCGGCCGTGTGGCTGGGGGCGCAACTGCACGTCTGCCGCCGCTTCTCGGCGCCGCGCCTGTCGCCCCGGTAATCCGGCCGCGCGCCTTTTATGAGGGTATCTCCAGGCGCGACATCTTCAACCTTACGCCGGTGGTCGAAGCTCCCGCCGAAGTGGCAACCAATCTGCATATCAAGCTGCTTGGAACCTCGAGCCTTACGCTTTCGCAACCGTTCATAATCGTCGAGGATGACAACAACCACGAGCAGTCGCTCTACCGGATGGGAGATGACATTCCGGACGCCGGCGAGCTGGTGGAGGTCTTCAAAGATCACGCGATAATCCTTCACCAGGGACACCGCATAAAACTCGAAATGCCAGCCGACCAAAATGGCAAGCCGGCCGAGATGCCGCGTCCGTTCGGACTGCCCGGCAGAGTGCTTCCCCGCAATCTCATGCACCGGAGCGTGGGCCAGAACGGAATACGACAGATCGATTCCAACCGCTACGTGCTCGAACGCTCGACCGTGGACAACAGCCTCAACAACATGGCCTCGCTCTTCACCCAGGTGCGCGCCATTCCCAACCTTGGTCCGGACGGCCAGTCCAATGGCTTCAAGCTCTCCGAAATCCAGCCCGATTCGATCTTTCAGCAGATCGGTTTGCGCGACGGCGACATTCTCACCGATGTCGGCGGACAGCGCGTTGGCGACCCCTCCAAGGCGTTCCAGTTGTTGAGCAGCTTGCGTACTCAGAATTCCATCAATCTGACTGTGCTGCGCGGCGGCCAACCGATCCAGCTCCAGTACAGCATCCGCTGACCATGGAATTGCGGCCGGCCCGCGGCAGCGAACGAGACCAGGTGCTCGACCTGCTCGCGCTGTGGTACGGCGACCGCGATTTCTTCGCCCGCTACAACCATCACGATCCCGGCTTCCGCGATGACCTATGCCTGGTCGCGTGCGAGGACGGCCGCATCGTCGCGACCGCGCAAATCTTCGCGCGTATCGTCAACTTGCGTGGCGCGCGGGTTCCGATGGGAGGTGTCGGTTCGGTCTACACCGCGGAAAGTCATCGCAGCCGCGGCCTTGGCTCCGCGCTGATGCGGCTGGCGGTCACCACGATGGAGCGCGAGGGCTTCGAAATTTCGCTGCTGTTCGCCGAGCGGCTGGACTTCTATGCGCGTTTCGGATGGCGTCCGGTGACGCGCCAGTTCAGCGCGCTCGCCGATACACAGACAATGCACTCGAGCGCGGGTTTTCGGCTCGCACGCTTTGAGGAGGCGCGCGACCTCCAAGAGGTCGGCGCTCTTCATCGGGGCTATAGCGGCCGCTTCGACGTGACCGTGGTTCGCGACGCGGCCGGATGGCGCGGCAATCTCCATTACGCGGGAAACCCCGGCGAATACTTCGTCGTATGTCGCGACGCGCACGATGCCTCGGGCGCTCTCGTGGCTTACGCACGCGCGATGATGTTTCACGGCTTCCCGATGGTGATGGAATACGGTTACGCGGCGGAGAGGTCGGACGCGATGCTTGCATTGGTGCGGCATATGGGTGAGGCCGCTTCGGGTGCCGCGCCTGCGCTTGCGCTGGAGGGTGGCGGCGGTAATGCGTCGGCGCTGCGGCATCCCGGCGCTCCTCCCGGTCCGGCGTTGCTGGTGACTCAGAGCGCGCACGACCCGGCTCTCGAGGAGAGGCTCCGTGCGGCCGGAGTTTTCCTGATGCATCATCCGGATAACTTTTTTATGTGGCGTGTGATCGCGCCCCGCAAGCTGGCCGAACGCCTCGGCGTCGAGCGCGACCAGGCCGGCGCGGCGCTGTTCGCGATGCTCCAGGCGCCAAACGCGCTATATTGGACGGCTGATCGCTTCTAGTCCTTAGTCAGGTGCCGCACGACGACGGCGGTTGGCCGGTTTTCTTAGACGGCCCAGCCGGAGGGTGCTGCTGGAGCGTTATGGGGAGGTTGGGGTTATGCGTTCGTCGCTCGCTGTTGGAATCGTTTCGCCTCAAGGCGCAAGACATCGCCGTCGCGCGCGCGTTTTCTGCGCGCTCGCCGCGATGCTGACGACGCTTGCGATGGTAGGGCCGGGCGCCACCTTCGCACGGCAGCGGCGGGCGCGTCCCACCACCGCCGCGGCAAAATCCGGAGAGCCGAATAAACTCGCAGAGCCGTATGCCGCGGCGCTCTTGATGGAGCCCGTAAGCGGGACCGTGATCTTCAAGAACAACGAGCACAAACCATGGCCGACGGCGTCGCTGGCCAAAATGATGATCGCGATGATCGTCGCTGAAAAGCTCGCCGACGGCAGCCTGAAACTCACCAACAAAATCGCGACCTCGCGAAACGCGGCCGATATGGGCGGCTCGCAGGTGTATTTGAAGGAGGGCGAGACGTTTTCGCTCGACGACATGATGAAAGCAATCATGGTGCACTCGGCCAACGATGCTTCGACCGCCGTGGCCGAGTACGTCGGCGGCTCAACCGAAGCGTTCGTCCAGATGATGAACCGCGAGGCCGCGCGGCTCGGCATGAAAGATACGCACTACTACTCCGTACATGGCCTGCCGCCCGGGCCCGGGCAGCAGCCGGACATTTCGAGCGCGTGGGACGAGGCCATTCTGGCGCGCGCGCTCACCGGGTACCCGCAGGCAGTGCAATGGGCGTCGATCGATACGGCGCCGTTTCGCGGCGGCTCCTTCACGCTTCGCAACACTAACCATCTGGTGCGCACGTTCCCTGGATGTGACGGGCTAAAAACCGGATTCTACTACGAAGCCGGTTTCAATGTGGTGGCGACGGCGCATCGGAACGGGATGCGTCTGATTGCCGTGGTGCTCGGTTCGCCGCGCAAGGGTGAAAATTTCGACTCGGCCGCCGAGCTTCTGGCTCAGGGCTTTGCGAATTATCAGATGCGCGTGGTTGGCAAGCAGGGCGTGCCGATAACGCAGACGCTCGCGGTCAGTGGCGGCTCAAGCGCGAATTTCAAGCCCGTTTGGGGACATAACCTTAGCGTCCTGCAAAAGCGCGGGGAGGAAGCCGCGGCTAAGGTGGAATTTCAGCTTCCGGCTTCGCTCGCCGCGCCGATTCGCGCCGGACAGCTGGTCGGTGTGGGACAGGCGATCGCGGGCGGCAAGGTGGTTGCAAGCGCTCCGCTGGTCGCTCCCGAGGCGATCGGTTCGCGGCCGTCCCTTATGCAGCGTCTGCGCGGTGCGCTCTGAGTCTCGGCGTCGCGGTCACGGAGAATCGATCTTATGCCGTTGAAAAAACCCGCAATCGGCGCTGCGATGGTTATCGCGGCGTTCGTCGTGATCAATCTCGGTCTTCATTTCGGCCAGGAGCGTCACGACCGGCTCGATTATTCCGTCGGTCAGGCTTTTCCACCCAACAAACCGTTCGCACCTGGCGAAATCTATGCCACCACGCTCGCCACGATCATGGAAAACGAGCTGAACGGCTTTTTTGGCTGGCGGCCCAACGATTTCCCGCTGTGGGGCATGCGCGTGATGGCGGACAACAACGCCAATCGCCAACTCGGCATCATCATGGCGGTGCGCGAGACCATGCGCGTCTTCAAGGACCATCTGACCAAGGTGTCGTCCAACGAATACGATCCTAACCTTGTGATCGCGGATACGGACTTCCGCAACGACGCGCAGAAATGGATACTGCCATCGGCGGAGTCCAAATATCGCGACGGTGTGCGCCACTTGCAGCTCTACGTGACCGGCTTGCGCGCCAATCCCCAGACTTCGCGTGAACTCAACCAGCGCAACGTCGAATTGATCCGACTCATCCAGTCATGGGGCGACATGCTCGGCGACGCGCACGCCAATCTGTATCGCACCCGCAAAGACGACGGGAGCGCGGTCCACAGCTGGGACGTCGACGACTATTTCTACCACGCGCAGGGCTACGCGCACGTGATGTATTACATGATGCAGGCGGTCAAGCGCGAATATCACCAGTCGCTCACCACCAAGCCAGTGCTGGCGCAACTGTTCGACGAAGCGATCGACGCGCTCGGCAACGCGGCGACGCTCAAGCCGCTGATCGTGCTCGACGGCTCACCCGCCGGTATTTTCGCCAACCATCGCCGCAACCTCGACACCTACGTCTCCGAAGCGCGGCAGAAGTTGTACTCGATTCGCGAGGAACTGGAACGTTAGCCCGCGCCCCCGGCACATCTGCGCGCGCTGGCCATTTGTCGGCTAGAAGCGCGCGATGATTCCTTGTGCGAATTCGCGCACAAAGCTCTCGAGGCTGGACGGCGTGGGGATGAAGGCGACCTGGCGCACGCCGTCGGCTTCCAGAGCTCGCAGACGGACGATTAGGTCCTGCGGCGTCGCGGTCATGGTCGCGTGGCGGATGAGCTCCGGGGTTACGAAACGCTCCTCTGCCGCCTGCGTGTACAGTCCGTGACCGTCGTGCAGTTCCATGTAATAAGCCGGATTGCCGGCCCGGCGGCGGTCGGCGTATTCCTTGTAAGCCGCGAAGGTCGCTCGAATCGGCGCCGGCGCGTCGTCGGCGCTTTTGACGCTCTCGTAGAGCGCGTGCAGCGCGACCATCGCCCACGGCCCGGCCTCGGCTTTCACCCGCGGCGAGTCATAACTCTCGCCCGGCTGAAGGAGACAGGCCGCCGTCAGGAGCATCGTATAGAGCTCGCCCGGCTCGCGCCCTGCCCTTTCAGCGCCCGCGCGCGCCCGCGCCCAAGTCTCGCGCCATCCTTCGATCGTATTGGTTCGCGAAGTGATAAACCCGTCGCCCATCGCGCCCGCCAGTTCGATCGCCTTGGGCGCATTGCCCGCTATGTAGATCGGAATCCGGTCGCGCGTGTTCACGAGCTGGAGCTGCTGATGGAAAAGCCGGATCGCGCGATTCAGCTCGCCTTCGCGATAATCGACCCTGCCACCGCCGAGCAGCCCACGGACCACGCGCACGTGATCGCGTAACTGGCTCACGCGGTATGACGGCATTCCCATCGCACGCCGGGCGCTGTTGCCGGTGCCCAAGCCAAGCACGACCCGGCCCGGTGCGAGTGCGCCGACCGAGGCGATCGCACACGCGGTCACCGGCGCGATTCGCGTGCCGGCGATCGCGACCCCGGTGCCGAGCACGATGCGACGGGTCGCAAGCGCCGCCGCCGCCAGCGCGACGTAGGGATCGGCCGCCATCAGTTCGGAATCGGCGACCCAGTAATGGCTGAAGCCGTGGGCCTCTGCGAGGCGAGCCTGCGCCGCTGCGGCCGCTACGTCGGGCATGATCAGTAGGCCAAAATCCATCGTGAGTCCTCGCGCCCCGAACGCGTTAGTCGTGTTTCGGATCGTCGGCGTCGGGGGCATTGCCGGCGCGGGCGATGAAATCCCAGACCCGTTGTTTGAGCGATTCCTTCAGCGTATAGCCCTGGTAGCGCGCCATCCCGAGGCGCCATGGGTCGCCCGAGAAAAAGCGCTCGTAGAGTGTCTGGCGGCCGGCGAACGACGAACACGACACGTCCCACGCCAGGCGAAAGAGCCGCACCCGCTGTTCGGCCGAGACGCCGACTCCCTGGCAATAGAGCGCGACATCGTGGGCCCGCTCGCCCGCGAATTCCGCCAGCGACGGCATCATCACCAGGTTGCTCGACCCGAGCATCTGCACGATCTCGACCAGGCGCGGATAAAGTTGCGGGAACAGCAAACGCACGGTCCACAGCGGCTCGGCGTTGGGCAGCACGGTGCCCCCCGGGCCGGGCACGTGGTCAACCTCAGCGGCGCGGATCGCCGCGCGCACCAGTTCGACCGTGTTGATCATCTCCGCGAGCAGGTTCTGCACGTTGTCGGCGCGCGAGTTCACGACCTCGCACATATTGAGCGCCACGCCCAGCAGGAACTCGGCCTTGGCCAGGTTCTTGATCGCAAACTGATGCATGATCTGATTCATGCATCCGGTTTCGACGAAGAGGCCGTTGACCAGCGTGACGTCGCGCGCCACAAAAACCCGCTCCCACGGCACCATCACATGATCGAAAATTGCGACGCAGTCCATCTCGTCCATCCGCGACGAGAACGGATGGTCCCCGGGCGGGCCGGCAATTTCGGTCAAAGAGGGCCGGCAGATGAAACGCAGACCCGGAGTCGCCAGCGGGACGCAGAACGCGAACGCGTACGGCCGCGCCTCCTCCGAGTTCTGCAGGTAGGTCGATGGAAAGACCGCGATCTCGTTGGCAAAGGGCGCGAGCGTCGCGACCGAACGCGCGCCGTTGACCACGATTCCCGCATCGGTCTCCTTGACGATCGCCGCCGCGACGCCCGGCGGCTGGCTTTGCACGGGCTTCGACTTGTCAACCGTGGGGCTCAGCAGCGTGTGGGTCAGGCAGAGGTCGCGTTCGCGCAGGAACTCGTAGTAGGCGCGGATGTTGCGCCCGAATTGCTTACCGCCGCGAGCGAAATATTCGTGCGCCGAGCCGAACCCGGTAATGTGGATGTTCATGAAATCGGGCGTGCGGCCCATCATTCCCCCGCACCAGTCCATCCACGTCTTCACCGCCGTGCGCCGCCGCACCAGGTCGCTCTCCGAAGCGGGTTCGATGAACGTGAGCCCCATGCGATCACCGGTGGCAGGCGAGCTGCAGGTGAGCTGCTCAAGCAGGTCGGCGCGATGCTGCAAGTCGTAAAGTTCGGCGAGCGTGCGGGCCGCCGGACCGAGGCGCGGATGGGCCACGACATCGCCGACCCGCGCGCCGTCGAGCCAGATCTGCCGATCGTCGCGCAGTGAGTCGAGAAACTGACGTCCGGTCCTGATCCCCATCGCGATCTCCTTTAGCCGCGAGCCTGTCGCGCTGGGTCTGATGCAATCCGCGCCGCGCGCCGGACTCGCCTACGATGGACGAAACGCGGCAACCGCGTAGCCCATCAGACCGAAAGGATAGTAATACTTGAATTCCATCCGGCTCGGCTCGGGTAGTGCTGCGCGCATCGCCAGCCACTGCACGACTTCGATCGAATGCTCGCCGCCCAGGCGCGCGAAATCGGCCATCGTGTAGCGGACGAGGCTTTGCGGTGCATGGTCGAGCAGGGTGAGGAACTCGCGGTCCCAATGGGCAAACACCTTGCCGAAGTCGGGGCCGGTCAGTTGATGCGACAGACCTCCGGTGCCGATCACCGCGACCCGCAGGTCTTCCGGATAGGATTCTATCGCCGCGCCTACCGCCGCGCCCAGCGTCCAGCATCGCGCGGGTGTTGGCAGCGGGTCGAGCACCACGTTGATCGTCATCGGCACGACCGGCACGCGCCAGCCTTCGTCAACCATCGGCATCGGCGAGAGAAATCCGTGGTCGAGCTCCATCCGATGCGAGGTCATCAGGTCGATGCCACGGCCGAGCAACTGCGCCGCGATGTGGCGGGCGAGCGCGCGATGGCCGGGTACGGCGGCAAAGCGCCGCGGCCCCCATCCTTCGTCGGCAATCTGGAAATCATCCGCGATGCCGATCGCGAAGGTCGGCCAGGCGTCGAAGAAATAATTGTCCACGTGGTCGTTGTAGATCACCACCAGCGCATCGGGACGCTGCTCGGCCAGCCATCGCGCGGCCTGCGCGAACGCGTCAAACAGCGGTGTCATTCCCGGATCGCGCGACGCCCCGGCGTCATACGCATGCGCGATCGAAGGGGCGTGCGAGCATCCGAGTCCCGCCACGACCTTCGCCATCGCGCCGCGCTCCTACGACTTCCCCGGCAACGTGACGCCGGGGAGCAGCGCCAGCGGGAGATTGCGCTGGTTCTGCTCCTCGATGAAGTGGCGGAACTCCTCGCCGCTCATCCCGCGCATCGCGGCGCCCATCTCGAGCAGGCTGACGCCCAACGCGGCGCCCAGCTTGGTGAGCAGATAGACGGTGACGCCGGCTTCGACCAGGCCCTGCCAGTCGCGGTCCAGCAGGAGACGCATACCGCGACTGCCGATCGCGTAACGGCAGTAATATGCCTGCGCATCAGCGCCAACCGCTTCGCGATTGGCGGGGCTGCGCAAGTCATAGAGTAGGCGGCAGATTTGGGCGAGGTTGGCGTCGCGTGCGCTCATTTCAATCGGCGTCCGTCATTGGCCATTTACGACCGCGTATCGAGCGCTGTCAAGGCTGGCCTCGGCGCCCGCGCGACCGCTTGGCTGATTCGCCGCGGCGCCTGCGGTTTGACTCGCTATAGGCCGGCGGCGCATCGTTTGCTCAGGCGCGCATCCGCTACCGGAGCCGCGGAAAGAGGATCTCATGACCGACCTTGGCTCCGACCTCGGCCCCATCCAGCTCAAGAACCCGATCATCTGCGCATCCTCGGAGTTCACGATGACGCTTGGAGGAATCCGCGCCGCACTGAAAGCGGGTGCCGGCGCAGTAGTCGCGAAGTCGGTCAACGAAGCGCCCGGCGCGGCGCGCCAACTCGACATCGCGGAATACGTGATGCTCGATTCCGATTGGGCGGTTGCGTCGTGGGAGCGGGCGGGACTGGAGGCCTCGCTGTTCTGCCGTTCAGGGCTGGCGCAGACGCCGCTCAGCGAGTGGATCGCGATGCTGGCGCGCGCGGACGCCGAGGCGCGCACCCATGACGCCTTTGTCGTGGGCAGCATCACGATTGCCGACGCCGCGCCGGCGGCGCGGATCGCGGCCACGATGGAGGCCGCGGGTCTCCGATGGATCGAGCTCAATTTGAGCGCGCCGCACGGGCGCGAGGCCGTTGCCGGCGCGGTACGTCAGCTCGCGGACCCCGAGGCGGTGCATGATTACGTGGCGGCGGTGCGCTCCGCGACTAAGGTTCCGCTTACGGTGAAGCTGACCTCGCAGAGCGGCGATCCGCTGGCGCTGGCAGAGCAGGCGATCGCGGCCGGCGCCGACATGCTGGTCCTGATGGGCCGTTTCCAGGGTTTCATGCCGGATATCGAAACGATGCAGCCGATCCTCGGGTCGGCGGGCGCGATCGGCGGGCGATGGGCGTTGCCGTTGACGCTCTACTGGATCAGCAAATGCTTCAAAGCGTTGCCGCGGACGACGCCACTGCTTGCCACCAATGGCATGCGTTGCGGCGACGACGTTATCCGGGCCCTCCTGAGCGGTGCGCGCGGCGTGGAGGTGGCGAGCGCCGTGCTGTTGCGCGGGCCGGGAGTTATCGGTGAGATGTTCGCGGGGCTGGAAACGTACTGCTTGCGCAAGGGGATTGTGCGGCTCGACGAGATCGTCGGGCGTGCGGCGGACGCGGCGCTCGGTTACGGCGCGCTCGCGCCCGTCAAACGCACCAGCTATCCCTGGGACCGCTTCATCCGCTGAACCTGGCGGCGCATCCGCGGATCAGAAAAACGGGCAGAGCAACAGCGCGCCGCCACGCACCAGCAAACTCAGCATTGCCGGTGTCCATCGCCGAGGCACTCCGAGCGTCTCCGCCGCCAACCCGATTCCCCACGGTACCTGCACCGACGCGGTCATCGTGCGGATGCTCGCGAGGACTCCGCGCGCCGGATAGAGCACCAGCTCGTGACGCTCGCCGTCCTTGATTCCGGCGCGCGCCCGCGCAATTTCGACCGCCGCTTCGAGCCCGCCGAGCTCGTCGATCAGTCCACCGCGCTGGGCCGCAACGCCGCTCCAGACCCGACCGCGCGCCATCGCCTCCGTCTGCGCCGGGTCCAAGCCGCGCCCCTGGGCGACCTTGGCGGTGAAGTTGGCGTAGAGTTCGCCGACCGCGTTGTTGAGTTGGCCGAGTTCGGCGGGACTGAGCGCGCGTGACATCGAAAGCGCGTCGCTTATCTGGTCGCTCTTGACGTATTCCATCGCCACGCCCAGATTCGCCAGCGCCCTGCCTGCGTTGAAGCGCGCATAGACCACGCCGATCGAGCCGGTGATCGTGGCCGCACCGGCGACGATCTGGTCCGCGCCCATCGCGACGTAGTAGCCGCCCGACCCGGCCACGTCACCCATCGAGACCACCACCGGCTTGCCGCGTTGCCGTGCGTCTGAGAGTGCGCGCCAGACCAGGTCCGAACCGAGCGCCGAGCCGCCCGGCGAATTGACCCGGAAGACGATCGCGCGGACGCTCTTGTCGGCTGCGGCGCGATGGAATTGCGCGGCGACCGCCTCGCCGCTTAGAAAATCTCCGGCTGCGGGCGGCTCGCCGGCGACCACGGGGCCGACTCCATGAATCAGGGCGAGCCGCGCGTCGCGGCCGGGTCGGCGCGCATAGGCGACGCGGCGCAGGTAGCGGGCGAGTCCGACGAACACGCGCTCCTTGTGGTCAGGGTCGAACTCCGCGCGCAGGTCTTCAAAGTAGCCGGCGCGGTCGATGAGCCGGGCTTCGATCGCCGCGCGCATGCTAAGGAAGCCGCTGCCCGCAAGCTCGGCGGCGCGTTCGGGCGCCAGGCTGCGCGCGGCGGCGATTCGCGCCGCCAGCACTTCCTTGCAGTCGCCGACGATCGCTTCGAGACTCTCATGCAGTTCGGGCGACATCCGATCGCGCGTGAAGGTCTCGGCCGCACCCTTGTACTCCTTCCATTGCAGGGTTTGCGCCTCGAGCTGTAGCTTGTCCATCGCGCCGCGTAAAAAGATTCCGCCCGCGGCCACCCCGAGCATCGTAAGCAGCGCGTTGGGGTTGGCTACTATCTCGCCGGCGCCGCAGGCGACCAGATATTCGCGCACGCCGGCGCTGTCGCCCTCGAGCAGCGCGATGGTGCGCTTGCCCGCGCGGACGAGTGCGCGGAGCATGGCATGCAGCTCATCGGCGGTGGCGACTCCGGTTTCCAGCCCGGCGATCCTGACGATGACAGCGCTAATGCGAGGATCACGAGCGGCGCCCTCGAGGGCCTGGCGCAGGTCGAAAAGCGCAGGGCCGCCATGGCCGCGCAACTGGTCCAGGGCCGAACGCGGCGCGATCTCGCGCATCGCGCCGGCGAGCTTGATGGCCAGCACGGCGCCGCGCGGAATCCGCGCGGCTCGCACGACCGCCAAATAGAAGGCTGCCGCAATCGCGACGGCGATGGCGCCGAGCACGATTCCAGTGTCGCGCAGGCCAAAATGCAGCGCCAACGCGGCGGCACCGGCGATCAGCGCGACGACGATGGCGGCTCTGACCTCGCGCCGCATTGAACCAAACGAAATCTTCATTTTCGGCTTCCTCACACTTGGCCCGGACGTATATCTAAACTAGCCTTTTTCCATGTATCGATCTTTGCCACACATACTTCCACTGCTCGCGCTCCTCGGCTTCATCGCCGCCGGCTGCTCGATGTTCGGTCACGAAGAGAAGCCTCCACCGCCAGTCATCTTGCACACGGCAACGATGGATCTCACGCCCGGGATCGCGGTCAATGCACTGGTCGAGACGCCGCCCGGATTTACCCCGATCGCCAGTCAGCCGCCGCTGTGGCTGCAAGGCGGCAAAGAGCTGGCACTGGCCGGCACGCTACATGGACGCACGGAGGTGCTCGGATTCAACAGCGCCGGCGGCTACAAAAAGGTGCACCTGATCGCGGCCGACCGCGGACCCGGCGCGCCGAACGGAAAAATTGTCGGCCTGGCCGCGAGCCCCAATGGCTTGACGCTGGCGGTAGCGGAGGCCGTGCCCGGGCGGATAGAGATCGTGCTCCGCTACATTATCAGCGATGCGAGTGAAAACTCGGTCGCGACCTTCGACGGCAACTTTCACGCCGTGAGCCTGACCTGGATGGCGCCCGATACGATCGCAGTCGGCCTGGCGGGCGAAGCCAACGGTACATCCGGAGATGCGGGCGGACTTTACCTGATCCACGTGCTCGGCGCGGTCACGATCGAGCAGGTGAAGTTCGCCTGTCCACCTTCGGCGCTGGCCTTCAGCCCCGACGCACGCTTTGCGGTCGGCGAAGGCGACGAACACACCGCCGTATCGCTGTTCGACAGCCGCGCCGCGCGATGCCGCCAGGTGCTTCCCGCCGGGCCGATCCGGGTGCTGGGCTGGGCGCCGGGCAGCGCCGCCTTTCTCTACTCGACTCCGGGCGGCAGGGGGCCCAGCGCGGGGGTTTTCCGCTATACCATCGACAGCGCAAAGAGCGATCTTATAGCAGTCTCCTCCAGCGCCGCGGCGTATACCGGTTCGGGAATAGTGATGGCGCTGGGCAACCGCGACCTGAATCCGCAGACCGCGGCGGCATCGCCGGACAAGCGGGTGACCGCGCAGATCGCGAGCTTCATGCCCAAAGAGGGCAAGACCATCGTCGATACGCTCGGGATACCGACCACGCCGGCGATGATGCTGGCGAGCACCATGGCTTACTCGCACGGCTTCGCGGAACTGGCGCTGCAACTGTATGCGCAGGGGGCCGGTGGTCCGACGCGCGAGATCGTTACCTTCTCGATAATCAACCGCAAGGCCTTCGTGCTGGCGAGCGGCGCGGCGCGCGGTGCGGCGGTGATCGGATGGGCGCCCGGCGCCAACCACCTGGTGATTTTCGACGGCGACGGCACGACCGGCGCGCTCGCGGTGATTACGCCGGAGCGATGACGCGCGCGGCCGAAGAGGTCAGTCTGAATTTCGCCGGTTTCACTGCGTCGCGGCCACTTCCCACGGATGCCTGGCAACCGCCACTGGAGAGCTCTCTCTTACTCTCTCCTTGGACAAGGAGAAGGGCCAGACGGGGAGGATGACAGAAAAATAGAATCTCCCGCGTCACGAGTCGCCTCTGCCCTGCCAGTACTCGGCGGCGACCGCGAAGGCGGCGGCGGCGCGCTCGAAGCTGTCGAAGACCACCAGGCCGCGGCTGCGCGCCAGCTCTTTGGCGCGAGCGACGATCGTCTCGACGTGCGCCGGATGCAGGATCACGGCAAAGGCCTTGCGCGAGCGGCGGTTGAACCCGGCGAGCTGGTCGAGCAGGCTGGTCAGTTCTTCCTCGTGGGTGGGCCAGCGAGCGGCGCGCAATCCGGTCCCGATCTCCAGTACGATCGAATCGATCGCTGCGTCGCGTTCGAGGATATCGAGGATGCGATCGAGATTGCCCTGATCGTGCCCCATCCCGATCGTCCCGCCGGCGTCGAGGGGATTGCGATAGCTGCCGCCGATGATGTTGAAGAAGCCCTTCAACTCCGCGTACGAGGCTTCCGAAAGCGCCGGCACCTCGAGCCCGGCCGCGGCGAAGGTGTCGGTTATGACCACCGACTGCCCGCCGGTCATCGCGACCAGGCCCGTCCCCCGGCCGCCGACGCGCCGCCGCCCGCGTGCGAACAGTTCCATCGCATCGAGCATCGCGTCCAGGCTCGCGACCGAGACCGCCCCGCTCTGCGCCATAAGGGCGCGCCACACCGCGCCGCCGGTCGCCAGCGAGCCGGTATGCGAAAAAGTCGCGCGCGCGCCGGCCGCGGTCGTGCCGCCCTTCCATACCACCACCGGATGGCGCGCGGCGGCGCGGCTTAAGCTCGCGAAGAAGCGGCGGCCGTCGCGTACGCCCTCGAGGTACATACCGATCGCGCGCGTCGCCGGATCGTCGGCCATCAGGTCGAGGAAGTCGGCCGCCTCCAGCATCAGCACATTGCCGATCGAAGCCGCCTTGTTGATGCGGATGCCGCGAATCGGCGCCTGCAGACAGAAATTGATACTGTGGGTGCCACTTTGCGAGATGAAGCAGACGTCGCCGCTTTCGCCCGCGTTGAGATCGGGAAAGTTGCACAAACCGATCGACGGATTGTACAGACCCATGCAGTTGGGCCCGACCAGCGCGATATCCGACTCCAGAGCCGTCGCGCGCAACTGGTCCTCCAGCTTCACCCCCAGTTCCTCGCCGGTCTCGGAGAAGCCGGAAGTGAAGAAGCCGATGCCCCTGACGCCGGCGGCGACGCAATCCTTGAGGATGCGCGGTGCGATCTGCCGGGGTACCGCGCTGATGGCGTAGTCGACTGGCTCGGGCACCTCGGCCAGGCTCTTGCAGTTGGTCACGCCCATCGCTTCGATGCCGGGAATTTCGTTGGGATCGATTTGCACCGAGTAGAGTTTGCGCGAGAAGCGGGACATCGCTCGCAGCCACAGGTAACCGCCTGTCCGCTTGTCGCCGATGACCGCGACCGCACGCGCGTCGAAGGCGCGGCGCAGGTTTTCGATTCGCTGTGCGTGGCGAGGGTCGCCGCCCGACCGGGATTGCGCGCCGGGCGGCGCAAGCAGGACGCGCGCGTCGAGCACGCGCACTCCGCTGGCGTAGGCGACGACCGGGTTGAGGTCCATCTCGCGGACCTCGGGATGCGCGGCCGCGAACTCGGAAATCGTAGCGATGAGGCCGGCGAGCGCGTCGAGGTCGGCGGGCGCGCCGCCGCGGACGCCGCGCAGCATCGCCGCGCCGCGCAATTCAGCGAGCATCGCGCGCGCCCCGGCGGCGGTTACCGGCGCGATCCGAAGCACGGTATCATTGAAAATCTCGACTAACGTGCCGCCCAGCCCAGCCATCACCAGCGCGCCGAAACGATCGTCGCGCATTACCCCGGCAATCAGCTCGAGCCCCGGCGGCGCCATCGCCTGCACCGCAACGCCGTCAAAGCGCGCGCCGGGAAGCTTAGCGGCGAGGCCGTCGCGGATGCGCGCGAACGCGGCCCTGACCTCTGCGGTCGAACCCAGGCCGAGCTCCACGCCGCCGACTTCGCTTTTGTGGACCGCCTGTGGCGAGAGCACCTTGAGCGCAGCCGGGAAACCCACGCGCGCGGCCAATTCCGCCGCTTCCTCGGCGCTTTGGGCACGATGCGCGATGGCGACCGGGATTCCAAGCGCGTCGAGAACTTGCTTGGATTCGATTTCCGATAGTTCGGCGCGGCCGGCGCCGAGAGCGTCGGCGATCAGCCGATCGATATTTTTTTCAATGGTTTCGTCCACAGGTGGCCTATAGCAAAGGCGTTCGGCGATTTGAAACGCGCGGGCGCGACGGCCAAGATGCGATGGCGATGGACTAAGCGTGGCAATCGGATGAAGCTTCGAAGTGAACGGATTAAACCTCGCAAGCGCGAAGGCGGCGACTTGCGGATATTCGTCACGCGGCCGATTGCCGAGCCTGCGCTGCGCCGGCTCGCCGCGATGGCGCGGGTGGATTTGTGGGATGACGAGATGCCGCCGCTGGCGCCGGAGCTGCGGGCGCGCGCGCGGCAGGCGGACGGCGTGCTCAGCATGGTGACCGATCGCTTCGACGCGGCGATGATTCGCGCGCTCCCGCGGCTTCGTGCGATCAGCAACCTGGCGGTGGGCGTCGATAATATCGACCTCGCGGCAGCCACGCGCGCCGGGGTCGCGGTCGGACATACTCCCGGCATCCTGACCGAAACCACCGCCGACCTCGCCTTCGGACTGCTGATGGCTGCCGCGCGCCGAATCGCCGAGGGCGATCGTTACGTGCGCGGCGGGCGATGGCGAACGTGGGGGCCGAAGGTGATGCTGGGGCGGGACATCCACGGCGCCACGCTTGGCATAATCGGATGGGGTGCGATCGGACAGGCGATGGCGCGGCGCGCAGCCGGCTTCGGGATGCGCGTGCTTTATCTGCCGGGACGGAGGGCGACGAGATCAGCCCGCGCCCGTCGCGCGCGAACATCCGCCAGTGCGGAGCTATCGAGGGCGGAGCCCACGACCCTGCGGCGGCTGCTGGCGGAGTCGGACTTCGTCTCGCTGCACGTGCCGCTCACGCCCGTGACTCGTCACCTGATCGGCGCAGCCGAACTGGCGAAGATGAAGCGGAGCGCTATCCTGATCAACACCGCGCGCGGCGCGATCGTGGATTCGCAGGCGCTCGCCGGTGCGCTTCGAGCGGGACGAATAGGCGGCGCGGGCCTTGACGTGACCGACCCTGAACCAATCGACGCGAACGATCCGTTGCTCGAACTGCCCAACGTGGTGATTACGCCGCACATCGGCAGCGCCAGCCACGCGACGCGGCTCCAGATGGCCGAACTGGCGGTGGACAATCTGATCGATGTATTCGAAGGGCGGCGGCCACGAAATTGCGCCAACCCGGCGGTGCGGATGCGCTGACGCATCGCCGGGCTGGTGGCCTGAGCAGCGCGCTGTTTAATCAGGATCGGCCTTCCGCGAGCGCCGTCGTTTGGAGCGCTCGGAGAACCGGCTGTTCAATTGACCATGGGAACAATGACTGCGCGCCCGCCCAGGAGTGCTTTCGGGAGCCAAAGAAAGGCGCCGGACCTATGGGGGTCCGACGCCGCTTTTGAAGCGATTCGCTGGTGTGGAGTCGAGGAGTCCTACTGGGTCACCATCATCTGAGTGCTGGAAAGGGTCTTAGGGAACGGAATTCCAAGAAAATTGGGGTTATTGCCCGACCGATCCAGGTTCAGAAAGAGAATGGAACCCGTGTTCATGCTAAGCGTGATCTGTACCCCCACCCCGGGACCCCGCTGAGCCGCGCAGGACGTTATTCCCGAGCCGTCTGCTGCCGTGCAGGCCATCGCTACGCCGATTCCGGCGGTAGGTGAGCTGGTACAGCTGACGCCGGCGCTCGCGACCTTGCCGATATAGCCAGTCGCTATAGGTGCGGCAACCGGAGGTGTCGCGTAAGGCGACGCGTCCTGATTTTTGATCAGTTTCACGACGTCTGCGCATTGCGGACTGTTCACCGGATTGCCGCTGGCGTCCTTGAGGACGTTGTTCCCTGGGTTGGTGGCCCATCGGGCGACCTGGTAACTCAACTGTCCCAAGGCCATGTATTCACGTCCAATGGCCGCCATCTGGACCGCCACGAAGAGGATAATAAGGGCGACGAAGGACATGAACATGAACTCGGTCATCGCCTGCCCTTTGGCCGTTCCGACAACACTCCGAGATGTGCGATTCGTAGTGACTACTTTCATCCCAGGGTCTCCGCAGGAGTTAATCATGGTGCGCTAATTGATCAGCAGCGGCGGAGCGAGCGAGCCCAGGTTTGGTGCGCCAACGCTGCCATCGCCCGTGCAACTGCTACCATTGATGTAGCACGCGTTGATTGCGGAGGTCGTGCTGCCCTGCTCCAGATACATCAGCGCAAAGCCTTCGATCTTCCTACTGCAATTGCCGTTGCAATTGGTGAAATCCATTACAGGGACGCTGATCAGACAGGGATCTTTGCAATTAAAGCCTGTCGGGAGTTTCCCTCCATTTGTACATGGGTCAGTCACCGCACTGCATGAGGCAAGCCTCTTGTCGAGACCGTCTTGCGCGGGCTTTGAATTACCTTTACCTATGCCCGGCGACGTACTGATCGTTTGGCCGAGGTTAAGCGTCTCAGTGACACCTCCTGCCAGCACACTTCCTAGGCCGCTTGCCCCCTGTCCTTGCCCAACATCTATCCAGTCCCAATTGCCCGGTGCGCCACCTGACGATTGCATATTGTTATTGCTGTCATTCAGAACGAATTTCGAACCAAATGTAACGTTCGGGCCAAAAGCCTTTAACAGCGCACTCAAGTCGCATTTGCCAGATGCATTTGGAGTGCATTGGAGCCCAACGGGAAACGCGGGAGCTGTGCCGGTGGCCAGAATCGCTGCGGTCGCTTTCGCGGCGACTCCCGCAGTATTGAGTCCTATCAGCTTGCCGAAGAAGTATGGCACCGTGCGCTTGATACCCACGGAGACCTGAGTGTCGGTGACGTTCGTGAATGCGATTTGGTCCGTAAACCCACCCGGGTGAGTGGCCGGCGTGCATGCTACTGGAGTGGTCGAGCTATTATTGGGGTCGCTGACGCCGTTCATGCATGCATAGCCGTTTACGTAGTTCACAACGGCAGGTTGAACGGTGCCCGCCGAACCAGATACGCCGGTGAGTTGTGAGGCTCCAGCCAAAGCCGCGGCGTCAGCGGCCTTCTGCACCATCGCCCAGTTGAAGTAGATGATCGAGAAATCCGCGCCCAGCGCCATCACCCCAAGCAGCACTGGCAGAATGATGGTGAACAGAGCCACAATCTGACCCTTGGCAAACCGAGAACGTGCGTTCATCGCAGACCCCCGTAAGTTGGTCGCAGACGTTGAAACATCGAACCGCGAAAACCGAACGCCCCCCGTTTGGTTCCATGTCACCTATGTTGTTCTTTTGCAGTCTATACGTTTATAAAATAGGACACAAGACCCAATTTGGATCATTGTTTGTGTTGGTGGTGCATAGACCGAAAGCACCTTAACCAGCTGATTCTGGACCGGTTGAGAGGCAGCCAGACGCGCTGCGAGAAGATAATCCCGCTTAAGCGCGGAATTATCCGTCGCGACGCTGTGTCGCGGCGATCGCCTGTGAGAGTGTAAAACGTCCCTCGTAAAGAGCGCGTCCCGTAATCACCCCGGCTATTCCGCGCACGAAAAGCCGGCTCAGTGCTACCACATCGTCGATTCGTGCGACCCCGCCGGAAGCGACTACCGGCATCTCCGAGGATCGCGCGACCGCCTCATACATCTCAATGTCTACGCCATTTTGGGTACCATCGCGAGATATATCAGTCAAGATTGCCGCCGCTATTCCAGCCTGCTGAAAGCGCCCCAAAGCATCAGCCACGACAAGCTGGCTTGTCTCGCGCCAACCTTTGATGGCCAAACGTCCCTCGCGCACATCAAGCGACCCAAATATCCGTCCCGGATACTCGCGGCAGGCCTCATCGAGCATCGCAGGGTCGAGGATCGCGGCCGACCCGATAGATACATAGTCCGCGCCCGCCGCGATCGCCGCCCGCACCGCTTCAGCCGTTCTCAGCCCTCCACTTACGTCCAGGGCGCAGCCGACGGCGGCACGGATTGCGCGGATCGATTCCAGGTTGCGCGGCGCCCCGGCGATCGCCCCGTCCAGATCCACAACGTGGATTATCCGCGCACCCTCGCGTTCAAAGGCACGCGCCGCGGCTGCGGGGTCCCGGCCATAGACGGTCGCGTGGTCCATCTCGCCGCGCAGCAGGCGCACGACCTCGCCGCCCTTGAGATCGATCGAAGGAATTACGGTGAACTGCTCGAACAAAAGCGTATTCAGGAAAGCGTGCCCTTGGTCGATAGCACGCCGCCGCCCGAGCGCGGCTCGCGCGCGGTCGCCTGGTCCATCGCGCGCGCGAGTGCCTTGAACGCGGCCTCGATAACGTGATGCGGATTGCGGCCGCCGATGAGCGTGAGATGCAGGTTCATCCCGACCTCATCGGTCAGTGCCTTCATGAAGTCGTGCACCAGCTCAGTCTGAAAGGTACCCACCCGCTCCTGCGCGATCGGAACATTGTAGGCAAGATAGCTGCGGCCGCTGATATCCACCACGGCCGAACACAGCGCCTCGTCCAGCGGCACCATCGCTTCGCCGAAGCGGCGGATACCGGCGCGATCGCCGAGCGCCTGGCGAAAAGCGCGCCCCAGAACGATTCCGACGTCCTCGACCGTATGATGCTCGTCGATATGGAGGTCGCCGCTGGCCTGGACCACGAGGTCGAAGAAGCCATGGCGTGCGAAACTCTCAAGCATATGGTCGAGGAACGGCACGCCGGTCTCGACCGCGCCGCGGCCGCCGCCGTCGAGGTTGAGCGCTACCTTTACCTCGGTCTCGCGCGTCTTGCGTTCGACCGCGGCCGAGCGGGCGGCAAGCTTCTCGCCGCGGACGCTCGCGGCCGGCTTGCTGCCGCCAGCAACCTTAAGACGCGGAGTTTTTAATTGAGACTTGCTAGCCATCTTCTGTAAAGCATCTTATCTGTCGGGCGGCCTTCGTGTAACTGGCGCGTCGCGATTTTTTCGCCCGTGGCTTCCGACAATTCAGGAAACGGCTCTATCAAATAAGTTCGTTGCCGCTCACTTCGCTCGGGTACCGCGCCTGCCATTACTTCCCAGCCGCAGTTCGACCGCCCGCGCATGGCCCTCGAAACCCTCCATGCGGGCGAGCCGCGCGGCCGCAGGGCCGAGCTTTTCGATCGCGCGTGCCGAAGCCTCGATTATGCTGGTGCGCGCGACAAAGTCATAGGCGCCCAGGGGCGAGGCGAAACGCGCCGCGCCACCCGTCGGCAGCACGTGATTCGGCCCGGCGAGGTAATCGCCCAGCGGCGCCGGGCTGCGGTCGCCCACAAACACCGCGCCCGCCGCACGCACGCGCGCAAGCCATCGCGGCGCGTCCTGGAGGTCGAGTTCAAGATGTTCGGGCGCGATCCGGTTGGATAGCGCGAACGCTTCCGCGAGACTATCGACCACGACTAGCGCGCCGCGGCGCTGGAACACGCGCCTGACCGCGGCCGCGCGCGGCAAGTCGGCGAGCGCCCGCTCGATCGCCGCCGCGACGCGTTCGGCCGTCGCGCGCGAGGGTGTCAGCAGCACCGCGGCTTCGTCGCCCGATCCATGTTCGGCCTGCGCGATAAGGTCGGCCGCCACCCATTCGGCCCGCGCGCCGCCGTCGGCGATCACCAGCACCTCGCTCGGCCCCGCCATCTTGTCTATATCGACCGCGCCGTAAACCATCCGCTTGGCCGTCTGCACCCAGGCGTTGCCGGGGCCGACTATTTTGTCGACCGCACCGATAGTGCGGGTGCCGTAAGCGAGTGCGGCCACCGCCTGCGCGCCGCCGACGCGATAGAACTCGTCCACACCGGCGATCGCGGCGGCCGCCAGCACCGCCGCCGAGTCGCCCGCGGGCGAGGACGGCGAGACCATCACGATTTCATCCACGCCCGCCACGCGCGCCGGAATCGCGTTCATCAGCACGGTCGAGGGATACGCGCCCTGCCCTCCCGGAACATAGATGCCGACCCGCGCGAGCGGCCGCACCATCTGGCCCAGCCGCATGCCCGAGGGGTCGCGATAACTGAACGAGCGGCTGAGCGTGCGCCGATGGAACTCGCGGATACGCCGGGCCGCAAGCTCGAGCGCGCGGCGCTCGGCGGGCGCAAGCGCGCGGCGCGCCGCTTCCATCTCTGCGGGCCGCACGCGCAGGCTTGCGGGCCTGAGCTTGACGCGATCGAAGCGCGCGCCGAATTCGATCAGCGCGCGGTCGCCGCGCCGGCGCACGGCGGCGATTATTTTCGCCACCGCCGCGTCAATCGAGGCGCCGTCGGCGCCGCGGCGCTCGAGCATCGCGTCGAGAAAGCCGCGAAACGCGGCGCTATGCGAGTTCAGGATGGGGAGCTTCATCTCTGCCTACGCCGCTTCCTCATCGACCATCCGCTCAACCGTCGCGCCGAGCGCCCGCAGTTTCGCGTCGAGCGCCTCGTAGCCGCGGTCCAAATGATACACGCGGCTAAGCTCGGTACTGTTCTCGGCGGCGAGCCCGGCCAGGATAAGCCCCATGCTCGCGCGCAAATCGGTCGCCATCACCGGCGCGCCGCATAGCGCGGTCGGCCCGCGCACTACCGCGGTCGGCCCCTTCATCACTATGTCGGCGCCCATCCGTATCAGCTCGAGCGCGTGCATGAAACGATTCTCGAAGATGGTCTCGGTGATGACCGAGGTTCCGGCGGCCTGCGTCAACAGCGCCATCATCTGCGCCTGCAGGTCGGTGGGAAAGCCGGGATACGGGAGCGTGCGCAATTCGACCGGCCGCAGCGCCGCGCCGCGCGCAACCCGCAATCCGCCGGCGACCGGCTCGACCGTGACGCCCGCCTCCTTGAGCTTGGCGATGACCGCTTCCAGATGCTCTATCGGCGCACCGCGCACCACCACGTCGCCGCCGGTCACCGCCGCCGCGATCATCAGCGAGCCGGCTTCGATACGGTCGGGAATCACCGTATGCTCCGCGCCGCCGAGGCGCTCGACGCCTTCGATTTCGATCACGTGGCTGCCGGCGCCGGAGATTCGCGCGCCCATCGCGGTCAACATCCGCGCCAGGTCCTGCACCTCGGGCTCGCGAGCCGCGTTCTCGATCGAAGTACGGCCGCGCGCGCGCACCGCGGCCATCATAATGTTCTCGGTGGCGCCGACCGAGGGCGAGTCGAGCCACACGCGCGCCCCGCGTAGATTCGCGGCGTGCGCCTCGACGTAGCCGTGGCGCATCTGGAGGCGCGCACCGAACATCCGCATCCCGGCGATATGCAGGTTGATCGGTCGCGCGCCGATCGCGCATCCGCCCGGGGTCGAAACCCGTGCCCGCCCGCTGCGCGCGAGCAGCGGACCCAGCACCAGGAACGACGCGCGCATGGTCTTGACCAGATCGTAGGGCGCTTCGTGCGAAGTGAGGGCGCGGGCATGCAGTTCGACGTCATGGTCGCCGGCCCAGCGCGCCGCTACGCCCAGGCGTCCGAGCAGATCGATCGACGTTCGCACGTCGCGCAGGCGCGGGACGTTATGGATCAGCACCGGCTCGTCGGTCAGCAACGCGGCCATCAGGCACGGCAGCGCGGCGTTCTTGCTGCCGGAAAGATCCACCGCACCGCGAAGCGGCGCGCCGCCGCGGATGATCATCTTGTCCATTTAAAGATGTGATTTCCCCCCGGGCCGTTGAGTCGCGGCTCGCGCCGACCCGTGCGCGCCCGCGCCTCAGCGCCGTCGGATTTCAGAGCGTCAGTATTATAGGGTGTGCGCGGGGAATGCGCGACAACGAACGGTCCGAATCCAGGCGAGCCTCGTTGGGTCCCGCGTCGCCGGCGGGTCGCCCCGCGAGCATCGCGCGCGGCGGGCGCCGGACTAGAGGACGCGGCGGACGCGAACCACTCGCTCGATGCCCGCGAGGTCGCGCAGGCGCGCACACGCGGCGCGTCGAGCCGCGCGCGTACCGGCTTCGATTGACCTGGCTTCGATCCTCATCGCCTCAACGATTATCGCCTCGACCGCTTCAGCCTGCCCCGCACCTACTTCAAGTATCACTTCACCTTGAGGGGCGAGCCATCGTGCGAGGCCGGCGGCGATCTTGCGATAGAACTCCATCCCGTCGACACCGCCGTCGAGCGCCAGCCGCGGTTCGAAGTCGCGCACCTCGGGCGCCAGCGCGGGAAGTTCGGCCTTGGTGATATACGGCGGATTCGAGACGATCAGATCGAAGGAAGCGAATGGCAGCGCACGCGCATCGAGCGCGGCATAATCGGCTTCGACAAAAGCGATCCGGCCGGCGCATCCGTGGCGCCGTGCATTTTCTCCAGCAACCTCAAGCGACACGTTAGATATATCGATAGCAACGATTTGTGCCTCGGGCGCATTCGCGGCGATCGCGATCGCGATTGCGCCCGACCCAGTGCCGATGTCAAGTACCTTCGCAGCGGGCCATTCGCGCAGAAAACCCAGCGCGGCCTCGACCACGGTCTCGGTCTCCGGACGCGGGATCAGCACCCCGAGACGAACCACGAATTCGAGTGAGTAAAACTCTCGATGGCCGACGATATAGGCGAGCGGTTCGCGCTCGCTGCGCCGCCCGACCATCCGCTCGAAGCGCGCCATAACCTCCGCCTCGATAGATGGATAGCCGGCGATAACCGCCGCGCGCGGGATGCCCGCAGCCGCGGCCATCAGCAATTCGGCGTCCAGCCGCGGGTTCTCAACGCCGGCGCAGGCCAGATGCGTGCTCGCGTTTGCGATCGCCGCCGCGCCCTCGCGCGCGTCCAAAGGCGGCCGAGCTACATCTTGGGGCGCCATCGGCTTCACGTGCTCAGCGCTTCGGCCTGCTCGCGCGTGGCCAGCGCGTCGATGAGCGGGTCGATCGCGCCGTCGAGCACCTGGTCGAGTTGATGGAGCGTCAGGTTGACGCGATGGTCGGTCACGCGGGACTGCGGAAAATTGTAGGTGCGAATACGCTCGGAGCGGTCGCCCGTGCCGACCATCGATTTGCGGGTGGCGGCCATCTTGGCGTCCTGCTCGGCTTGCGCCGCTTCGAACAGGCGCGAGCGCAGGATTTTAAGCGCGCGGGCCTTGTTCTTGTGCTGCGATTTTTCGTCGCGGCAAACGATCACCATCCCGGTCGGGATGTGCGTGATGCGCACAGCCGAGTCGGTGGTATTCACGCTCTGGCCGCCGGGTCCCGAGGCGCGCATCACGTCGATTCGCAGGTCTTTTTCCTCGTTGATGTTGACCTCGACGTCGTCAGCTTCGGGCATCACCGCGACAGTCACTGCGGAGGTGTGTATACGCCCCGAGCCTTCGGTGGCGGGCACGCGCTGTACGCGATGCACCCCGCCCTCGAATTTGAGCCGGCTATATGCACCGCGGCCCGCGATGAGGGCGATCACTTCCTTTATACCGCCCAAGCCCGTGGTGCTGAGGCTGAGCGACTCGACTTTCCATCGATGGCGTTCGGCGTACCGGGTGTACATCCGGAACAGCTCATTGGCGAAGAGCGAAGCTTCCTCGCCGCCGGTGCCGGCGCGAATCTCGAGCAGCACGTTGCGATCGTCGTTGGGATCGCGTGGCGTGATCAGCAGCTTGATTTTCTCTTCCAGCTCGCTCTGGCGTTTTTGCAGCGTCGGCAGTTCGCCCTTGGCCAGTTCGCGCAGGTCTTCGTCGTCGCCCTCGAGCAGCGCGCGATGCTCCGCGATGTCGTCGAGCGTGCGGCGGTACTCGCGGATGGTGCCGATCACTTCCATCAGCGAGGAGCGCTCGCGAGCGAGCTGGGCGTATTCGCGGTTGTTGGCGATTACCGCCGGATCGCTGATGCGCCGTTCCAGTTCGGCGAAACGCTCTTCGATTCCCTTGAGCTTGTCGAGCATCGGCAACCTAACTCGTAGAGGCGCGCGGGTTCAGCACCCGCAGCGGACAAAAATTTGGCGCGGCTACCATTGTGTGGGCGAGCCGCGCCATCAAGGACCGATCCCCCGCCCACCCGGACGCATCGCAGTGCGCCGCGGGCAGCGGAGGTTGCTATGCTTCTTTACGACCGTACTTGCGATTGAAACGCTCGATCCGGCCAGCCGTATCGACCAGCCGCTGCGTGCCGGTATAGAAGGGGTGGCAATTCGAGCAGACTTCGACCTGCAGTTGATTGACCGTCGAGCGCGTCTCGAACGTGTTGCCGCAGGCGCAAGTAACTACGCATCGATGGTATTCGGGATGGATTCCGGGTTTCATTGGCTTCCTTTTCTTCGCAGCAGTCTACCACCAGGCGGCAGGTCACTCAATTCACCTGCAATACGCAGGCTTTGCAACCATCGCCCGCTGACCTGAGCCCAAGATAACCACGAATTGGCGCTTTGTCATTGTCAATTCGCCGTTTCAATATTAAACTCATGCGCTTCTCTCGGCTTATATGGGTCGCGCTTTGAATGCGCGATTTTTACTTCTCCGTCTGGACGGCTATGAGATACCGGGCCACGCGATATTTTATGTTCCCGGCCCGCGCTCATCCGAGCGCGGGCAAGACGATGGGCACCATGGGTGTCGTCGCGATAATCTGCGCTGCGATGCTCGCCGCAGCCGTCGCCGGATGCTCATCGCGAGCACAGTCCAACGCTCCTGCCGCTCGAATTCCATCCTCGCCCCCGCCGCCGCCCGAGGCCTCCGGCTCACCCCATGTAATCACGAATCTCACACAGCTGTCGTCTCGCGAGACCGACGCCGCCTCGCTCAACACGGCTGCGAAAGTGCTGAAATCCGATCCTTCCAAGGACGAGAGTGCGGCGGTCGCGCATGGTATGGGTCAGGACACGCCCTCCACCCTGCGCCGGCTGTATCTGGATGATCCCGCATCCCCGCGCTATGCGGAGACCTTGATTCCGCATACGCAGATACGGCTGCTTAATGCCAAGGCGGCCGAGTACACGGGCTTCTCCAACATGATGCTCACGCAGTTGCTGAGCGAGATGGTCAGGCAGGAGAAACAGGAGCCGATAGTGTCCTTGGAGTTGTCAGAGGAGATCAGGCCGGTGACCCTGACTGCCGTTCTCGACGACCGGGGCCAACTGAAAGAACTGATCTACCAGCAGCATTCCGGGTTGGCCGCGATCGACAACTTCGTCATCGCCGCCTGTAAGGCCTCGCTATGGGGCAACAATATGCCCGAGGGCGCGCAATCCAAGGACGGCAACTACCGTTTGCGTATTGAGGCCCAGCTTAGCAAGTATAGTGCGGATAGGGAGGGGAATCAGACGTTCGTTACACGGCTGGGCCTGGGGATTCTGTAATCCCGGGCCTTCGCGGTTTTTTGCGCGGTAGGATTTCTCCGCGCTCTTTTCGATCACGAGGCGGGACGGCATATACTGGACGACGAACAGATGACGAACAAACGGCCACTGAAACTTGTCGGACGGCGGCAAACGGCACGCCACGCGGGCGAGCCTGAGGCGCGTCGCTACGTGCCCAACGCGGGTCTGTCGGTGCCGGTCGTGACTATCCTCGACCGCGCCGGCGAGGTGCTCGAGGACGAACAGCGCGCGGTCGTGCGCTGGGCGGTGCAGAACGGCAACGGCGCGAACATCATCTTCGCCGCCGGCACCACCGGCGAGTGGGACAAACTCGATAATCCGCGCCGCCAGCAAATCGCACGCGTGGTGGTTGACGAATGCCGCCGCATTGGCGAGGCAGAGGCCGCGGTTGAAGCGTGGGTCGGCATCACCGGCCATACGCGTAACGAGACGCTGGAGAATCTCGAATATGCGCTGGACCTCGACGCCGAGGCTGTAGTGGTCGCGCCGCTTTCGATTCGCGACTCGGAGGATCCAGTCGGCTTCGTCAATCGCGAGATCAACGCACTATTCGAGCGCGCCCGGCGGCGCATCCCGGTTTTCCTCTACGATAACGCAGAGATTTCAGCGCCTGGCCACGCGCCCCATATGCATACGCGCGATGTAAAGCAGATGAGCCGGATGGAGTATGTGCGCGGGGTCAAGGTCACGGCGGGCAAGGCGGTGCTGGGCAACTATACGCGCGCGGCGTCGCACTTCAACCGCGGCGGCGATTTCGCAATCTACGCCGGCGATCCATACCTCATCTTCGATCTGTTCGCGCCGCCCGCAGGCGCGCGCGGATGGACCCGGCATTACTGGAACCGTTACTGGACGCGCGATTCGCTGCCCTACGGAATCGTCGCGGGGCCGAGCAATGCGATGCCGCGCGAGTGGCAGCGGGCTCTCCGCGTGTGCCGCAACGGCGACGGCGCCCTGATGCATCGCTACTCGCAGGTGCTTGAGGAGTTCCGCGCCGCGTGTGAGTTCAACCGTGGCGGCCGGAGCTTCCGCCCCACCCTCGCCTGCCTCAAGGCGGCGCTGGTCGAGATGGGCGTGTGCCGCAGTGAAGCGCTGGCACCGGGAACGCCTGCGTTCAGCAACGGCGAGCGGCGCGAGTTCGCCCGCCGTTTCAAAGCCCTGCGCCGGCGCGCGGCCGCCCTGCTCGAGCCCGGATGGCTCAGCGAGGCCGACGCGGAGCGCCCGCAGGCGAGACGCGCGCTGAAGGATGGCTGAGGCGAAACTCGACCTCGCCGGCTGCGGCAGCATGGTGGTGGATTTGTTCTACCGCACGCCGAAGTTCGTCCGCGCCGATCAGAAAATCGCGCTCCACGCGCATCATGGCGCCGGCGGCCGGATGGAGCGAGCGGCGGCCGGCGGCCTGGTTCTGAATCATCTCGGATGGGCGCGCGTGTTGGGACTCGAGGTCGGCGCGTTCGGCAAAATCGGCACCGACCGCAACGGCGAGTTCCTGTGCCGCGCGATGGATCAGCTGGGCATTCGCCATCACCTGACCACCGACGGCTCGGCCAGCTCGTTCGCCAAGATTTTCGTCGACGCGCGCGGCGGCCGCGCAATCTACATGGCGCGTGGAGCTACTGCCGAACTTGCGCCCGACGAGATTCGCCGGCGCCACGCAGGTTTCATCGGTCGGGCGCGCATGATCTCGACCGAAATCTCGCAGCTTCCCCTGCGCACCGTCATCGCCCTGCTGCTGTTCGCCCGCGCCAACTCAATCCCGACCGTGCTCGACGTCGATTTACCCCCCGCCGACGCGTGTCCCGCGCTCGGCACTCGCGCCGAACTGGAGCGCGCGCTTCGGCTGGCGACGATTCTCAAGCCTGCCCGTTGCGCAGCGCGAGCCTTGATGGGCGCGGGCCGCGACACTTTGAAGCTTGCCCAGGCGATGCGCGCACGCTACCAGAGCCAGGCCGTGGTCGTCACCGACGGCGAGCGCGGATGCGCGATCGCCGCCGCCGGCGGGACCGCGCTCAAGCTGCCGGCGTTCGCGGTCAAAGTGGTCGATACGACCGGCGCGGGCGACGCATTCATGGGCGCGATGATCGCGGGACTTCGATGGAGCCTGCCGTGGCACGCGATCGGAACGCTCGCCAATGCGGCGGGCGCGGTTTGCGTGGGACGGCTGGGCGCATTTCCATCGGGCTTGGAGGAGCGCAACGAAGTGCTCGCGCTCTTTGGCGAAGCGATGCCCGATCAGGCGCTGCCGGCGATGGAACCGCTGCCGCAGGCGAGCGGTCCGCTCGACCCCTCGGTCGAGGTCAGCCGCTTCATGGAATTGTGCTTGAGCGAGCTGGGAACGCTGCGCCGCGAGATCGACCTCAACCAGATTCGAGCCGCGGTCGACATGATTCGCACCGCCGAGGCGCGCGGCGGCCTCGTTCATCTGACCGGCGTGGGCAAGCCCGAACACGTCGCGCGCTACGCCGCGAGCCTGCTCTGTTCGGTGGGTACGCAGGCGACCTTCTTGCACGCTACCGAAACTTTGCACGGCAGCCTGGGCCAGGTCGATCCGAAAGACGTCGTGATCGCCATCTCCAACAGCGGCAATACGCGGGAGTTGTGCGAGGCCACGATGGCGATCAAGGAGCACGGCGCGCAACTGATCGCGGTCACCGGTAATTCGGCCTCCGAACTTTCCCAGCTTGCCGACCTGGTGATTAATGCGCCGGTCGAGCAGGAAGGCGGCGTCCTCGGTCTCGCGCCCAGGATAAGTGTGCTGGCCGAAGTGTGCGTGCTCGCCGCGCTATCCGTCGCGCTGGAGGCGGCGCGTGGATTGACGCTGGAACAGTACAGCCGATGGCATCGCGCGGGCACGCTCGGCGCGGCCGCGCGCCGCCTGGTTGCCGAGCGGCCGGGCCGGCGCAAACTCAAGGCAGTGAAATAGGGATCCGGCGATGAAGTTTGGAATCGCGATCCGCAACATGGGACCGCAATCGACTCGTGACACGATAGTTGCCTGCGCTCGCGCGGCCGAGCAACTCGGCTTCGATGCGGTCTTCGTCTCCGATCACCTGGCGCTCCCGCCCGATGACGTCGAGGGCTCAGGCGGGCGCTATCTCGACGTGCTTGCGACGCTCGCGTTCCTCGCCGGCGCAACCGAGCGAATCCGCCTCGGTGTATCGGTGCTCGTGCTGCCATATCGTCCGGCGGTGCTTACCGCCAAGCAGGTTGCCACGATTCAGGAATTGTCGGGCGGCCGCATGATCCTCGCAACGGGTGTCGGCTGGCTGCGGCGCGAGTTCGAGGCGCTGGGCGTCGATTCCAAAGAGCGCGGCGCGTTGACCACGGAGACGCTCCGGGTGTTGCATCAATTGTTCGCCAGCGACGTCGCCTCTTACGATGGCGCGCTGGTACGCTTTGCGCCGATCGTGTTCCTGCCGCGGCCGCCGCGGCCGCCGATCTGGATCGGCGGCAACGGCGACAACGCAGTAGCGCGCGTGCTGGAGTTCGGTGACGGATGGCATCCGATGCTGACGGCGGAAAAGCTCGCTCCAGCCGTGGCGGCGCTACGCGAGCAGGCTCGCGCACGCGGCCGCGCCGAGCCCGAAATCGTGGTGCGCCGCGGGCTCAAGCTCGAGGATGTCGGAGCGGCGCGCGCCCGGCTGGAAACCGAGCGTGAGGCAGGCGCGACATACTTCATCCTGGATCTCGGCCGCTACGCGGACCAACGCGAGTTCATCCGCGAGGCCGAGACGTTCATGACGCGCGTGGCGCGCTGAGCCGCGTGCCGCGCATCATCTGACGCGCGTCCCGCGCAGCATTCCGCGCGTCTTGTGCGCAGCGTGGCTAAGCTAAATCAGCTTCTCGCGCCTGAGCGCTTCAATCTCCGTCGGCTTCAGGCCTAAAAGCTCGCCGTACACCCGATCATTGTCGTGGCCGACGCCCACCGCGCCGCGGAAAATCTTGCCTGGCGTCTCCGAGAACTTAGGCACGATCCCAACGCCCTTGACCTTGCCCGCCTGCTCGTCGGTCCATTCGACGTGCATGTCGCGTGCCCGATACTGCTCGTTCTCCGCCATATCCTTGCTCGACATGATGCGGTTGCAGGCGACGTTGTGCTCGTTCATGTGCCGTACGACTTCCAGCGCGGGCCGTTCGTTGATCCATCCGCGCAACAGCGCGTCGAATTCGATCCCTTCCATCGACTCGATGTCCAGCCGCGCTTTTTGCCACTTCGAGTCGGCCGGATCGAGACCGATGGCGCGCACCACGCGATCGTAAACCTCGCCGATCGCGCCCAGCACCACCCATCCGTCGCTCGCCTCGAAGCTATCGAGCGGCTGAAAGCCCTGCGCCTTGTTGCCCGAGCGCTCGCGCACCAGGCCCTGCTGAAAGTACTCGACCATCGTGCCGCCGAGCGTGCGATGAATTGCTTCGTATTGCGCGAGATCGATCGCTTGTCCCTTGCCGAAGGTCCGCGCGTAAGTCAGTCCCGCCAGCGAGGACCATAGCGTGAACAGCGCCGTCAGGTAGTCCCCGGTCCACGGTGCGGCGCGCGAGGGCGGCGTATCGGGAAAGCCGGTCTGGTACATGATGCCGCCGAAGGCCTGCCCCACGATGTCGTACGACGTGCGGCCGACATAGTCGGGATGTCCGTACTGACCATAGGAGCTGACGTGAGTGATCACCAGCTTGGGATTGACCTTCCATACTGAGGGATCGTCGAGACCCCATTTCGGATAGGTTCCGGCTTTGGAGCTTTCCATCCAGATGTCGGCGCGTTCGAGCAGACGCAGAAACAACTCGCGCCCGCGCGGCCGGGTAAGGTCGAGCGAGATGCAAAAAACGTTGCGCCGCTCCTGTACCCAGTTGGTCGCGGTCTCGCCCTTGCCGTCGCGTGTCTTGAGCCGGATGCCGACCGTCCGCCATCCCATGTCGCCCACGCCGGGGCGTTCGACCTGGATCACCTCGGCTCCCATGTCGGCGGCGAGCGCGGCGGCAAACGGCTCGGCGATCAGGGTGCCGCTCGAGACGATTTTCACCCCCTGCAACGGTCCAAATGCCTCAGGTACAAGGGTATTCTCCGCCATCATGACCTCCTGCCGTTCTTACTCCATCCGTGAATCCGAATAATGTACCGTTTGCGTTGAGAGGGGCAACCCGCGCGCGCCAACCTCGATGCACTCCGGCTCACATATAGTGGTGAGCGGATGTGGCTTCGCTCGATGTTTGCCGCATCCGTAAGCCGGGTTATTATACTAATTGCGCGCCGCGACGGATGGCGCATTTGAAGTCTCAATGATGATGCCGAACCCTTTGTCGAGCCCTGTGACAGCCTTCTGTTCACACCACGAGGCCCAAATTATGAGGATGGGTTCGCCGCGATGAACGACGCCATTGACCGCCGTGAACTTACCTTTCTGGCCCTGGCCGGACTCATCGGCGGGGCGCTCGGATGGATTCCGGTCGAGCTGGTCAGCCATGGCCACAGCATCACGCAGGTCGAGGACGTCTGGACCCAAATAGCGGGCGTCGCCTCTATGGCATTGTTCTGGGGGCTGGTCGGTGGATTGATCGTGGCGGCGCAGGGCAAAAGCCTGCAGTTTTCGCCGGCGGCAACGCGGCGCTTTTTAATCGGACTCGTGGTCTGCTTCCTCATCGGGTTGCCCGCGGTTTATTACTCCAATCTCGTCTTCACGATGATCCTGTCGGCCGGCGGATGGGGCGCCAACCAGCCTGGTTCGGAGATCTATCTGCGTATCGCGCGGGTAATCGGATGGGTCCTGATGGGCTTTATCTGCGGCGCCGGCGTGGGCCTCGCGAGCGGCTCGCTCAAGGACCTCGGGGGTTCGCTACGCAACATCGTAAAGGGCGCAGTCGGCGGATGGGTGGGCGGCTTCGCTGGCGGCGTGGCCTTCGACGTCATCGGAGCCAACGCCAGCGGGCTATATTCGCGGCTGTTCGGATTGTGCGCGCTCGGGTTGGCGGTCGGACTGCTGATCGGGCTGGTGCAAGAGCTGACCAAGAGCGCGTGGCTAAATGTCGAGGCCGGGCGGCTGCGCGGGCGCAGCTTCAATATCGATCGCGCCGCGGCTACGCTCGGGCGCGCCGAAGAAAATGCGGTCGGACTTTTTGGCGACCCCGGCGTGCAGCCGCGCCATGCGGTGATCGAGCGCCATGGCAACACCTACGTGCTGAAAAGCCTCGCCGTGCAGCAGGGCGTGTCGCTCAATGGCAGCCGAATCGAAACCGCCGAGCTGCGCGAGGGCGACCGGATCAAAATTTCCGACTACGAATTGAGCTTCCATCTCAAGCGCGCGAGTGCCGGGCCGCGTCCCGCCGTCGTGCGCCAGGAGGGTCAATACGGCGAACCCGCGCGGCCCGCGGTGCCGCCGCACGTCGGTCGGATGGCGACGCCATGCCTGGTTGACGCAAACGGCAGCCGGCACGAGTTGCGACCGCGCGCGCCCACGAATTTGGGCCGCGCGATCGACAACGACATCGTGGTCGCCGACGCTTCGGTCTCGCGCCATCACGCCACTATCGTGCCGCAAAACGGCGGCTTCGCGCTGCGCGACCTCTCCAGCCAGAACGGCACCTTCATCCGCGGCCAGCGGATCGACGGGTCACGCCAGCTCGCCAACGGCGACGAAGTGCGGCTGGGCGACGCACCGTTTGTGTTCCATGGCTGAAATCCGCATGGCCGGCACGGGAATCGCCCAAACGGCAACCACGCGGGCGCGTTTCTGTTCGCAGTGCGGCCAGCCGGTGGTAGTCCCGGCGGCGGTGTTCTGCAAACAGTGCGGCGCGCGGCTCGGAGTTGCGGGATGGTTCGGCGATCTGAATTCGCCCGCGCTTATCGCGTTCGTGCTGAGTATGGTGCCGGGGCTCGGCCATTTTTACGCGGGGCGCACGGGGCGCGCGGTCGGATGGTTTTTCGGGGCGCTGTTCGCTTACGGAATTTCGACGTCGCTGGGCCTACTTATTCACCTGGTTTGCGCAGTGTCAGCGGCGCGCGCCGCGGCGCTGGACGCGGAGCGGCGCGGGATTCGCGCCTCCCGGGCGTTGACGGCAGGACCGCCGTCGCATTAACTACCGCGACCCGTTGCGATGATTGCTCCAAACACCATAGTCGGCGGCCGCTACCGTGTCGTGAAGCCACTGGGCGGCGGCGGGATGAAGCTGGTTTACCTGGCCGAGGACCTGCGCCTCGCCGCGCGCCGCTGCGCATTGGCCGAGGTGGTGGACAATTTCACCAACCCCGACGCGCAGCGCCAGGCGGTCGACGCCTTCCAGCGCGAGGCCGACATGCTGGCGCGGCTCAACAACGAGCACATCCCCCGCGTCTTCGACCGCTTCAGCGAACAGAACCGTCATTACCTGGTGATGGAATATATCGACGGCGCGACGCTCGAAGAGGAGATGAAGCAAACCGGTGGGCGGTTGGCCGAGCCGCGCACAATCGATATCGCGCTGCAAATTCTCGCCACGCTTGAGTACCTGCACGGACTCGAACCGCCGGTGATTTACCGCGACCTCAAGCCGTCCAACGTGATGATGATGGTCAACGGACAGGCCAAGCTTATCGACTTCGGTATCGCGCGCCATTTCCAGCCGCAGCAAAACGCGACCATGATCGGCACCCAGGGCTATGCGCCGCCCGAGCAATACCGCGGCAAGGTCGAGCAGCGCTCGGATCTTTACGCGCTCGGCGCCACGATGCATCACGCGCTTAGCGGCCGCGACCCGGCCAATGAAGCGCCCTTCAGCTTTCCGCCGCTCGGCAGGTTATGTCCCGAGGTCGAGCCCGCGCTGGCGGCGCTGGTGGACGACGCGCTCGCCTACGACGTCGAGCGGCGCGTGCCAAGCGCAGCGGAATTCAAGCGCCGGCTGGAAGAGATTCGCCTCGGCGGCGTTGGGGCGGACCGGCCGGAGCACGCCAACGACGGAGCACAAGCGAGCGCGACGGAAGAGGCGCAATCAGCCGCGCCGGCGCCGCCGCCCTCCGGCGCACGTTCGCAGCTTCAGCTGCCGCTCGGGAGCGCCGGCGCTCCGCGAGCCGCGTCACCGTCGGCGCCCACGGTGCTCCGTACGGAGGCGGAATTCGATTGCCGCGAATGCGGACGGGCGATTCCCTCCGACTCGCGCTTCTGTTCCTTCTGCGGCGCGGAGGTGAGTTTCGCGCCGCCCGCCGCCCCAGCCGGCGCTCCGGCCGATCATGAAGCCTCTACCGTGCTCTTGTCGGTTCCACCCGCGAGCGAGGAGCGCGCGCGTTTCGCGCCCAGCGGCGCGCCGGTATCTCGCCGCACGCGCGGCGCGCGCCGTCCGATCCTGGTGCTGGTGTTGATCTTCGTGGGAACTTTCGCGGCAGTCAGAGCGGTCTCGTGCCTGAACCTGGTCGGAGGCGGAACCGATTCGGGAGCCAATCCGCCCGACGCGACCCGCGCCGACGCGCCCGCACCTGGCCTGCCAGCGCCGGAGGCGGAGCCCGGAGCGCCGGGCCCCGATTCGCCGCCCTTGGAATTTCGCGCCGCGCGGCTGGACGCTTTTCGCGCCGCGCTCGACGCCGGCGGCCTGACCGGCGTGCACTTCCGTATGGTCGGAGACACGATGGTGCTGACGGGCACGGTACCGACCGCGACCGACGAAGCGATGGTGCAGATGCTGGCGTTGAACGTCGCGGGCGTGGTTTCGCTCAAAGACAATATACGAGTGCAAAGCGGCGTTCCGTAGAGCGCCCGCGACAGAGCCGTAATTCGTCCGCCGCGCGCGATTGCAGGACGCGTTTCAAGGCCGCACCGGCAAGCCGGGAATCATCAATTATGCTTATCGACCTGCATGTTCATACGCTGCTCTCTTCGGATTCCAACATCGCGCCCGACGCCTACGTTGAGGCCGCGGCGCGGTCGCCGCGGCGGCTCGACGCGATCTGCTTCACCGAGCATCGCCTGTTCCCGGCCGATCCGGCGCTCGACCTGCGTTACGCCGAGTTGACGGAGCGGTTCGGCGTGATGGTGTTCAAGGGGATCGAGGCCGACACCAACCTGGGCCATTTGCTGCTGTACGGGGTCACGCGCGAGGTGCTACGGCGCTTCGACCTGAGTTCGCGGATGCTCAAGAGCGACCAGCTTATCGAAGTGGTCCACGGTGAAGGCGGAATCGCGATTCCGGCGCATCCGTTCCGCGACTCCGGCTTCGGTCCGCAGCTCGACGATCTGCTGGCGCGCCATGGCGCGGCGCTCGGCGTGATCGAGGCGCTCAACGGGCAGAATTCGCCACGTGAAAACGAGGCGGCCCGGGTCGCGACCGAGAAGCTCGGGCTGGTCGGCGTCGGTGGCAGCGACGCGCATTTCGTAACGCCGAAGTGGTTCCTCACTTGCGCGACGGAACTTGAGCGCGCGGTGAGCGACGTCGAGGGTTTGTGCACGGAACTGCGCGCGGGCCGCGCCCGCCCCTTTCGTTTCGAAGACGCGGCGGCTCCGGGGGCGAGCGAATAGACCCGCGTTCAGCTACGCCATGGCTCGACTAGAATTTTCGCGTGCCGCTCGGGCGAGGCCAGATCCTCGAAGGCCTGCGCGACCCCTTCGACTCCGACTTTCCCGGTCACCAGCGGATCGCCGTTGACCTTGCCCTCGGCCAGGTTGCGCAACGTGTCGGCGAATTCTTCGCCGGTATAGCCGAGGACGAACTGCAGGTTCAATTCCTTGTTGATCCCGAACAGCGGCTCGATATGGTCGCGCTCCATGCAAACGCCGACCACTACCATCCGCGCATGGGCCGGCGCCGCGGCCATTATCGCTTCGATCACGCCCGGCACCCCCACACATTCAAAGATCACCGCCGGCCGCAGCACCGGCCCCGGCATCCAGGGCGGCAGTTGCGGCGCGCGCGCGGGATCTCTATAGGCCGCGAGTTCGCGCCAGCTTTCGTATGGCGACTTCTCCCTGGGATCGACCACCACGTCGGCGCCCATCTCCTGCGCCAGCGCGCGGCGGCGCGGTGAGAAATCCGCCGCGACGATCGGATGCACGCCCTTGAGCTTGAGCGCGGCGATGACGGCGAGGCCCACCGGGCCGCATCCGATTACCAGCGGCGCGTCATCCTTCTCCATCCGGGCCCTGGCCACCGCGTGATAGCCGACCGCGAGCGGCTCGGTCAGCGCGGCGCGCTCGGTCGCAAGCCCGTTAGGCACCTCGAGCAACAGCTTCTCGGTCAGCCGCATGAACTCGCCGTAACCGCCGGGATGGTCGTTGGAGTAGCCGACCGTCTCGGCCCCGGTCGGCCGAATCAGCACGGGCATCGCACAAACTCGCGCGCCGGGCTTGAAGCGGCGCTGGGTCTTGGGTCCGTAGTCGACGACCTCGGCGCAGAACTCGTGGCCCATCACGACGTCGCGCGCCAGATCCATGATGAACGGGCCGCCGGAGCGCCGCGCCCCTTCAACCAGTTTCTCGGCGTGCTTGAGCGCATGCAGATCGGAGCCGCAAATTCCGCAGGCGAGTGTCTTGACCAGCGCTTCGCCGGGACCCGGCGCGGGCGTCGCAATATCGTCGACCACGAGTTTTTTGTTACGCATGACGGCAGCGCGCATGACCTTGTCCTCCGGGTTTTCGTCGGGCTCGGTAGAGAGCAATCGGAAATCTTTCTATCACCTCGAGGTGAAACCGGGTAACTGTCCGGCCCGGCACTACATTCCCTCAAGCTCGCGGATGAAGCGGCGCAGATCGGACGGGCGCCCGGCGGCCATGATGGTATCGCCGGCGTCGAGCTTGCGGTCAGGCGAAATGGGAGTAAACCCGTCTTCGTCCGATCCGGATTTCTGAACCGCGAGCACGCTCACGCCGAAGCGCGCGCGCGGTGCCAGTTCAACCATGGTTTTGCCTTCCGCGCTCGGCGGCACGAGGACGCGGATCAGGCGATAGCCGGTCGCCCAGAAGATGCTGGTGCCGGTGCTGGCCAGCGTCGAGAGCGACACCGCCATGCGGTTTAAGACCTGGCCGATATCCTTGCGTGCGACGAGGCCGGCAAGATGACGCGCGCGCGGTCCGCCGGCACCATCCACCACCGGCAATTCCTCGAGGCCCTCGGATTCCATCAATTGCGCGGCTTCGTCGAGATTGGAGTCGCTGCTCACCACCGGGCAGTTGCGGCGGCAGATGTCATAGGCGTTGACCAGGCCCGCGACGTCGGCCTGGCTGCCCAGCATCGCAACCAGGTCGTGAGTCACGATGAGGCCGACGAGTTCGCCTGCGCCGTCGACCACCGGCAAAGTCGTTTGCGCGGTTTCGCCCGCCGCCTGCAGGATTGCCGTGAGCGGCGCGTCGGCGTGCACGACCGCTGGATCGTGCGTCATCACGCTTTCGACCGGAACCTGCGTCAGCACCAGCCGTTCGCGGCCGATTTCGAGCGTTTTGCCCTCGCGCGCGAGGCGATAGGTGTCGATGGATTCGTGCTCGAGCGAGCGCGAGACCACCAGCGCAGTAACGATCGCGATCATCGCGGGCAGTGCAATCTGGTAATCCTGAGTCATGTCGAGCAGCAAAAAAAGCGCGGTCAGGGGGGCGTGGGTCACGCCGCACAGAAACGTGCCCAATCCGACCAGCGCGTAGGAGCCGCGCGGGCCGGTCATCTGTGGCAGTAGCAAAGCCATCGCGCGCTGAAACGTCGCCCCCGCCATCGTGCCGATGAAAAAGGTCGGGCCGAAAACGCCGCCCGGCGCACCGCAGGCGAGCGACACGCTGGAGCTGAAGAACTTGGCCCCGGTAAGCGCGAGCGTCATCCCGATCTCGAAGCGCCCTTCCATCGCGCGATTTATTATCGGGTAACCGTCGGAAAGGTTCTGCGGCAACGGAATCGCGATCAGTCCGACGATTAGCAAACCCAGCGCCAGGCGCGCCCACTGTGACACCTTAAATTTGCGGAAGGCTGCGGCGGTGGTATTGAAGAACCGGATGTAGCCGGCGGCCAGCACACCCAACAACACACCCATCATGGCGTATGGCAGCAGCTCCCAATAACTGCGCATCACGAACACCGGGGTTTGAAAGACCGCTCCATCGCCGGTAACCGCGCGCGAAAAGACTACTGCGCTCACAGTCGCAACCAGCAATAATGTCAGATTGCCGAGCTCGGTCTCGCCGAGGAGCACGATCTCCTGCGCAAACAACACGCCGCCGACCGGGGCGTTGAAGGTGGTAGCGATTCCAGCGCCCGCGCCGGCCGCTATCAGGACCTTGGCGCGGTTAGCCGGCAGGCGTCGCAATTGGGCGACGGCCGAGCCGATCGCTCCGCCAATCTGCGCAATTGGTCCTTCGCGTCCGACCGAGGCGCCGCATCCGAGCGACAGCGCCGCGCCCACCGCTTTGAGCACAATCCAGCGCCGCTTGATCCGCGCGCTGCCGAGGTTCACCATTTCGAGAAAATTCGGGAAGCCGTAGCCGAGTACGTCGCCCGGAAACAGCCGGTTGAGCAGGATCATACCGACGCCGCCGCTCAGCAGAACCACCGGCACCAGTCCGAGTTGCCAGCCGCCGCGGTCGATTTCGAGCGCGCCCCATTCCAGTCCCAGGAAGACCCAGGTGAAGAATTCGATCAGTACGCGAAAACCCAAGTTACCCAGCGCGGCCAACACGCCGACCGCCGCCGCCAGCAGAATCTGCAGCGTGTAGTTGAACTCATCAGTGCGTAGCGATAACGGCCGCGACATCGGCATCAGCCGGCTCCCTCCTCATCCTCGCCCCGCGCGCTTCGCGGGCTCCCCTCCGGCGCACTTTGCCAAGACACTTTGGCGGCACACTTTGCCAGCACACTTTGCCGGGCCCATCCGCTACACGCCAAGGAATCGGCGCACCACAGCGAGAAATTCCGCGAGCTGATCGTGATGCACCCAGTGGCCGGCCTTGCGGATTGTCACCAGTTCGGCGGTGCGGAAAGAGTCCAGGCGTCCGTCGCGTTCCCAGTCACCGGCCCACGACTCGTCGCCGCGCACCATCAGCGTGGGGCAGCGGATCTGGCTCCAGATTTCGGTCGCGTCCTTGAGGTTGAACAGGTAGGGCGAGTGAGCGCGCGTATAGTTGTCGAACTTCCATGAATAGGTGCCGTTCTCATTGCGCCGCACGCCGTGGATGGTCAGATGGCGCGCCTGCTCCGGACTGAGATGCGGGTTTGCGACGCGCATCCGTTCCAGCGCCTCTTCGATGTTCGGGTACTCGCGCGGTTTGCGCTGAGCGAGCGCGCGCATGTCGCCCACCCAGTGGTCCATCCGCTCGTAAGCGGGCGTCTCCCGCAGCATCGCGGAGGGCGGCCCCAGACCCTCGATTGCGACCAGTGCCTTGACCGAATCGGGGAATACGCCGGCCGCCTGCAGGGCCACTCCCGCGCCGAGCGAATGGCCGATCAAGGTGACCGGGCCGCCGGCGATCGCGTTCATGAGCTGGTAGAGATCGAGCACGTGGTCGATCATTGCGTAGCTGCCGCCGATCGCCCAGTCGGAATCGCCGTGACCGCGAAGGTCGGGAGCGATCAGATGAAAATGGCGGCGCAGCTCGAGCGCGACCCAGTCCCAGTTGCGGCAATGGTCGCGTCCGCCGTGCACCAGGATCGCCATCGGCTTGTCCGTGTTGCCCCAGTCGACGTAATGCAGCTTGAGCCGCTGCGAGTAGAAGTAGTGCGAAGTGGGCCCGATAATATCCGCCATGGCGTCTCCTGCGGGCCGTCCGCGCGGCCCCCGATGGGTCTTACTGCAGACTCGGATGCACGTCGTCGAGCGTCGCGCGGAGCCGGCTCACGATGTAGTCGATTTCAGCGGTGCCGATCACGAACGGCGGCGTGACCATCACCGCGTCTCCGCCCGGCCGCGCCATCCCGGTCGCCGGGTAGACGAACAGCCCGCGCTTGAGCCCCGCCGCGACCACCCGGCTGGCGACCTTCATCGCGGCCGGATGCGGCGCGCGCGAGGCGCGGTCGCGCACCATCTCGACGCCCCAGAACATCCCGGTGCCGCGGATGTCACCAACCATGGGATGACCCGACAACTCCTCCTTGAGCTGTGCGCCCAGCCGCGCACCCATCTCGGCCGCACGCTCGACCAGATGCTCGCGTTCCATGATCTCGAGCACTCGGTCGGCCACCGCGCAGGCGGTGGGGTGCGAGCTGTAGGTGTAGAACATGAAGTCGGCGCCCTTCGCTTCGCATTGCTCGACCAGGCTCTCCTGCACCGCGATCATGCCCATCGGCATGTAGCCGCCCGCCAGGCCCTTGCCGCCGACCAGGATGTCGGGGATGACGTTCCAATGATCGACCGCGAAACGGCGCCCGGTGCGCCCGAACCCAGTCATCACTTCATCGGCTATCAGCAACACGCCGTGGCGCTGACAGATCTCGGCCAGCCGCGGCCAGTACTCCTTGACCGGCGGCACCGAGCCGCCCGCCGAACCCATCATCGGCTCCGCGATGAACGCCGCTATTGTGTCCGCTCCGTGACGCTCGATTTCCGCCTCAAGCGCCTCAGCGCAATCGATATCGCATCCGGGGTAGGTCTTGTCCCACGGACAGCGGTAGCAGTACGACGGCTTGATCTTCGGCCAATCGAACAGCACGTGCTCGTAATCCGCGCGGCGCAGGCTTCCGCCGGCCGAGAGCGCGGCGATCGAGTTGCCGTGATACGAAGCCTCGCGCGCGATTATTTTCGTCCGCTGCGGACGGCCGTGAACCTTGTGATACATCAGCGCGAACTTGAGCGCCGCCTCAACCGCCTCCGAACCCCCCGAAGTGAAGAAGAAGCGGCTGAGACCCGGCGGAGTCCAGCGCGCCAGCCGCTCGACCAGCCGCTGGCGCTGCGGAGTCGACCAGATCGGAACGACGTAGTTGGCCAGGCGCACCTCCGCGGCCATCAGTTGGGCGATTTCCTCACGCCCCTGCCCGATGTTGATCACCACGGCGCCGCCCGCCGCGTCGAGAATTTTTCCTCCGTCCGCCGTGTAGAGCCACGCGCCCTCGGCATGGTCGATCAGCAGCGGCTCAAACGGACCGCGAATGAAAGTTAATGGCAGCCCGCGCGACTCGGGCGATTTGGGCAACTCGGCCATGGCCAATCTCCTCGCTCGCCGATCGAGCGCTAGCGAATCGCCCCTTCGGCGCGCCAGCGATCGATGTCGTGCTGATTGTAGCCGAGGTCGTTCAGGATTTCGTCGGTGTGCTGGCCGAGCTTGGGCGCGAGCGACCGGATCGATCCGGGCGTGTCGGAAAGCTTGACCGAAATCCCGACCTGCTTGACCTTCTCGCCGGAGGGCGCCTGGACCTCGACGATCATGTTGCGCGCGCGAATTTGCGGATCGTGTTCGACTTCGTCGAGCGTCAACATCCGGCCCACGCAGATGTCGTTCTTGGTCAGCACCTCCCACCATTCGTCGCGTGTTTTGGTTTTGAAAATTTCGGTGAAACGCGCTTTGATTTCGTCGAACCGCGCGCTGTTGTATTCGTCCTGGATGAATTCCTCGGTACCGAGCGCGCGGCACAGGTTGGCGTAGAACCACGGCTCGACGGAGCCGATCGTGATGTATTTGTCGTCCTTGGTCGCGTAGAGATTGTAATATGGCGCCGAGCCGTCGAGCGTGGTGGCGCCGCGCCGCGGAATCCATCCCTTGCCGTAATGGTTGGAGAGCGCCTGCGCGATCAGCAGCATCGTTCCGTCCAGCATCGCGATGTCCACGTACTGTCCGCGGCCGGTCTGATGGCGCGCGAGCAGCGCCGCGAGCACCCCGATTGCCGCGTGCATTCCGCCCCCCGCGTAATCCGCGAGCAGGTTCTGCGGAATCGTCGGCGGCTGATCCTTGCGCCCGATCATCGAGAGCGCGCCCGACTGCGCGATATAGTTGAGATCGTGGCCGACCAAGTCGCGATACGGCCCGGTCTGGCCGAACCCCGTCACCGCGCAATAGACCAGGCGCGGATTGCGCGCCGAAAGCATCGAGAAGTCAATTCCCAGCCGCTTGGCGACTCCGGGACGGAATTCCTCGACCACCACGTCGGCCCGCTGCGCCATCCGCAGGAACACTTCGCGCCCTGCCCCGCTCTTGAGGTTGAGCCCAATCGATTTTTTGTTGCGTCCGAGCGCGTTATGCAGCCCCAGACCGGTCCCGCGCCGCTCGGTCTTGCCCGACGCCGCGGCCTGCTCGGCGCGCCGTCCGGTCGGCGGCCCGGGTTCTTCGACTTTGATGATGTCGGCGCCGAGGTCGCCGAGGATCATCGTGCAATGCGGGCCGGGAGCGAGCTTGGTCAGGTCGATAACTTTGATGCCGCTGAGCGGTGCGATTGAAGCCATAAGCTTGCAGTGTCTCCTTGCTGAAGGCGAGTCCGCATCCAAGCGCGCGCGGACCCCCTGCTGATGATGTACTTTCTTTAAATCGCCCCGTCCACGCGCGCAAACGCCGGCGACCCGATCCTCTCGCGCCGCCCGCCGGAGCGCCGGTGCCCAGGTCAGACCACCGCCGCGCGCAGTCGCGAGAGCCGATCGTTTAGCGCGCGCAGCCCTTCGACCATGTGCACGCCGTACCAGTGCAGGTCGCGCCCGCTGATCAGCAGCACGCGGCGCCCCAGCGCCGCCGGCAGCATCGCCTTCATCTCTTCGAGGTCGTCGTGATCGAACTCGTACGGCTCATCGGGCAGCAAAACGATATCCGGGCGATGCTCGACGGCCGCTTCGACCGTGGTGCGCGGATAGCGCTCGCCCGCGCTGGCAAAGACGTTGTTGAAGCCCATCATGCGCAGCACGTCATGGGCGTAAGTGTCGGCATTGAAAGTCATCCACGGCTTTTTCCAAATCGGACAGAACACGCGCAGCCTAAGCTTGCTCCAGACCCCCAGCCCGGCTTCGATTCCGCTCACCGAGAGCGTTATCTCCCGCGCGAGCGCGGCCGCCTGCGTCTCACGGTCCAGCGCGCGCCCCAGGCGCAGGATCGATTCGACCGCGCCCGGCACCGTGCGCGGATAAGTCGTCAGCACCGGAACTCCAAGCTCGCGCAGGCGTTCTATATCCTCGCGCCGGTTCTCCTCCGCATTGGCGATCACCAGGTCGGGTTTGAGCTTTACAATCTCGCGCAGGTTGGGATTCTTGGTGCCGCCGACCCGGGGGATGCCCGCGAGCGCCTCGGCAGGCTCGACGCAAAAACGCGTCGCCGCAACCACCATGTCCCCCGCGCCGAGCGCAAACAGCGTCTGCGTCCAGCTCGGCACCAGCGATACCACCCGCGCCGGCGGACGTTCGAGCTCCACCTTGAGCCCGATGTCGTCGCTGAGTTGAAGCCACGATGCCATCCGCCGGGCTCGGCCTACCTGCCGCTCCTTTGCCGCACCAGTTGGTCGAGTGCGCGGCGGTCGGAGTTGGTCAGGGTTTCGCCCGCGCCATCCTCTGCGGAATGACCGGCCATGGGTGCTCCGGCCGTCGCAGGCTCGGACCGCGGGGACGCGGATCGATGAGTCAGGAAGTGCATCGCACGTGGCGCCAGCACCCGCCGGGTGATGAAGCCGGCGGCGAGTACCGCCAACGCCACTATCAGGATCAGGCTGGGACGCTTGCGCTTGTTGCGCGAGCGCCGCCGCCGCCGTTTTGCCATCTAGTAAAGCCCCGCCCCGCGAACCGTCACACTCCCCACGTCCTCAATGAGGTCGACTTGTGTGGCGGCATCCTACCGCACCATGACGAGAAATAGAACCGTTTTTCAAACAATCTCTTTCCGGCCAGGCTGAGTCGGCGAGGTAACGTTCGAGTACCCGACTCCCTGGTATCCACCGATCGAATTGTTGGTCAGCGTGTCCGAAACGAAACGGCGAGCGGCTCCCCCCATCTCCAGGGATTCCGCCCGCCGTTTTCACCTAATCTGGACCCCCGGGAAGAGGTTCCAGCTCAGCTCTTCGGTTTGATTAACCGTCTACTCTCTGTTGTCAGCGTTTCAGCCCGCGGGCTTGATCACCGTGTACATCGTGGCGTTGCCGCGCTGGACCAGGAGCAGCGCCGAGTTCTTATCCTTCTTGGCCTGTTTTGCCGCCGACAGGAAATCGTCCACGCTACTGACCTTCGCGTGATTGACCTCCAGCACCACGTCGCCCTGCTGAATTCCGGCGTCGGCCGCAGGGCTGTCGGGCTGCACGCCGCGGACCACCACACCCTTGGTGCTGTTGAGGTTCAGTTGGCTGGCGATGTCGGGCGTAATCGACTGGACCTGGAGACCCCAGTTGGAACCCGGCTCCTCGTTCTTGGCGCTGGCGATCTGCTCTTCCTTGAGCTCGGCCACTTTGACCTGGATCGTCAGATGCTTGCCGTTGCGGATGACTTCGACCGGCACGCTATCTCCAATCGGAGTCTGCGCCACCAGTTCGGGTAGCTGATGCTCGTCCTGCACCGATTTGTTGTTGAACTTGATGATGATGTCGCCGCGCTGGATACCCGCCTTGAGCGCCGGGCCGCTCTTCTCGACGTTGGCCACCAGAGCGCCTTCGGGCTCGGGCAGGTTGAAGGACTGGGCGAGGTCAGGCGTGACTTCCTGAATCTCGACGCCCAGCCACCCGCGTACCACCTTGCCATGCTCCTTGAGCTGCTCCATCACCTGCTTGGCGATGTCGATTGGAATCGCGAAACCGATTCCGGCGTTGCTGCCGGTGCTGCTGTAGATGGCCGTGTTGATGCCGATCACCTGGCCCTTGGTGTTGAACAGGGGGCCGCCCGAATTGCCGGGATTGATCGACGCGTCGGTCTGGATGAAATCGTCGTAGTTGCCGCCGAGCGCGCGTCCCTTGGCACTGATGATCCCGGCCGTGACGGTTGAGTTGAAGCCGAAGGGGCTGCCGATCGCGACCACCCAGTCGCCGACGGCCGCGTCGTGGGAATCGCCGAGCGGCGCCACCGGCAGGGGCTGCTTGGTGTCTATCTTGATCAGCGCCAGATCCGTCTTGGGATCCTTGCCCACCACCTTGGCCGTAAACTCGCGCTTATCGAGCAGCCGCACGTGAATCTCATCGGCGTGTCCGGCCACGTGATAGTTGGTCAGAATATAGCCGTCGGGGGAAACGATGACGCCCGAGCCGAGCCCGTGCTGCTTGTATTGATGAGGAATCTGGCCGAAAAAACGGCGGAACTGATCAAAGGGGTTCTGCTGCTGGCCAAACGGGCCGCCAGGTCCCCCCTGGTCGCCGGGACCGCCCGGTCCGCCCGGGCTCGCACCTGGGCCGTCCGGGGAATCCGGCGCATCTGGCGAGTCACCCGGGCCCCCCTGGTCGCCGAATCCCGCCTTTACTTGCTGCACGACGCTGACATTAACCACCGACGCCATCACCCGCTTGACCAACGGCGCAAACGAGGGAATCGCGACGCCGGCTTCGCTGGGCTCGGGCTGGTTGGCTGGCGCTGGCACGCCATTGGCCTCGGTTTGCGGAGCTCGCTCTGCGGGTGGAGATTGGGAAGCCTTGGCCTGGCCGGATTGAGATTTGGCTTGATCTTGCTGCGAGCCGCCACTCCAGAACGGAAAGGCTCCGACGCGCGCAAAAGCGATAAGAATACCCAGGAATACGCCGCAGGACACCGCGGCGATCTTCTTAAACATTCAGTCTCCTCCTGGAGATGGCAAGTTCATGTTCGCCCACTGATGCATAGTAATAATCCACAAGGTTTAAGACGACGGCAGCGGGCTTAAATTCAGACGACGTGCGCCGCGAACGGCTCTTCTAGCGAAAACCAACTTTCCGCCCCGCTCGCGCCGATTATGCTTCAAATAACAAGTAAACCAGAAATCCGTCCCCATGCAAACGCCCAGTCTCCGCCCCCATTCGCCAGGGCGCCCGGACCGCATCGGTCAACTATCGGTAATCCCTGTGCTGTCGCCGAGACGATCCCTTGTCCGTTTCAATCCGGCGACGACATCCTCTCGAAAAGGCGCGTCACAGCAGACCGGGCCGAGCGCCGTTCGTCGCGCTGCGGCATTTGACGCGGGGAGCGTGATTTCATCCTGAACTTTTCGGCCCACGCCGCCTGGTGCGTGATGTCCTTCTTCATTTTCGGATTGCCGCGGCGCGCGGAAGCTGCGCATTTCGAAGGGCCTCACGAACGAGCCTGCGAGAGTCCACGGCTTTGTGCTCTTTAATTGCATCATTCCAGGACAGTCAAGAACCACCCGCGAGAGCGATCCACGCGAGCGACCGTTCCCGGTCTCGCAAAGCGGCGGCGGTCACAATAGCGATTGATTAGTCTAGTGAGGTGACTGCGCAGGCGGCGGGGGTCGGAGCAGGGCGTTACTATACTGTTCCCTCGCTTCTAGCGGCAATATTTTGTCGGTCTCTTGGCCTCTTTGGAGCCCGTTTCTCGTCACTACTCAACCCGCGTCGGTCTAGGCCGTGCAAATCCGGCCCTATTCTCGACGTAGGCTCCGGGCACACAACGTGCTCCCCAAGCAAGAGAGCGTGTTTGAGACACCTGCGAGAGACTCAACGGCGGTAAGCCCCGCTAGGAGTTTTGTCGCAGCCTGTCCTCGAATTGGCGAGGCGTAAAAGCTCCGCAAGAGCTTCAGGAAGACCTTCAGGAAGAGATTCCGGAAGTAGTTCCGGAGAAAGTTTCGGAAGGAGACTTGAACCAGACGCGTTCACGAGCGGACTTCAAATAGTCAGTCGTGTTCGGAACGGTAGCGCATGATTACTCATCGCGCGTATCGCAGCACACGGCGGCAACTAACAGGGAGTGTATATGCGAATTCGTTGTCTCGTTCCACTTGAAACAAACCGGCGCCACCCGCGTCCGGCGCGCATCCGCGCCGCGATGGGCATGATGGGCATGGCGATGCTGCTGATGGTCCAACTGGCGTGGGCGGCGGCCGCACATGCGCAGGCCAACATAAGCCTGACCAACAACGGCGCGACCGGCGTGCTCGCTACCAATACCGACTGGTCGATCGCCAAGAACGGCGGTTTCGCCAGCGGTACGGTGAGCTGGACCGTCGGCGTGACCAAAGTTTCGGTTAGCGATCAGATAATCGAGGTCTTCGGCCAGGTTCGTATAAACAACACCGGTACGGGCCCCGCCTCCCTCGGCAATATCATCATCAATCTGCAGCGTCCCTGCAGCGCGGCCGGAGCATTTGTTTCGGCGGCGGTGGACGTGGCTGACGCGACCTTCGGCCAGGCGGCGACCTACGGCAATTTTGTCGCGTCCGCGTCGCATGAGAAGATCGCGCTCAACAACCCCAGTTCGATCTGTACCGGGCCGGGCAACTATGAGCTTTCCACTCCTCCGGTCCCCGGACAGACGGCCAAGGAAGGCACCCTGTATACGACTGCAGGCTCGGGTACCGTAGACTTCATCAATGCCTCCGACAACTCGGTATTCTCGCTCGTTCCCGAATATAAGCTCAAGGCCGGAACATCCATCCGGCTCTTCTACACCGCTACTTTCGACAACACCGTGCTGGGCCTGGCGTCGGCAACCAATCTGCGCTCCGAGGTAATCGTCAGCGTAAGCAATGCGGCCGCAGGCGTATTGAACAGCATGAAGCTCATCGATGTCGACGACGACGACGGGCCGGCCGGTCAAGGCGTGGCAACCGATGGCGACGACTCGGGCTGGTCGCAAAGCGCCGCGGTGCGCAACGTATTCTTGCCGACCCCGGCGCAGTGTAACCAGAACATCACACTGACCGACACCCAGACCCTGACTAATCCAACGATGACCGGGACCGCCACCGTCACTACTTTCAGCAGTTTCAATGGCACTGGAATTCTGCCAATCGACGGCTCTTCGATGAGCAACGGACAGACCAACACGCAGGACGTGAGCGCGGACGTCAGTGGCGGCGTGAATGGCGGCACTATCACCAACTGCGCCTTCATTACCGGTTCCGACACGACCACCAACCTCGTGGCGGGCAACTACAGCAGGGCTTTCAGTGTATGCACCGCGGTAAGCGACTCGGCTTGCGATTCGCAGGACGTGCCCGCGTCCGCCGGCCCGGCAACGCCCACTCCGACACCGATCGTCACACCCACACCCGACGTAACCCCGACGCCTGACGTAACTCCTACTCCCGACGTCACTCCGACGCCCGGCGTCACTCCGACTCCGGTAGTCACTCCGACGCCGATCGTCACTCCGACACCGGTTGTCACTCCGACACCGACGGCGACTCCCACACCGGTCGGCCCGCCTTTCGTCAAGGGCGAGTTCTGCAGCTATAGCGAAGCCCACTGGTCACATACCTGCGGCCAGGACGACGGGACGCAGACCGCGCATGGCCTCAAGCATGCCGGGGACAGTCTATGCGGCGGCGAGGGCAACCAGGCCCATAACCAGCTGACCCAGAACTTCAACGCCGTGTATGGCACAAGTGGTGGCGTAGAGGTCGGACTCACCTGCGCGGTTAACCGTTTCGACATGAAACTCACCTCGCCGGCTGCGATCCAGAACTATCTGCCAGCGGGCGGCACGGCCGGAGTGCTCAATGCTTGTCTCAGTAATCCGTCAAGCTCTCACTCGGGTAGCCTCGGCGGCGAAGTCCTGGCACTGGAGCTCAACGTCGACTTCAGCGCGGCCGGTTTCACCGAAGGTCCGGGCGGTCTGCTTGGCAGCCTGAACCTGTGCGGCAGCGGCACTACGTTCGACGGTATGTCGATTTCTCAGATTCTCGCGACTGCCAATAAGGCGCTGGGCAACGGCGGGATGCCGGTAGGGTTCAATCCGAACTCGCTGCGCAACCTCCTCCATCAGCTCAACGACTCGTTTGACAACTGCAGTCCGCACGGGTTTGCCCAGAAGCACCTGACCGGCGGAGCCTGTCCGTAAGGCACACCCGGTTCGTTAAGTCGGTTATCCGCGACGAACCAAAGGGCCGGCCCCGCAAAGGGCCGGCCCTATTTTTTTCGGTCGGTCTTACCGCTCAGTTATCTAATCGATTCTCGATTAGCTTCCGATCCTGGCACTGGCCAACAGGACGTTCGTTTTTGGCTCCTGGCATAGCAGCGTCCGCTCACAGTATGCAGCCGTGACTTGCTTCACGGTCAGCGAGAATTTCCTGCGTGCCCTTTTGCCTGCGGCGTCGATCACCCGAATTGTCGGATACCAAATACCTGCCTTGAGCGCGACTCCCGTGATCGCGCCAGAGGTCTGATCGATAGAGAGGCCCGGAGGCAGATGGCCCATCACCACTGCCATGAGGTAAGGTTGGCTGCCACCCTTCACCTCTAACGAGGCGCTGTAAGTCGCCGTTCTATGCCCATGGGGTAGCGCTCCGTGAGCGCCGATGATCAACGCTGAGGGCGTCGGAGTTGCCGCCGGCGTCGGGGTCGAAGTGGCGGCGGGGGTTGGCGTCGCGGTCAGCTGGGGTGTCGGCGTCGCGGTGGGAGCAGGTGTCGCGGTGGCTGTGGGCGTGGCCGTCGCAGCGGACGCTCCGGGCGTTATCGAACCCCACCACGTGCCCCACATATTGCTTTGACCCGCATACTCCTGAATCGTCCACATGGAAGTATCGTCGGTCGGATCGACCACGGTTGCGGTAAAGTCGCCCCATCGGTTTACGCCAGTGCCGAAGTCCCAGAAATAAGGGGCCTCTCCGGCCTTTAGAATGACCTCGCTCTCCATGGTGTTGGGAGCGTCGCTCGCCAGATGGATCGAGTAGGCTCCGCTCGCATAAATTCCAACTCCGAAGTGCGTATAGCCGAGCATCACATCGCCGTTGCGGTTAACGGCGAGCGACGGATAGGCGTAAAAGTTGGCTCCGCTGGGATCATCGATGCGTCCGAACTGCTGCACGTGTCCGAATGCTGCAGCACTCATGTCGATCTGCCACCACTGCGCGGCGGTACGCGTCGGAGTTCCAGTGGCTGGAAGATAGACGGTATGCGAAGCCCAGAGCGAGCCGTTGCGGTATACGCAGCTTTGGATACGCCCGTCCTCAGTAGCGATATTCTCGCTGGAGCCGAGTTGCGGAGCGAAGTTGGCGACGGGCGAGAAAGCTTGCCAGGCTGTCGGCCCGGTCGGAAAAGCCACGCCGCTGGTCAGTACCTCGGAGCCGACAGCGCCGGTTATGGTATCGACCCGAAGCCTGCCGGAACCCGAGCTGCTCTGCTCGAGCAGATACAACGTCGAGAGATCGGGATCCATCGTGGTGGCCGGAACCTGGGTGAAGCCACCGCTGGGCGTGAGCGCGGTATATTTGCCCGTGCCGCCGGCATATAGGTCCGCCTTGTCAAAAGCCCAAATCTTCGAGTTGACAAAGCTATTGCCCGCGACGGTGAAAATGTTGGCCTGCACGACAATCCAGTTTTTGTTGAACCCAAGCGTCGGATAATCGACCCAGTTGACGGAAGAGCCAAGGTTTACCTTGTAGATATTCCATCCGGCGGTGGGATCGTTAGTTTGCGAGACCCCGATCAGGATGGCCGCGGCCGAGGAGTTCTGGCCGGCGGCGGAGGAGAAGATCCAGCGTTGGGCATACGGATCGTAGAGGATGTGTGCGTCGAACGACTGCGTGACACCCAGAGCAGCCCAAAAGGTCCAGTTGGTGATCGCACTTAGAATTTTGCCTGACCGGTCTTGAATAACGACCTGGCTGTTGAGCGCCTCCATAAGATGATGAGGGCCCACCGCACCCTCGGTATCCGGCGGAATCACCGTGCCATCGTCGCCAATCGCCGCGAAACTGTTGACCGGTGCCAGCGCCTGCAGAGTTGAAGCGGATGGCGCCTCCGCGGCACTCTGAGGTGCGGCAGCCGCGTCCTCATTCTGTAAGGTGCTTTGATTCTGCGGGGACAAGGGGCGATGAATTGCACGATGCTCGTTAAGAGGCATCGGGCCAAGCGCCTCTTCATGCGCCGCCGCGTCAAAGTTGAAGGAGGTGTGCTGACTCGCATGGCCCGCAGTACCTGTGGTACGAACCGCTGCCGCCGCGGCCAAAGTTTGGACGCACGGGATGCTCACCAGCGCGAGTGCCATCGAGAGGATGGCTTTCAAAATTAAAGTTTTAGCAGTCGTCATTTTCGTTAGCCTCTGGAACACCCGGTCGGGACCGACTCTCGGTTCAAGGCTATGGAACGCAATGACAAGGCCGGGCTGGCGATTTTTATCCCTGACACAAGATCAGTGTCGGGATTCGGCCCAGTTGAGCGGGCCCGGCGAGACATCGGCAGATCGAAAGCGCTCATGCTTCGATCCGAAGCGTAATGTGCGAATGAGTACGGTTAGCGGCTGGAGGTTTTCGCTTCTGGATGTATCAGTGGAGAACGCCCTAACGCTGACGCTGTGATCGTTCCCACCGTATCGGCCACGATACACAAACCACTGAGGCGGCAACTCGTTCCCTGGCGATCGGACACGGGGTCCAAATTAGACCCGCTAGCACGGTCGCGAGACAGGCTGCGCCCCGGCGTTACTTTGGCGCGCGTGTTTGAGCAATGCGAAGCCGAGCGTAATGGAAAGGCCGCAAAGGGGGAAATCCGCCGGCGCACCATCGCAAGGCTCCGCTGGCCTGATGCGGTCGGGTTGTCGAAGCGTTCCATCTGGCAGCACGCGGCCCTACGCTCGACCGTCGCTATGGGCACAGACTTCCAGAGCCCCCCTCGAGACATTTTTACAGAGGCGTGATAATAAAGATTATTATAGATATAAATACGGACTCATAGCCAAATTATCGAGCAGGTAACGAGTCGGAGGGTCAGCCGTCTTGACTCCTTTATTGTCGCTTAGTAGCGTTATGTAGTGACGTGAGGGGGTTTGAGATGAAAATACTATATAAACACATACGAAAATCGCTGCGTGGCCAAACCACGACCGAATATGTGCTTGCCGCAGCCTTGATCGCCGTGGTCCTTTACAGCCTCTACACTACTCTGACCGGCCCCACCTCCTAGATCGCTGGCACGCTGTAGCCGCCTGCGCCCAAGACGCGACTGGTCGCGCCTGTCCTCACGCTAAGTCCGAACCGTCGCCAGCGCGCTTCGGACCATTTTCCACAAGCCGTTTATCTGCCCGTTACGAACCAGATGACAGCGAGTAGTGCCGTCACGAACATGATGGTGCCGATGTTTTCGGTTAGCCATTGAAATCGTTTAAACCGCCGGCGACGATGCCTAATAGTCGCGGCGACTTTGAGATTCTCACGATGCAGGTCAGCTTCGGTGATAGGTCCCGGAACGAAAAGAACCACCCGCGTGAGGCTCCGTCCGGATCTATCGGTCTGATCGTCGGCACGCAGCCGGTCCCCGGACGATTCGACCCAGTCACTTTTTACACCTTCAACTTCGTTCGCCTGTCGGACTTCACGTCCCTTGGCCACGAACAACCGTCCGGTGAGCCGCGCAGACGAATTCGCCCATCGTGCGGAAGAAAACCATGAGGCCTTCGGTACCCTGCTGTCAGGCCTTCTTCGGGGGGATACCTTCTGCATTTAGAAAAATCTCGCTTGGAGCAAACTGCTGCGAGTCTGCAAATTTCAGAACAAGGTTCATTATATTTCGAGCACGAAACGAGTAAACAGAACGCTGCTTGATGACACTCATATTTCGATCGAACCAAGACGCTTCATCGCAATGGGCTACACGTCAACACTCCGCGTCAAAGAGAATTCCCCGTCAAACTTTGTGTAAACGAGAATTGAATGCACGACCCGCCGCAGAAATCAGTACGAATGGCTGCGCCTATAAATTGGCTATCAGAGCGATAGTCTGTGGCGCGCACATTTCATGAAAATTTATAGAGAATTTTTCGCGCGTAAGGACTCGTCAACGAATGATCGATATCTGAAAGACTTCGCTCACCGATTCGGAGCCCCGGTCGGTGGCGTAGACCATAAATGTCGAGAGGCCCGCGGCGCCCGGCGTCCCGCTGATTGAACCATTGAAGGTATTGAGCGCCAGTCCTCGCGGCAGCGCGCCTGCACTGACATAAACCAAATAGGGCGGCGTGCCGCCGCTCAGTCCCAGCGAGGCGTGATAGAAGACTCCTACTCTACCTGCGGGGAGCGCAGTTGCGAGGATGGTCAAGCTAGGAGTGGGCGTCGCGGTTGGTACCGGCGTCGGTGTGGGTGACGGCGTCGGTGTGGGCGACGGCGTCACAGTCGGCGTAGGTGTTGGCGTGGGCTTCGGTGTGGGCGTAGGCGTCGGGGTTGCAGTGGGAGTCGGTGATGCAGTGGGTGTGGGCGACGGCGTTGCGGTGGGAGTCGGAGTCGGTCCAACGGATACCTCGCCCCACCAGGTGCCCCATTTGTTGCCAGCCGCGGCGTACTCCTGAAGCGTCCAGAGGGTCAAGTCGTCAAGTGGATCGACCGTCGTGCTGCTGAAATCACCCCATCGATTATCTCCGGTGCCGAAATCCTTGAAGTACGGCGCCTCTCCCGCTTTGAGCACGACGCCGGCGCGCATAGTGCCTGACGGGTCACTGAACATCCGCATCGAGAACCCGGCGCCGGCATACTGCGAGGCGGAGAATTGCGAATAGCCGACCAGGGCGTCGTTCTCGCGATTTACCCCGATCGACGGATAGGCGAAGAATCGCGCCGCGGTCGGATCGTCGATCCGCCCGAGCTGCTGAATACCGCCCACGTCGCCCGCCGCAGTGTCAATCTGCCACCACTGCACCGAGCATCGATTCGGCGTGCCACTGGCCGGGAGGAAGACCGTCTGCGCAGTCCAAAGCGATCCGTTTCGATAGACGGTCCAATCCAGCCGGTCGTCGTCCATATCGATGCGGTTGGCGGAACCCAGTTGCGGCGCGAAGTTGATCGCGGGTTCGACCGCATGCCAGGGCTGTGAGGCGGCGGGCAAAGCGACGCCCGTGGTGAGCACTTCGGAGCCGACAGCACCGCTGACAGTGCTCATTCGCAGCAAGCCGTTGGCCGAACTCCACGACTCCAGAACATAGAGCGTTGCGAGGTTGGGATCATACGTGAGGGCCGGATTCATCGCGAAGCCGCCCGTGTCGTCCTGCAGCAAGGTGAAGAGGCCCGAGCCTCCCGCATACAGGTTCGCTTTGTCGAAGACATAAAGGTTCGCGAACTCGTAGAAAGTGCCCTCGATGGTGAAAATGTTGATCCCGACCACGATCCAGTTCTTGTTGAAACCGAGCGTGGGAAAGTCGCCCCATCGCAGGCCCGCCGGATCGACCGGCACTCGGTAGAGATTCCAGCCCGCGGTCGGGTCGCTGTTGTGCGAGACACCGATCAAGACCGCCGAGGCCGTGGTTTCCGGGTCGGCCGCGGTGACGATGACCCATCGCTGCCCATATGGGTCATAAATCACTCGCGGATCGGTGACGGAGCCAACGCCCAGGCTGGACCAGAAACCGAGCAGGCTGATCGAGCTAACAAAAGTTCCCGCGCGAGTTTGAATTTCGATCTGGCTATTGAGCGCAACTACCAGATGAGCCGGACCGACGGCGCCCCCGGTGTCGGGCGGGATCGCGGTTTGGTTGTCGCCGAGTCCCGGAAATCCGAGGAGTGCTGCGTGTTTGCCGGCTGGGTCTTTACCGGTCCGCCGTCGGCGCGCGCGGAGTGCAGGAGTGGATGGTGGAGTCGGAACGAACTGGCTATTGTGCTCGAAAGGATTGCTCCGCGGGCGCATCGCGCGATTGCGGTGCGCCGGCCCAAACGCGCCGCGCACTTCTTCGCGGGCGAGCGCGCTGAAGTTAATCGACGTGTGCGCGGCGGCGCGGTCGGAGCGTCCAGCAATACTTTGGGGGAAAGTGTGGTCGTGTGGAGATCGGAATGCGCGATCCGTCGCGGACGCGGTCCAGGCTGCGAGGACCGAAGGTTCGCGGCCTGTCCGCAGTGCGGGCTGCCCGGACTTTGATGCGAGTTCCCGTGCGGCAGGCTCGCCGCTAACCGAACTCGCCGAGGCCCATGGCCGGGCGACAACGAGAGCCGTCCATCCCGTGATCAGCAAAACCGTCAGCCGCCCAGCGGTCGCCGACCGCTTGCGGATCGGGTTTGACAAAACGCCGCCCTCCCCCCTTTTTGCTCTCGTTGCCGCCTTGGCTCAATCGGGTCGGAATTTTTCGATAGGCCGCCCCCCCTTTGCGGTCCGCGCGGCTTCAGCCACACAGAAACCAAACGGTTCCGATTGCCCCCCGGCAACTTCACCAGTGAAGCCGCACGCGGTCTTACGGCGCTATCGTAAAAACCTTCCGTACTGCCTGTCAGCAAAAGGCGGGCCGCCGAAAACGCGCTTAAGAAACAAGTACTTTAAGAATTCGAGCGACAAGAAAATGGCGATCGCGCTACACCCTGGCGTGGCTTTCCGGCAGCGTTTCGTCACCACACTGGGGTGAGCTCCACGCGAGTAAGTATTTCAAAAAGCGGTTCGAGTCGATTCACCAACTATGCTGATTCACATAGACAAACGCAGGTCCTGCATGACCGGGGCCGCAATCCTGAAATTGATCGCAGACGGAGTGAAAGGTTAAATTTTATTGCGATTGAGTAGGCCGCGCGCAATTACCAGCGCCTGAATCTCGCTGGTCCCTTCTCCGATAATCATCAACGGCGCGTCACGGTAAAACCGCTCCACCGGGAACTCGGCGGTGTAGCCGTAGCCGCCCAGCACGCGCATCGCGTCCAGCGTCACTTTGACGCAGGCCTCGGAGGCGAACAGCTTGGCCATCCCCGCCTCGACGTCGCAACGCACGCCGGCGTCCTTCTTTTGGGCCGCGCTTTCGACCATCAGGCGCGCCGCCTCGACGCGCGTCCCCATGTCGGCGAGCAACAGTTGCACCGCCTGATGCTCGCAGATCGGTTTGCCGAAGGTGGTACGCTGCTGGGAGTAGCGGATTGCGTTCTCGAACGCCGCCTGTCCGACCCCCACCGCGCGCGCGGCGACGTTAATCCGTCCGACTTCGAGCGCGCTCATCACCTGCTTGAATCCCTGCCCCTCCTGGCCGCCGATCAGATTGCCGGCCGGAACCTCGAGTTCCTCGAACAACACCTCGCAGGTATCGACGCCCTTGTAGCCAAGCTTCTTGATGTTGCGGCTGACGGTCGGCCCGTGTTGGTTCTTTTCGACCGCGAACATGCTGATTCCGGCATACGCTGGCTTGGCCTTGGGATCGGTCTTGGCCGCGACGGCCAGCATCGTGCCGTGGCGGGCGTTGGTGATGAACATCTTGCTGCCCTTGAGCACGTAGTTGTCGCCGTCGCGGACCGCGGTGGTGCGGATGGACTGCACGTCGCTGCCGGCGTGCGGCTCGGTTAGCGCGAGGCCGCCGCGTTTCTCACCGGCCGCCATCGCGGGCAGGAAGCGTTTGCGCTGCTCGTCGGTGCCGTGGTGCGTGATGATGTAGCCCATGATGAGATGGCTGTTGATCACCCCAGCGAGGCTCATCCAGCCGCGCGAGAGCTCCGCCATCAGCCGCGCATAGCTGACGAAGCTAAGTCCCAGGCCGCCATGCTCGACCGGGATGGTCGCGCCGAACAATCCCAGCTCGCGCATCGTTGCAACGAGCTTGTGCGGGTATTCGTCGGCATGCTCCAGTTCGGAGGCCACCGGTATAACGTCGCGGTCAACAAAGCGGCGTACCGCCTCGATTACATCGTGGTCCAGCGTCTCTGCCATCGCGCAATTCCTTTCCGCAGTCACAGATGATGTTGAGAATCGGCGGGCGCCCAGGCGCCCGCTTGCGGCGAGAGACTAACAGAAGGAATCGGGCGGCTGCCAACCCGGATGATCGAGCGCCGCGAGTGCCGGCCGGAGCCCAAGCGCGCTCTCAGCGCGGCGCGCAAAGCATCCAGAAACCAGAGCGTCAGAAATCCGGCCGCGGCGACGAAGATTTGACGGCGAGCGCGGTTAAAGGCGCCCCCGGCGCGAGCGCAGCAGCGTTTGCGCCGAGCGGGGCGAGCACATGCGCGCGAAGGGTCAGGATCGCGATGAAAGCCAACGACAGTAAGATGAAAAGCATGATCGAACGTAGCTCGACCTCATCGATGAGGGTCGGTTGCACGACGATGACGATGGGCGATCCGGTTATCGATTTGTGCATTGGCGACCTCACGGTACGGATGTATGAGCAAATCACATACCGTTCGCAGCCGACCCTTCCGGATTGGCAACTTGTGACCAAGTCTCGGCTGGTGAAGCTCGCTGAGACGCGGCAGGAACAGCTTGCATCGACGCCCCGGCCGAGTGCGCCTGCGTAACCCCCGGCGCGCCGGCATCCTGCCCTTGCGGACGCGGCGGACCTGTTGATAGACTAAATGTCAAATTGACGCAAAGTACGGGATTTCAGACAATCTTCAAACAGCCGTAAAACAGGCGCATCCGGAACTACCGCAGTGCGCCCGCCCCTTGAGGTCTTAATAGATGACGCTTGAAGTTCAGCCCTCGACCACCAGCTCCGTTGCCGCCGCGCGGCTACATCGCAAGCTCGCCGCCCTGGGACAGGACGGCTACGATCTCGCGGCTTGCGAGCGCTACGCCGCCCAGATCGACGAAATCAACCGGCTCAAGGCCGAGCGCGGCGCCGTGGTGCTCGCGCACAACTACCAGCGTCCCGAAATATTCGAGGTTGCCGACTTCATCGGCGACTCGCTGGAACTTGCATACAAGGCGCGCGAGGTGCGCGAGGCCGGAATTATCGTATTTTGCGGCGTCCATTTCATGGCCGAGACCGCCAAGGTTTTCAATCCCGAGCGGATGGTGCTGCTGCCGGACCTGCGGGCCGGATGCTCGCTGGCGGAGAGCGTCACGGCAGAAGCGCTGGCCGAACGCAAGGCCGAGTTGCGCGAGATATATCCCGACCTCAAGGTCGTCTCCTACGTCAACTGCACGGCCGACGTTAAGGCCGAGTCGGACGCCTGCTGCACTTCCGCCAACGCGCTTAAAGTGGTCGAGGCGATTGACTCCGAGCACGTGCTGTTCGTCCCCGACCAGAACCTCGCCAACTACGTGCAGAGCCAGAGCAGCAAGAAGATCATCTCATGGGACGGCAACTGCTACGTGCATCATCAGATAACCGCCGAGGAGGTCGAGAAGGTCAAACGCTCGATTCCCGGAATCAAGGTCCTGGCCCATCCCGAATGCCGGACCGACGTGTTGCGTCTGGCCGACGCGGTGCTCTCGACCAGCGCGATGGTGCGCTATGCCGAAACCAGCGACGCCGACAAGTTCCTGGTGGTGACCGAGTGCGGACTGTCGGACCGGCTGCTGATGGAAATTCCCAACAAGCACTTCTATAAGGCGTGCAAGCTCTGCCGCTATATGAAGATGATCACGCTCGGCGGCACGCTCGACTCCTTGCGTAATCTGCGCTTCGAGATAGAACTTCCCGAAGATGTGCGCGAGGGCGCGCGCCGCGCGCTGGAGCGGATGCTCGAGTTGGGCGCGTAGGTAGGAGCGCAGGCTATTGGCTGAGCTGTTCGAGCAGCCCCCGTGCATCTTTGAGGTCGGTGGCGTCGAAGCCTTAGGCGAAGCAGTTGTCGATGTCGGCGAGCAGCCGCGAGCGTCTCGTCGCGGCGGTTGGTGGCCCGCTGCAGCCTACACTCGGCGGTCCTAGGAACCGTTGCGCTCCTTTCTTTCTTTTGAGCGAAGACCCGCTTCGCGCATATACTTAAGTTTAGGGGAAGATCGATTGGCGCTGGCCGCAAGTGCGAGGAATCCACCTGTAGTCAAAGTTGTTGTGAGGAGCGATTAGCAGACCGAAGGAGAGGACAGATGCCGAAGTCGGTTGAATCTTCATCCGAATCATTCTCTGAGTCATCTCCTAAAACCTCTTCCGAATCTTCCGAATCTTCCGAATCTTCCGAATCTTCCGAGGCGTTACGCGACGGACCTCTGGCTTCCGGGGTTCACCTGGTCGGCAGCATCCCGCTGGCGGATGCGGAACAGGTGTTTCGGCGGGTGACCGCCGAACTCGGCGACCGCCTTCGACGCATCCCGGATGGCGAGACGGGTCCGCGCGCCGACTGGATCATCTGGCAGTATCCGGTCCTCAGTTCGCGGCCGGAATTCGAGATCTGCCCTCCGGGACCTGACCATTATCGGGCGCTGCCGCGGCTGCGGCTTGGCGAAGGGGTCTCGGCGGCGGATATCGCCTTCGAGCGGCTCGGCTACGCGCAGACGGCGATCGCGTCTTACCGCCTGTTCGCGACGCTCAAGCGCGACGGTATAATACCCGGGCATTGCCGGTTCCAGGTCTCGCTGCCGACGCCGCTCGCGCCGATCAGCGCCTTCGTCGCGAGCGACGCGCAGGGCGCCGTCGAACCGATCTATGAAGCGCGAATGCTCGAGGAGGTCGCGCTCATCATACGCGCGGTTCCCGCCGATCAACTGGCGATTCAGTGGGACACCAATGTCGAGTTCGGGATGCTCGAGGGCTCGGTGCCGGCATGGTTCGGCGACGTGCGCGCGGGCATCATGGAGCGGCTGTTGCGGCTGAGCCGCCGAATCCCGGCCGCGGTCGAACTGGGCTATCACCTGTGTTACGGCGACGGGCGCCATCGCCACACCCCGGCGAAGGACGCGCGCAAGCTGGTTGAAATCGCCAACGCACTGGCAGGCAGCCTGGACCGCCCGCTCAACTGGCTGCACATGCCGGTGCCGGTCAATGCTGAACAATCGTACTTCTCGCCGCTGGCCGGCCTCACGCTGCGTCCGGAGACCGAGCTTTACCTTGGAGTAATCGATCCATCGGATGGACTAGAAGGAGCTTTCAAGCGAATCCGGATGGCGCGCTCCTACGTTGACCGGTTCGGCGCGGCCACCGTGTGCGGATGGGGCCGCCAACCCGAACGGATCGTCCCTGATCTGCTCAGGCTGCATGCCGGCGTGGCGCAGCCGGTGGTTTCGTCCGCCGACCAGCACGCCTCGTTCGCATGGCCGGGCGGTTTTGATCGGATACCTGACGAAGATTGGACCCATCAGCCCGTGGAACGTTTTGGCCTCGCCTACGACAAGGTGGAGCGCCACGGCTGGTATGGAAACCTCGATCCGATCGTCGATGACCTGGCCACCAATCTGAAAGAAAACGACATCATGGTGGATTATTCGGGTGGCACCGGAATTCTCCTGGATCGTCTGAAGTTGAGGATTTTCGACCGCGGCGCCGGCATCCTCATCGTCGACAGCTCGCCGCGGTTTTTGCGGGTCGCAGTCGAGAAGTTCGCCACCGATCCTCGCGTAGCGTTTCGCCTGCTGCGTTTTCTGAAAGATGAGAAACGGCTGCAACGAATCGGCGAGGTGCTGAGTCCGGCGCTGCTGCAGCGCGGAATCGACAAGATTGCGTGCACCAATGCGGTCCATCTCTATACTGACTTCGAGGAGACCGCCGCGGCCTGGGCTTCGGTTCTGCGCCCGGGCGGCGAACTGTTTATCAACTCCGGAAATATCCGCAATCCGCGAGCGAAGCCGAATCAATGGATTCTCGATGAAACGGTATGGGTCATAAATGATCTTGCCGAGGGAATCGTCCGCAGCGACCCACGCTATGTGGCATATAGATCCGTTCTCGACGACGGCGAACGGATGGAGGCTCACAGCGCGTTTCGCAATCGCGTATTCGTTGAACCGCGGCGGCTCGATTTTTACCTCAACACTCTAAGGAGCGCCGGTTTTCAGATTGAGAGCGTGACCGAGCACAATATCCGGGCGCGGGTCGACGACTGGTACGAATTCCTGAGCGCCTACCACGACGCGGTTCTCGGATGGGTCGGTGGCAATGAGAAAGTCGATGGGCGGGCGCCAACTGCGGAGGCGATTGCCGACCGGCTCTCGCTGATCCGGCAGGCAATCGATACCTTGTTCGGCCCCCGCATGGAGTTCGACGCCTGCTGGACGTATATCAACTGCACGCGCTGACTTTGAACGAGGCGCAATCCGGCGGATATACTTGCGCCGGTGAACTCCGAGTCGCCACCGCCATCGAGAAGCGTTCGCCCGCCGGCCGGCCTGGGCGCCGCGCGCAGCCGGCGCGTCGCGCGGCCCAAGGTCGCGGTCGACACGGTGGTGTTCGCGGTCGAAAGCGGGGGGCTCAAGACCTACCTGGTGCAGCTGCGGCGCGGCGCGGTGCGTGAGCGATGGGCTTTCGCGGGCGGCCTGGTGCGGATGGGTGAGATGCTGGACGAGGCTGCGCATCGCGAGCTATTCGCCTCAACCGGCATCCGCGAAGCCTACCTGGAGCAGCTTTTCACCTTCGGCGATCCGTCGCGCGATCCGCGCGCCCATGTGGTTTCGGTGGCATACATGGCACTGATCGCCGATGCGCGCAGCGCGGCGGCGCCGGGCGGCAAGTATCTCGATGGTCGCTGGTTCGAGGTTTCGGCACTGCCCGCGCTTGCATATGATCATCAGCAGATGGCGGAGTATGCGCTGGCAAGGCTCAAGGCGAAGCTCGAGTACACCAACATCGCGTGCAACCTGCTGCCTGCGACCTTTACTTTCGCCGAACTGGAGGCGCTGTACGCAATGATCCTGAAGCGCCCGATCGATCGGCGCAATTTTCGCCGACGGATTCTCTCGATGGGAATCCTGCGCCGCCTGCCGGCCACACGCCGCGGCGCCCATCGTCCGGCCGCGCTTTACAGTTTCGTCCGGCGCGACCCGCAGGTCGTGGAAATGCTATAGTATTGCCGGTATCTGGTGAGCATATGCCCAAGACCAACAATCCTTCGGGCGGCGGCAAACGCCGCCATCGAAGCAACCGAAGATGGATCATCGCGGTGCTGGCTGCGGTCGCGATCGTCTCGATCGGCGCGGCCGCGTGGACGATGCGCTCGGCGGCCGATCCTTCGGGCGCCACCGCCAAGGGCGAGCGCCTGACGCTCGATCCCGCGCGCTTTAACGGAGCGGCGCGGCAGGCCTACGAGGTCGCCGAGAAAAACCCGGCGCTGCTGGCACAACTTCATTGCTACTGCGGATGCGATAAAGAAATCGGCCATCAGAGCCTGCTCGACTGTTATCGCGACGAGCACGGCGGCCATTGCCCGATCTGCACCGGCGAAGCGCTGGAGGCGGCCAAGTTGGCGGACGAAGGGCTGCCAGTCGAACAGATTCGCCGCGTACTGCGCGAGCATTACGCTCAGGGGAATTGACGCTTGGCGGGTCTGGTTTCGGCGTATATCCAGCATTTCACCTATGCTGGACTGCTGGCAGTTTTGATTTTGTGCGGGATGGGCCTGCCCATACCCGAGGATGTCGCACTGCTCGCGGGCGGTTTCCTGGTGCACCGCGGAGTCATCCAGTACCCGATGACGCTCGCGGTCGCGCTGGTCGGCGTAGTCGCCGGCGACAACTCGCTGTTTTTTCTCGGGCGGCGCTTTGGCACCGGGCTGGTAACTTACCTCGGCATCGGGCGACCGCGCTCGCAACGCCAGATCGATAAGCTCAAGGAATTCATGCGGCGCTACGGCCATCGGGCGATCCTGTACGCACGCTTCATCGCCGGCCTGCGCGCGCTGGTCTACCTCACTGCGGGATCGCTGGGAGTCAGTCCGCTGCGTTTTTTTCTGTACGATTTGGCCGGCGCCGTGATCTCGGTGCCGATCGTGGTCACGCTAGGCTACCTCTTTGGCAACGAACTTGAGGTTGTGCTGCACTATATCGGCGGAGTGGAGAAAATGGTCTGGGTAGTGATGGCGCTGTCGCTCGGGGTCATCGCGATGCGCATGCTGATGTTCACGCGAGAGCGCGGAGAAACCCCTACCTAGAAGGCCGCCTGATGCATTTTGGCGCCACGCGGCCGCGCATGAACGATGGGCGCGACCCGTGACCCTTCGCCCGCTTCAGACTCAATATGGAATTCAGACTTCCGGCGCTGAATCTCAAAGCCAAGCTGATGGCGCTGATGGTGGTGCTGCTCGGGCTGACGCTCGGCGCCGAGTTGCTGGTCAGTCTCAACACCCAGTCGCGCATCGTTGAGGCGACCCAGGACAACGTTAAAGAACTGGCGAGCGCGATTCAGATAAGCGTGCAGGAGTTGACCTCGGTCGGCAGTTTCGATCGGGATCGCTTGCAGAACTACGTCAACTCGCTGCACACCAATGGACTCGAGGTCTCGATTGCCTCGAGCAAGGACCTGATCATCAACAGCTCCAACCCGGCGCTGATCGGTGAAGCGATCAACCGCGGCACCGTGCGCAACGTGTCAACGCAAACCGGCGTCCACGGCGGTGACCCGCTCTCGGTGCCGGCCTTCACGGTCGGCCCGGCTGGCGAGCAGACCGTCTATCTCATCCCGGTCGAGGTCGAGGACCATCTGCTCGGATACGTCCAGGTGGTGGCCGACTTTGCCGATTTCGCGCGGCCGCTGAAGGAGCATCGGATCCATCTGTTGACGGTGGCGCTGGCGATTTTCGCGATCGGGCTGGTTTTCTCGTACGTGCTGGCCGACCGCTACGTTGAGCCGATCCACGCGGTCGCGGCCGCGGCGCAAAATATCGCCGCCCGCGGCCTCGAACCCGTGCCCGCGGCTCATCGGCGCGACGAAATCGGACTGCTCACCCGCAGTTTCAACGAGATGGTTGACCAGTTGCGCAGCGCGCGCGAGCGCGAAGCCGAACTTAACCGGCTGGAGCGCTTCACGGCACTCGGCCAGCTAGCCGGCGCGCTGGCGCACGAGATAAAGAATCCGCTCAATTTCATCAGCCTCGCGATCGACCAGCTACGCGCGCGGTACGCGCCGCAGCTTCAGAGCGACCAGGACAACTATCGCCGCCAGCTCGGAGTAATGAAGGACGAGGTCCATCGCCTCTCCGAGCTGATCCAGAGTTTTCTCAACTATGGCCGCCCGGTAGAGGTTCATCCCGCGCCCACCGACGTGCGCGCGCTGGTCGGTAATGTTCTGGAACTGTCGGATTCGAAGCTGCGCAGCCAGTCGATCCAGGCCCTGCAGCAGGGTGCCGACGCACCAGTTATTCTCAACGTCGACGCTGAGAAGCTTCACGCCTGTTTCATCAACGTGGTGGCCAATGCGATCCAGGCGATGCCTGAAGGGGGCGAGCTCGACATCGCGTTCAAGCGTGACGGCGACAACGAAGTGATAACCTTCTCCGACACCGGCGCGGGCATCGATCCCGAGGTCGCAAGCCATGTCTTCGAGCCATTCTTCACCACCAAGCGCGAGGGCATCGGCCTGGGCCTGTTTTTCTCGCGAGCGATCGTCGAGCGTCACGGCGGCACCATCCGGATTGGCGCGAACCCGGCCGGACGAGGCACGATGGTGACTTTTATTCTGCCGTTCGGCGCGCCAGGGAGACGTACATGAGCCAACCTTCCGTGCTGGTGGTCGAAGACAACGACCTGGAGCGGCAGATAACCGTCGAGACGCTGCGCGAGGAAGGCTTTCTGGTCGACGAGGCGCCTAACGGCAAACGCGCGATGGAACAGCTCGCGCTCGGCAGCTTCGACGTGGTGTTGACCGACCTGATGATGCCCGGAATGACCGGCGAAGAACTCCTTGGCGCGGTGCGTCAGACCTATCCGGCCAGCCAGGTCGTGCTGCTGACCGCGCACGGCACTATCGAGAGCGCGGTCAAGGCGACCAAAAGCGGCGCCTTCGAATACCTGACCAAGCCGACCGATCGCGACAAGCTGGTGATGACGGTAGGCAAGGCGGCTGAGTTCGCGAGCCTCGCGCAGGAGAACATACTGCTGCGCCGGCGGCTGGAGGGCAAATTCCAGGTCGAAGGCATCGTGGGACAGCATCCGGCCATCGAGGACGTGATTCGCGTGGTGCGCAAGGTCGCGCCGTCGTATTCGACGGTGCTTATCCAGGGCGAGAGCGGCACCGGCAAGGAAGTGATCGCGCGCGCGATCCACAAGCTCTCGCCGCGCGCGGCGCGGCCATTCGTAGCGATCAACTGCTCGGCGATTCCCGACAGCCTGATCGAAAACGAACTCTTCGGCCACGAACGCGGAGCCTTTACCGGAGCCAACGAACGCAAGATCGGACTCATCGAGAGCGCGGACAAGTCAACGCTCTTTCTCGACGAGATTGCCGACCTCAACATCAGCCTCCAGGCCAAGCTCCTGCGCGTCTTGCAGGAGCGCGAACTGCGCCGCGTCGGCGGCAACGAGTCGATTCGGGTCGACGTCCGCCTGGTCGCAGCCACCAACCGCGAGCTGGCCGAGGAAGTCAACCAGGGACGCTTTCGCGAGGACCTCTACTATCGCATCAACGTCGTCACCATCACGCTGCCGCCGCTGCGCGACCGCCGCTCGGACATCCCGCTGCTGGCGGAGAACGCCCTCAAGCATCGCTTTGCCCACCTGGCGCACGACCGGGTCAAGGAAATCAGCCGCGAGGCGATGGAGGTGCTGCTCGACTATTCGTGGCCGGGCAATGTGCGCCAGCTCGAATCGGCGATCGAACGCGCGCTCCTCCTGTGCGAGGGCGACCGTATTATGCCCCATGACCTGCCGCAGGAAGTCCTCGCCCGCAAGATGCCTGCGCGTCCGGCCGAGCGCGCGCGCGGAGAGCGTTTCGAAATGCCGGCCGAGGGAATCAATTTCGAAAATCTCGAACGCGATCTGATTTTGCAGGCGATGGAACGCGCCGAGTGGGTAATCGCCAAGGCGGCCAAGATGCTCGGGATGAGTTATCGCACGCTGCAATACCGGCTGGACAAATTTGGAATCAAAAAGCCCGACGGGCGCCCGCAGCCGACCGACATCAAAGCCTGAGGGGCTGCGCACGTTCAAGTTTCGGGTGTGAGCAGGGCCGGCGTAGGCAGGTAAACCCAGCATCGAAGCGCCACGCCGCCAGCCGCCGCGACTTCGATCGTCACCCGAGTATAGAGCTTCGGAACTTCCTCGTAACGATCGAGCACGGTGAAATCGCGCTCGCCAAGTCCGTTGAGCACCACCCCGGCGACCTCGGCCCCCGCGCGCGCGACGATATAGAAGTAGCGGCCTCGGCGGCGTTCGTAGCCCGCAAGCCGCGCGGGTGCCCAGGCGACCTCGCGCCCGAGCAAGGCCGTGCGATGTGCCTCGTCGAGCAACGAGCCATATACGAATAGCGCACCCTGGTTATCCGGTTCTGTCGCGGTCATCGCAATTCGCGCGCAATTCACGCGCCGTTTTTACTTTCGCGGCGGCCCGCTGTGGTTGCCGCGTCGCGCGGCTTCACCTACCCTCTCGGCGTTGGGCTGCGGTTAAGCGATGGGTCAAGCCTTCAAGCGTTTCCTCGAACAACTCGGCGACATCGGTCTGCTGACTCGCGAATGCGTCCGCCAGGCGCTGCGCCGACCGTTCGAGGTCGGCCTGTTGGTGGAACAACTCGACAGCGTTGGCGTGCGCTCGCTCAACGTTGTCAATCTTACCGCAATCTTCACCGGGATGGTGCTGGCGCTGCAGATGGGCCAGTTTCTCGCCCGCTTTGGCGCCAAGATTTACATCAGCCGCATCATGGGGCTGTCGCTGTTCCGCGAGATGGGTCCTGTGCTGACCGCGCTGATGATCGGCGCGCGAGTCGGCGCGGGAATCACCGCCGAACTCGGCAGCATGAAGGTCACCGAACAGATCGATGCGATGCGCGCGCTGGCGACTAGCCCGGTCAAGAAGCTGGTGGTCCCGAGGGTGCTGGCGACGGTGCTGATGCTGCCGGTGCTGACGGTTATCTCGGACGCGGTGGGACTGGTCGGCGGACTGATAATCGCGGTCACTCAGCTCGGGCTCACCGCCGGCTATTTTTTTTCCTCGATGGTGCAACACACGCGGTTGGGCGATCTGACCAGCGGCCTCGGCAAGGCGGTGTTCTTCGGCTATCTCATTTCGATCATCGCATGCAGCAAGGGCCTCGGCGCAACCGGCGGGGCCGACGGCGTGGGGCGGGCGACCACTTCGGCGGTGGTGGCGGCCTCGATCGGCGTGCTGGTTTCCGACTTCTTTTTGACCAAGCTATTCATGGCGATCGGATGACCGACCAAAAGCGGCCGTATATCAGCGTGCGCGGTCTGGCCAAGAGCTTCAACGGCAAGCCCGTGCTGGAGGGGGTCGACTTCGACGTACGCGAGGGCGAGACCCTGGTGGTGCTGGGCGGAAGCGGCGAAGGCAAGAGCGTGATCCTGCGCCATCTAAACGGCCTGGTCATGCCTGACCGTGGCGAGGTCTGGATCGACGGACGCTCGCTCAACGGACTCGATGAAAACCAGCTCTACGACGTGCGCCGCAAGGTGGCGATGGTCTTTCAGCTGGGCGCGCTGTTCGACTCGCAAACCGTGTACGGCAACATCAGCTATCCGCTGCGCGAGCATGCGGCGTTGACCGAGCCGCAAATTGCCGCCCGCGTCGCCGAACTGCTCGCGATGGTCGATCTTAAGGGCACGGAGCGGCTTTATCCGGCGGAATTGTCGGGAGGAATGAAGAAGCGCGTCGCGCTGGCGCGCGCGATCGCGCTGGAGCCGCGCGCGGTGCTCTATGACGAGCCGACCACCGGGCTCGATCCGATCGTGACGATGCATATCAACGAATTGATTCGCAGCATGCAGCGGCGCCTCGGTTTTACTTCGGTGGTAGTGACGCACGACCTCAAAAGCGCGTTCTCGGTAGGCGACCGATTTGCCCTGCTCGATCACGGGCGCATACGCTTTATGGGAAGCGCGGAGGAAGTGCGCAGCACGGGCGACGAATTGATGCGGGAGTTTCTCAAGGCCGCGTTTTGAACCGGCGTGCCAGCAGGGAGATTTCAGACCATGGCGGAACAGGGCAGTCATTCACTGCGGGTCGGGATCGTAATGGTAATCGGAATCGCGATCCTGGCGATGGCGATCTTCTCGATCGGCGGCGGCCTGCGATGGCTCAGTGGCAGCGAGGAGCTGACGGCGCGCTTTCAGCGGGTAAACGGCCTGCAGATAGGGGCGCCGGTTTTTCTCTCCGGCGTGAACATCGGCTCGGTCGCCTCGATCCAGTTTCCCAGCGATCGGCGCGCAAACTACGTTGTCGTACGGCTCAGGATCGAAGCTAACGCGGTTCAGCGGGTGCGCACAGATTCGGTGGCGAAAATAGAATCGCTCGGGTTGCTGGGAGATAAGTTCCTGCTGCTGACGGCAGGAACCCCTGAGGCGGCGTCGGTAAAAGGCGACGCGCTGTTAAAAAGCCAGAATCCAGTCAATTATGCGGCGCTGCTCCAGGCCCGCGGCACCGGCGACCTGGTGGCCAACGTTATCGCGATCTCCAACTCGCTGCGGCAGCTGCTCGAGACGGCGAACCAGGGCAACGGGATCCTCGCTGAACTTATCAAGGGACCCTCCAATCCGAACGCAAAGACGCTTACTCTGGCTTCGATCAGGCAGACTCTGGACGGTCTCCAGACATTGACCGCCAAACTCGACCTAGCGATCGATCGCGTCGACCGCGGCCAGGGCGTAATCGGGGCCATGCTGAGTCCGGAGAATGACGGCAAGCGGGTGGTCGCGAATATCACCAGTGCGGCAGCCTCAATGCGCACGGCGTCGGCAAACCTCCAGCAGACCTCGACGCAACTTCAGGATCTGGTGGCGCGCATGGATCGCGCCCGTGGCCTGCTGCCGCAGTTGATGGAAGACCAGACGTACGCCGGCCAGGTGATGAGCAACTTGCGCCGGTCTTCGGACGACGTGCGCGAGGTTCTCGACAAAATCAACGGCCGCCAGGGCACCCTCGGCCTGCTGGTCAACGATCCGTCGCTGTACAACAAAACCACCAACCTGGTGAGCGCAAGTGGATGGGGCTTCTCACTGTTCAGAGGCGCGTACAGCCTGACACATCCGTTCAGCACCACTGCCTCGCCGAGCTATACGCCCGCCGAACCGCTGCCCTACAGCCCGGAGGTCAACACCGCACCGCCGGCGACACAAACAAATCCGGCGCCGCCACCTTCATCGCAGCGGAAATGAGTGGTGATTTTTCGGCGAAGCGAGTCGGTTACTGCGCTGGATCGACCAGGCCATGACGGTGGTCGATCGATACTGTCTAGAACCCTTCGGACATCGCGGAGTAAATGTTCTGGGCCATCTTAGTCATCATCTGGGTGCTCGAGGCGGCCTGTTGGGTTTGCGCGACCTGTATGTCGGGCAGGTTGGCGATGTCCTGCGAGCGCAGGTTCTGCTGCAGGAATTCAGGCGAGGTCGTGACCACGGTCGATGAAACCGTCGGGAACTGGTCGATACTGCTAAGCACATTGGCCCACAGCACTTTGTCGGTGTGCCGGTCCTCCAACTGCGCGCGCACGACCATGTATTGCTGATAGATGCTGGCTTCGGAGACCCCGTTGAAGCCCGCCGGGGTAGTTTCGACGCGCAGGATTTGACCGGTCAGTACAAGGTCGGCCTGTGCGGGCTCGTCGACCAATTGCAGGCGTTTGTGCTCGGCGATCTGATCCTTCATGTAACGCATGAACTGATCGTTGTAGCCGGTGAAGCGCGAGGTATTACTGAAGCGAGCGACGTAAATCGTCTTGGCGTCCTGCGGCAAACCGCTTCCCGCCGACGCGAAATGATAACCGCAGCCCGAGGCCACGAGCAGCACGCCCAGCATCGCCCCGAACCAAACCCTAGTGCTCTTTGTCGAACCCTCGCTCGCCAACGCCACGCTCCTCACCCTTTTGCTTGAGTCCCAGCCGCCCCGCGAGTTCGTCCAGCACGCCATTAACGAAGCGTCCCGAGTCCTGGTCGCCATAGGCCTTGGCCAACTCGATCGCTTCGTCCAGCGTGACGCGAGCTGGAATCTCGTTCATCCACAATAGCTCGTAGAGCGCGATCCGGAGGATATTGTGGTCCACCCGCGAAAGGCGCCCTACCGTCCAATGCTCTAGCGCGCCGGCCACCTGCTGGTCGAGCGCCCCGCGTTCGCGTTCCACGCCCGTGACCAATTCGACCGCGAACTTGCGTGCGCGGTCGTCGGCCTGGAAGCTCTCGAACAGCAGCGCCAGCTCCTCGCCCGAGGTGCCGCCGCGGATGTCGATTTGGTAAAGCGCCTTGAGCGCGAACTCTCGCCCCAGATGTCTGAGTCCCATGGCCAAAAACCGCCGGCCCTCTGATACTCGCGCCGGTCGCGCAGGCTCCGCCGACGGAGCCCCGGCGCAACCTACGTGATGACCTTGAGTTTGGAGAAGAGATGGCCAAGCTTCTCCTTCTTGGTGCGCAAGTAGTCGATATTGCCCATGTGTGGCGCCACTTCGAGCGGCACGCGGCTCACGCGCACGCCGTAGCTTTGCAGGCTTTCGATCTTGTGCGGATTGTTGGTCAACAGCCGGGCCTCGCCCACTCCGAGGTCGCGCAGGATTTGGGCGCCGATTCCGTAGTCGCGCAAATCTTCCTTGAACCCGAGCTGCAAATTGGCCTCAACCGTATCGAGGCCCTGGTCTTGAAGTGCGTAGGCCTTGATCTTGTTCGCAAGGCCGATTCCGCGCCCTTCCTGATGCAGATAGATGATCACGCCGGCTTCGGCGGCCAGGATGCGCTCGATTGATTCCGCCAGTTGCTCTCCGCAGTCGCAACGCTCGGAGCCGAACACATCGCCGGTAAGGCATTGCGAGTGCAGCCGCACGAGCGCCGGCCGGCCGCCGCCAACGTTGCCCTTGACCAGCGCCAGATGCTCGCGGCCGTCAACCGTGCTGCGAAAAACCACTGCCTTAAGCTCACCGGAATCGATCGGAAAGTCGACGTCGGCGACACGCTGCACCAGCAGTTCGTTGGTCAGGCGATAGGAAACCAGGTCCTTGACGAACAGGATCGGAAGATCGTGGGCCGCGGCGAACTCGCGCAACTCGCCCAGGCGCGCAGCGTCGCCATCCTCCCGCAATACCGAACACATCGCAGCACACGGACGCATGCCGGCCGCCCTCATCAGGTCAACTGCGCCCTCGGCGCGTCCCAGCCGCATCATCACGCCGCCGCTCAGCGCCATCAGCGGCAGCACGTGGCCCGGCATCACGATGTCCTGCGGACCGCTCTTGTCGGAGGCCAGCACCTGGATGGTGCGGGCGCGGTCGTGCGCGGAGATTCCGGTGGTCACGCCCTCGCGCGCCTCGACTAGCGACCCTGCCTGCTCATCGGCGATCTCGCTCTGGGGCGAGGCGACCAGCGGAATGCCCATCTCGCGCATCCGCCGCTCGGGCAACGCGACCGAGACCACGCCGCGCGCGTGCCGCGCCATGAAGTTGACGTGATCCGGGGTCACTTTCTCGCCGGCCATCACGACGTCACCCTCCGCCTCCTCGCCTTCCTCCATTACCATCAAGACCATCTTGGCGGCGCGGATACGGCTGAAGATCTCTTCCAGCGATTTGGATGACTTGACCATCGCGAATTCGGACTCGAATATTATCACCGCCTCCGTAAGCTGACCAGCGCGCCCATTTCAGGTCCGGCGTGACCGGGCGCGGCGCCGGGGGGCGACTTCCGCCTCCATCAGTAGGTCGACGCCGAGCCGCCGCACGCCGAGGCCGCCAAGCGCGATCGCGTGGCGTACGCGCGCGAAGCCGAGGCCCTCCACCGCAGGGGTGCCCGCGCCAATCACGATCGGCGCGACGAAGAAGGCGACGCGATCGACGATTCCCGCTCCAAGCGCCGCGCCGGCCAGATGCGCGCCGCCCTCGATCAGCACGTTGCACCATCCGCGCCGCCCAAGCTCGCGCATCAGGGCGCGAAGGTCGATTTCGCCGCCCCGCCCCGCGCATCCGATGACCTCGACGCGCCCGCCGGCGCCCCAACGGCGCCTTGCGCGCGCCGCGTTGGCCGAAGTTGTCACTAAAAGCGCCGCCGCCGCCGACCGCTCAACGAACACCCGTGCCAGCGGAGAACATCGTAAGCGTCCGTCGATGACGACTCGCGCGGGGTCGCGTCCGCCCGCAATTCGGCAGGTCAGGAGCGGATTGTCAGCCGCCACGGTCCCCGCACCGACCATCACCGCGTCGGCCTCATTGCGCCAGCGATGGACCAGCGCGCGCGATGCGGGCGAGCTGATCCATTTCGAATCGCCCGAAGCGGCGGCGATTCGGCCGTCGAGCGAGAGCGCGAGCTTGAGCGTCACAAACGGCCGTCCGCGGGTTACCCGGGTGATGAAGCCAAGGTTCAGGCGGCGGCATTCGTCTTCGAGTACGCCACTTACGACTTCGACTCCCGCGGCGCGCAGCATGGCGACGCCGCGCCCGCGCACCGGCGGATACGGATCGACGCATCCGATCACCACCCGCCGCACCCCCGCCTCCACCAGCGCGCGCGCACATGGCGGCGTGCGTCCCTGATGCGCGCATGGCTCGAACGTCACGTAGGCCGTCGCGCCGCGCGCCCTGGCACCCGCGCGGGCGAGCGCCACAGCCTCGGCATGCGGGCGGCCGCCGGCCGCGGTCGCTCCTTGGCCGACGATCCGTGCACCACGTTGGCCGCCGCGCACGATCACACATCCCACGGCCGGGTTGGGCGAGGTTCGTCCGAGCATCCGGCGCGCGAGCGCAAGCGCCTTGCGCATGTAGCGTGAATCGACGTAAGAGGCCGGAGTGGCGGGCACGGCGGCTTAGGAAGCGGGCTCGCCCTTGCGGGAAGCGTGCTCACCTTTGCGGTCGCGAGTGGGCGTGGGGGGCGCGCCGGTTTCCTTGCGCAGCCGGATCAGGTCTTCCAGCTCGTGCATGAATTCGTCGATGTCTTTGAATGATCGATAGACTGAGGCGAAGCGCACGTAGGCGACCTGGTCAACGCTATGCAATTCATTCATGATCGCGCCGCCGATCACGGAACTCAGGACTTCGCGTCCGCCCTGCTCGGCAACCGCGGCCTCGATGCGGTCGGCGATCTGCTCGATGGTCTCCATCGAGACCGGACGCTTCTCGCACGCCTTCTTGAGACCGGAAACTATTTTGGCGCGATCGAACGGCTCGCGCCGGTTGTCTTTCTTAACCACCATCGGTACGGATTCTTCGACCCGCTCGTAAGTCGTAAAGCGCCGCTTGCACGACGAGCACATCCGGCGTCGACGGATCGTCGCGCCATCACCGCTCAGCCGCGAGTCCACCACGCGGTTGCCGCGATGGCGGCAATACGGGCATCTCATGAAGTGAGTCTAGCGCGCCAACTGCGGCCGGCTAAGCCCGGGCGCACCCGGTTAGGGGAGGGCTCGCGAATGCGCCTCGAATTCACCGCAAGGAGACCGCCCATACGTCCTTCGGGGTCGGCGTCGAGGCGCCGTTCGCAAGCTTTGGAGAGCGGAGGTGCAGTGCGAAGGTCAGGCCTTGTGCGCTTCGATGTAGGCGACGACATCCTTGACGGTGCGGATTTTCTCGGCGTCTTCGTCCGAAATCTCCATCCCATACTGCTCTTCCAGCGCCATCACCAGTTCGACGATATCGAGCGAATCAGCGCCGAGGTCCTCGATAAATGACGCCTCCGGGGTCACTTCATCGGCGGACACGCCGAGCTGCTCGCTGATAATTTCGCGAACCTTGGTTTCGACTTCTCCAGCCATCGTGGTTGCTTTCCTCCTGCCGGTCTGCGCCGGGGGTGGCGCGCCGCGCTCGTTATATTCGTTGGACTACGGTTGATTCCGTTCCGCCTGCGCCGGATCGTGCCCGCACGCGCATTGGCGGCATCTCCCCCGGGCCAGCAAACGTTACAGCGCAGCTTAGGGAGTTAGCCCCGACTAGGCAAGTTGGGGCCTCGGCCGAGAAAAGAGCGGCAAGGCGGATTTCGCTGGCTGCTCCCAGCCGCCAAAGGCCGCCGTCATCCATACCCCGCCACGCTTTCCACGCGTGCCCTGCTACGTGCTTGGCGCGACCTCCTCCGCCAGCGCCTGGCCGGACGCCCGCAACGAGGCCGCATCTTCCACCGATCGCACCTTGAAGCCCTTTTCGATACGCCGCATCAGACCCGCCAGCACGCGGCCCGCGCCGAACTCAAGCGCGCTGGCCGCACCCGAGGCGCTGAGCCGCGCCATCGATTCCTCCCAGCGCACCGGCGCGGTGATCTGCTCCAGGAGCAGCGGCTTGACCCGCGCCGGATCGCGATTAACTTCCGCGGTCACGTTGGCGATCACGCCGAAGCGAAACGAGGTCACCTGTAGCGCCGCGATCACCGGCTCCATCCCGTCTCGGGCCGGTTGCATCAACGGCGAATGAAACGGCGCGCTCACTTTTAACTCGACCGACGCTCCGGCGCCACGCTCCTTGGCAATTTCGATCGCGCGCCTGACGGCCGCGGCATGCCCGGCGATCACGATCTGGCCCGGCGCGTTGAGATTCGCGGGCACTGCGATCTGGCCGCCTTGAGAGACCTGCTCGCAGACCTCGCGCACTGCCGCAAGGTCGAGCCCGATAAGCGCGGCCATCGAGCCCTGACCTGCGGGGCAAGCCTCCTGCATCTGGCGGCCGCGCTCGCGGACCGCGCGGAGCGCCGCCGCAAACTCGAGCGCACCCGCGGCGACCAGCGCCGTATATTCGCCGAGGCTGTGGCCCGCGGCAATCTCGGCCTCGACGCCATACTCGGCCGTAAATGCACGTAGCGCGGCGATCGACGTCGCCAGCGTCGCTGGCTGCGTATTTGTGGTGAGGCGCAAATCCTCCTCCGGCCCCTCGAAGCATAGCTTCGACAGTTTGAATCCCAACGCCTCGTCGGCCTCGTTGAAAGCCTCGCGCGCGGCGGAAAATTCGCGCGCTAACTCGGCTCCCATACCGACCCGCTGCGCCCCCTGTCCGGGAAACAGAAATGCAACCTTCATCTGCCAACCTTAATGGCACCAACGCCAGTCTTCCCGATGTCAATCTTCATGATGCAAATCTCTACTTAAGGATCTAAATCTTGGACGATGTTGTTTTCGAAGCGAGCTTTCGCGCGGTTGTGAATTTCGAGGGCGTGAATATCAGGACGGCTCGGGCTTATGCGGAGTCGGTTCGGTATGAGGCGACGGTTCTTCCGCTGTGTCCCCGGCCGCCTTGTGCGTAGCATCATGGGCGCCATCGCCGTGCATTCCCCCGCCGCCGCCCCCTGCGGCTCCGTTGACCGAGATAACCTTCTCGGAGCCGACAGGGTCGGCCGTCGGATGCTCGGGCGCGGCGGCTTTCGCGCTTGGCGCGGGCGGGGTCGTAGTAGCCGCCTGGTCTGAAGTCGACGGATGCGTCGCCGAGGACGCGGATGAAGGAGGCCCCGTGTGGGCCTGCGGCTGAGCGCCCTCGCGGGGATGGCGATGCAGCCGCTCGCGCATCCGATCCAGCAGCGCGCGAAAGCCCTTGCCCGCGGACTTGGCGGGGATTGCGGAGATGTGGCGCGCGAGCATCTCGACAATTTCGGCGTTGACGCGCTCGACCAGCGCCTCGTTGGCGGCGGCGCGAATCGCGTTGCGGATGGCGCGCGGATTGGACGAGCCATGGGCGATGATGGTGACTCCGGCGAGTCCCAAAAGCGGCGCGCCGCCATATTCGGAGGGATCCAGGCGTTCACGGATTGCGCTCAGGCGCTTGCGCACCAGCAGGTAGGCGACACGGCCGAAAACAGTGCCGAACACGTCGCGCAGATTGCCGAGCAGGAAGGACGCGAAGCCTTCCATGGTCTTGAGCGCCACGTTGCCGGTGAAGCCGTCGGTCACCACCACGTCGGCCTTGCCGCGGTTGATGTCGCGGCCCTCGACGTAGCCGATGTAATCGACCGACTCGCGCATCCCACCGAGCATCGCCGCTGCAGCCCGGGTCAAGTCGTTGCCCTTAGACTCCTCTTCGCCATTGGCCAGGATACCGACGCGGGGGTTGGGCACTCCGCGCACGCGATGGGCGTACACGCTCCCCATCACGGCGAATTGCGCGAGGTTGGCCGGTTTGACGTCGGTATTGGCGCCGGCATCGATCAGCAGCGCGAAGCCATCGCTGGCGGGTACCAGCGAAGCGATCGCGGGTCGGTCTACTCCGGGCAAAGTGCCTAGAATCATCATTGCCGCCGCCATCACGGCGCCCGAGTTGCCGGCGCTGACGAACGCGCTCGCGTCGCCGCGCTTGACCATTTCGAGGCCGACGTGGATCGAGGAGTGCGGCTTGGTAAGCACCGACTCCATCGGCGACTCGTCCATCGCGACGCTCTCGGGCGCGTGCTCGACGGTTATTTTAAGCCCGTCGGTCCTGTGTTCGGTTACCTCGCGCGTCACCAGATCGAGGTCGCCGACCAGGACGATCTCGATGCCGAAGTCGCGCGCGGCCGCGACCGCGCCCTCCACGGTCGCCTTGGGGGCGAGGTCACCCCCCATCGCGTCAAGCGCGATTCTCACGCGGCACTCCCACGCCGCCTATTCCGCAGTCTCTGCGAGCTGCCGTCCGCGGTAGGAGCCGCAGTGATGGCACACGCGATGAGGCATCGTGGGCTCGCCGCACTGCGAGCAGGCGATGGGATTGACCGCGCGCAGCGCGTCATGGGCGCGGCGTTTGTTGCGCTTGGAGCGGGAGGTACGGCGTTTGGGTGCTTGCATGGCTGGTTACTCTTTTCCCTTGGATAAAGATTTGCGCGGCTTCAGAAGCGGTTCGAGTTTCAACGTTCGCAAAACCGCCAGGCGCGGGTCGTGCGCCTGCGCTTCGCAACCGCACCGATGAAGGTTGAGATTGGTCCCGCAACTCGGACACAGACCCAGGCAGTCCTCGCGGCAGAGCGCGCGGCTCGGGAGCGCCAGAATAAGTTGTTCGGCGACCAGCGGAGCAAGATCGATCTGATCGCCGTCGTAGAGCGAGAATTCCAGGTCCTCGGTGCGCACCTGACCGTCATCGTCGTCGCCCGCCGCGCGCGGCGCCAGCACGAAGCGAAACGGACGCGCATTGGGCGTGCTGAACTCCTCCGCGCAGCGCGCGCACGACGCGACCATCGGGGCATTCAGCCGGCCTTCGAAAAACAGTTCCATCCCGGCCCGGTAGTATGACAAGTCGACCGCGATCGCCCCGCCCACCCGGAACTCATGCACCGGCCCCTGGGTGAGGCGGCGGTTAACTTCCTCCTCGGACTGGAGAAACGAGACCTCTCTGGCCTCGGCGGTTATTTCGTCGATACGCAGTCTCACGGCACATCACGCTTTTGGTGTGAAGCGATTATTGCACGTCGCCGCGCGAGGTCAAACACAGTTATCACCTGCGCCGACCCTCCGGTTTCCCGACCCGCCGGGTTGCGGCTACGCCAATTCGGGGGCAATCGCCCGCCAGCACGCAGACTTCGCAGCGGGGCTTGCGCGCATTGCATACGGTTCGCCCATGCAGTATCAGCCGCATCGAGAACGGTGTCCAATCAGCCGGCGCGAGCAGCGCCTGCAAATCATGTTCGATCTTTTCGGGATCACTTTCCCGCGTCAGCCCCAGACGATACGCAACGCGCCGCACATGGGTATCGACCACCAGCCCCGGCTGGCCGAAGACATGGCCGAGCAGGACGTTGGCGGTCTTGCGGCCGACGCCGGGCAGCGCGACCAGATCTTCCATCCGCGCAGGCACCTCGCCGTCGAAGCGCTCCAGGATTGCGCGGGCCGCACCCTTTAGCGATCGCGTCTTCTGGCGAAAGAACCCGGTGTCGAGGATCAGGCGTTCGATTAGTTCGGCAGGCGCGGCGTCCATCGCGCGCGCGTCGGGGACTTCGGCGAAAAGGCGCGGCGTCACCTGGTTCACGCGCTTGTCGGTGCATTGCGCGGACAGGATCGTCGCAACGAGGCATTGCCACGGGCTCGTGAAATCAAGGCTGACACGGGCCTCCGGGTAGAGCCGCGCGAGCGCCGCGCCAACCCGGCTCGCCCGCTCGAACATTTTTTTACGCGGTTCGCGCGTCATTGATTTACGATGGATTTACGATTCGGGCTTACGATTCGATCTCCGCGATTAGGATCGTACCGCATCGGCTTTCGCCATCGCGGGCCTAACCCGTCGCACGCATAATCCGGTTGCACGCTTCGATTTCCGCCTGCTCGCGCGCGTGTCCCCATCCAAGTTCCGCCGCCATCAGGCGTGCGGCCGCCACCGTCGCCACGCTGGCGTAACGCGGATGGCGCCATGAAAGCGCGATTCGGCGCCGGATGAAATCGGCGACCGTCATCGCCATCTCGTAGCGCATCGCATAGATTACCTCGACCGCCGCGACCGGGCATCCAGCGGCGAGCGGCCGCGCAAGCTCGGGCGATTCGCGGATGAGGCTCGCCGGCACAATCGCGCGAGTCCCGTAGCGCGCAGTCATCGCCGCGTGCAAATCCGCAGGCAGCGCGGCGAGCGCTTGGACGGCGTCGCCAGGATCGTCTATTTCCACCGCACGCGCGCCGGGCAGCGGCGTTTCGCGGGTGGGCGAACATCCGCTTTCGCGTCCCAGGGCCGAGACGACGCGATCCACGATTCGTTCGGCGATCTCGCGATGGGTCGTCAGCTTACCGCCCGCGATCGAAATCAGCCCCGAGCCGCTTTCGACGATAACTTCGTCGCGCGAGACCGACGACGGCGCGCGGCCGTTGCCTGCCGCCGCCAGGGCACGCAGGCCGGCAAAGCTCGCCACGACGTCGGCCGCCGTCAGCGCCGCTTTCTGAAGACTCGCTGAAACCACACCCAGGAGATACTCGAGGTCTTCGGGTTCGGCCGCGACGCGCTCGCGGTCGCCGTCGAAATCGGTGTCGGTGGTGCCAATAAGCACCTCCTCGCCATGGGGTATGACGAACACGATTCGGCCATGTGCGTCGCCCAAAACCAAGGCCTCGCGCACGGGCAAGCGCTTTCGGTCGACCACCAGATGCACCCCCTTGGTCAGGCGGACCGAGGGCGCGGCGGCGGGATCGTCAAGCCTGCGGACGTCGTCGATCCATGGTCCGGCTGCGTTGACGAACGAGCGCGCGCGCAATTCGAAGCGCGCATCGCCGAGGCGATCCCGGATCCCTGCCGTGCTGATTCGCCGCTCGGCATGCACGAAGCGGTCGACTTCCACGTAGTTGGCGACTGCGCCGCCATGGCCAGCCGCGTCGAGCATGTTTTCGATCGTAAGCCGCGCGTCATCGCCGCCCGCGTCGTGGTAGAAAGCACCACCGGCCAGCGCCACGGGATTGAGCATCGGCTCGGCCGCGAGCGCCCCATCGCGGTTGACGCGGCGATGGCGCTCGGCGCGCGGCGTGCGCGCGAACAGGTCGTAGAGCCACAGTCCCGCGCCCAGCGCGATTCGTCCGGGGCCGCGCCCATAGTAGAGCGGGAAGAGAAACCGCAGCGGCTTTACCAGATGCGGCGCGGTCACCCGGCGCAAGCGCTCGCGCTCGGCGAGCGCCGTACGCACCAGGCGAAGTTCGCCCTGCGGAAGGTAGCGCAGTCCGCCATGAATCAGTTTTGAGGAACGCGAGGAGGTCGCGCCGGCAAAGTCGCCGCGCTCGACCAGCGCGACGCTCAGGCCGCGCATCGCGGCGTCGCGCGCAATCGCGGCGCCATTGATTCCTCCGCCGATGATTGCGAGGTCGAAGCTTTCCCGTGAAAGACGCGCGATTTGTTCTTCGCGAATCAGCAACGGTGTCCGCGGTCGGCTAATCTTTTTTCCCGATCCTCAATCTTCGGGATCTTCCTGAAACGAATAGCGCTCCTGGGTCCATGGATCGGCGTGATTGTGATAGCCGCGCACTTCCCAAAAGCCGCGCCGGTCCTCGGACGAGAATTCGATCGCCCGCACCCACTTGGCGCTCTTCCATCCGTAGAGCTTCGGCACCACCAGCCGCAGCGGCCAGCCATGGTCCGGCTCGAGGTCGCGTCCGTCATGCCGCCACGCCAGCATCACGTCCTCGTCGACAAATTCCTCCAACGGCAGATTGGTCGTGTAATCGCCAGCGCAGTGCACCACGACGTAACGCGCCTCGGGTTTGAGCCGCACCCGCGTCATCAGGTCGACGACCCGGACGCCCTCCCACAGATTGTCCAGTTTCGACCAGGTGGTGACGCAATGAAAATCGGCACGTTGGCGGCCCAGCGGCAACGCGCGGAATTCCTGGTAAGAGAATCGCAACGGCTCTTCGACCAGGCCGAGAACCCGGAAGTCCCACTTTCGCGGATTGAAGCGCGGCGTCGGCCCGTAACTCAGCACGGGGAAGTCTTCGACCAGATGCTGGCCGGGAGGAATACGCGCAGCGAGTTCGTCGGGCACCGGCGGTTTACGCATAACGGAAATACATAGCTAAGTACGATCGTGCGGAAAAGGCGCGCGCAAAGGCGGGCTGTTATTTGAGCGCACGAATCACCGCCGCGGTCATCTCCGTGGTCCCCGCCTTGCCGCCGATATCCGGCGTCACCACCCGTCCCGCGCGCAGGACCGCGTTCACTGCGGCGCGAATCCGATCGCCGGCGCTGCCATAACCGAGATAGTCGAGCAGCAATGCGCCGGTCTTTATCGCGGCGACCGGATTGGCGATACCCTTGCCCGCGATGTCGGGCGCGGTGCCGTGGACGGTTTCGAAAATCGCGCCATGCCTGCCATAGTTCGCGCCGGGCACGAAGCCCAACCCACCGACCAGTCCGGCGCAGAGATCGGACACGATATCGCCATAGAGATTTTCCAGTAGCAGTACATCGAACGCCTGCGGATCGGTCACCAGGCGCATGCAGGCGGCGTCCACGATCTGCTCCCGATACTCGATGTCTGGATAGTCGCGGGCCACGCGCTGCGCGCATTTAAGAAAAAGCCCGTCGGAGAGCTTCATGATGTTGGCCTTGTGAATCGCGGTCACCATCCGGCGATGGTGGGTGCGCGCGTATTCGAAAGCGAAGCGCGCGATCCGGGTCGAGGCACGCGCCGTTATGATCTTGACGCTCTCGACCACGCCGGGCGCGACCTGATGCTCGATGCCGGCGTAGAGATCCTCGGTGTTCTCGCGAATCACGGTAATGTCGACGCCGCTAAATGGCGTATGCACTCCCGATTGCGAGCGTACCGGACGCACGTTGGCGTAGAGATCGAACAGCTTGCGCAGGTAGACGTTGATCGAGCGGTAGCCCTCGCCGACGCGCGTCTCGAGCGGTCCTTTGAGCGCGACTTTGGTCGATTTGAGCGAATCGATAAGTTGATCGGGTACCGGCGAGCCGAATCTTTTGAGCGCGATCGCGCCGCCCAATTGCCGATCCCAATCGATCTTCACCCCGACCGCCTCAATCGCCTTGACCGCCGCACCGATGACCTCGGGGCCCACTCCGTCGCCGGGGATGAGCGTCACCCGCGCCGTCCCCTCGCCCTTGCCGCGCGCGCCACGCCGTCCGTCGCTATTTACCTTGGCGCGATGCGTCCCGTTGACGCCCGCCTTGCGGACCTTCCTCACTATCGATCCAGCCTTGACACTCTTGCTCGCCATCCTGCCTCTTCCACTCTCTTCTTCCATTCGAGATCAACGCGACTTCGAACCCTCAGCGGCCACGGATCAATAGTTGAGCAACCCTATGAATATATCCGACACATTGGTCCCCGTCGGCCCGGTTATCAGAAGATCGCCGAGGGCGGCGAAAAGCGGATAGGCGTCGTTGCGCGCGAGCGCCGAAGCGGCGTCGAAGCCCGCCTCGCGCGCGCGCTCCGCAGTGCGCGGCGAGACGAACGCGCCGGCCGCGTCGGTGGGCCCGTCGATTCCATCAGTGCCGGCGAACAACGCCAGGATGCGATGCTCGCGGCCGAGCCGCGTCAACTCGAGCGCCATCGCGAGGGCGGCCTGCTGCGCGCGCCCTCCCCGCCCCCGCCCGCGTATCGTCACCACCGGCTCGCCACCCGCGACCACGCATACCCGCGCGCCCGCGCCGCCGGCGATCGCCGAGAGATGCGCGCTGAGCGCACGGCCTAGGTCCTCGGCGTCGCCGTAGAGCTCGCGCCATCGATCGACCGTGTAACCGGCTGCGGCGGCGGCGGCGGCGGCAGCTTCGACGGCAATTTCTTTATCGCCGATAACGAGGTTGTCGACCCGCGCGAGCAACGGATCACCGGGCTTGAGCGTCTCGGCAATTTCTCCGGCCGCACCGCGCTCGAGCCGTCCGCGGATCGCTTCCGGCGCGCGGCCCCATAGGCGGCGGCGCTTAAGCACGCCGACCGCGTCGGTGAAACTCGTCGGATCGGCGGCGGTCGGTCCCGAGGCAATCGTCGCAAGATCGTTGCGGGCCACGTCGGAGAGGATAAGGCTCAGCACCCGAGCACCGCCGCAGGCTCGCAACAATCCACCACCCTTGATCGCCGAGATATGACGGCGTACGACGTTGAGTTCGCGAATCGACGCACCCGAGGTCAGCAGCGCGGCGTTGATCGCAACCTTGTCCGCCAGCGTCACGGGGTAAGCCGGCGCGGCCATCAACGCGGAGGCGCCGCCGCTCAGCGCAACGAGCAACAAATCGCCTAGGCCGGCGCGGCGGGCAAATTCGAGCGCGGCTGCGCCGGCGCGCTCCGAAGATGCGTCGGGCAGCGGATGGGCCGCCGCGATGACCCGGATCGTCTCATTCGGAATATCGGAGGGCGCAATTTGCGTTCCGGAACCGCCTGCGGCCGGCGGTGACGGAACTATCGCGAGCGCGTCGCGTACTTTGGGACCAAGCCGCGCCGCAAGCGCAGTCGCCATCCCGAGCGACGCCTTGCCGGCTGCGAGCAGGAAAATTCGCGATGCGTCCGCCAGCAGCGCCGGCACCTTTTCCGCGCCCCCAAGCTCACCGGCCAACGCGCGCGCAATCAGATGCGCCGGCGCGACCGCCGAAACCGCCGCGGCGAAGATGCGCGTCAAGTCGCGCCGGGCGAGCGAATTGCCGGCCGATGTTGAAGCGTCGCCCATCGACTCGACCGTCCGCTAACGGCGGCGCTCGAGCGTGGTGATCGAACCATCGCCATTGGCAATCAGCACGACGTTGGCGATACCGATGAAAAGTCCGGTGCCGACCACGCCAGGAATCGCGAGCAACTCGCGCTCCAGGCGCGCGGGCGCCTCGAACGCGCTGGTGCCGCAGTCCATCACGAGGTTGCCGTTATCGCTCAAGAACTCGCTCCCGTTGGCGTCGATTCGCACGGCCGGCCTAAGCCCCAACTCGCGTATCCGGCGCATCGCGTAGGGCGCCGCAAAGGGCACGACTTCGACCGGTAATCGGCGACGCTGTCCGAGGCGGGTGACGCGTTTTTCCGCGCCGATCAGAATCACCACCTTGTGCGAAGCGCAGGCGACGACTTTCTCGCGCACCATCGCACCGCCATAGCCCTTGACCATGTTAAGCCGCGGATCGACCTCGTCGGCCCCGTCGATATCGACATCGAGGCGGGTCTTGCGATCGAGCGTAACGACCTCGATTCCGAGTGAACGCGCAAGTTCGGCACTGGCGGCGGAGGTCGGCACGCCGCGCACCTTGAGGCCGCGAACGCCGAGCGCGCGGATGAAAGCCGAGGCGGCGTGGCCAGTACCCAAACCCAAAGTCTGACCAGGCTTGACGTAACGGAGCGCGTACGCGCCCAGTTGATCGAGCGCCTCGGGTGAAACCGGTCGAGTCATTCTATTGGCTCGCTATTGGCTCGTCGCGCTATTGGTTCGTCGCGCCGGCGCGAGCGTCTTAGTGCTTGTCATTGCGCAGCAGGTTCATGAACTCCTGGCGGGTTTCGAAATGGGTGCGGAACACTCCGAGCATCGCCGAAGTTGTGACATAGGAGTTCTGCTTTTCGACCCCGCGCATCCGCATACACAGATGCTCGGCCTCGAGCACGACGGCGACCCCCAACGGCTCGATCTCTTCCATCAGGGTGTGCGCGATCTGCGTGGTCAGCCGCTCCTGGACTTGCAGGCGGCGCGCGTAAATTTCGACCAGGCGCGCGAGCTTCGAGAGCCCGATGATGCGCCGGTTGGGCAGGTAGGCCAGATGCGCCTTGCCGAAGAAGGGCAGCAGGTGATGCTCGCACAAGGAGTAGAAGTCGAGGTCCTTGCACAGGATGATCTCCTGGTACTCTTCCTCGGAAAACACCGCGCCGTTGATCGCGACCTTGGGATCTTCTTTGTAACCGCGGGTCAGAAACTCAAGCGCGTGGAGCACCCGGTTGGGCGTGAGCTTAAGCCCCTCGCGCTCCGGATCCTCGCCGATATGGCGCAAAAGCAGCCGGACCGCGTCTTCGACCGCGGCCCCGCCGGGAGTTGCGGCCGGCGCGTCCTCGGTCTCACGTTGCGGCGGGCGCGGCGCCGCTTGCAGTCGCATTTTTTTAGCTCGCACCGGAATCCTCCAGCGAGCGGCTGAACTCGAGCGCAAGCTCGATCGCGAGCGAGGGTCCGCCGCCACTCATTATGTTAAAGCCTGCGACCTCGTGCGCCAATGCGCGCATCAGCGCGATGCTCGAGTCAATCGACCGGCGTCGCGCCGCCTCTTCGCTGAGGCCGGCGTATTGGTCGAAGTGTTGATGGGCGCCGGCCAGATCGGGAATGCGGTCTTTCAGGTAGCTGGCCATCGACTCGCGCTTGACCGGCAAGATGCCGAGCACGACGCGGAGCTTGTGCTGGCGCGCCCGCGCGATGAAGGCGCGCGCCAGCGCGAGGTCGAAAACCGGCTGCGTGATCACGAACTCGGCGCCGGCCTGCGCTTTGCGCTCCAGCAATTCGTGTTCGCGCTCGAGAGCTTTGCGATTGGGATTGGCGACCGCGCCAATCGCGAACTGCGGAAGTGTCTTGAGCAGCCGGCGCCCTTCGCCGGTATCGCCGCGACGCAGTTCATTCATCGCACGCAAAAGGCTGAACGGGTCGAGATCATGGACCGGCCTCGCGCCCCCGGGATCGGCGGCCAGCTTGTCGCCGGCCAGCGCGACCACGGCGTCGATGCCGAGCGCACCGGCGCCGAGCAAGTCGGCCTTCAGCGCGTAGCGATTGCGGTCGCGGCAGGAAAAGTTGATCACTACCGGCAACTCGAGCCGCGACTTGATCATCGAGCCAAACACCAGCGGCGCAAGCTTGACCCGGCCAAGCGCGTTGTCGGCGAGATTGATCGCGTCGATGCGGCCGCGCAGCGCGGCAAGCCGCACAAGCATCGAGTCAACGGCGATTCCGCGCGGCGGAGCAACCTCCAGCCAAAGCGCGGGTTGGTGCGCGTCAAGGCGCTTCAGCAGCGCGGACATCGGTTGTTTCCCTGGAAATTCCCGGCGGAGGCGAAGCCAAGGGGCGGCGCTGCGGCGCAGGGCGGATGCGAATTCATCGCGCAGGCGGGCGCGGCGCTCGGCGCCGTCAGGCTTTCAGCCGCTCGTTCGCCTTCACCTTCTGGTACTTGCGGTAATCGTACCCGGTCGCCATCGCCATCAACAACGCCTCCATCCCGCCCTCGCGCTCGCGGCGCAGGATGCGCAGGCGGTCGAAGAACTCGCGGAAGTCCTTATGGACCCGGCGGTTGTTGTCCAGAGGATGGAGAAAGAAGTCGTGCAGGCGGGTTACGGTGAAGCGCAGCGAAGAGTAGCGCAACTCGTTGGGAAAGGCGTCCCATTCCGCCAGCGACAAGGTGCGCACCGACTCATAGCCGTGCAGCAGAAAACGGAAGCGGTCGAGCGAATATTGGCTATCGACGAAGCATAGCGCGTTGACCGCGGTCGCGAGGTCGAAAATAAACTTGCCGCGGCAGGCAGCGTCGAAGTCGAGCACCGCGGTCAGCTTCTCGCCGCGGAACAGCACGTTGTCGGAGAAGAGGTCGCCATGGATCACGCCCTTGGGCAGCTTGCCTTCGAGGTAACGCGTCAGGTAATCGACCTCGTCCTCGAGCGTGCGGCTAATCTTGCGAAAGTAATTCGGCAGCCGGCCGCGCACGCTGAGATAGAGGTCGGCGATGCGCTCGAAGCTGAAGCGGTTATCGATGCCCTTCTTGTAGCCCTTACCGATGACGTGCAGTTCGCCGAGCGCGCGGCCTATGGTTTCGAGCTGGCTCGGGCGCAGGCGCTCGGGCGGTACGATTCGCCCCTCCTGGTAACGGTAGAGCGAAGCGCACTTGCCCTCGCACTCACGCCAATAACGGCCCATCCGATCCTGCAGCGGATGCGGGCACGGAAAGGAGTGCTTGCGGAGAAAGGCCAGCAGGTCGATTTCGCGCTTGACCTCGCCCTCGGTCTTGACCTCGTCGACCCGCAGCATGAAGCGTCCCTTGGCGGTCTCGATCAGGTAGTTGCTGTTGACCGAGCCTTGCGCAACGCCGACCGCGCCGAGGATGCGTCCGAGATTGTAATCGTCCCCGAGTTGTTCGAGGAATGATTTGTGAAGCTCAGTATATGCAGCCATGAAGTTGACGTTACTTTGCCGGACGCTTACCCGCCGCAAGCATAGAGGCTGCCCGGCACGCCGTCAACTGCGATCTCGGCAAAACCGTTGCGCCACAGTAGTTTTTTATCGCGGCCGGCATGCGACGCGCTTTACCCATGGCGTAAATGATGGAATCGTGAGAGCCATCGAGGAGCGAAATGACCAAGGCAAATACCACTGGGACCTCCAAGGCAGCCGTCAAGGGAACCGCGCACGAGATGGAAGGCCGCAAAGCGCCGCCCTTTGAACTTCCCGACGGCAGCGGCAAGACTCTCTCCCTCAAGGAGCTGCTCGGGCGCGAAAGCCTGGTACTGTACTTTTATCCCAAAGACATGACCCCCGGATGCACCACCGAGGCATGCGACTTTCGCGACATCACGCCGCGTCTCAAGACGGCGGGTGCGTTGGTCGTGGGAATCAGCGCGGATTCGCCGGAATCCCATAGCAAATTCACCGACAAACACGAACTGAATTTTCCACTGCTGAGCGACGCCGGAAACCGGGTCACGCGGCTCTACGGAGTGTACAAGAAGAAGTCGCTTTATGGGCGCGAGTTCATGGGAATCGAGCGCACCACCTTCGTCATCGATCGCGCGGGCGTGATTCGCAAGGTCTTCCCCAAGGTCAAGGTCGCCAGTCACGCCGACGCCGTGCTCGAGGCGGTAAGGGCGCTGCGCTGAGAGCAGCGTGTGGGCGGCTCGGACTGACGTCTCAATCTGCGCACGGCGTGGCGAGGGTATCAGGACGGCGCATGCGCGCGCGGCGCGGCGGCGATCAGGTTCTGGCGCAGGAATTCCTTGAGCGGCCCGTCGATTTTGCCGCCGAGGTCGTGGCCGTCGTCGAAAAAGCGCGTCTCGACTTTGGCCCCGCGGTCCTGCAGCTTTTCGGCCAGCCGTTTGGCCTGCTGTACCGGCATCTTCTGGTCATGCTCGCCGTGCATGATGAGCACGCTGCAATCGAGCTTGGGCGGCAGATGCGCGATCACGCTGCGCTCGGCCAGCACGCGATGGCTCGGCCATACCTGGCGCAGGATGGTGACTTTCTCGCGCAGCGGCGCTTCGGGCCACATCTTGAGCGTGTCGTAAAACCCCGATTGCAGAATCACCGCGCGCAGACGGGGGTCGCTATCCATCAGCAGGCCTGCCGCCACCGCTCCATCCGACAGTCCCCAAACCGCGATCCGGTCCCGGTCGACGTCCGGCCGCGACGCAATCAAGTCAACTGCCCGATGCGCAGCCTCTACCGCCTGCGGCCCGACAAACCGGCTCGGCCCGGATGACTTGCCGAAGCCGGGGATGCTGATGCAAGCCTCCAGCATGCCCATCGCGACCAGGCTGCTGCTCTGCTCGATACAGCGGCGGGCGTTGCCCTCGCCCGCCGTCAGCACGAGCAACGCCGGCAGCCGCCCCGCGGCGGCCGGATGCGCAATAAAACCTTCGATATTGTAATTGTCGGGACCAACCTCGATCTGGAAATTGAACGGCGCGAAGGCGGGCTTCGGCCGCTCCTCCGTTTTGGCGCTATGCCGGCAAGCGCCCACCGCCGCGACAAACAGCATCAGAATCGCGGCCATCGCGCCCCTTGGCAGCGTAGGCAGCTTCATTTTCGACGGTCGCCCAATCATCCAGTATGTACGCACAGATTCGCGGTCCCCGCAGCGACTTTATACATGGCCGGCTCGCTTTGGGAACCGCCCTCGGATGAAACCCTCATCCGGACCCGTCCGGGGCCGATACAGGTGCGGCATTGAAACCGCCTGAACTTTAATCGATACTTTCAGGTTCATCAAAAGGAGTTTGTCGGCGGACGAGTGCCGGCGCGCGCAGATGGAAACCCAGCCAGCATCGCAGCAGGCGGCCTCGCAACAGGCCGTTTCTCAAATAGACTTTGAAAAGGGTGGCGGCGTTGTCCCGGTCATTGCCCAGGACCATCGGAGCGGACGCCTCCTGATGGTCGCTTACATGAACCGCGAAGCATTCGAGGAAACCCTCAAGACCGGCCATGCCTGTTACTTCTCGCGCTCGCGCAATCGCCTGTGGCGCAAGGGCGAGGAATCGGGCAACTATCAGACCGTGCACGAAATCCGCATCGACTGCGACAATGACACTATACTGCTCTCGGTCGAGCAGCACGGCGATCGCGCCGCCTGCCACGAGGGCTTCGAGTCGTGCTTCTTCCGCGTCCTGCGCGACGGCGCCTGGCAGACGGTGGATACGCGGCGGGTCGATCCGGCCAAGTACGGTCCGGGCTATGGCCATCAGCCGAAGCCCGCACATTGAATCGCGCGTATCACGCACGGCGCCTGAACAATTCGCCAATAACCCGACCCAACGGAAAGCGACGCTAGCGATTATGGCCGCTGAAGACGTACTCAAATTCGGACTACCCAAAGGCAGCCTCGAAGCCCAGACCATCGAGCTGATGCGCAAGTCGGGATGGCGCGTGTCGGTGGGCGCGCGCTCCTACATGCCGAGCGTCGACGACCCGACCCTCAGTTGCCGCCTGTTGCGCCCGCAAGAGATGCCGCGTTACATCGCCGACGGTTCGCTCGACGCCGGGATTACCGGCAGCGACTGGATAGTGGAGAACGCGGTCGAATTGCACGAAGTCGAGAGTTTCACCTACTCCAAGGTTTCGCTGGTGCCGACCCGATGGGTGCTGGCGGTGCCGGATTCATCGTCGGTGCGCCGGCTGGAAGACCTCGAAGGCAAGCGCATCGCGACCGAGATGGTGGAATTCACGCGGCGGGTTTTCGCCGATCGTAAAATTAAAGTTGAAGTTGAATTTTCATGGGGCGCCACCGAGGCCAAAGCCGCCGAAGGTCTGGTCGACGCCGTGGTCGAAGTCACCGAGACCGGCTCGTCGTTGCGCGCAAATGGCTTGCGCATCGTTGAGCAGCTTCTGACCTCTACGCCGGTGCTGGTCGCCAACCCCACGGCATGGGCGGTCGGATGGAAGCAGGCCAAGATTCGACAAATCGGAATGCTGCTGCGGGGCGCGCTTGACGCTGAGAACCGGGTCGGGATCAAAATGAACGTCGCGCGTGAGAACCTGGAAAGGGTTATCGCGCTGCTGCCTTCGATAACCGCGCCCACGGTTTCGCCGCTCTATCCCTCGCCCAATCTCAAAGGCAAAGAATGGACGGCCGTAGAGACTGTGATTGCCGAGCACACCGTGCGCGAATTGTTCCCCAAGCTGCTCGAAGCCGGTGCGGTCGGGATCATCGAATTCCCGCTCAACAAGATCATTTAACAAGTACGTTTGAACAAATTTATTCTAAGAAGAATCTCCGGAAAGATCCTGTGAACAGAAAATCCTCACTTATTCTTTCCGTTGGCGTTCTCTTGTTGGTCGGCGCCGCTCTGACGACGATGTCGTGCAAATCTTCGACCAAATCTTCGGACTCGGTTGGTGCGAAGGGCACGCCCGCAGAGGCGCCGCCAATCACCGGCAAGCAGTGGCGGTTGGAGAAAGAAACGATCGCGGCCGACAACCTGGCAGACTACACCGCCGGACTCGCCGCGCTGCGCCAACTTGACGCGTTCGGCACGATGGAAGTCAGCAAGCTTTTCTATCATCACAACCTGGTCATGGTGCCAGCGGGCACTCTGCTCGGAGAGACAGCTCCGCCCGAAAACGGCGCGATCAGGGTTCGTGTCCTCGACGGCCCGCAATCGGGCCAGAACTTATGGCTCTATCCCGAGTCGGCCGAAAAAATGGGGTTTCCCTCGGCGACGCCTTCTCCTTAGAAAAATTCGTTCATGCCAGCTCGCGCGGCGGAGAAGCTGCGCCGGGAGGCCGATGATGGCGGTCACGACGAATGCAATCAGGATGTACGACCTGGCGGGCGCCGATCCCACTCGCAGGTTCAGCCCCTATTGCTGGCGCATCCGGATGGCGCTTGCGCACAAGGGCTTGAAGGTCGAGACGATTCCGTGGCGCTACTGCGACAAGCCATCGATTGCACATTCGGGGCAAGACCGAGTTCCCGTGATCGAGGACGGCGACCGCGTGATCGCGGATTCCTGGGCAATCGCCAACTACCTTGAAGACGCTTATCCCGAGCGGCCGACACTATTCGGCGGCGCCGCCGCCCGAGCCGCCGCGCGCTTCATCAATAGCTGGGCCGACACGGTGCAGAATGGCGGCATAGCGACTTTCGTCGCGGCCGATATCGTGCGCCATCTCGACCCGCGCGATCAGGACTACTTCCGCCAGTCACGCACCAAGCGCTTCGGCATGACGCTCGAGCAGTTCTGCGCCAATCGCGACGCGCGGATCGGCGGATTTCGCCAGACGCTCGAACCGCTGCGGATGATGCTCAAGTCGCAGCCCTTCGTCGGCGGAGCATCGCCGCTTTATCCCGATTACATCGTGTTCGGCGGCTTTCAATGGGTGCGAACGATTAGCGACTTCGCCTTGCTGGACGATGACGACCCGATCGCGGCATGGCGCGATCGGATGCTTGACCTGTTCGAGGGCCTTGCGCGCAAAAACCCGGCGGTTGAACCCGGCGCTTAATCCCGCCGGACTGATCGAGGCGCGGCAGGCGCATCGCGAAGCATTCCGCTTCTCAAGTCCGGCCGTCAACGATAGGGTAATCGGAGCGCGCGGACTGCCGCGGCCTAGCCGACAAAACTGCCGACGCTTCGAGGAGGACCATCCGTGATCCATCTCAACGCCTTCACCCAATGCTCGGTTTGTCCGCAATCCAAGGGCCAGTGGAAGCATCCGCTGGACCGCTCCTCGGCCGGCTATCGCGACCTAGACTATTACGCGGAAATCGCACGTACACTGGAGCGCGGGCGCTTCGACGCTTTCTTCTTTGCCGACATCCACGGCACCTACGACGCCTTCCGCGGCACGCGCGACGCGGCCGTGCGCCACGCCGTGCAGTTCCCGTGCAACGATCCGACCCTGATTATCCCGGCGCTCGCGATGGCGACGCGCCATCTCGGCTTCGCCACCACCTACAGCACGACCTACCATCCGCCATACCAGGCCGCGAAACTCTTCTCTACGCTCGACCATTTGACGAAGGGACGCGTGGGATGGAACGTGGTCACCTCGTACCTGCCCGACGCCGAGAAGAATGGACTGGGCAAGATACTTCCGCACGACGAACGCTACGACCGCGCCGACGAATACATGGAAGTCGTGTATAAGCTGTGGGAGCAGAGTTGGGAGGAGGACGCGATCGTCCGTGACACCGAGCGCGACATCCACACCGACCCCTCCAAGGTCCACGAGATTCGGCATCATGGAAAATATTTCGATGTGCTCGGGCCGCATCTGTGCGAGCCCTCGCTACAGCGCACGCCGGTTATTTACCAGGCGGGCCTTTCGGGACGCGGGATGCAATTCGCGGCGACTCACGCCGAGGCCGTGTTTGTGGTCTTTCCCAACACCACGGTGTGCCGCGCCTATTGCGATCGTATCCGCGAGCTTGCCGCTGAACACGGCCGCGACCCCAAGCATCTGAAAATCCTGATGGCGATGGCGCCCGTGGTCGGCACCACTGACGCCGAGGCGCGCCGCAAGCACGAAGAGATGATGCAATACGCGAGCCCCGAAGGGGCCTTCGCATTGTTCAGCGGGTGGACCGGAATCGATCTTTCCAAATACGGCCCCGGCGACAAGATAGACAACGTGAAATCCGACGGGATGCAGTTCCTCGCGCAGTACTTCTCCTCGGTCGATTCGACGCGCGAGTGGACGATGCGTGAGATCGCGGACTTCGTCTCGATCGCCAGCGTGATACCGGTGCCCGTCGGAAACTACCGCCGCATCACCGACGAGCTCGAGCGATGGATCGTCGAGGGCGGTGTGGACGGCTTCAATTATTTCTCGGTCGATTCTCCCGTCGATTACGAGAGTTTCGTGGATCTGGTGGTGCCGGAACTGCAACGCCGCGGCCTGTTACGCAAGGAATACGAGGCGAGCACGCTGCGCGAGCACTATTTCGGCAAAGGACAGCAACGCCTCGCCAACGACCATCCCGGCGCCGCCTACAGTTGCTACCGGCCCAGGGAGAACGCGACCGGCACGGAGACCGACCTGGGAGCGGGTACGAGGTCGCGTCTTTCAGCCTGACCGCGGTACTCCACCCGGCGGTGTCGCCACCCATCAATATCAATCAGGCGGCAGAACCAGTTCCTGGCCCTTCGCCGAGATCAGGACCGCGAGAATCTTTGCCGGACGGGTCTTGCTCGCGTTGCGCGCGACGCGATGCGTGTGCTCCGGAAGTTCGTACCATGTCTGCCCGGCGTGGTAGGTGACGGGCTTATCCGGGTCAACTTGACTCACCACCGAACCCTCCAACACGTAAGCGACGGTCGAACCGGGATGGCGATGCGGTGAATTGCCGGCGCCCGGCGCAAACTCGACCACCACGACGCTTATCTGCTTGCCCGGCACGTCGGGCAGATCGTGCTGCATGATCGGGCGCACGGTGACTCCCTTATCCCCGGCCAGCGGATTCGGCGCCTTGCCTCCCTCCATCGCGCTATCCTCGGCGGCCTCCGCCAGGGCCAGCGCGGCGAACAGTTGCGCCGCCACTGCCGCCGAACCGCCCATCGCTTTCATCATCTGCCGACGCGTAATCATCCTGCGCATGCTCCTCCAGCTGGAATCGCCAATCAAAAGCTTTCCGCCGCGCCGGTGTCAACCGCGCGCAGGCGCTTCGAGCACCATCTGGGTCTGGGTGACGATGGCGAGCAAGCGCCCTTCAGGGTTGGTAATGCGGGTCTGCCAAACCATCGTGCGGCGGCCGCGATGCAGTGGCACGCACTCGCCGGTGACCGTCGTGCCGGCCGGCGCCGGAGCGAGAAAATTGGTCTTTGACTCGATCGTCGTGGTGTTCGCGCCCTCGGGCAGATTGAGCATCGTCGCATAGGCGCCGAGCGAATCAGCGAACGCCATTACGGCTCCCCCATGCAGCACCGGAGGGAGCGTGCAGAGGTTGTCCCGCACGACCATCTCAGCCGTGAGGCGCTCAGGCATGGCGCTCAGAATCCGTATGCCGAGTAACTCGGCGAACGGCATTTTTTTCTCTTCGATAACCGCAAACGCATCCATTCACGCTCGCTCCTGAGGCCGTTACGGCTACTCGTTTTTCCATTGCGGTTTGCGCTTTTGCGCAAAGGCGAGCGGCCCTTCGATCGCGTCCTTGGATTTCCACAACTTCTCCGTGCCGGGGAACTTGTGCACGCACGCCTCCTCCAGGCCCATCCCAAGCCCGCTCATCGCGGCCTCCTTGCTCGCCTGGACGGAAACGGGCGAGCACTCCATGATCTCCGCGGCCCATCGCTCCGCCGTCGCCATCAGGTCCTTCAGTGGCACGACTTCGTTCACCAGGCCCCATCGATGGGCCTCCGCCGCGCTCAGATGCTTGCCGGTAAGGATCATGCCCATCGCGATCTTGAGCGGGATGTGGCGCGGCAGCCGATGGACTCCGCCGGCGGCAGCCATCAGGCCGACTCGCGGCTCGGGGAGGCCCAGGCGTGCGTGGTCGGCGGCGATGATGATGTCGCAGGCGAGCGCGATCTCGCATCCGCCGCCTAGCGCGAAGCCGTTGACCGCGGCGATGATCGGTTTGGTCAGGTCGAAGCGCGAGGTGATGCCGGCGAAACCGCCCTTGCTCATCTGCGGACGTTCGCCGCGATGCTCGGCGGTCCATTTGAGATCATTGCCGGCGGAAAACGCGCGCTCGCCCGAGCCGGTCAGGATCGCGACCCACATCTCGCGATCGGCCGCGAAGTCGTCCCACACCTGGTCCATCTCCAGATGACACGGCGGATGCAGGGCGTTCATCACCTCGGGGCGGTTGAACGTAATGTAGGCCAGGTGGCCGCGCTTTTCGTACTTGATGAATTTGAACTCCATCGCTTGCCTCTCTATTTAATGTTCCGCGTCGTCGAGCAGTTCGAAAAATGCATCGATGCTCTGCAGGAGCTGACGGCGAATCTGCGCACGGGTGCCTTCGATCAAATGCATCGTCACCCGACCCGTGCGGCCGTCATTTAGCCGCACCTGCGCGTCTTCGACCCCGGCGACGTCGTTCTGAGCAAAAACTCGCATCCCATAGACCAGCGCGGCGCGATCCGCAGCGCCCTTGACCAGCCTCAGCTTGCGCGGCATCGATACCTCCTCGTCGCCAACCAACGGCAGCGGTTATAGCACGAATGGCTTTGGGCCCGTCACACGGATCCGCGGGGCTGCGGGTTGACACAGTTGAAGTTGGCCCGCCCGATGCGAGAAGCTAGCCGCGGCGGGGCCGGCATGCGTCTTTCGGCTGAGCGGGCATGCTCGAGAGCCGCTTTGTGAGGCGACTAAAAATGGATGGCAACGAATATCTCGAGCGCGTACGCGAGCTGATTCCAGCCTTTCGCGAGCGCACGGCGCTGACCGAACGCACGCGGCGTCTGCCCGACGAAAGTTGGGCGGATTTTCAGCGCGCCGGTCTGCTGCGCGCGCTGCAACCCGCGCGCTGGGGTGGCTTCGAACTTCATCCGTCGGCGTTTTATCGCGCGGTGATGGAGGTGGGCGCCGCGTGCCCCTCCACCGGATGGGTGCTCGGCGTGCTCGGCGTCCATTCCTGGCAACTCGCGGCCTTCTCCGAGCGAGCGCAGCAGGAAGTCTGGGGCGCCGACTCGACCATCCAAGCCTCGTCGTCCTACGCACCGACCGGCAAGATTGAGCGGGTCGAGGGCGGCTTCAGGGTCAGCGGGCGATGGTCGTTCTCGAGCGGATGTGACTTTTGCCATTGGGCTATCCTGGGCGGCTCTACGCGCAATCCCGACGGCACACCCGACGCGCGTAGCTATCTGCTGGCGCGGAGCGACTATGAAATCGACGATAACTGGCACGTGATGGGGCTCAGCGGATCGGGCAGCAAGGATATCGTGGTCAGCGGCGCGTTCGTCCCCGAGTATCGAACGCACAAATTCCTGGATGCCTACAACCGTGACAACCCGGGCCAGGCGGTCAATCAGGGTGCGTTGTATCGCCTTTCCTGGGCGTCCGTGTTCGCCTACGCGATAGCGGCTCCAGCGATCGGCGCCGCGACCGGCGCCTTGGATTGCTGGCGCGAGGGCAGCCGCGCGCGGCGCACGGCGTACGACCACAAGATGGTTGCCGAAGATCCGTTTGCGCAGATGCGCCTGGCGGAGGCCGCCTCCGAGGTCGATGGCGCGAGTCAACGGATGCTCGACACGTTCGACGAGATGATGCGGCTGGCGACGGACGGGCGCGAAATAAGCGTCGAGCGTCGCGCGCGGCTTCGATGGGATGCGGCCAACGCGGTGCGCCAGAGCGTACACGCGGTCGACCTGATGTTCGAATCAAGCGGGGGCCGCGCGGTCTTTCTTGACAATCCTATTCAGCGCTACTTCCGCGACGTGCATGCGATCCGGGCCCACGCACTTAACAATCCGCAGCGCGCCGGGCGAACCTTCGCGATGGCCGAGATGGGCAGCTTCATCAACGATCGCGGATTTCCGGCCGACATTTTCGTCTGAAAGCGAACCGCGAGACTGACAGCGCGCCGCTCGACTCAGGCTCGGCGGACTCCAGCGGCAAGTTGACTTCGGCGCCCGATGATGACGAAATTCTGCGCGATGGAACTGCGGCTGTATTTCGTCTTGGTTCTCGCGCTGGTGCTGTGCGGATGCGGCGTCGCCTATCAGGCCTCGACCGAGATCCGCGCCGCGCGCATGCAGCGCGACCTTAAGGTGGGCGAGCGCTCGGTCGACGTGCGTGAGAAATGGGGTGAGCCCGATCTCCGTCAGGACGCCGACCAGGACACCGAAATTTGGAGCTATGCCAAGCGCTCGAATACCAACGACGTGGCCGCCACACTGCTCTACACCAACACCAAGGAGGGCGACCAGGGCAAGTTCGTCGATCTGACCTTCGTTGACGGCAAGCTGGCCTCCTGGCAGGAGGCGACCCATACCATGCCATCCAAGAAGGGTGGTCCGGGACTAAGCTTCGGGCTCGGCGGTCCGGGTTCGACCGCCGGCAACAAGCGCCATTACTAGGTGCCCGCGTGGAGGCCCCCGGGGGGGGCCTCGATGGCCGGGCGCGGATAAAGCTGCCCATTCTTACTCGTGTTTATCGCGACATGTTGCATGCCTACCGAGCCATCGTGTCTAATTGAAGATGGCGCTAGTGTAGCCGGCGCCTGGTGGCCGGCGAGCCTTGGGAGAGTCCCCCGGGCGTGGCGCGAGTGTGAGGAACGATAGCGGGAAGCTGGCGACGAATCTGGTCCGATGGCGACGGCGAAAAAAAGCTTTGAATCAATTCTTCTGGATCGTTCTTGGGTATCCGAGCAGGATCTCGAGCGCGCCCGCCAGCGCAAAAAGCCCGGGCAGGACCTGGCCGACGTGCTGGTCGATATGGGTGCGTTGGAGCCCCAGCGTCTGGCGCGCGCGATCGCCCAGGAATACTGGCTGCCCTTCCAGGCGCACGTCGACGAGCATGCGATCGACTCAGCGCTGCTCGGCAAGGTTCCAATCAATTACGCCAAGAAAAACGGCGTTCTGCCGCTCGGCGGCGACGGCCTCAGCGTGACCGTCGCGATCGCCGACCCGTCCAACTACGAAGCGCTCGACGACCTGCGCATGCTGTTCGGGATGCCGGTGCATCCGGTGGTCGTGCCGCTCGAGATTCTTAATGAAGCGATCAACCGTTCGTACGATCAGGCCACCACTACGACCGCCCAGGACCTGATGATCGATCTCGAAGAGGATCGGCTCGACGTGGTCGCCAACGAGCTTGCCCAGGAGCCGCTCGATCTTCTCGATTCCGACGACGCCGCGCCGATCATCAAGCTGGTCAATGGGCTGCTCTCGCAGGCGGTCAAGGACCGCGCAAGCGACATCCACGTCGAGCCGTTCGAGCGCGAACTGCTGGTGCGCTTCCGCGTCGACGGCATGCTTTACGACGTGATCTCGCCGCCCAAGCGTTTCCAGCCGGCGATCACCTCGCGCATCAAGGTCATGGCGGGCCTGAACATCGCCGAAAAGCGCCTGCCGCAGGACGGACGTATCCGGCTGCGCGTGGCCGGCCGCGATATTGACATCCGCGTCTCGACCATCCCGACCGCCTTTGGTGAACGGCTCGTGCTGCGCCTGCTCGATCGCGCGCAGGCGCTGGTCGATCTCAACCTCGACCGGTTGGGCTTCACCGGTGAGAACCTGACCCGAGTCGACCGGCTGATTCGCCAGAGCCACGGCATCATATTGGCCACCGGACCGACCGGATCGGGCAAAACCACTTCGCTTTACGCCTGTCTGGCGCGGATCAATTCGCCCGAGAAAAATATCATCACCATCGAGGACCCGATCGAGTACCAATTGCGCGGCATCGGCCAGATGCAGGTCAATCCGAAAATCGATCTCACCTTCGCCAGTGGCCTGCGCTCCATCCTGCGCCAGGACCCCGACGTGATCATGGTCGGCGAAATCCGCGACAGCGAAACCGCCGAAATCGCGATTCACGCCGCCTTGACCGGCCATCTGGTTTTTTCGACCCTCCATACCAACGACTCCTTCGGCGCGCTGACCCGGCTGGTCGATATGGGAATCGAGCCCTTTCTGGTGTCGTCGTCGATCCTGGCCGTGCTGGCGCAACGCCTGGTGCGGACGGTGTGCCCGACCTGCCGTGAGGCCTACACCCCAACCGCCACCGAGCTGACGCGAATCGGTGTGCGCCCCGAAGCCGTCAAAGGGCCAATCTATCGGCCGGCGACTAGTGGATGCCGGGCTTGCCGCGGCACCGGCTACCGCGGACGAACAGCCATCCAGGAGCTGATGCTGATGGACGACGAGGTGCGAGAGCTGGTGATGCAAAAGGCGGACGCGGCGACCATCCGCCGCGCCTGCACCGCCCACGGGATGACGCTTTTGCGCCACAACGGCGCCGAGCGCATTCTGTTGGGGGAAACCACCGTGGAAGAACTGTTGCGCGTCACGCAGGAAGATATTCTGTAGGCCGCAGCAAGCGCTCCAAGTTCACCAGCGATGCCTGTTTTCGCCTATCGCGGATTGGCCGCCAATGGCCGCTCGGTAGCCGGCGTCGTCGACGCGGACAGCGTACGAACGGCGCGCGGCAAGCTGCGCGACCGCGGCATCTTCCCCACCGACCTCGCGGAGGAAGAGGCGGCGGTCAAGCGCCGTCTGAGCGACTACCTGCCCTCCTTCGGGCGGCGCATTCCACCTTCCGAACTTTCGCTGGTGACGCGCCAGTTAAGCTCGCTGCTGGGCGCCGGCGTGCAACTGGTCGACGCGCTCGCTGCGCTGGCCGACCAATCGGCGCGCCCGCTGACCAAGCGCCTGCTCTCGCAAATCCGCGAGCGCGTGCGCGAGGGCACTTCACTGGGTGACGCGCTCGCCGGCCATCCCGAAACCTTCTCCGACTTGTACATCGGCATGGTGCGGGCGGGCGAGGCAGCCGGCGCGCTGGAGACCGTGCTCAACCGCGTCGCCGATTTCAGCGAAAGCCAGGCTGAGTTCAAAGCCAAGGTGACTCACGCGCTGACCTACCCGATAATCATGGTCTGCGTGGGCGGCGCGATCATGTTTTTCCTGATGGGCTACGTCGTACCGCAGGTCGCGACCATCTTCCAGCAGAACAACGCCGCGTTGCCCTTGCCCACGGTCATCCTGATCACGATATCGAATTTCATTTCGGGTTACTGGATGTTCCTGCTGCTGCTAATCGTCGGGACTATCGCGGGAATCTTATACGCCCTCTCGACCCGCAGCGGGCGGCGCTTTTACGACACCTGGCTTTTGCGCCTGCCGTACGTCGGCGGCACGGTCACGCGCGTGCTGTGCGCGCGTTTCTCGCGCACGCTCGCCACGATGCTGCAAAGCGGGGTGCAGTTGCTGCCTGCGCTCGCCTCGGTCAAGCACGTTGTCACCAACGTGCTGCTCGCCGATGCGGTCGAGGAGAGCCGCACGTCGATCCGCGAAGGCCACGGAATGACCCATCCGCTCGCCCAAAGCGGCTTGTTTCCGCCGCTACTGATAGAAATGATCCGGGTCGGCGAACGCACGGGCGAAGTCGAATCGATGCTCGAGCGAGTGGCCGACACCTACGAACGCGAGGTCGAGCGTTCGCTCAACCAGTTGACCACGCTGCTCGAGCCGCTGATGACCTTGGCGATGGCGGGGATTATCCTGTTCATGATGCTGGCGATCCTGCTGCCAATATTCCAGTTGAACCAGTTGATGAAGTGACGACAGTGGAGCGCACAACAATGAACCCAACGCAGCGGCGGCGCAAGCTCGAAGCGGGCTTCACCCTGATCGAAATCATGGTCGTTATCCTGATCCTGGGGTTGCTCGCCACCATCGTGGTGCAGAGCCTCAGGGGGGCGACCGACAAGGCCAAGCGCACCAAGGCCCAGGCCGACATTTCCGAAATCAAGACCGCGCTGGATCGCTACTACCTCGACAACGGCTACTATCCGACCTCCGACCAGGGCCTGACCTCCCTGGTCAGCGCACCGACCGGCGGCCGGCAGCCGGCGAACTACGAGCAAGGCGGCTATATCGAAAAGGTGCCGCTCGACCCGTGGGGCACTCCCTACTTTTATCAGAGTGACGGCAACGCCTACGTGCTGAAGTCGTTTGGCGCCGACGGCAAACCCGGCGGCACCGGTAAGGATGAGGATATCGACGGCAGTTCCTCGTGACTCAACCCCCATTCAAGCCCCTGCGGGTGCGGGATGCGCCGCCGCCGGTTCATTCGCAGCCCGACGCAGCGTGGGCGCGTCACATACCCAGCACCAGAATGCGCGCCACCTCCGGCTTCACGCTGCTGGAGATTGCGGTCGTGATCTTCATCATGGGCCTGGTAATGACCCTCGCCATTCCGTACTTGGGCGGTTTCCATGGCTCCCAACTCAAGAGCGAAGCGCGTCGCCTGGCCGGCCGCGCCAGCTATCTTTATGACGAAGCCTCGACCCAGAAAGTCATCTATAAGCTGACATTCGATCTCGACAACAACTGCTATTACGTCACCCGTCTGGACCCCTATGGGCCTCAGCCCAAGTTTATCGCGTACGCCGGCCCCTGGGGCGGCGTAGTCACGATGCCCGCCGGGCTCAAGCTGCGCGACGTCTCGGTTGCGGGAATCGGCGGCGTCAAGGTCGGCTCGATTAGTTGCCAGTTCTATCCCGACGGCTACGTCGACGCGACAGTGATCCATATGATGACGGTTTCGGGCCAGGTGATGACGTTGAGTATCAATCCCCTGACCGGCAACGTCGGGATCGTGAACGGCGACGTTCCTCCGGTTACGGCACTCGCGGCGACACGATGAGTGGCAAGCCAAAACCCTTCGCCGGTCTTTCGGCCGCGCGAAGAAGTGGGCGCTTGGCGAGCCCCGGCTTCACCCTGCTGGAAGTCCTGATCGCGATTGCCGTGCTCGGCATCGCGCTGCTCGCGCTGCTCTCGCTCGAGCATCAGGACCTGCAAAGCGTCATCCGCGGACAGGAGATCTCGCGCGCCGCAATGCTCGCCCAAGCCGTGATGACGCAGGCCGAACTTCAGCGCTTCCCGCCGCTCGGTTCCACCAGCGGCAACTTCGACCAGATGTACTCGGGCCGCTATCCCGGCTTTCGCTGGACCCGCCGGGTCCAGCCGTCACCGACCTTTCCCGACCTGCGCGAGGTCGAAATCCACGTGCTCTACGGCCCCCAGTTCGGACGCAACTACGCATTGGTCGAGTTCATGCATAATCCGATTCCGCAGGTAGCCACCCCGCAGAGCCAGGCGCCGCAGAACCCGGCGCTGCAAGGCTCGCAGCCGGGTGCGGTGGCGCCGGGAGGCGACGCGTCAGAGGATTGATGGCGCCACATCACGCAAATCCCGGCGGGGCGCCGACGCGCCACACGTTCAACCGCGGCTTTACGCTTATCGAGATCATGCTCGCGGTAGCGATTCTCGGAATTGTCATGGTGATGCTCGCGGACTCATTCCACGCCGTGGCTGCGGGCAAGACTCACGCCGAGAGCCGTCTGCTGAGCAACCGCCAGGCGCGCGCGCTTCTCGCCCAGTTGGCCAACGAGCTGCATGGTGCGGTCCAGACTCCACTCATCGCCAGTCACGTATTGCTGATCGGACAGGGGCGGCTGCAGAACGGCGCGCCGCTCGACAGCCTGACCATCTCTACGCTCGACGCCGGGCATCGCCGTAGCATCAGCTCTTTCGGCGCCGAAGAGCTAATCTCTTACAGCGGCCTGCCCAATCCGCAGCACCGGGGATGGTACATGCTGATGCGCCAACAGCAGAGCGCCCTTTTAGGAGAGACCGCTGGGGTGAAAATCCCGCCCGCGGCGGTAATGGCGGGCAATGTTCTCGCGTTTCATGTGCGTTACTTCAACGGCAACATCTGGGTCGAAAGCTGGAATTCGCCCAGCCTGCCGCCGGGCACCCAGCTTCCGCAGGCGATTGCGATCGATCTCGTGATGGCGGGACCCGGCGGCGCCCCAGTCGCGCTCGCGACCCAGATAACGCTGCCGATGGCTTTCACGCAATGGTAAGGGCGGCGAGAAAGAGCGAGCGCGGCGTCGCGCTGCTGGTCACGATGATGGCGCTCGCGCTGATGACGCTGCTGGTGATGGATTTTACCACCTCGGCGTCGCTCGGCTACCGCTCGGCAGCGGGCCAGGCCAACGAGTTGCGGGCAGAGTACCTTGCCCGTTCGGCGGTTAACGTCGGGCTCTCGCTGCTTTCGACCGACGCGCAGCAGGACGCCCTCGCCAAGACCCCGCACGACGGGCTGGACGAGCCATGGGCTCAGCCTTATCCGCCGCTGCCGCTGGGCGGCGGGGCCGCGCAAATAGCGATCGCAGATGAAGCGCGCAAAATCGACATCAACCTGTTGATGAATCCGCGCACTGGACAGCCCAATCCGGTCTACGTCGCAATCGTTGAGCGCCTGTTCACAAACATCGGGGTCGACCCCTCTATCATCCCGGCCATAGTTGACTGGCTTGACCCTGATAGTATCGAATCACCGGGGGGGGCCGAATCCAACTATTACCTGCGGCTGTTACCGCCGTACGAACCGCGCAACGGTCCGATGCCGACGATTGGCGATCTCAGGATGATCCGAGGGGTAGACGACGCGACCTTCTTGCGGCTGCAACAGTTTCTGACCGCTTCGCCCGAGCCGCGTGTGAACATCAATACGGCGCCGCCCGAAGTTATCGCCGCGCTGCTGCCGGAGTTGTCCGACAATACCTCGATGATCAAAGAAATCATTCAGGCCCGAACTGTGCAGCCGTTCCTCACGATCACCGATGTGGGCAACCTGGCCGGATTGGGTGACGTCGCCACCCCGCTGATGAAGCTCATCACGACCCGGAGCGCCTATTTCACCCTTACCGGCGTCGGAGTTTTTGCCAATTCGCGCCGGCGCATCATCGGCACCTTTCGCCGCAACGCCAACGGCACCGCGATGCTGGCGAGCTGGCAGGAAGGCTGACCGTCGATGGCCCAGCGGATACTCGCTATCGAGGTCTCCGGTGATTCGGTGCGTGGCGCACTGGCCGAGCGCAGCTGGAACTCGCTGACGATGCTCGAGGTGGTCGAAGAGCGGCGGGGTGCCGAGGAGGCGGACCTCGCGCCTGCGCTTGCCCGCCTGCTCGACGGCGCCGGCAAGCCCGACTTCGTGGTGAGCGCGCTACCGGGCGAGCTGGTGGTCAAGCGGATGCTCTCGCTGCCGTTCAAGGATCAGCGCCGGCTGACCCAGACCGTGCCCTTCGCGCTGGAGGAACATCTGCCGGTCGGCGTCGACGAATCCGTGGTCGCCTTCACCCGCGTGGGTCAGGAGGACGACAAGACGCTGGTTATGGCCGCGATGGTGCGCAAGGACGATCTCCGCCGCCATCTCGAACTGCTCGCGCGCGCCGGCATCAACCCGACCACCGTCACCTTGAGCGCACTTGCGCTGGCCGCCCTGCTCGCACGGGTGCGCAATGGACACGGCGGCGCCCATCTGCTGGTCGATCTCGACCACACCTCCACCTCGATGGTGCTGCTCGACGACCGCGGAATGCCGCGGGCGATCCGCACCGTCGTGGCCGAGATCGGTGCGGCCAACGGCACAGCGGCGCCCGGGACTTCAGCCATCCTGGGCGCCGTGCGTCAGACCCTGCTCGCCCACAGCTCCGACCACGAGCAGCCCGCACTGGTGCTGACCGGGCCGATGGCGGCGACGCCCGACGTGCGCCGGCGGATGGCCGAGGCGCTCTCGGTGCCGGTCCATACGCTGGAGGAATTCAACTGTGCGGCGCTGCTCGGGCCGGTCTCCGCACGCTCAACGCGGTTCGCGGGATGCCTTGCGATGCTGCTTGGCGAGGCCCCGGGTGCTGCGGTCGCGCTGCTCAACTTTCGCCAGGGCGAATTCGCGTTTAGCGGCCGCACCGGCAGTTTGCGCCCCTGGCGCACGAGCTTTCTGCTGGGCGGCGCCGCGGTAGCCGCGATCGCGCTGCACGTCGGAATCAAGTTGTCCCATAACCTGCGCCAGCTCTCGCAGGTGAACCAGGAGATTGCGGCCATCGCAGCGCCCGCGCTGGGCCCGCACGTCTCCGGCGCGGACGCGAAAGAAGAACTCGCCGCGCAGGTGGCCGCGATGGAAAAGCAATTGCACCTCATGGGCGGCGCGGGCGCTTCGGCCTCTCCGCTCGACACCCTGCTCGCGCTCTCGCGCGCACTGCCACCCCATATCGGCGCGGAGATCGTGGACTTCACACTCGACGAGGGCACCATCAAGCTCGACGGCATGGCCGACTCCTTCGCAACTGTCGACCGGGTCAAGAAGGCGCTCGATTTAAATGGCTACTTCCGCGATATTCAGGTGACGCATGCTACCGCCGGATCCGATGCGGGCAAGGTCGAGTTCCGCCTGACTGCGGCAATCCGTGGCGAGAGGATTGAGTAAGCAACCGCCGATGCTGGAGGGCGCGCGAAAAATGATTGCTGCGCGCGCGCGCGAGATCGCCGCGCGTGGGAGTCCGATTCTAAGCGCAGGGCGCGCGCGTGTGCAAAAGGCGCTCGCCCCGGCGCTCGCGGCGGGGCGCGGGCGTTACCAGAAGCTGGAGCCGCGTGAACGGTTGCTGGTGCAAATCGCCGGCGGGCTGCTGGTTCTGTTCATCGCGTACAACCTTATCTACCTGCCAATCCAGGGCTCGTTGGGCGGCCTTGGCGGCCTTATCCAGGAGCGCCAGCACGACGCGGTCGAAGTCGCGCAGCTGATGCGCTCCTATCGGCGCCTGCACGTCGACCTGGCCACGATGCGCAAGCGCACGGTCCCGGCGAGCGGCGATTTCTCACTCTTCTCGGTAGTCGAGCAGACGCTCACGCGCGCTCCGGGTAAGGAAAAGATCGGCTCGATCACGCCGGCCGAGAAAACCATCCCAGGCGGGATGAAGCAGTACACGGTCGAACTCAAACTCAACGGGCTGAGCCTCCCCCAGGTTGTCGATACCCTCTACGGCCTGAGCGCGCTTAGCGTTCCGGTTACAGTGTCCACCTTGCATGTCACGCGGCGCTCGCAGGACCAGCATACTTTCGACGTCGAAATGACTTGCGTCGCGCTGGGCCGCAGTGGCTGACGGTTTGGCAACCCGGCTTGGCGGATTCGCACGCGAACACCGCAAAGCGATCATCTATTCAGTCTTTGGCGCAGCGGTTTTTCTCGCCTCCCTGGCGGCGACTTTCCCCTACGCGGCAACACTGACTGCGCTGCTACGCCCGCTAAGCCTCGGCTTCAGCTCCTCCGGCCAGGGAATCAATCTGCCGCTGGGCGCGGCGCTTAGCGACGTGCGCGTGGTCTCGCTCCAGCCCGCTTCGCCGTTCGAAATCGAAAGCCCGGACGTGACGCTCGCCCCGGCGCTCGGCGCGCTGCTGCTCGGCGAGCCGGGGGTGCGCCTGCACGCGCAACTTTACGGTGGCACGCTACGCGCCACCGTCTATCGCAAGAGCGCGGCGATCGGCGTCAGCTTCACCCTGAGCGACATGGGACTTGCGCAAATAGCGGCGCTGCGCGGATTCGGTGGCAACCTCCTGGGACGCGTTTCCGGCGGAGGCTGGGCGGAGTTGGCCGGTAACGATACGGACGCGACCACCGGTGAACTCGATTTTCGCACTGTCGACCTGACAATCCGGGTGACGGAGGGTTTCGCACCGATCCGTCTCGGTGAGGTCAAGGGCTCGCTGAAACTGGTGCCCGGCGGCGCGTTGCGGGTAAGCAAACTGCGCGGTCACGGCCCTGACGGCGATGTCCGGGGCCAAGGCACGATTCGTTTCGGGACCGACGCCGCACAAAGCCGTATCGAGTTCGCGCTGACCCTCGAGCCTTCTGCCGAAGGGCGCACGCGCCTGGGCGTGATGTTCGGGCTGCTGCCCCACCCTCCTGACGCACGCCCGTACCTGCTGAGCGGTCCGCTCCTGACTCCGTCGATCAGCTGAGCATGCGCGCCCGAGGTCTTTCGGTTTTTGGAGAAAAAATTATTCTTCAGCAGCGTTAGCCAAGAAATCTTCGACCGCCTGATGGAATCGCGTATCCGCGGGGAGCGACACGTGATCCGCGCCTTCCAGCAGCGCGACGCGCGCGTCGCGAAACCACCGCTTGAGCGGATGCGGATCGCCCGCGATCGTATCCCGGTCGCCGGTCACGATCAGCACCGGCGACGCGGCATGGCGCAGGGCCTGGTAATCGATCGCGGACTCGGCGTCGGTCGTCTCCTCGGCGCCGATGCAGGCCGCGAGCGCCCGTAAGTCCTTGCCGTTGCGCTCGGCGCCGCGCCGGAAGCGGCGCGCCAGCACGTCCTCGATGACCGCGGGATCCTCGGCCAGCAGAGCGGCTGCGATGCGATGGCGCTGGCCGGGCCTGGCAATCTGGCCGCCCTCACCGTACCCGCCGAGCACGATTGCGCCTAGGCGCTGGGGATCGCGCATCAGTACTTCGAGCGTGATGCGCCCGCCCATCGAGTAGCCGATCATCCGCGCCCGGGCGATCTTCAGATGGTCGAGCAGCGCGACAGCGTCCGCGCGCATATTCGCAAGGCCGTAGTCTGCCGGGTCGTGCGGTTTGTCACTAAGGCCATGGCCGCGCGCGTCGTACACGATGACCCGTGATCGGCGCGCCAGCCGTTCGACCATCCCGGTCTTCACCCAGTGTTCTTCCGCGCTGGAGCCGAAGCCATGAATCATCAGAACCGGCGCGCCGTGGCCGCAGTCAAGGTAATGAATCTTTACGCCGTGAGAATCGAAAACAGCCATCTTGATGAGATCGCCTGGGCCTTCGGTGATCTTATAATTCGCCGCGGCGCGCCCCGGCAACTTTCGCGAACGGCTTGCACAGGCGCGCGCGATAGCGGCAAAATCGCGCTGACTGCAACTTTATCAACGCCGGATACCCGATGACACAACCAAATCGCAAGCTCGGACTGCATCTTTCGGTCGTCTCGTCGCTCTTCAGCTCGCTGGGCAGCCTGTCGCAGGAGGCCGAAGCGAGCGGCTACGATTCCCTGTGGGTGGCCGAAGTAACCGGCCCTAACGCATTCGTCGCGCTGGCGCCCTGCGCGATGGCGACCAAACGAGTCGACCTGGCGACCGGCGTAGTGCCAATCCAGATTCGCACGCCCGGCGTGCTCGCGATGGAAGCGATGGCGCTCAACGAGCTTTCAGGCGGCCGTGCGATCGCTGGCCTCGGCGTCTCCAGCCCGGTGATCGTGGAGCGCTGGCATGGCGCGTCGTATCGCAGGCCGGTGACCGCGATGCGCGAGTGCGTGCATATCATGCGCGAGATTTTCACCAAGGGCCGCTGCAAGTTCGAGGGCAAGGTCTACAAGTGTGACTTTCGCCATAGTCTCGTCACCCGCGCGCCGCGACCCCCGCGGATCTATCTGGCCGCACTGAACCCTCCGATGCTCCGACTGGCGGGCGAAGTCGCCGACGGCGTGCTGCTCAACTATTCGCCGGCCGAGGCGGTTCCCGCGATGACCGCCGAGGTGCGCGCGGGCGCCGAGCAGGCGGGCCGCAACCTCAACGACGTTGACATCGCGATTTATCTCCGCATGTGCGTCACCGAGGATGAAGACAAGGCACTGGAATCTTTCAAGCGCGAACTCGCAGGCTACGCCTTCGTCGACGCCTACAACGAGATGTTCGCGCGCTATGGGCTCGCCGACCAATTCGCCGAGGTGCGCAAGCTGTGGCGCGACGGCAAACGCGACGACGCATACAAGGCGCTGAGCGACGCCGACATGCGGCGGCTCGGGGCCTTCGGCGCCGCAAAGAACGCGAGCGAATTCGTCGCGAGCTTTCGCGCCGTCGGCGTCAACCATCCGGTGATCTTTCCAATCGGTCCCGGACGCACGGCCGAGCGCGATTTTCAGAACACGATGCGCGCGATGGTAGGCGCCTAGCACCGCGTCGCGGCGTCCGGCGGCAAAACCCGAGGAGCCTCGCCAGGAATCTCGCCAGGAGTCTCTGTCGATGGGATATCCGTACAAAATCATCCTCTGCCCGGTCGATTTCGACGACAACTCGATGGCCGCGCTCGCACATGCGCGCCGGCTCGCGATCGACATGGGCGCGACAGTCCATCTGCTGCACGTGCTGCCCATCCTGCCGATGCTGGCGGATCACGGAGTCAACGTCGGCGGCGATGAAGCGGCCGAGAAGCAAGCCCAGGGCCGGCTCAAGGAGCTCGTTCGCCGCCGCCTGACCCGCATCCCGGCCGAAATCCACACCCACATCGCCTTCGTTTCAGAAGTGCCGAAGGCCATTCTGGCTTTCGCACGCGACCTCAATGCCGATCTGATTGTAATGGCGACCCACGGCCGCACTGGAGTGAAGCACCTGTTCTTCGGCAGCGTGACCGAAGCGGTGGTGCGCAACGCCGTCTGCCCGGTGCTTACCCTGCGCTTCACGCCGGAGGCCGATCCCACGCACGAGACGGTGAAGCGGCCCACGGCGGCCAAGGCAACCGCGCCTTCAAAAAAGAGAGCGGATGCGTCGCGCTGAGAGCGCCCCCGTTCAGGCATTGCTCCCACGATCACATCGAGAGGCAACGGCGGCGGCGAGGACGGGCGCGATCGCCGTGCCGCTGATCGCCCTGCTTTTCCCGATCCTGGTGGCAGCGACCGCCCGCGCCACCACCGAAAAAAAAATCTTCACGCTCACCGTGAAGGAAAAGCGTATCGAGATTGGTCTCGGCCTCACCTACGATGCATGGACCTACGATGGAACCGTGCCCGGATCGGTGTTGCGCGTGCGCGAGGGTGATGAGGTCACGATCAAGCTCATCAACCCCACGACTATGGCGCACGGGATTGACACGCACGCCGCTGAGTTGGCGCCCAAAGTTCATTTCGCAGCCCCTAACGGCCAGCACAACCTCAGCTACACCTTTCGCGCCCGGGTTCCCGGCGCGTTTCTCTACCAGTGCAGCGCCATCCCGACGCTCTCTCACGTCGCCAACGGAATGTACGGGATGATGATCGTCGATCCAATTGGGGGCTGGCCTGCGGCGCACGAAGTGATGCTCGTGCAGGGCGAGTTTTACGGTACGCCGGACAAAAACGGGCTGGTTGCCGGCGACAGCCGCAAGGAAGTCGAGGAGCGGCCCGATTTCGTTGTCTTCAACGGGATGATCGACCGTTATGTCGAGCATCCGATTCCGATCAAGGTGGGCGAACTGGTGCGGGTCTTCTTCGTCAACGCCGGTCCCAACCTGAGCTCAACTTTCCACGTGACCGGCGCGATTTTCAGCACCGTTTATCGTGGCGGCAATCCGGCCGACGCGATGCATGATCTGGCGAGCTTCGAGGTCGGCCCCGGCGACGGCGCGGTGTTTGAATTCCGCGTGCACGAGCCCGGGGATTACGAGTTTATCGATCACGCGCTCGCGCGCACCACCAAGGGCGCCGAGGGAGTTTTTCGCGCCACGCGGTAGCGGCACTTGCCGCCCGCGCGGGCTGCGTGCTAACGACCGTGATAAGCGGCAAATCTCCAGCGCCGACCCAAGGAAGATATGGTCAAAATAATACTTCAACTTTATCCGGTAATTCCCGCGGCCAGCGAAGAGGAGCGCGCGGCGCTGCGCCCGATCGGACGCCATCGCGAGCGCTACCACGAAACGCTGCTCGGATGGCACGACATCATCAAGGCCGCCGACGAGATGGGCCTCTGGGGCGCTGCTACGATCGAACATCACTTCTGGTCCGAAGGCTACGAGGTCGGCCCCAACCCCGGCGTACTCAACGCCTATTGGGCCGCGATCACCAAGAAGATCCGCGTCGGCCAGATGGGCTACGTGATGAGCACGCAAAATCCGCTGCGCGTCGCCGAGGAGACCGCGATCCTCGACCATCTCGCCAACGGACGTTTCTTCGTCGGCTTCGCGCGCGGCTACCAGTCGCGATGGACCAACGTGATCGGCCAGCACCTCGGCACGCGCGCGACCACCTCGCCCTCGGCCGCGAAGGTCGATCCGGCGCGCCTGTTCGGCAAGGACGTGCTGAAAAAAGACGTTGACGACGACGACATCAACCGGCGCATCTTCGAGGAAGAAATCGACATCGTGGTCAAGGCGTGGACCCAGGAGAGTGTCGAGTACAACGGCAAGACCTGGCAGGTCCCCTTCCCTTACGAGCGCGGCGTTGACGATTGGCCGCTGGGCAAGGTCGGAGTGACCGGACGCCTCGGCGCGCATGGCGAGGTTGACGCGGAGGGCAACACGCGGCGTGTATGTGTGGTGCCATCGCCCTACACCCGGCCGCATCCTCCGGTCTTCGTCGCCACGGCGGGCTCGCCCGAAAGCGCCGAGTACGCGGCCAGCCGCGGATTCATCCCGCTGTATTTCACTTCACTCGACACCGCGCTCACGCTGGGCAACGCCTACGTCAAGGAAACCAACCGCCTCGGCCGCTCGATGGCGCTTGGGCAGAACCAGGCGCTGGTGCGGATGCCGCATATCGGCGACACGATGGAGAAGGCGCACGAGTCGATCATGAAGTACGACTCCGACATCTTTCGCAACTTTTACGCCGCGATGGGCCGCCACACGGTCGAAATGAAGGACGTGGTGAAGGCGACGACCAAGTTCGGCCTCTGGATACCGGGCACGGTCGAGAGCGTGCGCGCCAAGCTGGTGGAGGAATACAAGCGCTTCCCCTCCGAATACCTGACGCTGATTTATCATTACGCGCAGATGCCCAAGGAAGAGGTGCTGCGCCAGCTGCATATCTTCATGAAGGAGATAAAACCGGCGCTTGATGAACTGGCCGAGTATCCAGCGGAGCCGTCGGTGGCAGCGGCTGGCGGTGGCCGGTAGGTGGCGAGCGTCGCAGCTTGCAAGCGTGACTATTTTCAAAAGGGCCGGCGCATCGCGCCGGCCCTTTTTTCTGCCCGGAACTCTGTATGAAGTGCGACGGCCTTTCAACCGGAATCGTTGTTCGAGCCCCGCGACGCTTCTTATGCGGGTCCCGCCGCTACGGCTCGACTTTGAAGGTGAACATGTGCCGCATGTCGCCAATTGCCGGGCTGTTGGTTGGAAAGTATGGCGCTGAAGCGAGACTCTTGGGATTCGGCAGATTGTCGCGGCTGCGTGCGGAGAGCGGCTTGAGCCGCCAGTTGAGCTCGATGAACTTCGCTATCGAGGCGTGATCCGAATAGGTGTGATCGACGTAGCCGGGCTTCGCATAGGGCGACACCGCGATCATGACAGTGCGCGGGCCGTCGCCGAAGAAATCGATCGGTTGTATATATCCCGAATCGTACGAGCCGCCGGATTCATCGAACGTGATCAGGATGGCAGTATTTTTCCACAGGCCCGGCTTGCTCTGAACGGTATTGATTATGTTCTGGACGAACCCCTCAAAAAGCGGTGGCGTCGAGGTGCCGGGATGGCTGTCAAGGAGAACGTCAGGCTTGATGAAGGAGACCGCCGGAAGCGTTCCGTTGTGAACATCGGCAAAGAAGGCGCCCAGGTCTTTTAGCTTCTTCTTCAACCCGCTGGTCATGACGGAGCGCGAGAACTGGAAGGGGTTGCAGATCGCGCAGTAGAATTCGTTGGCCAATGGCGGTTGGTCCGCGTCGTTGATTCCCTCTCCGTAGTATTTCCACGAGATCCCTTGCGCCGAAAGCGCGTCGCCGATAGTAGGTCTCCGCTGCGGTCCGATTGCGAAAGCAGGTCCGTTGGGAAATTCGTTGCCTTGCTGATTGGGGAGGCCGAGATGATTGAAGCTCGGATACTCATTGTCGACCTGGTAGTAGTTCCCCGGATAGCAATTGCCCCCGTTGAACGGCTTGTATGGAAGTTGGGCCAGGTAATCAGTAATGGCCTTCACCCCGGGCTGGGTGGTATCTGAGCAGTTAACGAAGCCTCCGGTGCTGGTATTGCCGAGATCGCCGGCGGCCGGCGAGTCATTAGTATAAAAGTTGTTGCTTCCCGATTGCGGATCCGGATTTTCGATCAGATTAGACGCCGGGATTGCGGGTCTGGCGTTGCTGTCGGCGTAAAAATACACGTCCGCGGTGCCGATCGACTGGGAGTTGGGCCCGGTCCCGCCCATCATGAACTGATGATAGTTGTCGTTGATCGAGTAGCGCTGGGCGAGCGACTGAAAGTAGGGATAGTCGCCGGCCGACATGTTATAGAAACCCATCGCGATCCCGCCTTGAAAAGTTCCCTGGAGGTCGGTCGGCGGTTCCCCGTTGCTGGTTATCTGCCAGCCGACGCTGGTGGCCACCCAGGTATAGAGATCATGCGTGCATCCGCTGGGATTGTCGGCAGTCATGTGCGCGGCGCTGCAATCGTTCTGCTGCCACATCTGAAAAAATCTGTGGACCGGGTCGCCGACGTTGTCGCTGAACTGCGTCGGAGTAATTGAAGACTTGAAGGAGGGAGTCGGGCAGGAATTGAGCTGCGATCCTCCGACCAGTGAATAGGGCCCATTGGGAAGATCGGAAGGATAGCGGCAATCCGGCACCGGCAGAATATCCAGCCCAAGCGGAATGCCGTAAAACGATTGTCCAGTTCCACCCATCGACAGTAGAGGCTGCGCAGAAGGTTCCAGTCCATTGTCGGTGCACAGCAGAACTCCGGCAGGATCCTTACCGAACTCCAGTAGAATGGTCGAAAGCGCGCAAGGGGACGCCGGGAAAGCGTTAAGCGTTGTGCTCGGTTGAGGAAGCTGCGCGTAGGGTCCGGTTTGCGTCGGGCTTAACTGATAGACCGTCGTGTCGGTCGCCTGATTCTGCTGGGCGAGCGTGGCGTTAGGTCCCGGCAATCCAAGCTGATTGACTATTCCGAGCGACAGCAGATTCCACACGTGCTGGGTGGGGTTGGGCGGCGTATAGGTTGCAAAAACATTGTCGAAGCTGTGGTTCTCGCCGACGACCACGATCAGATGCTTAATCGGTGTGCGCGTTCCCGACGCCGCGGCGGCTTTCGTGGCGTATCCTCCAGCGCAGATTACGAATAGCCCGACCAGCCCCGCCGCCAACCACAACCCACGCCTCGCCGCTCGGCTCATTGCTTTCCTCCATATCAGGAAATGAACGCCCGCCGGCCTCCTTCGCGCCGTGCGCCAGCCGGGACGTTATTGTTCAAACGAACGGATGTTTTCACTTCCGCTAATTGATTTGCAACCGCAAATGCGAATTTTATTCCGAACACGCATCGGCTGCAGGTGGTTCAAATAGTAGCGATGCCGCCGGTCAGGGTTGCGGCCCCGAGCAACGCTGCGGCTCGCCTTAATAATCGGATTTTGCTCCCTCCCGTGCCGCGAAGGGGTCGGAGGGTCAGGGCGTGATCGATCGCCCGCTAAGGCGTGGGCTTGGGATGCTCGGAGGACTTGGCATGCTCAGGGGACCTGGAATGTTCAGCGCCGCCCTTGCCCGGCCGGTTGGCGATCACCTCATCGACGAGCCCGTATTCCACCGCCTGCGAGGCGTGCATGAAAAAATCGCGGTCGGTGTCCTTCTCGATGCGTTTGAGACCCTGGCCGGTATGATGGGTCAGGATGTTGTTGAGGATCTCGCGCAGCCGCAGCGCCTCGCGCGCCTGGATTTCGATGTCGGTCGCCTGGCCCTCAAAGCCACCCGATAGCTGATGGATCATGATGCGCGAGTGCGGCAGCGCATAGCGCCGGCCCTTGGCGCCTGCGGCCAGCAGCACCGCGCCCATACTCGCCGCCTGTCCCACGCATAGCGTCGACACCGGAGGCTTCACGAACTGCATCGTGTCGTAAATCGCGAGCCCCGCCGTCACCGAACCGCCAGGTGAGTTGATGTACATGTTGATCTCGCGCTCCGGATCCTCGGATTCGAGGAACAACAGTTGCGCCGTGACCAGATTGGCGGTCTCGTCATGAATCGGACCGCCAAGGAAAACAATCCGGTCCTTCAGCAGGCGCGAAAAAATGTCGTACGCGCGCTCGCCACGGCCGGTCTGTTCGACCACCATCGGAACCAACAAGCTCATAGGATGAAACAATACCATCGCCGCGCCCGCGCTGCATCCACCTGGCGGGCCGAATTAGCGGGCCAGCCGGAAGCGCTCACCCAAAAAGACCTGGCGCACGACGTCGCTGTCGACGATCTCGCGCGGTCCGCCGTGGAACAGAATCTTGCCCGAATGGATCACGTACGCGCGGTCGATGATCGACAGCGTCGCGTGCACGTTGTGGTCGGAGATGACGATGCCGATGCCGCGCTCCTTGAGATAAGTGATGATGCGCTGGATCTCGATAACCGTGATTGGATCGATGCCGGCGAAGGGCTCGTCCAGGCAGAGGAACATCGGATCGAGTACCAGCGCGCGGGTGATTTCGACCTTGCGCCGCTCCCCCCCGGACAGCACGCTCGCCTTGGAACGCGCCAGCCGGGCGATGTCGAGCTCGTCGAGCAGGGTCTGCAGCCGCGATTGGCGCTCTTCCTCCTCCAGCGGCAGCGTCTCGAGCACCGCAAGCAGGTTCTGCTCGACCGTGAGCTTGCGGAAGACGGACGGCTCCTGTGGCAGATAGCTGATCCCGCGCCGAGCGCGCTGATACAGCGGGAGCATCGTGATGTCTTCGCCACCCAACAGCACGCGCCCCTCGTCGGGCTTGATAAGGCCGACGACCATATAAAAGGTCGTGGTCTTGCCGGCTCCATTGGGGCCGAGGAGTCCGACCACCTCACCGCTATTGACCTTGACGGCGACGCCATCGACCACCGCGCGGCCACTGTAGCGCTTGACCAGCCCGTCTCCCTCCAGAGAAACCTGCTTGGCCTTGGCTATAGAGGCCTCGGACGGCTTGTGTTCTCGCAGTGGTTCGACCTTGGCCATGGGTTCAGACGCTCGAGCAGCCACCCTAAAGACTTAGCCGGTTTCCAAGGCCGATTGAAGAAACTCGGCGACAATTTTCGCACATCTATTACGCGGCCGCTGCGTGCCGGTTTCGTAACAATTCGCTTTCTAGCGGGAGGATTCGGCCTCCCCTGTTGTATCCGCCGTTATGCGGCACGGCGCGCGCCGCTGTGATAGGTTGCCTCGATATGCCGGAGCGAGTGCAGAAAATCTATCTCTGCGGACCGATTATGGACGCCGACCCGCAGACGGCCAAGGACTGGCGCACGCGCGCCAAGGAGCGTCTGGCCGGGCGCTTCATCCTGCTCGACCCGCTGCGCCGCAATTTCCGCGACAACGAGATCGACTCTTCCAACGAGATCGTCGAGTTCGACCTTCAGGACGTTCGCGACGCCGACCTGCTGCTGGTCAACTATTGCAAGCCCTCGCTGGGCACCGCGATGGAGGTTTTCTACGCCAGCTACGACCTGGGCAAGTTCGTGATCGCGTTCAGCCCGCTCGGCTTTAAGGATTGCTCGCCTTGGATGGTGCGGTTCTGCACCAAAATTCTGCCCGACCTCGAAAGCGCGCTGGTCTATATCGAGCGCCACTTCAACTAGAAGAGCTTCCGCCGGCGCGCGCCGTCGACGTGCAACCGGATTCCGCCAAACCACAGCCTGGGTCGGATTCTTTTTACTAAGCGTCCGATATACACTAAGTCGAAGCCGAAAGCCGGGCCAAGGAGCAGACATTTGAGAGCGGGCGAGGAGTTTTTCAATTTTCATAACCACGACATGGTCCGGGTCGCGGTCGCCATTCCGGCTGTGCGCGTCGCGAACCCGGCCTTCAACGGCGCCCAGACCGTCGCCCTGATGCGCCAGGCGGCCGAACGGCATGCCGCGGTAGTACTCTTCCCGGAACTCGGACTGCCCGGCTATTCCTGCGAGGACCTGCATCAGCAGCGCGTCGTGCTCGACGGCTGCCTCGCGGCGCTGGGCGGGATTGTCGAGGCGAGCCGCGCGCTCGCTACGGTCGCGGTCGTCGGCCTCGCGATCGTAATCGATCATCAGCTTTTCAACTGCGCCGCCGTCGTCCATCGCGGACGCGTCCTTGGCGTAGTGCCCAAGACCTATCTGCCCAACTACCGCGAGTTTTACGAAATGCGCCAGTTCGTGTCCGGCGACGTGGCGCTGCGCGAGCAAATCGAGCTGTGCGGCCAATCCGCGATTCCGTTCGGCGCACGCCTGCTGTTCGCGGTCGAGGAACAGCCGCTGCTCACGTTTCACGTTGAAATTTGCGAAGACCTGTGGGTGCCGATTCCATCGTCGTCGTACGCGGCGCTCGCCGGCGCGACGGTGCTGCTGAATCCCTCGGGCTCACCGGTCACGGTCGCGAAGGCCGAATATCGGCGAGCGCTGGTCGAAAATCAGGCGGCCCGATGCATGGCGGCCTATCTATATGCCGGCGCGGGCGCGGGCGAATCGACCACCGACCTGGCATGGGACGGACAGGGTCTCATCTGCGAAAACGGCAATCTGCTCGCCGAGTCGCGGCGCTTCAGCCTCCAGCCGCAACTCATCTGCTCGGAGATCGATCTCGAACGCCTCTGGCAGGAGCGGATGCGCCAGACCAGCTTCGCGCAGACGGTGCGCCATCATCGCGATGCGCTGCGGCAATTTCGTCCGATCAAATTCTCGATGGAATTGGCGCGGCGCGGCCGGATGCTCCCGGAGCGCCGGCCCGAACGCTTCCCCTACGTTCCGTCGAACCCGGAAAAGCGCGACGAGCGATGCTCGGAGGTTTACGAAATCCAGGTGCAAGGGCTGGCGACGCGGCTCGCCGCGACCGGCATCAAGCGGGTGGTAATTGGCGTGTCGGGCGGCCTCGACTCGACCCAGGCGCTGCTGGTCTGCGCACAGGCGATGGATTTGCTCGGCTATCCGCGCGCGAACATTCTCGGCTACACAATGCCGGGGTTTGCGACCTCGGCGCGCACGCTGGAGCAAGCGCGCAACCTGATGCGGGACATCGGATGCACCGCGCACGAACTCGACATCCGGCCCGCGGCGCATCAGATGCTCAAGGACATAGGCCATCCGCACCGCGACGACGCCACGGTTTACGACATCGCCTTCGAGAACGTTCAGGCGGGCGAGCGCACCAGCCATCTGTTCCGGCTCGCCAACCTCAACGGCGCGTTAGTCGTCGGTACGGGCGATCTGAGCGAACTGGCGCTCGGATGGTGCACCTACGGCGTCGGCGACCAGATGTCGCACTACAACGTAAACGCAAGCGTGCCCAAGACGCTCATCCAGCATCTCATCCGATGGGTCGCCGGCACGGGACGGTTCGGCGCCGCGGCAAGCGCCACGCTGCATGAGATCCTGGCCACGCCGATCAGCCCCGAGCTGGTGCCCGGAACCGTGGGCGACGCGGGACCCGCGCAGGACACCGAGGCGATGATCGGCCCGTACGAGTTGCACGACTTCAGCCTCTACCATGTGTTGCGCTTCGGCTATCCGCCGGACAAGGTCGCATTCCTGGCTTACTGCGCGTGGCACGACGCGCGGCGCGGCGGATGGCCCGACGTGCCGCCCGCGGATCGCCACCAATACACAATCGCCGAACTCAAGGGGCATCTGCGCACGTTTCTGTTCCGCTTCTTCCAAACCAGCCAATTCAAGCGCAGCGCGGTTCCCAACTCGCCCAAGGTCGGATCGGGCGGATCGCTCTCGCCGCGCGGCGACTGGCGCGCACCTTCGGACAGCGAGGCGGCGGCCTGGCTTGCGGCGCTCGACCTCGTCCCCGACCGCGAATAGCAGGCTCTCCCTCCGAACCGATAGTGCGCGTACGCCGGTGCGGCGCGACGGCGATGTGCTAAGCTCGACGGCTCAAAAATTAATCCAGGAGAGCGGGATGGAATTCGGACTGTTTGTGGCTCAAGTCGATTTTGCAACGGTGCGCGAAACGGCGCGACTCGCCGAGGAACTCGGCTATCACCTGGTTGTGTTTCCCGACCATTTCGTTCACGAGGCCCCCGGCGGCACCTACGATCCGCATGCCCTCGCCCACGACGCGGTTCTGCTCGCCGCGGCAGCCGCGCAGGCGACCCACACGATCCGAATCGGACATCTCGTGCTATGCAACCTCTTTCGCCATCCCGCGGTGACGGCGCAGGCACTGATGTCGCTCGATCATCTGAGCGGCGGACGCCTGGTCGCTGGCCTCGGCGCCGGATGGATGGAGACCGAGTTCCGGATGACCGGGATCGGCTTCCCGGATATCGCGACACGCCTGCGGATGCTCGACGAATCACTGACCTGCATCCGTTCGCTGTGGACCCAGGAACGCACGACCTTCAAGGGCGAGTTCTATCGCCTCAACGATGCGATTTTATGGCCCAAGCCACTCCAGCAGCCTCATCCGCCGATCATCATCGGGGGCAGCGGCCGCGGCGCGCTGCGCTTGATGGCGAAACATGCGGACGTCGCGAATATCGCCGTGGATACCGGCAAGCCGGGAACGCTGACCCTGGAAAGCATGGGCAAGGTCAGCGACGCCTACGTGCGAGAGCGTGCCCATTTCCTCCGTACAGAGGCGGCGCGTTTCGGACGCGATCCCAAGGCAATTACGATCAGCAACGCAGTCTTCTCCGTGATGCTTGCGGACTCACCCGCCGCCGCCGAGGCGAGCGCACGCGAAATCGGCAAGATGTTCGGCATCCCCGCGCGCGAGGCGCCGCGCTCTGCCCTGTTCCTCATCGGTACGCCGGAGCAGTGCGTCGAAGAACTCAACCGCCGCGCGGCCGAATGGGGCGTGGGACAATTCATCTTCGCGGCCGGCACCACCGAGACCACGCGCCGACTGGCGAACGAGGTGCTACGCCACGTTGGACAATAATCTTAATCGCGCTATACGGTAACGTGGTGCGCTTATATTGGCATTCTCTGTGTCTCGGAAGTAACAGTTAGGATGGCCAAAACCGTCAGCCCGCGATGGCGAGCCGATGAACATACCTAAAGCTCTGATTGTCGCCGCGGGATTCGTCCTGATTCTTAAGCCGCCTGCGTTCGCGCAAAGTTCGGCGGACCCTTACGATACCGGCCCTGCCGCGTCGAGCACTCAGGACGAAGGCCAAACTTCGCAGACCTCACGCAACACCTACGACAATCAGGCTTTGACCGAAACCGATTGGTGGGCGGAAAACGATGGCCTGACGTTCGGCTACCTTCATGGCGGATATGGGTTCGGACTCGCAACGTGCGGAGCAGGGTCGCGGTCGACAGGTCGGGGATCGGCGTGGTGGAGCGCAGCCGGCACAAGTGTGTGGTTTCTCGCCGGCCAGCAGCTTCCGTACCCTTACGGTTCTGGCTGGTGCGGCAATAATGCCTACGGGAACCTATGGGGCAATGCTCCCGCGCTAAACCAAATCATCGTTTCCCCCGGTATCCATCGCCATTTGGTAGGCAAACGTCGGATGAGGGGCGAAATAAATCGCCAGGCCCTATTGCAAGCCGCCGGCTCGAAAGCGCCTCGGTTGGCGAATCCGAAACCGGAAGGTCCCGACGATGATTGGACGCGCGTCGAAGACCACTTCGAACGTGCGCCTGTCCAGCGTGCCGCGGCCCTCCCGCGGGAGCGTAATCAAGGGATTCGTCCGCAACCAAACCTTGCCGGACCATCCAGGCTGCCACAGGCGCGTGCTGCAGGGATGCGAGGCTTTCCGCATGCGCATCTCGTGAAGGTAAGGACATCCGCGCCCAGGCGTATAAGTGGGGCGCGCGGCCCGAAGCCTCACATCGCGGCGCGTCCGGGCGGCCACGGCCACTCATGAGAGGCCTCTGCGTGAGGTCTTCCTGAGCGTGCCGGAGTGACCGGTGGCCGTCAGCGCGCCGTCAGTCGCCCCATCGCTCCCAATGCGGATGATGCTTCGCGACCCACTTCGTATCGCGTCTGTACCACCAATCGCGGTCGTGCCAGTGATGATGGTCGTCCCAGTCACCGTCTGAATGGCGCCACTCGGGATGATGCTCGGCCCATTCCGGATGATGATCCCAAAACCATCCAGGATGGTGCCCGTGCCACCATTCGGAGCTATGCCATATGTGATGATCGTCGTAGTCGCCCCATCCGTGATGTTCCTCGGCACGCGCCATACGTGCCGGCACTGAACCCAGCACCGCCACCGCCGCAGCCACTATAAGTATCGTTCGAAGTTTGATGCGAAGTTTCATTCGGTAGCTCCTGATATTCCGCAGCGGCGGCGGTCCTCGTCATTCGGTCGCTTGCTCGCTTTGGAGTTGTTGAATCTGGCGGCGCTGGCTCTGAATCTCGCGCTGCTGACTCGCAATCTGGCCTTGCTGTTGCTGTGTTGCGCCTTCCTGGTTCTGCAGCGCGTTGCCGATTACGTAGCCAGTGCCCGCACCGAGCGCACCGCCAATCGCCGCGCCGGCAGCCGGAGCGCCCACGGCGGCGCCAATTATCGCACCCGTGCCGGCACCCAGTACTCCGCCACCCAACGTCCCTTTCTCCCGAGTCGATAACGGCTGTCCCGAGCATCCCGCCAACGCCAACGCTCCCACCAGCGCCAACGCTCCCAGCGCCATCACGCCTCGATTCGTCCTCTTCAAAGAATTCAACATGATTTGCTCCCCCTCTTCCTTTCCATACCGCCCTTCTTGCGGTTCGGATGGAGCCATAGAAAGCACGCCGGATGCCAGCCGATCTGACAAATAAAGCCTAAATTTTCACCTCAAGCTTCTTCCTATAGTCTCAACATTACCGAAGACTCTAGGGAATTTTTACCGAGTTCGTCCCTGAATGAAGCCAAATCACCCGACAGGCGCAGTGTGAGAGGTTGTGCGCTAGACCTGAGGCAGGAGGAGGCCCCTGGGGAGGATAGACCTAGGGACGAGCGAGCCAGGAAGACCGATCCGAGAGAAGACCGCAAGGGCGGCTCTGACAAAGAGACTGGCGTGAACAGACGTCGAGAGCGTTGCGCCTCGATGCAGTTTCATTGGCGCGCCCGAAGGGAGTCGAACCCCCAACCCTCGGATCCGAAGTCCGATGCTCTGTCCTGTTGAGCTACGGGCGCGCGCGTCTCGTAAGCTAGCAAACGGGTGCGGCCTGTCCAGAGCGACGGCCGCGCACTGATTGTTCATCGCCGGGCACCCCGACTCAACTGCGCGCGCAGCCAAAACATCGCGACTCAACCCCATCTCCGAAATGGCGATTACTTCGCAGCCGGTGCTTTTGAGCCCACTCAGGTCGATTCGCAGGGCGGCAAATTGATGCCCTTCGGTGTCATCCAATTGGCAACCTGCCGAGTATAAACCGTTGCAGGAAAGCGCAGGCGGCTTCTAAATATGCGTTCTCCGCGGCACGAGTCTTGAGTTGAAACTTCCTGACCCATCGCCTCGGCCGCGCTCGGGCGGACCGATTGGAATCGGATCGAATTATTGCGTCCGGTCTTGAGACGCGGCGCAAGCGCCGGCTCCGCTGGGCCCGTACAACGAGGCATCCGCACAAGCGCGTTTATGACTCGCAATAGAGTTTCATTTCGAAGCAACGAAGGCTGGTACCTCGTGGCCGGTTTCGCGACCGCGATCGTGGCGGCAGTGGCGGTAGCGTGGGCGTCTTACAACGACATCACACAGTACTATCGATGGGTCGGGTGGGTGACCCATACGCAGAAGGTTCTGGTAACGCTGGACGGGGCGCGCGGGGATGCGTTCTCTTCGGTAGCCTCGCTGCAGACCTATTTTCAGAACGGAGACCGCAAAAACCTCGATCGGCTTGAGCTGGGACTTTCCGAACTCCTGGGTAAAACCGCGGAACTCCGCGCTCTCACCGTGGACAACGACGCTCAGCAGCGCCGGCTCGATGAGGTCGATCAGTCCGAGCGGCGCCTGACGACTCTCGCGCATCGGGCCGTGCAGACCGCCGGGGCCATGCACGCCGAGGACGCGGTCAAGGTGCCGCTGTTCGGCGAACTCGGCGCCACGCTCTACCTGGTGAGTGCGCAGCTCGATCCCATCTCTGCCGCCGAGCAGGCGCTATTGACCGAACGCACGGCAAACGCCCGCACGGCGTCGCATCGCAGTGCGATGGTGATGGGAATGGGCGGCGGCATTATCTTTACCTGGTTGCTGCTGGTGGGCGGCTACGCGGGGCTGACCACGAATCGCCTCAGACAAAGCGCCGTGGATCGCAAGAAGGCGGATGCCCGTTTCCGCTCGCTGCTCGAAACCGCGCCCGACGCGATGGCGCTGGTGGCCGAAGACGGCCGAATCGTGCTGGTCAACGCGCAGACCGAAAAGCTCTTCGGTTACTCCCGCACCGAGTTGCTCGGCCGCAAGGTCGAGATGCTGGTGCCGCCGCGCTTTCGCGGCAAGCATCCCGAGCATCGCAGCCACTACTTTGCCGACCCCAAGGTGCGCCCGATGGGCTCCGGCATGGAACTCTACGGGCTGCGCAAAGACAACACTGAATTCCCGGTCGAAATCAGCCTCAGCCCGATCGAGACCGACGACGGACGGCTGGTGGCGAGCGCGATCCGCGACATCACCGACCGCAAACGGGCCGAAGCCAAAGTCGCCGAGCTCAACGACCGCTTCCGCGCGCTGCTCGAGACCGCACCCGACGCGATGGTCCTGGTCGGCCAGGACGGCCGCATGGTGCTGGTCAACGCGCAAACCGAAAAGCTCTTTGGCTATGCTCGTGCCGAGTTGCTCGGCAATACCGTCGAGATGTTGGTGCCGCAGCGCCTTCGCGACCAGCATCCGGGCCATCGCAGCCGCTACTTCGCCGATCCCAAGGTCCGCCCGATGGGCGCCGGCCTGGAACTCTACGGGCTCCGCAAGGACAAAAGCGAGTTTCCGATCGAGATCAGCCTGAGCCCGATCGAGACCGATGACGGACGGCTGGTGGCGAGCGCGATTCGCGACATCACCGACCGCAAACGCGCCGAAGAAAAACTCAAGGAGCTAAACGCACGCTTCCGTTCGCTGCTGGAAACCGCACCCGACGCGATGGTGCTGGCGGGTGAGGACGGCCGGATCGTGCTGGTCAACGCGCAGACCGAAAGGCTTTTCGGCTACAGCCGCGCCGAGTTGCTCGGCAATACGGTCGAGATGCTGGTGCCGCCGCGCTTTCGCGGCAAGCATCCGCTGCAGCGCAGCCAGTACTTCGCCGCGCCCAAGGTCCGCCCGATGGGCGCCGGCCTGGAACTCTATGGCCTGCGCAAAGACGAGACCGAATTTCCGGTCGAGATCAGCCTCAGCCCGATCGAGACCGATGACGGACGGCTGGTGGCGAGCGCGATTCGCGACATCACCGACCGCAAACGCGCCGAGGCCAAAGTCACCGAGCTTAACGACCGCTTCCGCGCGCTGCTCGAGACCGCACCGGACGCGATGGTCCTGGTCGGCGACGACGGCCGCATGGTGCTAGTCAACGCGCAGACTGAAAAGCTCTTCGGCTACTCCCGCACCGAGCTGCTCGGCAAGAAAGTCGAGATGCTGGTGCCGCCGCGCTTTCGCGCCAAGCATCCGCAGCAGCGCAGCCAGTACTTCGCCGCGCCCAAGGTCCGCCCCATGGGCGCCGGCCTGGAACTCTATGGCCTGCGCAAGGACGAGACCGAGTTTCCGATCGAGATCAGTCTGAGCCCGATCGAGACCGACGACGGACGGCTGGTGGCGAGCGCGATCCGCGACATCACCGACCGCAAACGCGCCGAGGCCAAAGTCGCCGAGCTTAACGACCGCTTTCGCGCGCTGCTCGAGACCGCGCCAGACGCAATGGTCCTGGTGGGCGACGACGGCCGCATGATGCTGGTCAACGCGCAGACCGAAAAGCTGTTCGGCTATGCCCGCGCCGAGTTGCTCGGCAATACGGTCGACATGCTGGTGCCGCCGCGCTTTCGCGGCAAGCATCCGCAGCAGCGCAGACAGTACTTCGCCGACCCCAAGGTGCGTCCGATGGGCGCCGGCCTGGAGCTTTATGGCTTGCGCAAAGATAACAGCGAGTTCCCGATCGAGATTAGCCTAAGCCCGATCGAGACCGACGACGGACGCCTGGTCTCCAGCGCGATTCGCGACATCACCGACCGCAAGCGGGCCGAAGAAAAAGTCGCCGAGCTTAACGCCCGCTTCCGCTCGCTGCTCGAAACCGCGCCAGACGCAATGGTCCTGGTGGGCGACGACGGCCGCATGATGCTGGTCAACGCGCAGACCGAAAAGCTGTTCGGCTATGCCCGCGCCGAGTTGCTCGGCAATACGGTCGAGATGCTGGTGCCGCCGCGCTTTCGCGGCAAGCATCCCCAACAGCGCAGCCAGTACTTCGCCGCTCCCAAGGTACGCCCGATGGGCGCCGGTCTGGAGCTCTATGGCCTGCGCAAAGACAATACCGAGTTTCCGATCGAGATCAGCCTGAGCCCGATCGAGACCGATGACGGGCGGCTGGTCTCCAGCGCGATTCGCGACATCACCGACCGCAAACGGGCCGAAGAAAAGGTCGCCGAGCTGAACGCCCGCTTCCGCTCGCTGCTCGAAACCGCGCCCGACGCGATGGTCCTGGTCGGCGACGACGGCCGCATGGTGCTGGTCAACGCGCAGACCGAAAAGCTGTTCGGCTACGCCCGCGCCGAGTTGCTCGGCAACACGGTCGACATGCTGGTGCCGCCGCGCTTTCGCGCCAAGCATCCGCAGCAGCGCAGCCAGTACTTCGCCGACCCCAAGGTCCGTCCGATGGGCGTGGGACTGGAGCTCTATGGCCTGCGCAAGGACGGCAGCCAATTCCCGGTCGAGATTAGCCTGAGCCCGATCGAGACCGACGACGGGCGGCTGGTCTCCAGCGCCATCCGCGACATCACCGACCGCAAGGAGGCCGAAGATAAAGTCCGTGAACTGAACGAATCGCAGCAGCGCCACGCCGTCCAGGTCGAGGCCGCCAACAAGGAGTTGGAAGCTTTTTCATATTCGGTCTCGCACGATCTGCGCGCCCCCCTGCGCAGCATCGACGGTTTCAGCCTGGCCTTAATCGAAGACTACGCCGGCAAGCTTGATGCGGACGCGAAGGGTCTGCTCGACCGGATCCGGGCGGCGACCAAGCGCATGGCACAGCTGATTGACGATCTTCTGAATCTGGCCCGGGTCACCCGCACCGAGATGCGTTATGAGGCGGTGGACCTTGGCGCGATGGCTAAATCGGTGCTCGCCGACCTCCAGAGCGGAGACCCGCAGCGCAGCGTCGAATGCGTCGTCGGCGAGAACATCATCGGTCATGGCGATTCGCGCCTGCTGCGGGTCGTGCTCGAAAATCTGCTGGGCAACGCGTGGAAGTTCACGATGAATAAGCCGCGCGCCAGGATCGAACTCGGCATGGCGCAGCGGGACGGCGGGCCGGTCTATTTCGTGCGCGACGACGGCCCCGGCTTCGATATGGCTTATGTCGATAAACTGTTCGGCACCTTTCAGCGGCTGCACGCCGCCAGCGAGTTCCCTGGCACCGGGATCGGCCTCGCCTCGGTGCGGCGGATTATCCAGCGTCACGGCGGCACCACCTGGGCCGAAGGGGTGGTGGACAAGGGCGCGACTTTTTCGTTCACCCTTTCAGAACATGATGGAGGACATCCGAATGCATGAGCAGCAAGTAATCCTGTTGGTGGAAGACAATGCCGACGACGAGGCGCTCACGCTCCGCGCGCTGCGCAAGAACAACATCACCAACAAAGTCGTGGTGGCGCGCGACGGCGTCGAGGCAGTGGACTACCTCTTCGGAACCGGATCGTATGCGGGGCGCGATCCCCAAGACCTGCCACGAATCGTTCTCCTGGATTTGAAGTTGCCCAAACTCAATGGCTTCGACGTGTTGGAAAAGCTCCGCGCGGACCAACGGACCAGGCTGCTCCCCGTAATCATTCTGACCTCCTCCAAGGAGCAGAGGGACATCGTGCATGGCTACCACCTCGGCGCGAACAGCTACGTGCGCAAGCCGGTTGACTTCGAGCAATTCGTCGAAGCGATACGGCAACTCAGCCGTTACTGGCTGGTTCTGAACGAAAACCCGCCCCGCGGTATCGCGAACGGCGCATCACATTAGGCATCACATCGAGGACACGCCAGTGCATGAACAACAAGTAATCCTGTTGGTCGAAGACAACGCCGACGACGAGGCGCTCACGCTGCGCGCGCTGCGCAAGAACAATATCACCAACAAAGTCGTGGTGGCGCGCGACGGCGTCGAGGCGGTGGACTACCTCTTCGGAACCGGATCGTACGCGGGACGCGATGCCAACGATGTGCCGCAAATCGTCCTCCTCGACCTGAAGCTGCCCAAGCTGGACGGATTCGAGGTCCTGACCAAGCTGCGCGCGGACGAGAGGACCAGGCTGTTGCCCGTGGTCATCCTGACTTCCTCCAAGGAGCAGCAGGACATCGTGCATGGCTACGGCCTGGGCGCCAACAGCTACGTGCGCAAACCGGTCGACTTCGAGCAATTCGTTGAAGCGGTGCGGCAACTCGGTCTCTACTGGCTGGTGCTTAATGAGAAGCCGGCCAACGGCGTGACCAACAGCTCATGACTGCGATTAACCTCCTGATAGTCGAGGACTCGGCGGACGATGCGGAGCTGATGGTGCGAGCGCTGCGGCGGGCCGGGGTTGACCCGGCCTACGAGCGCGTGGAGACGGCGCCGGCGATGGAAGAAGCGCTGGCGCGCAGATCCTGGGACCTGGTCATCTCGGATTACTCGCTGCCGCATTTCAGCGGGCTCGCCGCGCTGAAGCTGTTGCAGAATAAGGAACTCGACCTGCCGTTCATTCTGGTCTCGGGCAACGCCGGCGAGAACGTCGCGGTGGACGCGATGAAGGCCGGCGCGTCTCACTACATTTTGAAGGACAATCTAGCGCGGCTGGCGCCTGCCGTGGAGCGCGAATTGCGCGACGCCGAATTGCGGCGCGAACGCAAGCGGGCCGAGTCGCGCTATCGCAATCTGTTCAACAGCGTTCCGGTCGGCGTGTTCATCGGCACCCCCGACGGGAAAGTGATCGAAGCCAATCCGCGCTTTGTCACGATGCTCGGCTTCGCTGATGAGGAGAGCCTCAAGCGGGTCAATATTGCTGAACTGTGGAAGCATCCGGAGAAGCGCGAGCAGTTGACCGCGCTCCTCGCACGCGAAGGTGCGGTGGAAAACCACGAGGTGGAATTTCACCGCCCCGACGGAACATCCGTATGGTGCGTGGTGAGCGCCCACGTGGTGTATGACGCCGCCGGCCAAATCGACCACTACCAGGAAGTGTCGGTGGACATCACGGAGCGCAAGCGCGCCGAGCAGGAATTGAGCCGCGCACGCGACGCGGCGCTAGAGGGCGTACGAATCAAGTCGGAGTTCATGAGCAACATGAGCCACGAAATTCGCACGCCGCTCAACGGTATCATCGGGATGAACGAACTGCTGCTCGACTCGGGGCTGAACCCGGAGCAGCTCGAATGCGCGAAGACGGCCGCGGAATGCGGCGACCTGTTGATGACGATCGTGAACGATATCCTCGATTTCTCCAAGTTGAGCGAAGGCAAGGTGGTATTCGAACGAATCGATTTTGACTTGGGCGAAGTGCTCGAAAGCACGATCGAGTCGTTCGCCGAAAAGGCTCATAGCAAAGACCTCGAACTTGTCCTGGCAGTGGCCGGCGACGCGCCGGCGATCGTGTCCGGCGACCCCAATCGGCTGCGTCAGGTTTTGAATAATCTGATCGGCAACGCCCTGAAATTCACCCACCGCGGCGAGGTAGCGGTGAGCATCACTGTCCTCGCCCACACCTCCGATAAAGTAACTATTCGATTTGCAGTCCGCGATACCGGAATCGGTATCCCGCCAGCCCAGCAGGCTGCACTTTTCAGCCCCTTCTCGCAGGCCGATGCGTCCACCACACGCAAGTATGGCGGCACTGGCCTGGGCTTGACCATTTCGGCGAAACTGGCCGAGGGAATGAATGGAAAGATCGATTTTGAAAGTGCGGCGGGCGACGGATCGACATTTTCCCTGACCGCGGTCTTCGGGCTGCCCGTCCCCCTGCCAATCCAGACCCCCGCGATGTCTCCGCTCGCCGGCCGTTCGGTTTTGATCGTCGATGACAACGCGGCCAATCGCGACGCGCTTGCGGAACAAATGCGCTCGTGGGGAATGATCGCGGACGCGATGCAGAGCGGCGACGAGGCGCTGGCCGCGATCCGGCGCCGGCCCGTGGGTACCGCTTTTGAGGTGATTGTGGTGGATGCCAGGATGCCCGGCATGGACGGCAATACGTTCACAAACGCGATCAGATCCGATCCGGGCCTGGCGAAAACGCCGCTGATCATGATGGGCGCGGCAAAAAAGTCTGAAACCTCGCCGGCCCGTAACAGAGACGGCTGTGAACACTGGCTGAGCAAACCGGTGAGGCCTTCTTACCTTCGCGCAACGCTCCTCAGCTTGCTGGCGTCGCAGGCCTCGATGCTTCAAAAGGCGGATCCCGCCCTCGCCCTGGCGTCTTCCTCGCCCTCGGCTGCGCCGCCTCCCGGCGCCGCGCTCAGTCCGCCGCGCATCCTGGTCGTCGATGACAACCTGGTGAATCGCAAGGTCGCGCGAAAGCAGCTCGAGCGGCTCGGCTACCAGGTCGATACCGTGGATGGAGGCAAGCCTGCACTGGCGGCTATGTCGAGTGCGCCCTATATGGCCGTGCTGCTCGACTGTGAAATGCCGGAGATGGACGGCTATGCGACCACTGCGGAAATCCGGCGGCGCGACAACGGCGACCGGCATACAAAGATAATCGCGATGACCGGACATGCGCTTGAAGGCGCTCGGGAACGTTGCCTGGAATCAGGAATGGACGAGTATATCGCCAAGCCGGTTACGTTGAAGGCTCTGGAAGCGGTGCTGGAACTCACGCTGCATCAGGCGACCAACAACTAGCCCGCCGTGCGTATTCGGTCTTCTCGCGCCAGCCGCTTTTCTAGTCGTCCTTAGAGGATATGAATTTTTGGAAACGAGCTTACCGCTTGGAGTCATCCTTGAGCGAAGCGAGTGTGCGAGCGCAGTTGTGGATCGCTAACTCCAACAATAGAAAGTTCGCCGACGAGGGTGCTTCGTTCGCCCTACCTTGGCTGTTCAGTCGCGCGGGGGCACTGAAACGTAGCGGTTGCCGCGCTCATAAAATCGCCAACGCTTCGCCGCCCACGCGCCCGCATACTCCACATTTATTCGCGCCGAGCGCCCCACTCTTCCCGCCGTCCGATCCGCGTCATCCAGAAAAAGCCGGTCG
>DATJID010000034.1:0-53726 GCA_035493515.1 Binataceae bacterium (SeqCode) | reverse complement strand
CGCGGGAACGCAGGCCCGACGCTTCTTTGCGATGACTGTGCCGCACACGCTATGGGACAAGCTCCGCCGCTCCATCGACGGCGAGGTTCGTGGCGACAAGGCCACGCTCGCGCTCTATGCCGCCGACGCCTCGGTTTACCGGCAGGTCCCGCTCGGCGTCGTGATTCCGCGCCACGAAGCCGACGTGATGCGCACGCTTGGGCTGGCGCGCGAAAACCAGCTGCCGATTCTCGCCCGCGGCGGCGGCACGGCGCTCGCCGGCCAGGCCTGCAACGCCGCGATCGTGCTCGATTTCTCCAAGTACATGAATGCGATCAGGCACGTCGACGCCGCGCGCGGCCTCGCGGTGGTCGAACCCGGCGTGGTCCAGGCGCAGCTCAACGCGGCGGTTGCGTCCGAAGGATTGTTCTTTGCTCCGGATCCTTCCACTAAAGACCGCTGCACGATCGGAGGGATGATCGGCAACAACTCCTGCGGCGCTCACTCCGCAGCTCACGGCAAGACCGTCGACAACGTCGAGGCGCTCGAAATCGCGCTCTACGATGGCACCCGGCTCTCGCTCGGCACGGGCGGCGAGGGCGAAGCATTCGCCGCCGCCGTGCGCGGTGGCCGCGAGGGCGAGATTTACGCCGCGACGCGCGCGCTTGCAGAGCGTTCGGCCGACGAGATTCGGCGGCGCTACCCGAAAATTCCGCGCCGCGTCTCCGGCTACAATCTCGACGAGCTTCTGCCCGATCGCGGGCCTAACCTGGCGCGTGCGCTGGTCGGCTCGGAGGGCACGCTCGGGGTTACACTGGCCGCGACGGTCAGGCTGGTGCCGCGTCCGCGACGGCTCGCTCTGGTAGTGCTCGGCTTCGACGACGTCTACCTGGCGGCCGACCAGGTTCCCTGGATCCTGGAACACCATCCGCAAGCGCTCGAGGGCTTTGATCATCATCTGCCCGACTTCGCGCGCGCCAAGGGACTCGAGGCGGTGCGCCTGCTGCCCAACGGCCGCGCGTTCCTGCTCGTCGAGCTGGGCGCGGAAACGGCCGACGGCGCGTTGGCGGTGGCCGAGCGTCTGACAACTCAGGCGCGGCGCGTGCGCGCCTGCACGGGAGTCGCTCCCCTCTTCGCCGCTTCGGAACAGCGCGCGGTCTGGAGCCTGCGTGAGTCGGGACTGGGCGCCGGCGCGCTCATTCCGGGCCATCCGCGTACCTGGCCGGGCGCCGAGGATACGGCGGTGCCGCCGGCGCGCCTGGGCGATTACCTGCGCCGTTTTGTGCGGCTGCTCGAGAGACACAAGCTTGAGGCGGCAACCTACTACGGTCATTTCGGCGAGGGCTGTGTCCATTGTCGAGTAAATTTCGATTTCACCACCACCGAAGGGGCGGCTACGTTTCGCGCCGCGATGCTTGAGATTGGCGACCTGGTGACTGAGTTCGGCGGCTCGCTTTCGGGCGAGCATGGCGACGGGCTAGCGCGCTCGGAGCTTTTGCCCAGGATGTTTGGCCAGCAATTGATCGGCGTCTTCGCCGAGTTCAAGCGTATCTTCGACCCAGACTCGATGATGAACCCGGGCGTAATCGTGGCGCCCCATCCGCTCGATTCCCATCTGCGGGTCACGCCCTCGTATCGCCCAGCCCCGGCCGATACGCACTTCGACTTCGCCGCCGAGGGTGGCCTGGCGGGCGCGGCGCTCAAGTGCGTCGGGATCGGCAAGTGCCGCAAGACCGACGCCGGCACGATGTGCCCGTCGTACATGGCGACGCGCGAAGAGATGCATTCCACGCGCGGGCGCGCTCATCTGCTCTGGGAGGCGCTGAGCGGCAATGGCCTGCTCGACGGTCTCGGCGATCCTGCACTTAAAGAAACACTTGAGCTTTGTCTTTCGTGCAAGGCGTGCAAGACCGAGTGTCCCGCGGCGATCGATATGGCGGCTTACAAGGCTGAGTTTTTTGCGCAGTTCTACCAGCACCAGCACCGCCCGCTCGACGTGCGCTTCTTTGCGCGGATCCATGAAGTCGCGCGCCTCGGCGCGGTCACGCCGCGCCTCGCCAACCTGCTTTCGCATGCGCCCGGCTTGGGCGCGATCGCGCGGCGCATCCTCAATGTCCATCCGGACCGCGAGCTACCACGCTTTGCCGCGCGGACGTTTCGTTCGTGGTTTGCGAGCCATCGCGACGCCGGCAATTCCAGCGAGCGCGAGGTCGTGCTCTTTCCCGACACCTTCAACAATTTCTTTCAGCCCGAGGTCGCGATCGCCGCGACCGAAGTGCTCGAGCGCGCGGGCTTCAGGGTCGTGATTCCGCCGGGCGATCTATGCTGCGGGCGGCCCTTGTACGACGCCGGGATGTTCGATCGCGCGCGCTGGCGCCTCGGCCAGGCGATCGACGCGCTGGCGCCTATGCTCGACCGTGGCGCGGCTCTGGTCGGTCTGGAGCCGAGTTGTCTGCTCACGTTTCGCGACGAGTTGCCCGGTCTCTTTCCTTCCGATCCGCGCGCCGCCACACTTTGCGCTCGCGCGATGTTGTTCGACGAGTTTCTCTCCCGCGAGGCGCCCGACTTCGTCGCGCCAAGGCTAAACGGGCGCGCGCTGGTGCATGGGCATTGTCATCAGAAGTCGCTGGCCGGGATGAAAGGTGAGATGGCTATCCTGGGCGGAATCGGCGGGCTCAAGACCGAAGCGCCGGATGCGGGATGCTGCGGGATGGCGGGGCCGTTCGGTTATGGCGCGGATCGCTTCGATATCTCGCGCGCGATCGCCGAGCGCGTGCTGCTGCCCGCGGTCCGCCAAAGCGCGCCCGACACCATGATCGTCGCGGACGGGTTTGCCTGCCGTACCCAGATTCGCCATTTTTGTCCCGAGCGCCGGCCGCTCCATCTCGCCCAGCTACTCAATCTAAAGCCGTAGGCCCGCATGGAACGCAAGGAACTCAAGATGTACTCGGACTACAAAAGTCCGTTCGCGTATCTGGCCTTCGATCCGGCCTTCGCGCTCCAGGAACGTTTCTCTGTGCATGTAAGATGGATTCCGTTCCAGCTCCGAATCAAGGATCGCGGCCAGCGCAGCGTCTATTCCGATTACAAGGCCAAGTACTCCTACCTCGACGCCCGCCGCTGGGCCAAGCCGCGCGGAATTCTGATCCGCGCGCCGCAGAAGGTTTACGATACCACGCCCGCGCTCATCGGCGGCCTGTTCGCCGAATCGAAGGGCCGGCTGCTGGAGTACAGCCGCAGGGCCTACGAATTGTTCTTCCGCCGTGAGTTCGAGGCCGACGATCCGGAGGCCGCTGCCGCGCTGCTCGCGACGCTGGGGCTTTCCGCCGCGGAGTATCGCGAATATCTGAAGGGCGAGGGCGCGCGAGCCTACGCGGCGGCGCAAGACGAGGCCGCGACAGACAACGTATTCGGCGTCCCGCTTTTTTTCTTCGAGCGCGAACCGTTTTGGGGTCACGATCGCCTGCCGATACTCGAGCAGCGGCTCGCTGAGGACGGCTTGTCGCTCGCGCGCTGACGCGTCCGTCGCTCCTCTCCACGAAGCCGGGGTTTTGCGCCCGCGCGGAAACATTGTACATAGAGCTTTGAGCCGATCGGCTAGGCCGGCCGCAAAAAAAAGAGAGGTGCGTCGATGAAATTTGGAATCATGTTCGACACCCACATCGACAAGTGGGAACTGATTCGCTACGCGGAAGAGCTTGGGTACGACACCGGCTGGGTCCCCGATTCGCAGATGATCTGGTCGGACTGCTACGCCACGCTGGCGTTGGCGGCGGTCAACACCAAGCGCATCAGGATCGGCACCGGCGTCGCAATTCCCGGCACCAGGATCGCGCCGGTCACCGCGCATTCCATCGCCAGCATCGCCCAGCTGGCCCCCGGGCGGGTCTTTCTTGGCATCGGCACCGGCCATACCGCGATGCGCGTGATGGGGCAGGATCCGATGCCGCCGCGGGAATTCCGCGAATACCTGCGCGTGGTGCGCACGCTGCTCGAGGGCAAGGAAGTCGATTACACCTACGCCGGCAAAACCCGCGAGATAAAATTTCTCCACCGCGACCGTTACTTCATCAATCTTGACCATCCCATCCCGATCTACGTCGCGGCCAACGGCCCCAAGGCGTTGCGCGCGACCGGAGAGTACGGCGACGGATGGATCACGGTGACCGGCAGTCCCGAGGAATTCCGCCGCTCGATGCAGATGGTCGAGGCCGGCGCGAAAGAGGCGGGGCGTAAAATCGGTCTGGACTTTTACACCAGCTGCCTGACCACCGCCTGCGTGCTGCGGCCCGGCGAAAAGCTCAGCGACGAACGGGTCGTCAACGAGACCGGCTCGCAGGTCGCGTGCACGATCCATTTTGCCTACGAGATCTGGAAACAGCGCGGCGAGAAGGACGAGCTGATTCCGCCCTTCTTCGCCAACATCTGGGACGACTACATAAAGCGCGTGAAGAACTACAGCCTGCCCGAGAACGCGCGTTTCCGGCAGATCCATGAAGGTCACTGCACGTTCCTGGTCCCAGAGGAGCGGCGCTTCATCACGCCCGAGGCGATCGCCGGAGTGTGTATTGTCGGCACGCCCGAGGAGATCATTCATCGCGTGCGCGAATTGGAGAAAGCGGGGATCAAGGAAATCACCATGCTGCCGCCGGCCGACTACCAGCGCAAAGTGTTCCGCGACATGGCGGAGATGGTGATGCCGGCGTTTCGCTAGGCGCTGCCGCAACGCTCAGTCCACGCCGTAGCGTTTTCGCTTGCGCCACAGCGTGGTTACGTTGATGCCGAGCGTGGCCGCGGCTTCGTCCAGCGTCGCGCTCTGGGCAAGCACGCGCGTGATGTGCTCGCGCTCGATCTTTTCCAGGCTTGCCGCCGCGGTCGCACCGGAGGCCAGGGTGTCCGGCGTTTCGCGGAAAATCGAGTCGGGAAGGTCGTCGGGCGTAATGAGGTCGCTGCGGCACAGCACGGCCGCCCGTTCGAGCGCGTTGCGCAGCTCCCGCACGTTGCCGGGCCAATTGTAATTCTTGAGCGCGACGGCGGTCTCCGGCGAAAGCCGCATCGGCGCGCGCCGATTGCGCACGCTCGCCGCGCCAAGCATCCATAGCGCAAGCGCCCCGATGTCCTCGCGGCGCTCGCGCAGCGGCGGCACCGAGAGCGTGATCACATTGAGACGGTAAAACAGATCCTCCCGGAACCGGCGCGCCGCGACTTCTGAGCGAAGGTCGCGGTTGGAGGCCGCGATGATGCGAATGTCGACGTGGATAGTGCGATCGCCGCCCACCCGCTCGAAGCTCTGTTCCTGCACGAACCGCAGGAACTTGGTTTGCAGCGCGCCCGTGAGGTCGGCGATTTCGTCGAGGAAGACCGTGCCCCCGTCGGCCGCTTCCAGGCGCCCCGGCTTGTCCTTGATCGCGCCGGTGAATGCGCCGCGGACATGCCCGAACAGCTCGCTTTCGAGCAGTTCTTCGGAAAGCGTGGTGCAGTTGACGACCACGAAGGGGCGCTCGTGGCGCGGACTCCATCGGTGGATCTCGCGGGCCAGCACATTTTTGCCGGTGCCGCTTTCGCCGCTCAGCAGCACGGTCGCCTCGCTGGCCGCGGCCTGACGCGCGGTCTCCATCAGCCGGACCATCGCGGCGCTGCTCGATTCCAGCAGCGGGGCTTCGTCGATCGCGTTGCGCAGCGCGCGATTCTCTGCGCGGAGTCCCTGCAGTTGCAACGCCCGTTCGGCGAGATGCTGGATCTGGTCGAGTGAGAAAGGCTTGGTCAGATAGTCGAAGGCGCCGGCCTTCATCGCGGCGACCGCATTTTCGACCGTGGCGTATGCGGTCATCAGGATCACCAGGCACTCGGGACGGCGCTTCTTGATCTCGGCCAGCAGCTCGAGCCCGTTCATCTCGGCCATGCGGAAGTCCGTCAGCACCAGATCGAACGGCGCCGCGTCGATCATCGCGCGGGCCTGGCGGCCGCTTTCGGCGGCCTCGGCCTGGTGGCCGATCGACTGGAAGAACGACGCCAGGTTGGCGCGGATATTCTTCTCGTCGTCGACGATGAGCAGCCGCGCCATCAGGCCTCCCGCGACACCGGCAACTGGACCACAAAACGGCTGCCGGCCGGAGCATTGCCGGTGACAAAGATTCGCCCACCATGCGCGATCACGATGTCCTTGACGATCGCCAGTCCCAGCCCGGCCGAGCCTTTGTCGGCGCCGTCGCCATACTGCGCGAAGCGCTCGAAGACATAGTCGCGCAGCTCGGGCGCGATTCCCGGGCCGGAATCGGCGACCTCCAGCCGCACCATGTCATCGGCCAATCCGGTCATGACTTCCACCCGTCCACCCCTGGGAGTATAGCGCAGCGCGTTCCCGATCAGGTTCGAGACCACCCATGAAAGCTTGACCGGATCGCCGCTAACCGGCGGAACCTCCGTGATATGGCGATCCAGCGACACCTGCTTTTCCTCGGCCTGGATGCGAAAGCGTCCGGCGACCTCCGTGGCCACGCGCGCGAGGTCCAGGCGCTCGCGCGCGATCGAGATGGAGGCGAGTTCGCCGCGCGCCAGATTGAGCAGGTTGTCGGTGAGCTGTTTCATCCGCGCGCATTCTTCGAGAATCGTGCACAGGAACTCACGCTGGCGCGAATCCAGCGTTGCCTCCTCGCGTTGCAGCAGTTGCGCGGAGAGCGCCAGTGAGGTGAGCGGCGTGCGCAGCTCGTGCGAGAGCGTTTCGACCAGGTTGCTGCGCGCGCGGTCCTGGTCGCGCAGGTAGGTCACGTCCTGCAGGATGAGCAGGGTGCCGAGCGCGACGCCCTCGGTGCGATGCAGCGGGATCGGTTTGAGCACATAGGAGTGGTCGCGGCCGCGCACGTGCAGCTGCACTTCGGTGCGCGGCCCATCGGGTGCGGCGCGGCGCAGCCCGCGTAGCGCGTCGCGCACCCGGCGATAGTGCGGCGAGTTGCTGCTGAGATCATCCAACGGATTGCCGAGCGCTTCGGCGGGTCCGATGTCCATGATTATTGCCGCGACTTCGTTGATATGGGTGACGACTCCGGCCGAGTCGATCAGCACCACGCCATCCTCGAGGCTTTTAACAATCGCCTCGGTCTTGCGTTTCTCGTATAGCAGGCGCTCGAGGTTGAGCTTCTCGTATTGTTCGAGATGATCGGCCATCTGGTTGAACTCGCGTGCCACGGCCTCGAGCTCGGCCAGCGGCTGCGGCCCGAGCCGCACGTGGACGCGGCGCTGACTCACGCCGCGCAGCCGCTCGGTTAGTTCCGTGAGCGGGCGCGCCAGCACCCATCCAAGCCCCCACGACATGGCGATTCCGGTCACCAGCAGAATCAGGAGCCCGCCGGCGAATTCGTAAGTCAGCCGCTTGCCGAGCCTGGCGGCGCGGCTGTCCGCGCGCCACATCGCGGCCTCGTTCATCGCGGTGAGGTCGTTAAGCCGCGCATGCAGCTCGTCGAACTCCTGGTCGTGGCGCGCGTGCGGCGGCGCGGCGGCGATTTCCTCGAACAGCCGCCGCCCGCGGCGCTCGAGATCGTGTGCCAGCTCAGACTCGCCAGTCTCGGTGAAGTCCTGGTCCTCGATATCCATCCAATGCCTGAAGGCGGCGCGCGCGCGGGTGAGCTCGGCCCGCCCACCGCCATCGCGCTCGGCGAGCTGCAGCATCCGCAGCGTTTCGTGGAGATGCTGGGCGACTTCGATACTGACGTAGTTGCGATGGAGCGTTTGACGAATCGCGGTCCCCAGCCGGTACACACGGGGTAGCGCATACAAGCCGAGGCCGATTACCAGCACGACCAGGAGGAGGCTCACATTGCGGATGCGCGTGCGCAGCGATGGCGTGCTCATGATTGATTGTCGGCGTCGCCATCGCCGCCCACCACCTCGATGTCGAAATCCATCGCGGCGTTGAGCATCTGCTTGGTCACGTCGCCCTTGAGCAGGCGGCGCCAGAGCGGCTGGTGCGTGCGGCCGATCACGATCTTGGTGACTCCATGCGTGCGCGCGAATTCCAGCATCGCTCCAACGATGTCTTCCGATTTCAGCCACACGGTTTCGGCGCCGAGATCGCCGGCCAGGTTGATGTTGTCGAGCAGCTTGACGAAGTCGCGGGTGCTGATTCGCCCGGCTGCCTCGGATGGAGTTTCGACGTGAACCGCGTACCACTCGGCTCCGAGCTGCCCCGCGATCCGGCAGGCCTTGCGCAGGAGCATCCCGCGATCGTGCGCATTGGAGGATAGCCCAACCATTACGCGCTCGTTCGGCAACAGGCGCCGGCCGCCTTCGCGCTGCAGCGCTTCGCGGTCCTCACGCTGGCGGCTTAGGCCGCGCGCGACCTCGCGCAGCGCCACTTCGCGGAGCGACGCCAGGTTGGCCGGCTTGAAAAAATTCTTCAGCGCGTGCTCGATTTGCGCGGGCGGATAGATCTTGCCCTCGCGCAGCCGTTCGCGCAGCGCCTCGACTGTGACGTCCACGTTGACGATCTGGTCGGCGCGCGCGAGAAAGGAGTCCGGCACGGTTTCGCGCACCTCGATGCCGGTCAGCCGCTTCATCATCGGGTTGAGGCTTTCGACGTGCTGGATGTTCATCGCGGTGATGACGTTGATGCCGGCCGCGAGCAGCTCTTCGATGTCCTGGTAGCGCTTTTCGTGTTTGGAACCAGCGACGTTGGTGTGCGCGAGTTCGTCGGCCACTGCGACCTCCGGCTTGCGCGCGAGAATCGCGTCGACGTCCATTTCTTCCAACGAGACGCCGCGGTAGTCGATCGTGCGACGCGGGACCACTTCCAGGTCCCCAACCATCTCGTCGGTGTCCTCGCGCCGATGAGTTTCGATGAAGCCGAGCACCACGTCGATGCCTTTGTTGCGCAGCTCGTGCGCCTCTTCGAGCATCCGCCAAGTCTTGCCCACGCCGGCCGCTGCGCCGACGTAAATCTTGAGCCGGCCCTTGCGCTGCTCGGCGACCAGGTCGAGGAAAGACTCCGGCGCGGGACGCTCCTCAGCCATACCGGCAAGAGTATATATGCCCGCCGCTGTGCCGTCTTAGTGGGCTGGCGCGTCCATCCGGTCAAGCGCCAGGTTAAGCTCCAGGACATTGACGCCCGGCTCCCCGAACAGTTCGGCGAAGCGCGGCCGCATGTTGTCGTGAACCACCGAGAGCACTGCGGCCTTGCTGAGGCCGCGGGCCTTCGCCACCCGCGCGACCTGCAGCTCCGCCGAGGCCGGCGAGATTTCAGGGTCCAGTCCGCTGGCCGAGGCGGTGACCAGGTCGATCGGCACCTGCGCGGGCAAGGCGCCGGGATTTTCCTCGAGCACCTTGTGCAGCGCGGCCCTGGTCGCATCAATCAGTTTGCGATTGGTCGGCCCCAGGTTGGACGCGCCGGAGTTGCTCGCGTCGTAGCCCTTGTCGCCGGCGGCCGAAGGACGGGGATGGAAATATTTCGCGGCGGCGAAATTCTGCCCGATAAGGGTGGAGCCCACCACCTGTCCGCCGCGCCGGAGCAGGCTTCCGTTCGCCTGCCAGGGGAAGAGCGCCTGCGCGATTCCCCACACCGCTATCGGATAGACGATTCCGGTCACCAGCGTCAGCGCGAGGGTCATCGCGATCGCAGTTATGAGCGTGCGCATGGCGTTTCCTTTTCCTTACGCGAGATGAAGCGCGGTCACGAAGAGATCGATGAGCTTGATTCCGATGAACGGCACGATCACGCCGCCGAGCCCGTAGATCAGCAGGTTGCGGCTCAGGATGGCGGCGGCGCCGAGCGGCCGGTAGGCGACGCCGCGGAGCGCCAGGGGAATCAAGGCGACGATGATGAGCGCATTGAAGATGATGGCCGAGAGGATCGCGCTCTGGGGCGTTGCCAGATGCATGATGTTGAGCGTTTGCAGTTCCGGGTAGCCGATCACGAACATCGCCGGAATGATCGCGAAGTACTTGGCCACGTCGTTGGCGATCGAAAAGGTGGTCAGCGCCCCGCGCGTGATCAGCAATTGCTTGCCGATCTCGACCACCTCCATGATCTTGGTCGGGTTCGAATCCAGATCTACCATGTTGCCGGCTTCGCGCGCGGCCTGGGTGCCTGCGTTCATCGCGATTCCGACGTCGGCCTGAGCCAGCGCGGGCGCGTCGTTGGTGCCGTCTCCGATCATCGCCACCAGCTTGCCCTGCGACTGCTCTTCTCGGATCAGTGCGAGCTTGGTTTCCGGCGTGGCTTCGGCACGAAAGTCATCGACGCCGGCCTCGTGCGCGATCGCCGCGGCCGTCAGCGGGTTGTCGCCCGTGATCATCACCGTGCGCAGGCCCATCGCGCGCAGCCGCGCGAATCGCTCGCGTATGCCCTCTTTGACAATGTCCTTGAGGTGGATCACGCCGAGGAGCCGCGCATTGTCGGCGACCACCAGTGGGGTGCCGCCGCTGCGCGCGATACGCTCAACGATGCCGGCCAGTTCATCTGGCGCCTTGCCGCCCGCGTCGCGCACGAACTTGATCACTTGGTCGGCCGCGCCCTTGCGTATCCGCCGCCCGTTAAGGTCGACGCCGCTCATCCGGGTCTCGGCGGAGAAGGGGATGAACTGCGCGTCCTTCTCCGCCAGTTCGCGGCCGCGCAGGTTGTATTCGCGCTTGGCCAACACCACGATCGACCGGCCTTCGGGGGTCTCGTCGGCGAGCGACGCCAGTTGCGCGGCGTCGGCCAACGCCTCGACCCGAACGTCGAGCACCGGGATTAACTCGGTCGCCATCCGGTTGCCCAGAGTGATGGTGCCGGTCTTGTCCAGCAGCAGGGTGTCGACGTCGCCGGCCGCCTCGACCGCTCGGCCCGACATCGCGAGCACGTTGTGCTGAACCAGGCGATCCATCCCGGCGATACCGATGGCCGAGAGTAATCCGCCGATGGTGGTGGGAATCAGGCAAACCAGCAACGCCACCAGCACAGGCAGCGAAAGCATCGTGCCGCCATAACGCGCGTATGGGTAAAGACTCACGCATACCAGCATGAAAATGATCGTCAGGCCGGCCAGCAGGATGCTGAGTGCGATTTCGTTGGGCGTCTTCTGGCGCTGAGCGCCCTCGACCAGGGCGATCATGCGGTCAAGGAAAGTCTCGCCCGGATTGGCGGTGATGCGCACCTTGATGTGGTCGGAGATGACCGTGGTGCCTCCGGTAACGGCGCTGCGGTCCCCGCCGCTTTCGCGGATGACCGGGGCGGATTCGCCGGTTATCGCAGCCTCGTTGACGGCCGCGATGCCCTCGACGACTTCGCCATCGCCTGGAATGATGTCGCCGGCCTCGACCAGCACCACATCGCCGCGCTTTAGCCTGGTCGCCGCGACCAGTTCGATCACGCCTGCGGCCGTGACCAGCTTGGCCTGGGTTTCGGTGCGGGTTTTGCGGAGGTTGTCGGCCTGGGCCTTGCCTCGTCCCTCAGCCATGGCCTCGGCAAAGTTGGCGAACAGCACCGTGAACCATAACCACAGCGCGATTTGAAACTCGAAGGCAGCGAGCGTGCCGCGGCCGAGAAAGAAATCGCGACACAAGATGACGGTCACCGCGAGCGCGGTCACTTCGACCACGAACATTACCGGATTGCGGGCCTGGATGCGCGGGTCGAACTTGCGCAGCGAATCAACCAGGGCGCCTTTGACGATCTGGCTGTCCCACAGCGCGGCGGCCTTGCGATCGGTCATCGAAATTCCACTCCTCGCCTAGTAGAGCTTGCCCTGCATCATCGCCAGCTCTTCGACGATCGGGCCCAGCGCGTCGGCGGGAAAAAAGGTGAGCGCGGCGACGATCAGGATCACGCCGATCAGAAGCACCACGAACAGCGCGCCGTGGGTGGGAAAGGTGCCTACGCTGGGCGGCGCGACCCTCTTGCCGGCCAGCGACCCGGCCAGCGCGAGCACCGGAATTTTCATCAGGAAGCGCCCGCACAGCATCACGAAAGCGAGGGTGGTGTTGTAGAAGAAACTGTTCGCGTTCAGGCCGCCGAAGGCCGAGCCGTTGTTGGCGGAGGCTTGTGAGTAGGCGTAAAGAATTTGCGAAAAGCCATGCGGTCCGGGATTCGTGATGCCGGCCAGGCCGGCCCTGGTCACGATTGCGATCGCGGCCGGCAGCAGAATCACCGCGGGAAAGATCAGGATGAAGAGCATCGCGAGCTTCATCTCGCGGCCTTCGATTTTCTTACCCAGATACTCCGGCGTCCGCCCGACCATCAGCCCAGCGATGAACACCGACAGCACCGCCATCACCAGCATCCCATACAGCCCCGAGCCGACGCCGCCGAAAATCACCTCGCCAATCTGGATATTGAGCAGCGGCACCAGGCCGCCGAGCGGGGTGAAGCTGTCGTGCATCGAGTTTACCGCGCCGCACGAGGTGTCGCTGGTGACGGTCGCCCACAGCGCCGAGTCGATGGGTCCGAAGCGCGTCTCCTTGCCCTCCATGTTGCCGCCCGGCTGGTTTGCGGTGGCGTGTTGATGAATGCCGAGCGCGGCGAACTGCGGATTGCCGCGCTGCTCAGCCCAGATCGCGGGCCCAACGCCCATCAGAAACATGAACGCCATCACGACAAACAACGCCCATCCCTGTCGCCGGTCGCCGGCCATCTGGCCGAACGTATGCGTCAGGGCAGCGCCGATCGCGAAGATCGCTATCAGCTCCATCAGGTCCGTCAGCGGCGTCGGGTTTTCGTACGGATGCGAAGAATTCGCGTTGAAGAAGCCGCCGCCGTTGGTGCCGAGTTCCTTGATGCTCTCCTGTGAGGCGACCGGGCCCTGAGCAATGTCTTGCACAGCGCCCTCGACCGTCTTGACCTGTTCGTAGGGGCTGAAATTCTGCGGTACGCCCTGCCAAACCAGAACCAGCGCGAAGAGCAGCGAAACAGGCAGCAGCACCCACAAAGTGGCGCGCGTCAGGTCGACCCAGAAATTACCCAATGTCCTGGCACTGCGGCGTACGAAGCCGCGAATGACCGCGATCGCGATCGCGATGCCGGCGGCGGCCGAGACGAAATTGTGAAAGGCAAGCCCGGCCATTTGCGTCAGGTAGCTCATGGTCGACTCGCCGCCGTAGGCCTGCCAGTTGGTGTTGGTGGTAAAGCTCGCCGCAGTATTGAAGGCGAGGTCGGGCGCGACACCTGCGAACTTCTGCGGATTGAGCGGCAAATTGGCCTGGAGACGCTGCATCGCATACAGCACCAGCATCCCCACCATGCTGAAGAGCAGCATCGCGCCGGCGTATTCGCCCCAGGTCATCTCGCTGCCGGGCCGCACCCGGCAAACGCGATAAAGGAGCCGCTCCAGCGGAGCGACTACCGGGTCGAGAAAGGTCGGCTCGTGCGCGAACACGCGCGCCATGTATAGCCCGAGCGGCATGCTCAGCCCGGTGACGATGGCTAAAAAAATCCCTACCTGGAAAACTGCGTTCCAGAACATCGGAGACCTCAAAGAGAGCGTTTCTAGAATCGTTCGGGGCGCAGCAACGCGTAAACGAGATACGCAGTCAGAAGTGCGGCGCCGGCGGATCCCAGGACCAATTCCCAAATGCTCATAACCGCTGACACCCTTGGACGTAGGCAAGGCTCACGGCGAAGAAGGCAGCCGTTGCCATGATGAAGATCAGGTCCCACATGACCGTCGTGTTCAGCATGAGACATGCCAAAGCGACAATCGTGTGAAGATGAGAGGCTTTGCGTTGCGAAGCGCGCCCATGATTGCAGTTTGCAGGGATGTGAAAAGTGCGCTTCGCAATGTCGATGGCGAAACTCGAGCGCAATCGTACGCTTTCCAAGATAGGTATGGTTTGCTAATTTTCGCGCGCCGGCCATAAGCGCCCGAGAGCGCACACGAGTTGCAACAAAGAGTCATTCCGAAACGTCGTTCATGTATCAACCGTCCGAGACAGAATTGCGTGACCGTCTGACTGGCTTCATCGCCAAGCAAACCGGCGGGCCAGTCACAGTTGGCGAGCTGACTCGTTACTCAGTCGGATTCTCGTGGCTGACCTATGGTTTCGAGGCGACCTGGGAGGAGGGTGGCGAGCGCCAGCATCGCCAGCTCATCGCACGCATCGGTCCGCCCGACGGGGTCTTCGCACCGTACAGCGCGGTTCCGCAGTTCGTCGCACTGAAGGCGATCGAGCACAGCGGAGTTCCGGTGCCGCGCGTCTACTGGTATAGCGATTCGCATGAGGTCTTGGGTGCGCCGTTTTTCCTGATGGAGAAGGTCGAGGGTGAGGCGCCGCTGCCCTGGGTGCCGGGCGGTGGTGCGGCATTTGACGACGTGACGCGCGCGGCGTTGGGCGAGCAGTTCGTGGCCGGGCTTGCGCGGCTGCACAGTTTCGATTGGCACGGCACGCCGGCGGAACAACTCGACGGCGCTCGCGACGTGGCGCAGGCGGCGGCGGCGCAAATTGACTTTTGGGAGCGATACCTGCGGCGGCATGAGCGGCAGCCCTATCCGATTCTGGAGTGGGGGCTGCTGTGGTTGCGCGCCAACAGCCCGCGCGCGCCGCGCATCAGCGTGATTCACGGCGACTACCGGATCGGCAATTTCCTGGTGCTCGAGGGACGCATCAGCGCGATGCTGGATTGGGAGCTGGTGCATCTCGGCGACCCGCATCAGGACCTGGGATGGATGTGCATGCGGGCGTTTCGCGGTCGTTCGCCGCTAATGTGCCATCTGATTGCGCGCGATGAACTTTACCGGCGCTACCAGGAGTTGAGCGGAATCGTGGTCGACCCGCGCGCGGTCACTTTTTATGAGATATTCGGCACCTTTACGCTGGCCGTGATGCACGTCGGCGCGGCCAACTGCTTCGAAAGTGGAAACTTCGACGATTTGCGGATGGCCGCGATGGGAGCGCAGCTCTGGCGTCTGTTGGCGCAGTTGGAAAGACTATTGTCGGGCGAGGCTCCATGAATAATTCGCTCAACCGGCTAATCGATGGCATTGTTATCGCGCTGGAACGCGAGATCATTCCGCGCGTTGACGACGCCTACGCGCGCGGACAGGCGTTCGCGGTGATGGATCTGTTGCGCAACATGCGTCCGCGCCTGCAATGGTCGCGCGAGATCACGCTGGCGCAAGTCGCACTCCAGGAAGCGGCGCTTGGACGGGTGGACGACGTGTGCCGCGGACAAGTCGAGCGACCGCCGGCTTATACGCCAGCGGCCGCGCCTTCGATCATGCTCGACACGACGGAGTTGGAGGCTCGCCGCGACCGGCTGGAGGCCGAGGTGTGCGGCGTGCTCAAATGGCTCACGGAGCATCGCGCCACGCTCGCCGCCGCGGTCGCGAACTCAGTCGAGGAGACGCTCACGAACTACATGCGCGAAGCGATCAAGCGCGAACTCGCGCTGACCGCGAACCCGCTCTTCGCGGAAATCTCACGCGGCGCAAACGCGTAGGGATACACAAGGAAAGGTAACATGCTCACGGCGCAAGACGATTTCATCGGTCATCAGCTTCCCACCACTTTCGACCACGTTGGCACCAGCGACCCGGCCTGGATGGAGCGGATGTGGTACACCGGGCATCCCGTGCCCGCGGGCGACATCATCTTTGACATCGGCTTGGGTTACTATCCCAACAAGAATGTGATGGACGCGTTTGCCGGTGTGACCATCGACAACGTGCAGCACAACATCCGTATGTCGCGCCGGCTCCGCCCCGACCCGCTGCTGACCCGCGTCGGGCCGCTGCAAATCCACGTGCTCGAGGGCCTGCGCCGCCATCGAATCGTGCTGGCGGAGAACGATTCGGGGTTGAGCTTCGATATCGAATTCCACGCCACTCTGAACCCGCATGAAGAGGAGCCGCATTTCCGCCGCCGCCACGGCCGGGTCGCCGAGCAAATCGCACGCGCGCAACAGGTCGGGCGCTACTCGGGATGGATCAAGGCGGGCGCAAAGCGCTACGAGCTCAAGCCCGAGAGCTGGTGGGGCCAGCGCGACCGCTCCTGGGGAATCCGCGCCGAATTGCACACCGACGAGACCAGGCCGCCGATTTCCTATTTTCCGCCGCTGCTATTTAGTTGGTCGACCATCCAGTTCGCCGATCATGGGTTGCAATGGTATTTCAACGAGCGCGCGCCCGGCGACTTCATCTACATCACCGGTGAAGAAGTCCTGACGCTGGGCAAGCAGGCCGACCGCCGACGCCGTATAACTCACGTCGCGCACGACATCACGTGGGCTGACGATTCGCGCGGCCAGACCATGGACCAAGCTGAATTCGAGATGACCTTTGCGGATGGCGCAAAACGGAGCGTGCGGATCAAAATGCTGCCCGGCCGCTACTACCTGAAGGCCGGGATGTATGGCGGCCTGAACGGATGGGCGCAAGGCGACGACAAGGGGCCGCTTCATGTCGAGCACGACCGCTGGGACTTGCGCGATCCCGAGATTCGCCGCCTGGTGCGTACGCTCAGCGATCACGTGATCGAAGTGCGCGACGGGAATTCGGTTGGCTACGGCGTGATGGAATATGGCGTTTCGGCCGGCTATCCGAAATACAAGCAGATACAGAATCACCCGATCTTCTGAGGCGCGGGATCGGGAACCTCGATTCTCGGCAGCGGCAGCAAAACCAGGAACGCGGCGGTTGCCATCGTGAGCGCGGTGGCTATCGCCCATCGGTAGCCGCCGGTGTGGTCGATGATACAGCCGGCAAGCGGCGGCCCGATGAGCGTGCCGAAAGCGTTGCTCGTATAGAGCGAGCCCACCAGCGCGCCCAGGTTGCCGGTGCCGAAGAACTGCGCCAGCACGGCGGGCGCGAGCGCAACGTAACCGCCATAGCCGGTGCCGATCGCCAGGGCAAAGATTACCAGCGTCAGATAGGAATGCGCGCCGAGCCAGATGGCATAGCTCAACGCCTGGAGCAGAAAGCAGAAGAGATAGAGGCCGACCAGCCCCAGGCGATCGGCGAGCGCGCCGAGGCCCAGCCGTCCGCATACGCTCCCGATGCCGATGACACCGATTAGCGCGGCGCTTGCGACCGCGTTGACGCCGAGGTCGCGCGCGAACCCTGGCAAAAACACAAAAGGCACGAAGAGCGGCACCGAACATAGAAACGAAGACGCATAAAGCAGCATGAAGGCCGGCGTTCGCAGCGCCTCGCCGGTGGTAGGTCCGCTGCGGCCGCGCGCGATCGGCGATCTCCTGGCCATCGCGGCCGCGAGCAGAAGCAGCGACACGCTCGCCGCGCCGAACAGCACGTACGTCTCGCGCCAGCCATAGAGCGGGATGAACTTCGCGGCCAGCGGCGCGCCAACGATCGTTCCGAAGCCGATGCCTGAGACCGCGATTCCGAGCGCCGTGTTGCGCCGGCGCACGAACCATCCGCTGACCGCAGCCACCATCGGCGCATATCCGCAGGCGACTCCTATCCCGACGCCAATGCCATACGTCAGGTAACTCAGCCACAGATGATTGATCGAGGAAGTCAGTACCAGGCCGGTTCCCACGAACAACGCGCTTGCGACCATCATTGGACGCGGACCGACCCGATCGGCAATATGGCCCGCGGCGGCCCCGAAGAGAAAATAGATGAATGCGGTAATCGAGAAGATAGCCGAAATGGCCGCGTGTCCGGAATGAAATTCGGCCGCCATCGGCGTGACGAAAGCGCCAAAACTGTAGGCCACCGCGAACAACGTGAACATCGAGAGAAACGCGGCGAATACAATAATCCAGGCCCGCGGTGAATCCGGCTCACTCGGCAGGATGCGATCGAGCGAGAAGATTTGGCCGCGCAATCCGGGAGCCATGCCGGGCGGTTGCGCTTCGGGGGTTTTGCTTCTCACGCTCATCGTTACCCAGGCGCGGCGCCTCAAGGACCGAGCCGCAGGTGCCGCATCCTAATCACGCCGCCGCTCAGCGGCAAATCGCGTCAAGGACGGCCACCGGGGCTGGGCATTAAACCCAAGATCCTACGTATAACCCCGAGAGATGAAGATCGTGATAGCGACGGCGCATACCGCGAGGGCTGCCCGACAATGGTGCCCGCGCATGGCCTAAGGTTAGCCGCCGTGTAATAAAGGAGTGAGCGCGTGAGATAAGCCGGCTTTCGCCTGCGGCGCGCACTGGAGACAGAAACCACGATGCGACAGGGAATCACGATCCCGCTCGAAGCTTTTCAGAACCGACACTTCGTCGACCTGGTGCGCACGGCCGAACGTGCGGGCTATGTCGACGCCTGGTCGTTCGAATCGTTTGCGACCGAAGCCTTCGCCCCACTCGCGGCTGCCGCGATGCTCGCGCCGCGCATGCGCCTTGGCACGGCGATCGTGCCGGTGTTTACGCGTTCACCCGCTTTGATCGCTATGTCGGCGGCGACCGTGCAGCAGCTTTCCGGCGGCCGGTTCATCCTGGGGTTGGGAACTTCGTCGCCGGTGATCGTGCAGCAGTGGATGGGCGTGCCGTTCGAGCATCCGGTTACCCGGGTACGCGAAACCGTCGCCGCAATCCGCAGCGCGTTCAGCCGCGAGAAGGTCACGCTGAAGGGCAAGACAGTGCAGGTCAATGGCTTCCGCATGAACGTCACGCTGGACGCGCCACCGCCGATCTACCTCGGCGCCCAGGGCGAGAAGATGCTCCGCCTGGTGGGCGAGATTGCTGACGGACTGATCACCAACTTCATCACGCCGTCGGCGCTGCCTGCGATGATCGCGCACGTGCGCGAGGGCCAGCGTGCCGCCGGCAAGGACGCGAACGCGCCGCTGGACGTGGTCTGCCGGATCTTTGTCGCGGTCGACGAGGACAGCGACGCGCTGCGCGCCGAACTGCGCCGCCATCTGACCGCCTACATGACGGTACCGCAGTACAACAATTTCTTCCGCGAGATCGGTTTCGAGCGCGAGGCCACGACCGCCGCTGCGGCGTGGAACGCCGGTGATCGCAAGGCGGCGGTCGCCGCCGTGCCGGATCGGATGCTGGAGGAGATTTACGTCTTCGGCAGCGTCGATCATTGCCGCGCGCGGCTGGCGGAATTTGCCAAGGCCGGGGTGACCGCGACGGCGCTCCAGCCGGAATCGTTCGCCCCTGATCCGGCGGAACGCCGGGCCCGGATTCTGCGCGCGGTCGAGCGTCTCGCCGCGCCCTAGGCCGGGGATCTCGCGGCCGATTGAATCTTTTCTCCATGCTGGAAGCGTCGAGAAATTAAACGGAAGAGCCGGGAACACTTTCATCCGGAGAGCGCGATGGCTGGACAGAAAAAATCATTCAAGGCGCCGGCACGACGCTTCATCGCGGACGTCAAGAAAATGCGGGCGCGTGCGCGCCGGCACATGCAGTCCGGCGCCGTCACGGAAAGCTATCGAGCCGATCGCGCGCAGGTGATCAAGGTCCTCAACGATGTACTCGCGACCGAAATCGTTTGCGTCCTGCGCTACAAATCGCACTTCTATCTCTCCAAGGGGCTCGACGCGGAGCCGGCGCGGGCCGAGTTTCTCCAGCACGCGGGCGAAGAGCAGCAGCATGCGGATTGGGTCGCGGAGCGGATCACGCAGCTCGGGGGCGAGCCCAACTTCGATCCCAAAGGGCTGCCCGAACGCAGCCATTCCGAGTACGGACGGCATAACAACCTGGTCACGATGATTCAGGAGGACCTGGTTGCCGAGCGCGTCGCGATCGAATCCTATTCCGAGATCGTGCGATGGCTCGGCGACGACGACACGACCACGCGCCGCATCATGGAAGACATCCTCAAGATGGAAGAGCAGCACGCCGACGACATGGCCAACCTGCTCGCCAAGGTCGGTTAACGCTCGCACGCGGCGCGAGCCGGACTGGAGACAGCGCAGGAGATTGCGATGAACGAGGTTCGCCCAACCGCGGCCGGAGCGTCACGCGTTGCCGTTGACAAGGAGCAGCGCGCGCCGCTGGGCCTGGGACTCTTCATGCCCAATTGCAGCAACTCGTACTCGATCAGCACCTACAAACCGGTGCCCGACGACTGGACATACGAGTCGAACGCGCAAATCGCCCGCGCCGCCGAAGCGGCCGGCTTCGATTTTCTTTTTCCGGTGGCCAAGTGGAAGGGTTACGGCGGCAAGACCGACTACCTAGGCACCTCGCTGGAAACCATGACCTGGGCGGGGGCGTTGCTCGCGACGACCGAGCGCATCCAGGTCTTTTCCACCGTCCATGTGCCGATCTTTCATCCGCTGGTCGCGGCCAAGATGGGCGCAACGCTTGACCATATTGGGAAGGGGCGATGGGGTCTCAACGTGGTCAGCGGATGGAGCGAGCGCGAGTTCGGGATGATGGGCATCGAGGTACTGCCGCATACCGAACGCTACGAGCGCACTGCGGCCTATATCGAAATTATCAAGGGCCTGTGGACCTCCGAGCCTGGCGCCTTTGACCACGAATCGAAGTGGTACCGGATACGCGGGGGATGGGTGATGCCGCAGCCCACGCGCAAGCCGCATCCGCCAATCGCCAACGCCGGCGGGTCGGAGGAGGCGCGCGAGCTGGTCGCGCGGCTGTGCGATTGGGCATTCATCGCGGTGCCATCGCTACAGGCGAGCGCCGCGCTGAGCGCCGACGTTTACGCGCGCGCGGCGCGCTATGGACGCACGGTCAAGTGCTGCGGTTACCCGTTCGTGGTCTGGCGCGAGACCGAGCGCGAGGCCAACGAGGAGCGCCGACGCATCCTGGAACAGATAGATCGCGAAGCGACCGAGAACTGGGCGCGCGGCTTACTTCCGCAAAGCGGCTCGTTCGACAACTTCACGCTCGAGATGTTCGCGCTTGGCGGAGGCGCATTGCCGATCTTCGGCACTCGCGAGCAGGTCGCCGAAAATCTTGACCGCTTGTACCGTTCGGGCATGGACGGCGTGCTGATGGTCTTTCTCTCTTATTATGAAGATACGCTGCGCTTCCAACGCGAGATAATGCCGCTGCTGCGTCAGCTCGGAACGATCCGCTGAGCACTATGAGATGAAAGACAAAGAGGAAAGGTGGAGGCGGCGAACGGATTCGAACCGTTGAATGGAGGTTTTGCAGACCTCTCCCTTAACCACTTGGGTACGCCGCCCCGCTACGTACGATTTTAGCGGAGCCCGAAGGCTAACACACGCGCCGCGGCACAATAATTTTTGCGCCCAGGAGCGGGCGCTGTCTCGCTGCCCATAACGCAGTTGACACGTCGCCGCAATTCTGCGGCAATGACCCCGAGACGACCTTCGCAGGGAGGACCGCCATGCCTACCGTCCCGATCAAAGATGAACACCGCGTCGGCACCGAGGCTCGCTTCAAGGTCGAACCCTCGCCGTATCTCCAGAGACTTTTTCAGAGCGGCACTCCCGATCTGAACTGGATGAAGGAGACGGGCGAGTGGGGCATGCACGCCAAGCCTTCGGGCTTGGGGCTGCGGCTTAAGGATATCGAGATTGGCAGCTATGGGGTCATTCCGGAGCATGGCGGCGAGCATCGCTCGATGGCGCCGCGCGGCGCGGTGGTCCCCGACAACGTGCCGTCGCTCGGCTTCACCATTAACAACAAAGACGAGTGCTGGGCCGACAACGTCAGCGAGCTTTACGAGGAAGCGGTGGCGCGCCAATGGAGTTCCGCACGCGATATTCCGTGGGATGAGCTCAAGCCGCTGCCCGACGATCTCGAGCGTGCGATGTGTCAGCTCTGCACCTTTCTCACCGAGATCGAGTTCATCGCCGCCGACGCGCCGACCCGCTGGATGAGCCGCATCAACCAGGACTTCTTCGAGGTCAAGATGTTTCTCGCCACCCAGGCGATGGACGAGGCGCGCCACATGGATGTCTTCCGCAAGCGCGCGCTCGCCAACGGCGGCGGCCTGGGTAAGGCCAGCGGCTACAGCGAGCTGGGACTGAAGAAGATTTTCGACGCGCCCAGCTTCTCGGCGCAGACCGCGCGTCTCCACCTGTTGGGTGAGGGCTTCGTGCTGACCATCTTTCGCCAGGGTGAGTTCATCGCGCCGAGCCGGGTCGATCAGGAAATTTTCCGCCGCTGCATGCAGGACGAGTCGCGCCACGTCGGTTACGGCACGATGCATCTGCGCACCCAGCTTAAATCACGCCCCGAACTGGCCCAGGAAGTGCACAACGAACTGGACGACGCCGAGCGCATCCTGCTCGAAATTTTCAGCGAGCCCGAGTCAGTCGAGCCGATGGCTGTGCTGATGGGCGGCGGGCTCGCTCACTTCGACAAAGGGATGGAGATGCAGGCGCAACTATGGCGGCGAATCGTCGGCGAATACCTGCAGCGTTGCGACTCGGCTGGCCTTGATCGGCGTCCGCGCTGCCTGCTGCCAACTGAGTTCTCCAAGCTTTTTTCCTGATGGCGCCGGAATTTCCCGATCCGCAATGGTTTCTCGCCCTGGGCCGCCTGATGGCGACCCGGGGCGAACTTTTTCAGCGGATTGGCTACGTCGAGGCCCGCTTCGTTGTGCGTGTGCTCCCCGATGAAGATACAGGCGGCGGGCAGGAGCAGAACACCGGCGTCGCGATGCAGGGTTACGCACTGGCCGACGCGCGCGCGCTTGCTTGCGGCGAGGCCGGGTCATTCGATCCCGATTTCACGATCTGTGCGCGGCGCGCGGTGTGGCGGCGAATGCTGGATGAAATCGCGCGCGATGGCCATCCAGAACTGCGCCACACGCTGAGTTCGCTGGCACTCATGGGCGATGAGCTTTGGCTGGAGTCCACCGACCAGCTGCGCGAAGACAAGTTCTATCGATTCAATCAGAGCCTGCAGGAACTGTTCAATCTCGCCGCGCAATTGCCCCCCGGCTGATTTACGCGGAAAGCGCAACGGTCCAGAAGGCGGGCGGCCAATCGTTACGAGGGCGGAAAATAGCCAGCGCGAACACAAGAGGCTGATTTTCTTTCTGGTCGCGCTCGAAGCGCTGGCGGTAGGGTTGCTGATCGGGGCATTCGCTCTAGGCAACGATTCGCTGAAGGTGGCTTCGTACGCGCTGGGGATGCCGGTAACCTTTGCGCTGCTCGGCAATATAGGCCTTTACCTGAGCTGGTCGGATAAAAGCTAGGGCGCGGGTTCGGACCCGGTGGTCCCTGAAAATGTGCTTGCGCTAGAGCGTACGCTTCACCGTCATGCTCGCAATCACCAGCATGGTCGCCGTGAACACGAGCAAAAACGCGAGATCGCCAGAGATTGCGGCAAAGTTCGCGCCCTTGAACAGGATCGATTTGAGCGCGCTCACCGCGTGGGTCTCGGGATTGTAGTGGGCAAAGACCCGCAGCCACGGCGGAAAGCTCTCGATCGGGTAAATCGCGCCGCTTGGAAAAAACAGGATCACATTGAGAAAGCCAGCCGATGCGCCGACCACGCGCGGATTGTTCGCCCGCGCCAGGATGACGAAAGTCATCGCGAGGATTCCGGTCGCCCCCAGGACTATCACCCCCACCAGTATGGCGGCCGCCGGCGCTCCGCCGGCAATTGTTCCGCCGGTGATCAGCAAGCCCACCGCCAGCACGATCACTGACGCGACACTAGTCACCAGCACACTCGAGCCCAGCACGCCGGCCGCGAGGTTCCAACGTGAGAGCGGCGTCACCAGGTAGCACTCCGTGATGCCCATGAAACGGTCCATCACCCAGTTGAACACGCCTGAAGTCAACGAGCCCATGAAGAGCGCCATTACGATCACGCCCGGAATCAACGAGCGGTCGTAGTCGACGGTGGTGAAAAGATTGTTCGGACGGATCACGATTTGGTCGAGCTTGGGCTCGCGCGCGGTGACATAGCCGGCGCGGATCGAGGCCGTCGCCTGGCTGAACACGCCCGTTAGCGTTGCGGCGCTAATCGAGTCGACGTTGTCGGTAAACAATCCGAGCTCGCCGATGCGGCCTTCCGCGATGCTGTGGCTGAAGCCGGACGGTATAATCAGTGCGGCTTTATAGACCCCGTTACGCACGTCCTGGATTGCCGCGCCCGCGTCGCTGTTGTAGGTGATGGTGATGACCTTGGGGCCGGCGGCCAGCGCCTGCATCTGTTCCATTACGCGGATCGCATAGGGGCCATTGTCGTGGCTGACGATCACTACCGGTAGATGCTTGAGCACGCCCTGGAACGAGTTGCCGAAAATAACCAGGTAGATGATCGGCAGCAGGACGCTGGTGAAGATGGTCAGCGGATTGCGTCCGATCTTGAGCAGGTCGCGGCGCATTATCGACCAGGTCTTTCTCATCGCGGGTGTCCGTCAGCGCCCCGGCGGCATCGGCATCCCGAAGCTCGAGCTGAAGAAGCCGACCTTGCGCGCCGGTTCGTCGCGCAGACGCCGTCCGGTGAAGCGGATAAAAACGTCCTCGAGCGACATCCGTTCGAGCCTGATTGAAGAGACTCTGGCGCCGGCGTTTTCGATCGCGCCGATAATCTGCGGCATCGCATGTGCGCCGTCATCAACCGAAATGATAAGCGGCCCGTCCGGATCGCGCGTGACATCGTGGACCCCCGGCTGTCCGCGCAGCATCGCCAGGATCTTTTCAACGTCGCCCGCCACTTCGAGTTCGATGCGGTCCGAGCCCTTGACCATCGCCTTGAGCTCGGCCGGCGTACCGATCGCGATGATCTTGCCGCCGTCGACGATCGCAATCCGATCGCACAGCGTTTCGGCTTCGTCCATGTAGTGCGTGGTGAGCGAAATGGTGAGCCCAGTGTCCCGCCGCAGCTGCTCCAGCAAATCCCACACGGCGCGCCGGCTCTGCGGGTCAAGCCCGATGGTCGGCTCGTCGAGGAACAGGACCTCTGGCGAATGGATAAGCCCGCGCGCGATCTCCAGCCGCCGGCGCATCCCGCCCGAGTATGTCTGCACGAGATCGTTGGCGCGCTCGGTCAGGCCCACCATATGAATCAGGTGCTGTGCACGCTCGCGCCGCATGCGCCGGCCGAGATTGTAGAAGCCCCCGTATATGTCGACATTCTCCCATCCAGTGAGGTCGAGGTCGGAGGTCAGCGCCTGCGGAATCACTCCGATCGCTTCGCGCACGCGCCCAGGATCGCGCGCGACGTCGAAACCGGCGACGAAGCCCTGTCCCGAGGTCGGCACGATAAGCGTCGTAAGCATCCGGCTGAGCGTGGTCTTGCCCGCGCCGTTGGGTCCGAGCAGACCGAACAATTCGCCGCGGCGCACCTCGAAGGTCACGTGATCGACGGCGGTGAATTCGCCGAACCGTTTAGTGAGTTCGCGGGCTTGTATTGCTGCTGATTGCGATTCCATTATTGCGCGCAAATGCGACCTCGGCGGTCATCCCGGGTTTGACCTGTCCGGTCGCCTGCAGCACTCGCACTTTCACATAGAAGGTGCGGATGTCCTGACGGCCGCGGCGTACGTCGGTCTCAGTCGCGAAATGTCCCTCCTGCCCGATCGCCATCACCTGTCCCGCAAAAACCATTGGCGGCCGCGTGGGCAACGTCACCTGCGCAGGGCTGCCGACACGAATCGCGCCGAGGTCGGTCTCCTCCAGGTCGACGCGTGCCCAGATAGTAGAAAGGTCGTCAACGGTTAAAATTGGCGTTCCGGGCACGACCCATTCGCCGACCTCGAGGTTTTTGCTCACCACGGTGCCGGCAATGGGCGCGCGGATGACGGTGTCGCTCAACTGGTCGGTATAGAACTGCACGTTGGCTTGGGCGGCGGTCACCGCGCCGCGGCTGCTGTCGAGCACGGCCCGCGCATCGTCGCGCTCCTTGGCCGAGGTCACATGTTCGGCGTAGAGCTTGGCGTTGCGCGCCATCGTATTCTCCGCGTTGTGCAGCGTGGCGCTGGCGTTCGCGAGGTCGCCGCGCACTTTGGCGAGTTGGTTCTTGATGTCGATATCCTCGATGCGGCAGACGATCTGGCCGCGCTCGACGGTGTCACCCTCGAGCAGGTCAAGCTGCACGATGCGGCCAGCGATGCGGCTCGTGATGTTGACCTCGGGGGCTTCGATTATGCCCACGGTCTGAATCGTTTGCGTGTCGGCCGCGGGCCAAAGATATCTGCTTCCCAAGTAATAGCCGCCACCGAGAATCAGCGCGACGATCGCGAGCTTCACTACTCTGCGGATGATGGTTTTCATCGGATCGTGCCATGCGTGGCCGCGGCTGAAGCAGATGCACGCGGGCCACGAAGATTACCGCTCGGCTGGCAGCCCAGGTCCGCTGCATTGCCGACGCTCGAGGATCCGCGCAGCTCGCGTTCCAGCCGCAGCATCAACTTTTCGAACAACTGGGCCTTGAGCGCCGCGATACCATGGCCAATTTCGACCATGCTGGTACGGAACGGGCTCGCGCCATGGCCCTTCATGTCTTCCAGCAACCGTTCGAGAAAGGACTCCCACGCACCTGCGAAACGGCGCTCGCGTTCGACATGATGCAGCGCGGCCTGCGGGTCATGATGGGCGAAATAAATCTTCACCTGCGCTTCGTCGTAGACGAAGATCGGCTGCGCGGGCTCACGGAGCGTGCGCAGGAAATGCTCGCGTCCTTTGGGCGTAATTGCGTAAACCTTGCGCGCGCGCAGACCGTGCCGCTCGGCACGCATTGTGACCATCGCGTCGTGTGCGAGCTTCTTGAGGGCCGGATAAAGTGAGCCGTCGCTGGCACGGTAGAAGAAGCCGATAGGATCCCGAAAGCGGCGCTTGAGGTCGTAGCCAGTCATCTCGCATTCCATCAGGAAGCCCAGGATGGGGAACTTGATGTCGATCCGCGGGGGTTTTTTGGGCCAGCCGATCTCAGGCGGTGCAACCCAGCGTGAGAAGGACTCTTTTGCCCCTGGCCGCTTGCGAGAAACCGCCGTGCCCACCTTTGCTCGCGTCGTTGCCACTGTCCGTCCTACAGCATCACAATATATCGACTCGATATATCGAGGCAAGGCTTCAGAGTCAGGTGCAGAATAATCGCGCGGATCGGCCTCAAATTCAGCGCCAGCGTTGAAAACGTCCCGACGGATTTATCCAGCGAAGTGGCGAATTTGAGGCGATGTGAGTCTGTGGATAGTTAATTAAAACTTCAGTTCGCATGCCGTGACGCTTTTTGTATCCATCAGGGCATGGAATTGATTCGCATTTTCGAGAAGGCCGAGTTTCAGACCGCGCTCGCCACTCTGCAATGGCAGGGCATCGACCACGACCCGGGCCAAAAGGGCGAGCCTGTTATCTGGTTGCACAACGGGACTGATGTGGAACCCGCGCTTAAACGTCTGAGAGCAGAGGGCATCCGGGCAGTGCACAAACCTTGGCACTGAAAATCCCTGGCGTCAGTCTGTTGTTCTTCTGGCCTTTGGTGCTGCTTCTGCTTCACGCAGTCGGATAGAGGACCTAGCCGGTTTCCAATCCGCGTTGGTTCCGCGCTCATTCTTTGGAGTTGTAGCTGACTCCGAGGCCGGCGCGCGCGTCCGATTGAATCCCATACTGCGGAATCGGATAGCGCAGACCATTCGCGGCGAGCCGCTTCAGTCCTTCTATCGTTCTCGGCAGATAACGCGGCGGGATCGCCATCAGCAATTCATCGTCCAGCACACCGCCGTAACGGCGCTCGGCGAAGCAGGGAATCGAAACGCTCGGCTCTCCGGTCTTGAGCGCGCGGCCCCATGAATCCGCGCACGCCGATTCACCGACGCATCCCCATTCGAACTTTTTGTAGCCGGCCCACTGCAGGCCGTTGATGAAGATGATCATCTGGCCCGGGGTGCCATAAATCAGGCAGATGTCGGGTGGGTTGAGGCGACCCGAGGTCAGCGGCGAGACCGCCATCGCGGCATAGCGGCCGTGCGGCACGACGTCCATCGCATGCTGATGGGCCGAAGAATCCTCGACGGTCGAGTACCACACCCCGGCCATCCGCTTGCCCGAGAGCCAATCCTCGTCGGCCGGTTGCAGTCCAATCACTACCGCACACTGCGCGCCGACCAGGTCCTTGGCTGTAATCCCCACGGTCCATCCGAGGCGCGAGGCCTGCGCGACGATTTGATCGGTCGTGTGAATCGACTTCGGCCGGCGCAGTTTGGGAATCTGCTCCATCTCCTCGACGGTGGCGAACAGCTTCATTCCGATCGGCGTGGTGCGAAGGCGCAGCAGGCGATTGAGATCATCGACGATCTGGTTCCAGTCATATGACTCAGGCTCGGCGAAGGTCGCCGGTTGCTGGCGCGTGCGTTCCATCTTGCTGTTACCTCCGGTGGCTATGCGACTTATACGAATTCATCGCCGTTCATGCTAGGGGCTGTCCGAGTTGGATACATCCCAACAACGGCTGATAGGATGGCATGCGAAGGCTTGAATTCGATGATTGGGCCGAGGCTCCCTTTAAAGGCTCTGTGGAGCGCTCTTGCGATCGAGAGCACGGATCGCCACGTTTCGTCGGATGACGCCGACCGGTCGCAGTCTCCTGATCCACGTCCGCCGACCCCGATGCCAAACGAAATTCATCGGCTCCGGAATTTTCGAGAGCGCGCGTGTTATGCGAGTGATCAGACCGCCCTCGGCACGAACCACCACGCTACTGTTTCTACTGCTATTGAACTTCTTGTGCGCCCTCGCCGGCTGCGGGACGATTCCGAACGCTTTAGCGTTGATTCGTGCTTCCCGATTCTACCAACAATCTCCGCAATTTTTGGCGACGAGAGGTCCAGTCTCAACAGCTGAGGGCAGGGATATCATCGGGAGGCTCGAACGGCAGACCGGAAAGACCGATATCCTTACACGCCATCTGGCCTTCGAGCAGGCGATCAGCGACAGCCCTTTGATACTCGGAAACCGAGTCACCTTGCTTGAGAACGGGCGGGCAACATATCCCGCCATGCTCGAGGCGATACGTGCCGCACGCCATAACATAAACCTTGAGACCTTTATTTTTTCCGATGACACTGTCGGACGCGAATTTGCGGGCGCGCTGATCGCAAAACGGCATGAAGGCGTAGAGGTGAATATCATCTACGACAGTTTCGGTTGCTACGATACGCCAGAGAGTTTCTTCAGCTTGCTGCGTGCCGACGGTATCAGGGTGCTTCAATTCGATCCGATCAGCCCATGGAGCGCGAGGGCTCATTGGTCTCCGGACCATCGGGACCATCGAAAGCTTCTGGTGATTGACGGACAGGTCGCGTTTACGGGCGGGGTGAATGTCTCCGGTTCTTATTCCAGCGGCTTCAGACCGGTCGGAGAAGAAGAAACCGATGGCATGCTCCGCCATTGGCGTGATACCGACGTCGAGGTCCAGGGGCCGGCGGTGGCAGAGTTCCAGACACTTTTCCTGGCGACCTGGATGAGGCAGCATGGGCCTCCGCTGACCGGCAGAGATTATTTTCCTGCGCTGCATGATCAGGGGAGTGAAATCGTTCGAGTGCTGGGCAGTATCCCTGAGCAATTCAGTATCATCTATGTGACTCTCATCTCGGCAATTAATAATGCCGAGACAAATGTATACATAACCGATGCTTACTTTGCGCCGGATGTGCAGATGCTCGAAGCACTTAAAGCGGCGGCGCAACGCGGCGTCGATGTGCGATTGCTGGTCCCGGCGCGGAGCAATGAACCGATCATCGGGCCAGCTACGCGTTCTCACTATTCGGAACTGTTGCGTGCGGGCGTCAGAATTTATGAATGGCAGGGGAAAATGCTGCACGCCAAGACGGCTACGATCGACGAGGTCTGGTCGACTGTCGGATCGTCAAACCTCGACTGGTGGAGTATTGCGCGCAATAACGAAGTTAACGCGATAGTTCTGAGCTTCGATTTCGCTCGAAAGATGAACCTGATGTTCCACCAGGACATGGAGGATTCCGAGGAGATAAAGCTGGTGCAATGGAAGAAACGCTCAGTCTTTGAACGAATCGAGGAATCAATTGCCGGATCCATGGAGCCGCTACTTTGACGATGCTGAATCCCAGAGAAGGGGGCGCCGCGCGAAGAATCAAATCTGAGGCTATGTTGTCGAGGACTTAACCTTGGGAAAGTAATCGTTCCAATAGAGTCGAAGATTCGGGCTGCACCTCAAGGTTGAAAAAGATTGCGTGGAGATGCAGCAGAAAGCCCCACTCGCAGCGCAATTTGCTCAATCAAACATTCTTTTCCGTTGAATCTCGCCCCGATCCCATTTTCCGTTGAATCTCTCAATATCTCAATTCGTCGAAAGTTCAAGGGGCCGTGCGTGGAACAGTAGCGCAAAATTTCAAGGAGGGTTCCAAGTCATGCACCTTTTGAAGTATCCCGACGGATGGACGCGACGGCACTTCCTGGAGCAGATGGCCCGTGGTGTCATGGCCGCAGGAGTGATCGCTCCTTTGTGGGAAGTAATTGGAAGTACAGGCTCGCTGGAGGCTGCTTACCCGCCCGAGTTGCTCTCCATCGAGGCCTATACCAAGGGTAAACTCGGACCGGGAGACGTACTGAGTGCCGAAAACGTCGACATCGTGAAGGACCTGCTAGATCCGGCCGCCTATTGGCAAATCAAGCATGACGGGCGTTTGGTCGATCTGGCGCCGACCGAGACCGACCTGACCAAGCTCACGCCGGTGCCCTACCTCCAAGCGACTCTGAGCAACCGCGGCAAACACAAAATCTTTCCTGACGGCAATTGTTACACGCTGGACCACAAAGATTGGATCGGCGGCAATCCATTCCCGGAGCCAAAGACCGCAGAAGAAGTGCTGATGGGCAATACCCTGAGTTGGGGTAAACACGATACCCAGGCTCATCCCGTGCTCGACTGGGACACCGATCCCGACGGCAATGTCGAATATAATTATGGTTCCTACTATGTTGAATGGCAAACGGTGGGGCGACTGGTTCTCGATCCGCACCCGTACATGGCGGGCCGCGAAAGCCAGCTTCGAATTCTCGGCGGCAGTGTTCTAGCTCCCGAGGACGTTAGTGGGACCGGTATCCTGCAGATCTGGGCCTATGACCAGCACAAGCTTCCCGGCTACTACGTTTACCAGCCCACCACCAAGCGGGTACGCAGCTACCCGGTCGATCAGCGGTTCGAGCCACAGTTCCCCGGCAATACCTATTTCGTTACTGAGTACTGGATGGCAGGTGATCCGCTACTGACCTGGGGTGATTTCAAGCTGGTGGGCAAAGGCCCGGTTCTCACCTGCGCTCATCACTGCGCTGACCTCAACAATCCCAATTGGATCCACAAGACCTGCGGCGGCAAGAGCGGGGTGAAGTACTGGCGGACGCGGATGGAGTTGGTGCCGGAAGCTTACGTGGTCGAGTTGAAGCCGGTCATGTATCCCCGCGCGCCGATCGGCAAAAAACGAATCTGGTACCATGGAGCGACACTATGCCCGCTCACCATGATCAGCTATGACCGCCAGGGCAAGCTGTGGAAGCAATGGGAAGGAGGCTTCGACTATTATCAGCGCCAGCCCGGAATGAAGTGGATCGAAGGCGTGCCAGATCATTTCTGGAGCTGGACGCACGTTCACGCGCACGACCTCCAGAGCAATCGTATGTCGCGCTTCTACTACGCGCAGGAGGTTCCCGGCGGATACCATGCGGATATCGATAATCCGAGATTGTTTGGTGACTTCTGCTCGATGGAAGCACTGGAGCGCCTGGGTCGTTAGGTTCTCCGATTGTGACTGAACCTGCGATGTTGTGAGGCTAAACTGACGAGGCAGCCCGCCGGCTCTTCGCTGGAATACGGAGCCGGCGGCGCAGGGTCGATTTTATGCGTAGCTCATTAGTAGGAGGAAAGCACACGGTGAGGCAAATTCCAGCGGCAATCCTGGCAATACTTCTACTGGTAGCTTGCGCGCTTTCAAGCGGATCAGACGCATGGGCAGCCCAACCAGATGCTGCCTCGGTTGTCGAGGGCATAAAGCGGGCGCTGGAGCCTGCACGTCCCAGCGTGCGCGTAATGACTTTGAAAATTCGCAGCAGCGAGGGATTTGCCACGCAATGGAAGCTCACAGAGGCGCGAGCTCACGTGAACGGCGCGGACTCGATGCTGACCGTCGTGCTCAAGCCGGCCGATGCCAGAGGTATCTCGTTTCTGGCCAAGGATGAGCCCGGCGCGAGGGCCGTCGACTACTCTTATCTGCCAGCCATCCGGCGAGTTCGCGAGGTCACTCCACTGGCCGGCTACGAGCCGTTTTTCGGGACCGATTTCACTTATCAGGATTTGAGCTTCGTGCGGTTCCATGGGCATGAGAAGCTCGACGGAACCGAGATGCACGACGGCATAAAGGCCTACAAGCTGGAGGAGACGCTTAACAACAATCCGTATTATTCGAAGGTCACGACCTGGGTCGCAACCGACAATGGATTGCCGATCGAACGTGACTACTATGACGTTGACGGCAAGCTATTCAAGTCGGAGCATTTCGAGAAAATCTCGACGGTCGATAATGTACCCACCGTCATGAAGATCGTGATGAATGACGTGCAATCGGGCGGTAGCAGCGAGATAGACGTGTCCAGCGTTAAGTACAACAAGCAGGCGCCTGCAAGGTTATTCAGTCCGAAAGACCTTCCCGAGGCCGCCAACGATGGATTCTGGAAAGGGATCGCTCAGTAAAAGAGGTCGGCGGCTAGAGAGAACCAAAAATGCGTGACTACCGTCCGTGATACGTGAAAAACGGCGTTACGCGGATCGCGGTCAGCCGGCCGTCCTTGTCGAAGTCGATTCGTATCGCGATGTCCTCGCGAGTGAAGCTGAAGCGCGAGCCAACGTTGCGAACGCCCGCGAGGTAAGAGCGCTCATCGGGCAGATAGCTGTGCTGCCATCCGTGCGCCGCCAGGTATGCGTCGACCTGGCTTGATGGCGTGCCTATGGGAAGCTCGCGTCTGAGCCGCGCTTGGAGCTGGCGCGGCTCGGGACCGCGAGCGCATCCGGCGGCGAGTACGATTGCGAGAGCGAGCAGCGCTGCGGGGACGCGGTTCAATCGAGCCTCCGTGAGGTCCCATGCTTTTCCGCGGCGCGCGAGCGCCTTAGGCGGCTGCGCGATGGCCAAGCACCTGTCGCAGGAACAGGCCGGTGTGCGAGTTGGCGGCTGCCGCGATTTCCTCGGGCGTGCCCTTGGCCACGATTTGGCCGCCTCGGTCGCCGCCCTCTGGCCCGAGGTCGATGACATGGTCGGCGGTCTTGATCACGTCGAGGTTGTGCTCGATCACGATGATGGTATTGCCGGTGTCGGCAAGACGCCCCAGCACTTCTAGCAAGCGTTTGATGTCGTCGAAGTGAAGGCCGGTGGTCGGCTCGTCGAGTATATATAGCGTGCGCCCGGTGGCGCGGCGCGCGAGCTCCTTGGCCAGCTTGATGCGCTGCGCTTCGCCGCCCGAGAGCGTGGTCGCCGACTGGCCGAGATGGATGTAGTCCAGGCCGACGTCGCGCAGGGTTTCGAGTTTCTGGCGAATCGGCGGCACCGATCCCATGAAGTCGACCGCGTCGAGCACGGTCATGTTGAGCACCTCGGCGATGCTCTTGCCCTTGTACTGAATCTCCAGCGTGTCGCGGTTGTAGCGCTTGCCGCCGCAGACTTCGCATGTCACGTAAACGTCGGGCAGGAAGTGCATCTCGATCCGGATTATGCCGTCGCCTTGGCACGCCTCGCAGCGTCCGCCCTTGACGTTGAACGAAAACCGCCCCGGTCCATAGCCGCGCATTCGCGCCTCGGGCAGTTGCGCGAATAGTTCGCGGATGTGGGTGAAGAGCCCGGTGTATGTCGCGGGGTTGGAGCGCGGCGTGCGGCCGATTGGACTCTGATCGACGTGGATTACCTTGTCGAGGTGCTCGACGCCCTCGATGCTCTTGTGCGCGCCAGCGCGCTCGCGCGAGCGGTTGAGTTTTTGCGCCAGCGCCCGGTAGAGCGTATCGAGCACCAGCGACGACTTGCCCGACCCCGATACGCCGGTGATGCAGATGAACACGCCGAGCGGAAAGCTCACTGTCAGATCGCGCAGATTGTTCTCTTTCGCGCCCTTGATCGTGAGCGCGCGTCCGGAAAGCGGGCGGCGGCGGCGCGGCGTCGCGATTTCGAGCTCGCCCTTGAGATAGCGCCCGGTCAGCGACGCCGCGTTACGCATCACCTCTTCGGGAGTGCCCTGCGCGACCAGGTGCCCACCATGCACGCCTGCTCCGGGCCCCATGTCGATGAGATGGTCGGCCTCCAGCATCGTGTCGCGGTCGTGTTCGACCACCAGCACAGTGTTGCCGAGGTTGCGCAAGCGCTTGAGGGTCGCGAGCAGGCGCTGGTTGTCGCGCTGATGCAATCCGATTGACGGTTCGTCAAGAATGTACAGCACGCCGACCAGGCTCGAGCCGATTTGCGTGGCCAGACGAATGCGCTGACCTTCGCCGCCCGAGAGGCTCGCGGAGACGCGGTCCAGCGTCAGGTAGTCCAGCCCCACGTCCGCGAGAAAGCCGAGACGCTCGCGGATCTCCTTCAGAATGAGCCGGCCGATCTCCTCTTCCTGCCGGCTCAGCTTGGGCGTGGCAAAAAATGCCACCGCTTGCTTGACCGACATCGCCGAGATCTCGGCGATGGATTTGCCGTTGAAGCGGACGTAGAGGCTTTCCTTTTTCAGTCGCGCGCCCTCGCACTCCGGACACGGCCGCATGTTCATGTACGACTCCAGCATCTCGCGGATGCTCTCAGAGTCGGTTTCCTTGTAGCGGCGGTCGAGCCAGGTAAGCACGCCCTCGAACGCCCGTTCGTAACCGCGGCGATGCTCTCCACGCTGGTAGGTGAAGGCAATCTCCTCGTCGCCCGAGCCGTTGAGGATCGCGCGCCGCACTTTGACCGGTATGCTTTTCCACGGCGTATCGAGGCTGAACTTGTAATGCGCCGCCAGCGCCTCGAGCACCGGCTGCATGTAGTTCATCGTGGCCCACGGCGCGATTGCGCCGTCGGCGATGCTGAGGTCTTCGTTCTGCACCACCAGCTCGGGATCGAAGTACATGATCGAACCGATACCCGAGCACGACGCGCAGGCGCCGTGCGGACTGTTGAACGAGAACATCCGAGGCGTGATCTCCGGATACGAGATGCCGCATTCCACGCAGGCGAAGCGCTGGCTGAAGTAGACTTCGCCGGCCTCCTTGGCGTCGAGCCGTTCGATCTTGAGCAGGTCGTGGCCGTACTTGAAGGCGACCTCCAGCGAGTCGCTGAGACGCTTCTCGATTCCGTGGCGGATGGCGAGGCGATCGACGATCACCTCAATGGTGTGGCGCAGGTTCTTGTTGAGCGCGATTTCCTCGCCCAATTCGCGCACCGCCCCGTCGACCTTGACCCGCACGAAGCCGGCCCGGCGAAGGTCGCTCAGCTCCTTGCGATATTCGCCCTTGCGGTCGCGCACGATGGGCGCGAGCACGTGGATGCGTGTGCCGTCGGGCCAGGCCATGATACGGTCGACGATTTGTTGAACACTCTGCTGCGTGATCTCACGCCCGCAGTTATGGCAAAACGCATGGCCCACGCGCGCGAACAACAGGCGCAGGTAGTCGTAAATTTCGGTGATCGTTGCCACCGTCGAGCGCGGGTTGCGCGAGGTGGTCTTTTGTTCGATCGAGATCGCCGGCGAAAGTCCCTCGATCGAATCGACGTCCGGCTTCTCCATCTGCTCCAGGAACTGGCGTGCGTAAGCGGAAAGTGACTCGACGTAGCGGCGCTGGCCTTCGGCATAGATGGTGTCGAATGCGAGCGAAGACTTGCCCGAGCCCGAAAGCCCGGTGATGACGACCAGGCGATCGCGCGGAATCTCAAGGTCGATATTCTTGAGATTGTGCTCGCGCGCGCCCTTGATGACTATTCGATCCGCCATTGCCGATTCGCCATCGTTGCCAGATTTTCCGTCGCGAATTTCTCCGCTCAGGCTTTGCGCCGCAGCTTCTCAGCCGCCGCCGCGCCGCCGCGCCGGCCGCTCGCCGCGCCGTGGCGCCCGCTCACCGCCCGCCACGCATATTCCATCGCCGCGAGCATGCTCGCGCCGTTCGCCGCGCCGCATCCCGCTATATCATACGCGGTGCCGTGATCGGGCGAGGTACGCACGAACGGCAATCCCAGTGTCACGTTCACGGCGCGCTCGAACTCCAGGGTCTTGAGCGCGATCAGTCCTTGATCATGATACATCGCGACCGCTGCGTCGAAGCCGAACTCGCCCGCCGGCCGGATGAACGCGGTATCGGGCGCGAGCGGTCCATGCGCATCGATGCCGGCCCGCCGCGCGCGACGGATGGCCGGGACGATCACCCGCGGCTCTTCGTCGCCGAACAGCCCATGCTCGCCCGCATGTGGGTTGAATCCGAGCACGCCCAGGCGCGGCCGGGCTACTCCCAGCCGAGCGCTCAGATGCTGCGCGAGTAACCGAATAGTGTCGAAGATGCCCTGGCTGCTGAGCGCGCGCGAGACCCGCGCGAGCCCCATGTGCACCGTCACCAGTGCGAGCCGCAACTGATCGCCGGCGAACATCATCCGCCACAGCGGCGTGCCGCTCAGTTCGGCGAGCAACTCGGAGTGGCCGGGAAAACGGTGGCCCGCCCGGTTAAGCCACTCCTTGTTGATGGGTCCGGTGACCAGCGCTTGGGCCGCCCCGGCCATCGCCATCCGCGCCCCTTCCACAATATAGCGATACGATGCCTCCGCGCCTTCGACGCTCGGCGCTCCAGGCTTGAGCGCGGCCGCGCCGAGGTGGCCGATCTCAAGCACCGCCAGTCCGTCGGCGGGGCGAACGGGTGCGTCGCCCGGATGCCACGGCCGCGGCGCGGGGACCCCGCGCAAGCGACGCGCGGCGGTGCGCATCGCACCGCAGTCGCCTATAACCAGCAGTGCTGGAGCGGCGCGGTGCCGGGCTATCGCGGCGGCCGCCTTCAGAATGACCTCGGGACCCACGCCGGCCGGATCGCCCATGCTTATCGCCAGGAGCGGGGGCGCGCCCGGCCTCGATGGCATCCGCCGTGTCACTCTAGTTGAAGGTTTCGATGTAGTGCTGCTTGACGAGATCTTTGTCGACCCAGGTGCCGAATTGTTGTTGCGCTTTCTGACTTATCAGCTTCTCACGAATCTGGCTGGAGACCTCCGAGAATGGTTTGACGCCCACCTGCTCGTGAGCTTCGAGCTTGATGATGTGAAAACCGTGCTCGGTCCGGATCGGCTCGGAAATTTCGCCTACCTTCATGTGATCGATCGCATTCTGAATCGGGTCGATCATGTCACCGCGCGAGAAGTCGCCCAGTTCGCCGCCCTGGCTTTTGGAATCGTCGTCGGAGTACTGCTGTGCCAGCTTGCCGAAATCGGCGCCATCGGCCAGTTGTTTGTGGACGCTATCGGCCTTCACGCTTGCCGCCGCGACCTGGTCGGGCGAGGGATTGGGCGGCAACGCGATCAGGATTTGCGCAACTTTGAAACTCTCCTTACCGACGCTGTACTCCTGCGGATGCGCATCGTAGTAGGCCTTTACCTCGTCGGGCGAGACGTTGACTCTCTGCCGCACCTCTTTCTGGATCATAACCATCTTTTGCAGTTCCAACCGGGCGTGCTTGCGGAAATCTTCGTAGGTATGGCCCTGGCTCTGTAACTGCGCGCGCAGCTGTGCGTCGGTGATCCCGTTGCTCTGTTCGAAATTGGCGATGTATTCGTCCACCTGCCGCTCGTCCACCTGGTCCTTGTACTTCTTGACCTCGCTCTCCAACAGGCGCTCCGAGATGACCCCCTTGAGCACGGCCTTGGTATCCGACGAATTCACATCGTCCGGGTCGGTCAGCGTTACTTTGTTGACCGTGGCAAAAGTCTTGAGGTCGTGAACGGTGATCGGATCGCCGTCGACGCTGGCCACCACCCGATCAAGGTCATCCTGCGCACCTGCGGTGCGCGGCGTGACCAACGCGGATAGAGCCGCGAGGCACGCGACGATCAGTGCCACGGCGCCCAAGCGCAGACTGAAATGATGCTGGCTCATGGCTTAACTGGCGAGCGTCCCGGCGGGGCGGCCCGGCCCGGCCTCCAACTTTTCACAGGCCGCCAGGGCCTGCAAGACACCGTCGAGTTGCTCGAACAGCAATTCGTAGTTGTTGCCCGCTTCGCCGGCGGCGGTTTCGATTCGCACCATCACCTGAAATGACGGCGTGAGCCGCATCCGGCGGCGATTGCTCTCGGTCAGTGCGACCAGGCGTGCCGTGTCCACCGGCGCGTCGGGATGAAATTTAACTTCGAGCTGGTCGCCTTTGAGTATCGCGCTCAGCATCATCATCTCGCGCATGCGCCGGCGCAAATCCATCGCGGCCAGCAGATTGTCGACCAGCGTCGGCGGCGGTCCGAACCGGTCGCGCATCTCCTCGCGCAACCCGTCGAGATCGGCGCGGGCCGCCGCCCGCGCCATCCGCCGGTACAGCACCAGGCGCTCGCCCTCGTCGGGCACGAAGCTGTCGGGGATGTACGCTGGGATGCCGAGGCGGAGTTCGGGCTCGAAATCCGGCCGCAGCGGCTCGCCGCGCAACTCGTGAATCGCCTGCTCCATCATCTCCGTATATAGCTCGAAGCCAACCGCCGTTATCTGGCCCGACTGTTCGCGGCCGAGCAGATTGCCGGCGCCGCGATGCTCGAGGTCGCGGATCGCGAGCTTGAAACCGCCGCCGCTTTCGGTCTCGACCAGCTCGCGCAGCGCGTCGATACGCTTCTTGGCGTCGCGCGTGATGATGTGCTCGCCCGGAATCAGCAGATAGGCGTAGGCCTTCTGGCGCGAGCGTCCGACCCGTCCGCGCAGCTGATAGAGCTGGGCCAGGCCGAAATGGTCAGCGCGATTGATGATCATGGTGTTGGCGTTGGGAATGTCGAGTCCCGATTCGATGATCGCCGAGCACACCAGCAGATTGACGCGGTTGTCGATGAACTCGCGCATCACGTTCTCGAGCTGGCGTTCCTTCATCTGCCCGTGCGCGACCGCAACTTTCGCCTCGGGCACGATCGCGCGCAGATGGCGCGCCACGTATTCGATGTTCTCGACGCGGTTGTGCACGAAGAACACCTGCCCGGAGCGGTTGAGCTCGCGCATTATTACTTCGCGCAGCAGCCCGTCGTCGAAATGTGCGACGAAAGTGCGGATCGCCTGGCGGTCCGGCGGCGGCGTCTGGATCACGCTCAAGTCCCGGATCCCGAGCATCGCCATGTGCAGCGTGCGCGGAATCGGGGTCGCGGTCAGGGTCAGGACCTCGACCAGCTTGCGCAGCCGCTTGACGCGCTCCTTGTCGGCTACCCCGAAGCGATGCTCCTCGTCGATGATCAGCAGACCGAGGCGCGGGAACTCGACGTCGTCCTGGAGCAGGCGATGGGTTCCGACCACGATATCGACCTTGCCCGCACGGACGTCGTCGATAACCGCTTTGTTCTCGCGCGCGTTGCGAAAGCGCGAGACCATTTCAATTCGCACCGGGTAGCCCTCGAAACGTTTGCGCATCGTGTTCCAATGCTGCTCAGCCAGCACCGTGGTCGGCACCAGCATCGCCACCTGCCGCCCGTCCATCACCGCGATAAAGGCCGCGCGCAGCGCCACCTCGGTCTTGCCAAAGCCGGCGTCGCCGCAAATCAGCCGGTCCATCGGCTTGGCCCGGCACATGTCGCGCACGACTTCGTCGATCGCGGCGAGCTGGTCGGGCGTCTCTTCGAATTCGAAGCCCTCGGCGAATTCCGCGTAATCGGAGCCCGGATGGGCGAACGCGTGGCCTTCCATCACTTCGCGCGCGGCGTAGATGTCGAGCAGATCCGAGGCCATCGCGAGCACCGCCTCCTTGGTGCGCCGCTTGACCCGGTCCCACGAGCCGCTCCCGAGCTTGTCGAGTTTCGGCTCCTCGCCGTCGCCGCCGATATAGCGCTGGACCAGGTTGATGCGCTCGACCGGCACGTACATCGCGTCGGCGCCCGCGTACTCCAGCGCCAGGAAGTCGCCCTCGGTGCCCGCGACCTTCAGGTGGCGAAGCCCACGGTAGCGCCCGATCCCATGGTCGATATGCACCACCACGTCGTCGGGCTTCAGCTCCTCGAGATTGAGCAGCGCGCCCTTGGAGACCGGCCGCGAACGTCGGTGCACGCGCGGTTCGCCGAAAATGTCCTCTTCGCTGTAAACGTAGAGCCCGTCGGCTTGCAGCACCGCGCCGGATGAGATTTCGCCCTCCATGATCGTGGGGCGAAAGTCGGGCCACTCCATCAGCGCGCCGAAGCTCTTGCACTCGGTGTTGACCGTGAGGTCGTAAGCCTCCAGATGACGGCGGAGACGCGCGGCCTGGCTGGCCCCCTCGACCACCATCAGCGCGCGGCCCTGTCCGCGCTGCACCTCGCGCAATTCCGTGGCGAGCGGCTCGAAGCTCGGCGGCGTGCGTGGCCCGGTAAGCGCGCTCGCGCCGAGCTTGAGACTCGGTTGGCACTTGACCTCGATCGCGGGCGCCCAGCCCTCGCGCGGCGCGGCTGCGGTCACCAGCGAGCCGACCTCGACCGCGGTCATCGAGCCGAGCGCGTCTTCGAATTCATCCGCGCTGAGGTAGAGCGACTCCGGCGGCGGATGGAACGAAGGCTTGCTTTGTGCGGCTTCGGCGGCGGCGGTGGTCTGCTCGGTGAGCCTGATCGCCTCGGCCAGCACGCGGCCCGGCTCGACGATCCAGACCACGGTGCCCAAGGGCAGGTAGCTGAAGACCGTATCGAGCGGGCGGCCAAACAGCAGCGGGGTCAGCAGCTCTGCGCCGGGAAACAGCAGGCCGTTGGTCAGCGAGTCGCTAAGTTCCGCCAGCTCTTTACGCACCAGGCCGATTTCGCTCGCGCGGAGCGCCACGCGCTCGCGCACCTTATCATCCTTCAGCGCGATCGGCGGCACCAGGCGAGTGCGAATCACGATCGCGTCGCTCGTCTCGCCCTGCGAGCGCTGCGAGGCGGGATCGAACTGGCGCACGGAGGTCACGATGTCCTCTTCCAGCTCGATGCGCACCGGATTGTGGTAGAGCGGCGAAAAGATGTCGATGATTCCGCCGCGTACGCTGAAATCGCCCGGCTCCTCGGTCTGTGGCACCCGCTGGTAGCCGGCCGCGCTCAGCGCGTCGATGAGCGCTTCGAGATCGAGCGTGTCGGCGGCGGCGATGCGCATAACCGAGGATTCGAACACTGGCCGCGGCAGCGTGCGCATCAGCAGCGCCTCGGCCGAGGCGACGAGCATCGGGGCCTCGCCGCGGAGCGCCGCGTACAGCGCCGCGAGCTGCGCCGCCTGCGTGTGCGGCGCCGGCGAGAGATGCGCGAACGGCTTCAACTCCCATGCGGGCAGCAGATGAACCCGGCGCACGAACGGATCGCTCTCGGGCGTCTCGTCGAGAAAAAATCCGACCTCGCTCGCCAGCGCCTCGGCCTCGCGCGCGAGCGCAGTTACCACCAGCACTGGACGGCCGAGTCCAAGCGCAGCCTCGCGCAGCATCAGCGCTCCCGCCGCGCCCTTAAGGCCCATCAACGGAAAGCGGCTCGCGCCGCCCGTGTCCAGGCGTGCGCGAAGCTCGCTCGCCGCTTCTTTCAGACTCCGTTCCAAATCGATTCTTGACCGCTCCGACCTGTCCTAAATGGATCTCCGTGATGAATTGCGGAATTAAGAATCAAACCCAATGGTCTAACCACGGGAAACGATTCAAGCTAAAGGTCAAACCAAAGCCGATGATCCAAACGATTGTAGCAAAGGCGGCCGCTCCGGTCGCGAGGGCGGCTTGTGCGCGCGTCTTATGGCGCTGCTTTGGCGCTTTTTTGAAAGCCCAGCGTCACCGGCAGCTTGACTGCTTTGTACTTTCCGCCTCGCTGCTGGCGCAACACGGTCAGATAGATGATGTCGCCGGGATGGAGCCGCGCGAGATGGTCGGGCAGGTCGGAGTCGCTGGTCACGCGATGGTCGTCGATTGCGACGATGAGGTCGCCGTCCTCGCCGAGCTGGCCCGACTTCGCGAGCAGCGGCCTTAGCGCCGCATCGAGCGGCCCGAGCAATTCGCCCGCCGTCGCGCCGCTCGCACCGATCGTGGTCATCGGCGTGCGGGCTTTCAGTCCGGCGCGCGAGGCCGGGCTGTTCTCATCGATGTCCATCACCTCGAGTCCGCCGACCTTTTGCCCGTCGCGGATCGAAACCGCATAGAGCACGGTGATCCCCAGGTAGGGGCGCGGCCCATTATTCTCGGAAGCCGGCAAATCCGAGGGCAGCGGAGCGTTGTCGGAACCGAGATCCGGTTCTGCCGTGGTCTCCGCAGGCTGCCCCGGGGCATTTTGCTCCGGGACATTCTGCTCGGGCGCGCTTTGCTTCGGCGCTCCTGGTTCAGCCGCGCCCGGCGCAGCGACGCCCGACCGCCCTGACGCCGTCGGCGGGAGCTCCAGGGTCTGGTCGCCGCCGGCCTGGATGCTCTTGGGGCCGCTTTGGGTCTGTGCGCCCGCCGGCCCCGCGCATATCAATATGAGCGCAAGCGCCGAACAAAGCGCGAGGCGGCGGAAATTTATCGTCAAAGTCATATCGAACATAAAGTCATGTCGAAAGATAAAGTCATTGTCGGCGCGGCGGCTTAATGATGATAGGTCGTGCGGAATTGGGCCTCAAGCCGGATCGCCGCACGCTTGATGGGCGCGAACTGAGCGTGCCAAAGTGGCAGCGCGATGAAAATCGTCAGCGCAGTCGGACTAAGAGCCCCGCAGCGCGCGCTCATCGAGCGCGCCGTTCCCGGCGCCGAAATCGTCGATCGCCAGTGCCGCACAATCGAAGAAATGGCCGCACTGGTGGGTTCGGCCAACGGATGCGAGGTGCTGTTCACGTTCCGCGTTCCGCCCGATACGATGCGAATTGCGCCAGGGCTCAAATGGATTCAACTCCTGAGCGCAGGCGCCGATCACGCTCTCAAAGGCCAGGTTGGCGGCGGCGTCGCCATCACCACCTCCAGCGGAATCCATGCGGCTACGATGGCCGAGTACACGATTGCCTCGATGCTAGCGTTTGCCCACAAGCTGCACTTGCTCATCCGCGCGCAGGCGAATCGTGAATGGCGCCGCTCGGGCGACTTCATGTCGATGGTCGACGCGATGCGCGGCCATACGCTCGGCGTGATCGGTTACGGCTCGATCGGGCGCGAGACGGCGCGGCTGGGGCGGGCGCTCGGGATGCGAGTGATCGCGCTCAAACGCAATCCGGCCGCGCGCCGCGACGACGGATGGACGCGGACCGGACTCGGCGATCCCGACGGCAGCATCCCGGAGCGTTTTTATGGCCCCGGCGAACGGATCGAGATGCTCGCGGAGTGCGACTACATCACGGTCACGCTGCCACTCACCGAAGCCACGCGCGGATTTATCGGTGAGCGCGAGCTTGGCGCGATGAAGCCGCACGCCTATCTGGTTAATGTCGGACGCGGAGAGGTCGTCGATCAGGGCGCGCTGGTCGAGGCGCTGCGCGCGGGCCGCATCGGCGGAGCCGGTCTCGACGTCTTCGAGCGCGAGCCGCTGGAAGCGGATAGTCCGCTGTGGGCGATGGAGAATACCATTCTGACTCCTCACATGTCGGGTGCTTTCAGAGGCTACGTCGAAACCTGTTGCGAGTTGTTCGCCGACAATTTGCGCCGCTTTGCTGCGGGCCAGCCGCTGCTGAACCAGGTCGACCCGGCGCTCGGCTACTGAACGCCCGCTGATTTCGCGTACGCGCCGGCTGCGCCTTGTTCGCTCCGGCGGCGCCTCCTATGCTTGGCTGGTTGGCGGTGGCGCAATGGCCGATTGGGATCCCGACCTCTACCACAAGTTTCGCGATTATCGTGACGAGCCCTTCAGAGCGATTCTGGCCAGGCTCGAAGCCGAGGACGCCGAGCAACAGACCGCTGGCGGCGTCGCGAATCGAATCGCAGAGCGGATCGTGGATTTGGGCTGTGGCACCGGCGAGAACACGGTGGAACTCGCGCGGCGGTTCTCCCGCCGCGGCGCAACGCTCGGGCTCGACTCGTCGCCCGCGATGATCGATCGCGCGCTCCGACTGCGCGAAGGGTTGGAGCCGGCGCTTCGCGAGCGGCTGAGCTTTGCCCTCGCCGATATTCGCCAATTCAATGCCGGTCATGAGCATTCGCGCGAGTATTCAATGATCTTCTCCAACGCGGCGTTGCAATGGCTCACGGAGCATCGCGAGATCTTCAAGCGCTGCTTCGAAGCGCTAGTACCAGGCGGACGGATGGCGGTGCAGGTACCTGCCAACGATCATGAAACCGCGCAGGTTACGCTCAACGCGCTGGCGCACGAGGAGCCCTGGCGCGCGGTGCTCGCCGGCGTACGGGCGCCTTCGGCCACGGTCGCCGCACCCGAGTTTTACGATCGAATGCTCCGTGAGATCGGCTTCGAGCGTGTCGATTGCTACTATCAAACGTACCATCATCCGATGGGCTCGCCAGCCGAGATCGTCGAATGGTGCCGCGCAACCGTGTTGCGCCGTTACGTGGATTTGCTCGATGCCGCGTGGCGCGAGCCCTTCATCGAGGCTCTGACGGCGAGCCTGGAGCGCGCGTATGACACGCGCGGCCCCTTGACCTTCAACTTCCGCCGGCTCTTTATCTGGGCACGTCGCCCGGCCAATTGACGTGGAACATCCGCGCATAGCTCCGGCGCTGATCGCGCACGGCGGTGCTGGTGGCCGCGGTCCGGCCGCGGAGCGTCCGGAGCGCCGGCGCGGGATGCTGGCGGCGGTCGCGGCCGGGGCCGAGATCCTGCGCATCGGCGGCAGCGCGCTTGACGCCGTCGTCGCGACGGTGCGCGCCCTGGAGGACCATCCGCTATTCAACGCCGGCGTCGGCTCTCTGCTGACGGTTGATGGCACCGTGGAGATGGACGCGTCGGTGATGGTCGCTCTGCCGCCGCCGCCGACATCGCGCCGCGGCACGATATCGGCGGCGGCGCTCGCGCGCGGGGCGGCGCTTGGGCCGCGCCCGCGTGCAACATTGTACGCCGGCGCCGTCGCCGGCATTTCGCGCGTGCGCAATCCGATCCTGCTCGCGCGCGCGGTGATGGAGCTAACGCCGCATGTCCTGATGGCCGGCGCGGGCGCCGAACGCCTGGCGCGCCGCGCCGGAATCGCGCGCTGCCGCCCCGAGGACCTGATCACGCAGCGCGCGCGCGAGCGCTGGCGCGCCGCGCTGGCGCGCCGCGCCGAAGGGGTTGGAGGGATCGGCGCCGAGGGGGGCGGTCCCGGAAGTTTCGGCACGGTCGGCGCGATCGCGCTCGACACCGACGGCGGACTCGCCGCGGCTACGTCGACGGGAGGAGTGAGCGGCAAACTGTCCGGGCGCGTCGGTGACTCCGCCATAGTTGGCGCGGGAACGTTCGCCGAAGCGCCTGGTGCGGCCTCGGCGACAGGGCAGGGCGAGGCCATCATGAAGGCCACGCTCTGTCGCGAGGTGGTCATGGCGCTTGGGCGCGGCGATCCGCGCACGATCGCCGAGCATGTGATCGCGGAGATGGCAGCGCAGACCGGCGGCCAAGCTGGCGTTATCGTGATCGATCGCCGCGGCAGGCTCGGCTACGCGCACAATGCGGAAGTTATGGACGTGGCGATGTTCGATCCGGCGGGCGGTTTTGAATATCGATGGGCCCCGCCGCTTGGCAGCCGCGGTCAGGGCGCGCCGGCGCCGCGTGGCTGACGCGGCGCTTCGCAGGATGGCGGTCGAGACGCGGCCGCTTGGGGGAGTGCAGTTAGGGGCTCAGTGGGCGACGGCGGCCGCGCTGATCATCGGCGCGTCGGCAACGCGCCGGTCTACATTGCGTGGGGCCACGACTGTGAGCTGTCTTTTTATTACGGTCGCGGCATCTGAGGCCTGGACCATACCGACCCGAAGGTTTTGACCGCTGACCTGGCCGCCAAGCGGCCGGCATACGTCGTCGCCCGACCGAGCGATCTTGTGCGCATCGCCCCGGACCTTCGCGGCCGGCTGAAACTTGTGGCCAGTCCGGTCTGCGCGGCGGCTATGGACCACCGGCCCTATACGAAATCGCGCCGGCGGGCGCCTCGACGGCTTTGAATTGAGCTGCGAACGATCGAAAGTGCGGGCCAGGTCATTCAACCGCGACTGCTACCGCTATGGGCGCGGCGTTGATCGCGCCCGGGATCAAGGATAGTTCGCTCTGGTGGATTGCCAGCGGAATCGCGATCGGGGCCGCCGGCGCCATCAACTTCATCGGTTCCCCGCTGATGGACTTCGTCGTCGGCGAGCCGACGGCACAGGCCGCACTGACGGCATCGGGGCCGAGCGCGAAGGCATCGGGGCCGGCGCTTGTCTTATCCTTCGCTAAAACTTCAGGCTTTAGCGCTTGGACGCGAGGATACCGTTTCGTACCATCGCGTCAGGTTTTTTTGCTCGGGCGTTATCCGCAGTTTGATCAGCTTGGCGAAATCGATCGCCACCACCGCCGTGATGTCTGCGATGCTGTAGCGCTCGCCGGCAATAAACTTGCTGACGGCCAGGAATCCGTCGAGCATCCCGAGCGCCTTTTCCGCCGCCTGGCGGCAGACCTCGCCGTATTCGGGCACCTGCGGGATGCGTCCCTTGAAGAAGTCCGACGTGTTACGAAACGCTCCAGTCACCATCGCGAACAGGTTCAATTCCATCCGCCGCTGCCACATCTCGACCAGCGCCTTGTCGCGCGCGTCGACGCCCATCAGGCGCGGTTCCGGATGCATCTCTTCGAAGTAGCGGCAAATCGCGACCGTCTCCGCGAGCAGTGTGCCGTCGTCCAGCTGCAGCACTGGCACTCCGCCGAAGGGGTTGATCTTCAGGAATTCCGGCGTGCGATTTTGCGCCTTCGCGAGATCGATTTGCTCGTCAGGAACCTGGATACCCTTTTCGGCCAGGAAGATTCGCACGCGCCGCGGATTGGGCGCCATCTTGTAATCATAGAGCTTCATATTTGCTCCTTGCCGAATTCGCTCGAGTCCGGCGATACAGTTGCCGGATGTATAGCAATGGCTGGCTGCAACGCCAAGCGGCGGGGACCTGGGTTCGGTGGGATTGCGGGATCGTCCGGATGGCGGTTTGCCCGCTCCAGTGCGCGGAGTTATTGTCATCGTCAATGCCGATCTACGAGTACGAATGCGCGGGCTGCTCGAAGGTGAGCTCTCATGTCGTGATGGGAACCCGGCGCCGCGTGCGACTGGCCTGTCCCGCATGCGGCGCCGCGCGCCTTAAGCGCGTGATGTCGTCGTTCGCGGTGGTTTCGAGCGAGACGTCGCGGCTCGCGGAGTTCGACACCTCACGGCCGCGCGACGAATCGTTCTACCGCGACTCGCGCAACGTTGGACTGTGGGCCAAGAAGCGAGCGAAGGAAATGGGGGCGGACCTTGGAACCAAATTCGAGGAAACGGTGGAAAAAGCGCGCAGCGGCAAGTTGATCAAGGAAATGCTCTAGTAGAGATCTCGCCGCGCTCCGCTCCGGGGCCAAAACGTAAGAGCAAAGAGTGGGAATAGAAAGAAATGGACGGAAAAGATCGCTTCGGTGACAAGCTTCACGACGTCGAACACGCGCGCGAAGAGCAATGGGCGCATCAGCGCGACGAGGAACTGCTCGAGAAACTGCGCAAAAAGGGCGACGACGCGCTCTGCCCGCAGTGCCGCAAGCCCCTGGTCGCCGAGACCCGCGGCGGGGTCGCGATGATGGCGTGCGCGGATAAACATGGCGCGTGGTTGCGCGCCGAGGTCCTCGACGCGGTCTTCAAACGTTTGAAGTGACCGTTGTACGTCGGTCGATGCGGCGATGCACGACCTCCAGCGGCCGGGCCGTTCGGCGCTCGCGCGACCGCGCGGGCGAAGTGGGGATGACATGAAGCTCGCAACTTTCACACATCAAGGCAGTACTCGAATCGGCGTCGTAATGGACAACGCGGTGGTCGATCTTGCTGGGGCGGCGCCGGAATTGCCGCGCGAGATGGCGGCGTTGCTGGCGGCCGGCGCCGGTGCGATGGATCGCGCGCGCGCCGCGGCGACGGCGGGAAAAAACCGGATCGCGTTCGACCAGGTGAGGCTCGAAGCGCCGATTCGGCGTCCGCCTGAGTTCCTCGCCATCGGGCTTAACTACGCCGACCATATCGGAGAGACCGGCCGCGAGCGCCCGACCTTTCCGATCTTCTTTAACAAGCAAATCACCTGCGTCAACGGGCCCTATGACCCGATTCATCTGCCGCGCGCCTCAGAGGCGCTGGATTACGAGGGCGAGCTCGGCCTGGTTATCGGGCGGCGCTGCCGCCACGTGCCGCGCGATCGCGCCCACGAGGTTGTCGGTGGTTACATGATCGTCAACGACGTGAGCGTGCGCGACTGGCAGCGCAAATCCGCCACGATGACGCTCGGCAAGTCGTGGGACACCCACGGTCCGACCGGGCCGTGGATCGTGACGCCGGACGAGGTCGGCGATCCGCATACGCTCGAGCTGCGCACGCTGGTCAATGGCGAGGAACGCCAGCATTCGAACACCCGCCATCTGATCTTCGACTGCTTCTCGATCATCGAGACGCTTTCGACAGTGTGCACGCTCGAGCCGGGTCTCATCATTTCGACCGGAACTCCGTCGGGTGTGGCGCTGGCGATGAAACCGCCGCGCTGGCTCAAGGCCGGCGACGTGGTGCGAATCGAAATCGAGCGTATCGGGCATATCGAGAACCGCGTGATCGACGAACCCGCCAGCACCACGGTCATCTGAGATATGGAAAAACCGGCGGAGACCGCCTATCCGATCGAGGAATTACTGCGGCGGCGATGGAGTCCCCGGGCGTTCGCCGAGCGCCCGGTTGAGCCGGAAAAGCTGGCGAGCATGTTCGAGGCGGCTCGATGGTCGGCCTCGTGCTTCAACGAACAGCCTTGGAGCTTTATCGTGGCGACGCGCAATGACGCGGCTGAATTCGCGCGCCTGCTGAGTTGCCTGGTCGAGGGCAACCAGGCCTGGGCGTCGCACGCGCCGGTGCTAATGGTCTCGGTGGCGCGGCTTACCTTCGCGCAGAACGGCAAGCCGAACCGGCACGCGATCCACGATGTCGGACTCGCAACGGCGCAAATGATCCTGCAGGCGACGGCGATGGGAATATTCGCGCATCCGATGGCCGGGTTTCACCCCGACAAGGTGCGCGAGCTATACGCCGTGGCCGAGGGCTACGAGCCGGTCGCCGCTATCGCGGCGGGTTACCCGGGCGACCCGGCGGCGCTTTCCGAATCGCTCCGCCAGCGGGAACTTGCGCCGCGCATGCGCAAGCCTCAAGCGGAGTTCGTGGTGCGCGGGCGTTTCCGCCCCTGAGGGTCTGACCATCCTGAACCAGCTAAGCATTTCGATCGGCTGGGCATTCGGACGGCTCACTCTTGCATCTGGCCAGCCATGTTGACAGGGCGATCCTTCGCCAATTAGATGATGATGGAACGGCTGCCTCGGGTTCGGCGCATGAGGCTGCGGATCAATTTAAACCGCAGGATAAATCATCGCAGATAAATCTGCGCAGATAAATCTGCAGGATAAATCGCAGGCCCGGTATAAAAGATGTACTTTCAGTTCAGCGTAGCGCTTGCACTGACGATCCTGGCGCTGGGGGTCTCGGCGCTGCTGATCGGTTTGCAAAAGCTGCTCGCGCCGAACAATCCGCATGCGCGCAAACTGATGGCCTACGAGTGCGGCGAGCCGCCAACCGGGCGCGCCTGGATAAACTTCAACGTTCGCTTTTACTTGATCGCGCTCATCTTCGTGATCTTCGAGGTCGAGGTCGCCTTCATCTACCCGGTCGCCGCCGTGTTCTCCGACTGGGTGCGCCATGGTCAGCGGCTGTTCGCGCTCGGCGAATTGCTCATCTTCCTGCTCATCTTGTTCGTGGGGCTGGCCTACGTGTGGCTGAAACACGACCTCGAATGGGTAAAGCAAGTCCCCGCGAGCATCGCTTCGACCGATAGCGTAGAGTGATGGCGGGAAGGTCTTAAAATGCCATTGCTCAACAGCCTGCCGGACTATGTCCTGACCACCAAGACCGACGAGCTAATCAACTGGATGCGCAAGTCGAGCATCTGGTACATGCTATTCGGACTCGCCTGCTGCGCGATCGAACTGATGCATACGGGCGGTCCGCGCGCCGATATCGAGCGCTTCGGCGCCACCCCGCGCGCGTCCGCGCGCCAGTCGGACCTGATGATCATCGCGGGGACCCTGACCCTCAAGATGGCGCTGCGCACGCGGTTGCTGTACGACCAGATGCCTGACCCGAAGTATGTGATCTCGATGGGCAGCTGCTCGAACTGCGGCGGCCTGTTCCAGCTTGCGTACTCGGTGTGCGACGGCGTGGACAAGGTCATTCCGGTCGATGTTTACGTCCCCGGATGCCCGCCGCGTCCCGAAGCACTGACCGAGGGGCTGCTCAAGCTGCAGGAAAAAATCATGACCGAACGCTGGCTCGCCAAGGCGCCAGGCGCCAATGGAGAGGCCGCTTAGGCGCCGTCAACGATGGAGCCGCTCCGGATATACGAGCGACTCAAGGAACGCTTCGGCGAGCGGGTTCTGGAAACGATCGAAAAGAAGCCTGACCCGTTTGTCCTGGTTGATCCTGACGCACTAATCGAAATCTGCCGCTACCTGCGCGAAGACCCGGAACTCGCGATGGATTGCCTCTCCAACGAGACCGGCGTCGACTACAAGGATCACGTCGAGGTCGTCTATCACCTTTTTTCCTACGGCCATCGCCATGGCGCAGTGCTCAAGATAAAACTGCCCCGCGAAGAGCCGCGCGTCGCGACGGTCGAGGGTATCTGGAAGTCGGCCAACTGGATGGAGCGCGAAATTTTCGACCTGGTAGGCGTCAACTTCGAGGGCCATAGCGACCTTCGCCGCATCCTGATGCCCGAGGACTGGCCCGGCCATCCGCTGCGCAAAGATTTCGTCGAGCCGCAGGAATACCACGGCATCTCGACCGTGCGCGAAAGCCCGATTGTCCGGCTGGAGTCGCACAAGAAAAAACCAGCGTAGGAACAAATGAGCGACGCGACCGAACCCACCCTGCGGACCGAGGAAATGACCCTCAACATGGGGCCGCAGCATCCCTCGACTCACGGCGTGTTGCGTTTCGTGATTCGCGCCGACGGCGAGGTGATGCGCGAAGCCGTGCCCGATGTCGGCTACCTGCATCGCTCGATCGAAAAGATCGCCGAGAAGGTCGGCTATCACGGCTTCATGCCTTATACCGACCGCGTCGATTACGTGTGCGCGATGTTCACCAACCAGGGCTGGGGAATGGCGTGTGAGAAGCTCGCCGGTATCGAAGTGCCGCGCCGCGGCGAATACTGCCGGGTGATCTCGACGGAATTCAATCGTATCGCGTCGCATCTGCTGACGGTCGGCCTGATGGGGATGGATATCGGCGCGATGACCCCGTTTTTGCACGCGCTGCGTGAACGCGAGATGATCAACGATCTGATCGAAGAGCTGTGCGGCGCTCGGCTGACCTTCAACTACATGCGCATCGGCGGCGTGGCGTGGGATCTGCCGCCGGGTTGGCGCGAGAAAGCACTCGCTTACCTTGACCATCTCGATCCGATCCTGGAGGAGTACAACGCGCTCTTCTCGTACAATAAGATTTGCATCCAGCGCCTGGCCAACGTCGCACCGATAAGCGCCGAGGAGGCGATCAACTACAATCTGGTCGGGCCCAATCTGCGTGCCTGCGGCGTCAAATGGGACGTACGCAAGGACATGCCGTACTCGGCCTACGCCGACTTCGAGTTCGACGTTCCAATCGGACGCGGACAGTGGGGCACCATCGGCGACTCGATGGACCGCTACATGATGCGGATCTATGAGATGAAAGAGTCGGCGAAGATTCTGCGCCAGGCGCTCACCCGGATGCCCGACGGCCCGGTGCTGGCGAAAGTGGTGCGCAATTTCCGTCCACCCGCCGGCGAATGCCAGGTGCGGGTGGAAAGCGCGCGCGGCGATCAGGGATGGTACGTGGTGAGTGACGGCAGCGGTTACCCGTGGCGCGTCCATGTGCGCACCGGTTCATTCGCCGCGATGGGGATCATTCAGAAGCTGAGCCGCGGGTTGATGATCGCGGACCTGGTGGTGCTAATCGCGAGTCTCGACGTGATTGCGCCGGAGATCGATCGCTAGGCGCCGATGCAAAACTGGATCAACCGCCTGATTGCGGCCGGCGAGTTCGGAAAGAATCCTCCGCGCGACCTGGTCTACGCAGCTGTCATCTTCGGGCTGAGCGCGGTGGTCTTCCTCGGTGTGGCTTTCCCGTTCGCCGGCATCGTGAGCTGGGTCGAGCGCCGCGTGTGGGCGCGAATCCAATCGCGAGTCGGCCCCAATCGCGTCGGTCCCAACGGCTCGCTGCAATGGCTCGCCGACGGCGCCAAGCACGTGCTCAAGGAAGACATCATTCCCGACGAGGCTGACGCTCGGTTGTTCAAGCTGGCGCCTTACCTGGTGGTGCTCGGATTCGTGTTGCCGTGGGCGGTGATGCCGTTTTCCTCGGCGCTCATTCTGGCCGATCTCAACGTCGGCGTCCTCTACTTCACTGCGATAACCGCGCTTACGGTGGTCGGCGTGCTGATGGCCGGATGGGCGTCGGATAACAAGTGGTCGCTGATTGGCGGAATCCGCTCGGCCGCGCAGATCATCAGCTACGAAATTCCCGCCGGGATGTCGATTTTCCCGGTGGTGCTGATCACCGGCACGCTCTCGATGCAAGGAATCATCCGGGCGCAGGAATGGGAGCCTTATCACTGGTTTCTCTTTTCGAATCCGTTCTGCTTCGTTGCGGCGATCGTGCTTTACATATCGGCGCTGGCCGAGGGCAATCGCACGCCCTTCGATCTGCCGGAGGCCGAGTCCGAATTGGTCGCAGGGTTTGCGACCGAGTACAGCGGGATGCGCTATCTGCTCTTCTTCTTCGCCGAATGGGGCAACATGTTCATCGCTGGCGCCCTTATCACGACCTTATACCTCGGTGGATGGCAGGCGCCGGGCCTCAGCGCAAGCCCGCTCGTAATGAACGTGCTCCAGTTGTTGAGTTTCAACATCAAGGTCCTGTTTCTGGTTTTCACCTCGATGTGGGTGAGGGCGACGCTGCCGCGGGTGCGCATCGATCAGATGATGTCGCTCTGCTGGAAGTTTTTCGTGCCGATCGCGTTCATCAACATGATCGGCACCGCGGTGTGGGTCGCGATCTGGCCCGACGGGAATCCGGTTGCGGGCTACGTGATGTTCGCGCTGGGCGTGGCGATCGCCCTGCTATTCATCCAACGCGTGATGTACTATCTCAAACGCTCGCGGATGGAGATGTATCTGCATCCGACGATCTGAGCGGTTCGTGCGGCGAGACGATGGGAGCGGCAACCGAATACTTTCGCCATATCAAGGAGGCGGTCGTCACCATCTTTGACGGGATGGCGGTGAGCGCATCGCATTTGCTGCGCCGCCCGTACACCATCCAGTACCCCGATCGCACGCCGGTGCGCGTGCAGGACACGTTGCCGTTCCGCTACCGCGGTATCCTCGACGTCGATCTGGAGATTTGCACCGGATGCCTCGCCTGTGAGCGCGCCTGCCCGATCGACTGCATCGTGATCGTGTGCGAGAAAAACGCACAGACGCGTGAGTTGACCATCTCGCAGTTCGATATCGATATCGCCAAGTGCATGTACTGCGGCCTGTGCAGCGAGCCATGTCCTACCGGCTCGATTCACCATACGACCGAGTTCGAAGGGGCCGACTTTTCGCTCGAGAGCCTGATTCGGCGTTACGTGCCCGAACCGGTGGTGGCCTATAAGGTCAAAAAAGGCCCTGAGCCCGACA
>DATJID010000033.1:0-27721 GCA_035493515.1 Binataceae bacterium (SeqCode) | reverse complement strand
TAAGCGGCCGCTCAAGGCCGCTCCAACAGCGCGCGTCAACGATGCAACATGCGACTCGCGCTTGCCCGCCACCATGGCGGATAGTTAGCCTCCATCTTCCGCGGCGATCGCTATCGGCGCGTGAGGAGAGCTTCGATGGCTTCGCAGAAAACCGTCGGCGTACTGCTTTTCGAGGGCTTCGAATTGCTCGACGTCTTCGGTCCATTGGAGGCATGGGGAGTTCACGCCCAGGCCAGCGGCACCTGCACCATCGTGATGACCGCTGAGGCGGCTGGGGCGGTTAAAAGCGCTCAGGGTCCGCGAGCGATGGCCGACTATGCGCTCGCCGATTGTCCGCCTATCGACGTCCTGCTGGTGCCGGGCGGAATCGGCACGCGGCGCGAGGTCAACAACACCAAGCTGCTGGAGTGGCTCGTGCGGCGCGCGGCGGCGGCCGAAATCGTGACTTCCGTATGCACTGGCGCGGCGCTGCTGGCGCGCGCCGCACTGCTCGACAGACACCGCGCGACGACCAATAAGCTCTCGTTCAAATGGGTAACCGAACAGGGTTCGGCGGTCGAATGGATCAAGCAGGCGCGATGGGTCGAAGACGGCAAGTTCGCGACCTCCTCAGGGGTTTCGGCCGGAATCGACATGACGCTCGCTTTGATCGCAAAGCTCGCCGGCGTCGAGACTGCCGAACAAGTCGCGATCCGGATGGAATACGAATGGCATCGTGACCCCCAGTGGGATCCGTTCGCAAAAATTCATGGACTGATCTAGCCGTCTGACTATTTACGCGGCCTGATCATTTGCGGCCGAAGAACTCCGCCGCCGTCCGGGCAATCATTTCCGGCTGCTCCATTGGCAGGAAATGGCCGCCGTCCGGAATTGTGACGACCCTGCCATTCACCATTTGCGCCGCAATCTTGCCCGCGATTTTGATCCCGGTCGAGTCGCTCTTTTCACCGAACATCAGGAGCAACGGCGAACGGCTTCCGAGAATCCGGGCCAGGCCGGGGAATTCTCGCGCGCGTGAGTAGAAGTCAGCTTCGATTTCGGGTGGGCATTTCAGTTCCACTCCGCCCTGCGGCGCGGGCCGCGTGCCATACTCACAATAGTCGCGGAGCATGTCGCGCCGCCAGGTTTTGAACGGCGGCTTGTGCTCGAGGTTGCTAAACATCGCGTCCGCGCTCTCGAACCATCGTTTGCGCTTGAGCGTGCGCTCATAGAGCGAGTTCTGAACCGAATCGCGCGCCTCTTCCTCGAACACCACTGGCTCGACCAGAACCGCGCGCGTTACCAGCGTTGGTTCGGCACCGGCCAACGAACCGATCGCGGTCGCCCCGGCCGAATGGCCGAGCCCGCGCACGCCCTTAAGTTTCATTTCAACGATGAATGCCTTCAGGTCGGCGGCCGTGCTCGCCCAACTGTAGTCGCCGTCGGCCGGGCGCGAACTCTCGCCGTGGCCGCGCTGGTCGTAGCTATAGACGTGGCCGATCGAACGCAGCTCAAGCGCAATCGGCCAATACACCCGCCCCAGGAACCCGGTCGCGTGCAGGATCACGATCGGCGGCCCTTCGCCGCCCCAATCCTGACAGCTCAGGCGAATCCCGTTCGCCTCGACGACAAAATTTCCTGGCTGGTCGCGCTCGCCGCTTCTCATGTTGGCGCAATATAGGCGACTGGACGGGGCGTTTGAAAGCGCTCTCCCCGTGAGCGCATGCGGCGTCGTCATTGCGCAATCGCAAGTGGATAGACATCGCGTTGCGCGCTCCGATTGTTTACGATTAGCTCATCGGGATGGATCGTCTGGTCGCACGCGGCAAGTTTCTCTTCGAAGGCGAGCGCAAATTCCACGCACGGGGCGTCTCCTACGGGCCGTTCAGGCCCAACTCGCGCGGCGAGCGCTATCCGGAACCCGAGCGCGCCGCGCAGGATTTCGCGCTGATGCACGAACTCGGCGCCAACGTGGTACGCACCTACGTGCCGCCGCCTCCATGGATGTTCGAGTTGGCCGCGAAGCATGAGTTGCGGCTGATGGTCGGGATGCCGTGGCCGTTTCACATGGCGTTTCTCGATTCGCGCCAGATGTCGGCCGACATCCGCGGCACGATCCGCAATTCGGTCAACGAGATGCGCCGCTATGCCGACGTGATTTTCGCCTTCAGCCTGGGCAACGAAATCCGCTCCGACATCGTGCGTTGGCACGGGGCGCGAGCGGTCAGCCGCTTCATGGGCGATCTATACGACCTTGGCAAGAGCCTCGCGCCCGACTCGCTCTTCACCTACTCGAACTATCCGTCGTCGGAATATCTCGATCTGAGCTTCCTCGATTTCATCTGCTTCAACGTCTACCTGCATCGTGAGCCCGACTTCCGCCGCTACCTGACGCATCTGATGGCGGCGACAGGCGAGCGTCCGCTGGTGCTGAGCGAAACCGGGATGGATACCCTCCGCGAGGGCGAAGCGCACCAGGCCGAGCTGCTGGCCTGGCAGGCGCGCGCGGCTTTCGAGCTTGGGCTCTCAGGCTTTATCGTGTTCGCCTTCACCGATGAATGGCATACCGGCGGCGCCGATATTACCGACTGGGCCTTTGGCCTGGTGACTCGCGAACGCACGCGCAAGCGAGCCTTCGAGGCGGTTGGCGAAGTTTTCAGTAGCCCGCTTCCACCGCCGCTGAAGGATCCGCCCAGGGCTTCAGTCGTGGTGCCTGCCTACAACGCGCAGGCGACGCTCGGCGCGTGCATCGACTCGCTCGCGCATCTGAACTATCCCGACTACGAGATTATCGTCGTGGATGACGGCTCGAGCGATTCGACCGGCGAGATCGCCGCACGCGCGGGCGTGCAGGTGATCCACGCGGAGCATCGCGGCCTGGGGTCCGCGCGCAACCGCGGAATCGAGGCTGCCACGGGAAATTGTGTCGCCTTCATCGACGCCGACGCGCGCGCGGATCGCGATTGGCTCTACCATCTGGTGGAAACCCTGGTGCGTCGCAGCGCAGCGGCCGGCGGCGGCCCCAATTTCGCGCCGCCACCCGGCTCTGCGCTAGCGGCCGCGATCGCCGCCGCGCCCGGACAGCCGCGCGAGGTTCGCGCCGGCGACGACGCGCTCGAGCAGATGTGCGGGTGCAACATGATCATCGACAAGGCGGCGGCCCGGACGGCCGGCGGCTTCGACCCGATGTTCACCGCAGCCGGCGACGACGTGGATTTCTCGTGGCAGCTTGGCGAGCGCAAGCTCCCGATCGCAAACGCGCCGGCTGCGGTCGTGATTCATGAGCGCCGCCCGACACTCGCCGCATATGTCAAACAGCAGCGCGGTTATGGCCGCGGCGAGGGGCTGTTGTTTCGCAAGTATCCGCTTAAGACCGCTGGCGCGGGCGCGATGTACGGCGGCGCCTCATGGCTCGGCGGCCTGTTCGGTGGCGCGCGTATCTATTACGGCGCCTTCGGCCGCGGCCTGTTTCAAAGCGTCTACCCAGAGGCTGAGGCTTCGCCGCTGCTGCAACTGCCGCTCGGCCTGCCATGGGTTGCGACCGCGATCGTCATGATCGCCGCGGGGTTTGCCAGCGCACCGATGGCGTGGCTGGGATGGGCCGCGCTGGCGCTGACCCTGGCGAGCACGATTCGCACCGCCGCGCTGCGCGCGCCGGCGGGCGGCGCGCGGATGACACTGACGGCGCGCGTGCTGCTGGCATTCGCCACGCTCGCGGGATCGCTCGCCCGCAGCGCCGCGCGGGAGCACGTCAAATGGAGTTCCGCGCCGGGGCCCGGCCCCGCCGATGACGAGGCCGCGACGGTGCGCGCGCGCGGCCGCGTGCTGGTCACGCTGGCGGAGCCGCTCGGTCCCGGCGGAATCGAGCCGCTGCTTGATGCGATGCGCGCGGCTCTGGTCCGTCACGGCCTCGCCGCCGCGGCCGGCGACCGGTATGAATCTTATGACATCATCATCGTAATCCCGCCCGGGATGCGCGTGCATCTCAACGGCCTGGAACTGGAAGACGGCCGGGTCGCGCTCTCATGGCGCGCTGTGCCTGCCGGACGGAGCGTCGTGGCGGTCGCGGCGGCGATCGTCGTGGTGATGCTCGCCACCGGCTTCACTGGCATCGGCGCAATCGCCGCGGCCACCGGCGCAGGAGTCTGCGCGGCAGCGCTCGCCGTGCTGCATCTGAGCCGCCTGCCCGCCGCCCTTAAGGCTGCGGCAGCAAACGCAGCGGCGGCGCTCGGCGCGCGCGCCCACGTGGAAGAAGAGGCCGCCTGATGAGCACGCTCGGGCTTATCGGCGTGGTGCTGCGCCGCACGCGGCCGCACCTCGGCCGACTCGCGCTGGCGGTCATATGCGTGATGCTGGCGGCCGCGCTGGAAGTGCTCAAGCCGTGGCCACTCAAGATCGTGATCGACAACGTATTGCACGGCGTGCCGCTCAGCGCAGCATGGCCCGCGCGCGCCACTCAGCTTTCATCGGCAAACCTGCTGATCGCCGCCTGCCTCGGACTCGTGGTGCTTTACCTGGTGCTCGGCCTCATCAACGTCTTTAACAATTATATTTCGATTTCGATCGGCCAACGGATGGTCAACGATCTGCGTGCGGAAATGTTCGACCATCTGCAGCGGCTCTCGCTCTCGTTCCATCGCGGGCGCCCGATTGGCGATTTGATGGTGCGGATCACGTACGACACTTTTTCGGTCCAGACCATCGCGATGAACGGGCTGTTCCCGCTGCTCTCCTCGATCGTGATGCTGGCGGAGATGTTCGTGGTGATGATGCGGATCGATCCGGAATTGACGATCGTCGCGCTGGCGGTGGTGCCGTTCCTGGCTGCGCTTATAGCAATGGCCAGCAAGCCGATCGATCGCATTGCCGCCGCCGCGCGGATCAAGGAAAGCCGACTCTATACCGTCGCCCATCGCTCGCTCGCCGCGATCCACGTGGTCCAAGCCTTCACCCGCGAGGCGGAATCCTATCGCGAGTTCGTCGAATCGAGCAGCGAGAGCCTGGGCGAAACACTACGCCTGTATACCCTGCAGACCGCCTACGCCGGCGCGGTAAATGTGTTGATCGCTATCGGCACCGCGGTGGTCATCTATATCGGCGCGCTGCACACGCTGAGCGGCCGGCTCACCATTGGCGACCTGATCGTGTTCGCAACCTATCTCGCCTCGCTCTACGCGCCGATCAACCAGATGTTCCAAACTTACGGCATGGTACAAGGCGCGATGGCTGGATTGCGCCGATGCCTGGAACTGCTGGAAATCGAACCCGAGGTCAAGGATCGGCCCGGAGCGCGCGCGCTAGGACGCTCGCGGGGCGAGATAGAGTTCGCGGGCGTCGTGTTCGGTTATGCCCCCGCCCATCCGGTGCTCAAGGGTGTGAGCTTCCGCGCCGGCCGCGGCGAGACGGTCGCGATCGTCGGGCCGAGCGGCGCGGGCAAGACCACTATGGCGAGCCTGCTGGTGCGCTTTTATGAACCGCAGAAGGGCACGATCAGCATCGACGGGCACGACGCGCTGGGTTTCACGCTCGAGTCGCTACGGCAAAACGTCGCGATGGTGCTGCAGCCGCCGCTGGTGCTGTACGACACGATGCGCGCCAATATTGCGCTGGGCCGCCCCGGCGCGAGCCCGCGCGAGATCGAACGCGCGGCCTCGGCCGCCCGCCTCGACCCGGTGATCGCGCGGCTCCCGGCCGGTCTTGACGAAGTCGTCGGCCAGGGCGGCCACAGCCTCTCCGAGGGCGAGGCGCAGCGGGTGACGATCGCGCGGGCGCTCCTGCGCGACGCGCCGGTGCTGGTGATGGACGAGCCGACCAGCGCGCTTGACGCCGAAACCGAATCGCTGGTGCTGGCCGCGGTGCGCGAGGCGATGCGCGGCCGCACGACGCTGGTAATCGCGCACCGGCTCTCCACGATTCAGAACGCCGATCGCATCCTGGTGTTGCGCGACGGTGAGATCGCCGAGCAGGGAACCTTCGCCGAATTGCTTTCGCGCGGCGGCTTCTTCAGCTACCTCTACAATCTCCAGTCGTGGGGACGCGAGGCGACGGGCTAGACGGGTCCGTCGCAACGGCCGCATAGTAAAGATCGTATCGCGATGAAACCAATTACTATCGGACTCACCGGCGGAATCGGATCGGGAAAAAGCACGGCGGCGAAAATCCTGGCCAAGCTGGGCGCGCCCGCGATTGACGCCGATAAAGTCGGCCACCAGATTTATCAGCCGGGCACTCCCGCCTACCGGGAACTGATCGAAGCCTTCGGCGAGGGCATCCTCGCATCCGACCGCGCTATTGACCGCCGCAAGCTCGGAGCGACCGTGTTCGCCGATCCGGCAGCGCTGAAAAGTCTCAACGCAATCGTGCATCCAAAGATGTTCGCGCGCATGGGTGAGATGGTCGCGGCGATGCGCCGCGACGGCGAGACGCGGCCGATCGTGGTCGAGGCGGCCATCCTGATCGAGGCCAACTGGCAGCCGCTGTTCGACGAAATCTGGCTGGTAACCGCCGCGCGCGAGCGCGTAATCGAGCGCGTCGAGCGCGACCGCGGACTCAAGCCCGAGCAGACCGAGGCCCGCATCCGGGCGCAGCTCTCCGATGAGGAACGGCGCAAATACGCAACCTCGGTGATTCGTAACGATGGCACGCTCGAAGAACTGCGCGCCGCGGTGACCCGCCTATGGCAGGACGCCCTCGCCCGCGCCGCCCGAGGGACCAGCGGATGAAAATTCTGATTATGGGTGCGGGCGCGGTTGGGCTGTTCTACGGCGCGCGCCTGCAACGGAGCGGCGAAGACGTCTATTACTGTGCGCGTGGCGAGAACCTGCGCGTGCTGCGCGAATATGGCCTCGAAGTGAAAAGCTTCCAGGGCGATTTCAACTTACAGGTCAAGGCTACCGGCGACCCGCGCGAGTTCGCGCCCTACGAGCTGATTCTGTTTTGCGTCAAATCCTACGACACTCTAGCCACGGCGCGACTGCTCGACGGATGCCTCGCGGAGGGCGGTGCCGTGATGACGATCCAGAACGGAGTCGAGAACGAGGCGGCGCTGTGCACGGTGCTGCCGCGCGAATCGGTGATGGGCGGCAACGCGCGCGTGGGCGCCGAGCTGACCGCACCTGGCAAGCTGCTCCATACCGCGTCGGGGATAATCGAATTCGGCGAGCTTGATGGAAGCGAAACGCCGCGCGCGCAGCGGATGGCCGAGGCCTTCAAGCGTGCCGGTGTGTTTGGCCAGTTCACCCGCGATCTGAAGAGCGTGCGTTGGAAAAAACTTATGGGCAACAACGGCACCAACACCGTAAGCGCCCTTGCGCGCTGCACGCTCGGCGAAATGTTCGCCGAGCCCGAAAGCGACGCGCTGGTGCTCCGCCTGATAAACGAGACCGCGATGGTCGGACGCGCCGAGGGCGCAAAAATCTCCGACGAAGACGTCGAGGCGCTTTACAACGTGGCGCGCAATTTCTCCAACGCGAGCGCAATCAAGACTTCCACCCTGCAGGACCTCGAACGCGGCAAACGCCTGGAGTACGACGCGATTAGCGGCGCCGTGGTGCGCGCCGCGCGCCGCCACAGCTTGAGCGTGCCCGCCACCGAGACCGTGCACGCGCTGCTCAAACTGCTCGACGCGCATCGCGGCTGATCGCCCGCGATGCGCGCCGCCTACAATTCGCTTCAGCGCTTCTCGTACTGCTTGGGACCGAACAGCGTTTGCCACGACTGCTTGTCCGGTGGTCCATGATGCAGATGTTCGGACATTACCGCGCATCCTTTCTGCACCGCGGGGCGTTTTTCCAACTCGTCGTACCAGCGCTTGAGATGGGGGAAGTCCTCGAGGTCCTGCCCCTGCCATTTATGCGGGCGGAGCCACGGGTAGGTGGCGATATCGGCGATCGAATAGTCTCCGGCAAGGTATGGCGCCTCGGCCAGACGTTTGTCGATCACGTTGTAGATGCGCTTGGCTTCGTTGGTGTAGCGATCGATGGCATACTGGATCTGCTCGGGCGCGTAGCGGCGGAAGTGATGCGCCTGGCCGAGCATCGGACCGACACTCGCCATCTGAAACATCAGCCACTCGAGCACGTTGTAGCGCCCGTGCGGCTCCTTGGGCATCAGTTTTCCGCTCTTCTCGGCCAGATAAATCAGCCTCGCGCCGGACTCGAAGATCGAAATCGGTTTGCCACCCGGCCCCTCAGGATCGACCATCGCGGGAATCTTGTTGTTGGGGCTGATCTTGAGAAACTCGGGCTTGAACTGATCGCCCTTGCCGATATTGATCGGAATAACGTTGTAGGGAATTCCCAACTCCTCGAGCGCGATGGTCACCTTGTAGCCATTCGGTGTCATCCAGAAATATACGTCGATCATAGATCTCCTTGCATTGCATCCTTAGTTGATGCTGCGGACGGGGAGCGCGGTCGCATAAACGCGCCGTATGACTTTGCGCCATTGCGGAGGCGCGCTGCAAGCGCGGACGTCTTAGGCCGGCGTCACCTCGGCACCCGACTTTCGCACGCCCATCAGGTAGGCCTCGATAAACGGATCGATCGCGCCGTCAAGCACGGCGTCGGTGTTGCCAATCTCGACGCCGGTGCGATGGTCCTTGACCATGCGGTACGGTTGCAAGACGTAGGAACGGATCTGGCTGCCCCAGGTGATGTCCTTTTTCTCCTTGGTAAACTGCTCGAACTGCTCGCGCTTCTTGCGTTCTTCGAGCTCGAATAGCCGCGCGCGCAGAATCTTCATCGCCATCGCACGATTCTTATGTTGCGAGCGCTCGTTCTGGCAGCTCACGACAATGCCGCTTGGAAAATGCGTCATGCGCACCGCGGAGTCAGTCTTGTTGACGTGCTGGCCGCCGGCGCCGCTCGCGCGGAACGTGTCGACGCGCAAATCGGCTGGATTGATTATCACCTCGACCTTGTCATCGATCGCCGGAAAGACGAAGACCGAGGCGAATGAGGTATGGCGGCGCGCGTTGGCGTCAAAGGGCGAGATGCGCACCAGCCGATGAATCCCGGCTTCGGCCTTGAGATACCCATAGGCGTAGTCGCCTTCGACGGTGAGGGTCGCGCTCTTGATTCCGCCGCCGTCGCCCGGCTGGAGGTCGGCAAGCTCGGTCTTGTAGCCGCGCCGCTCGGCCCATCGCAGGTACAGCCGGAACAGCATCTCGGCCCAGTCCTGTGCCTCCAGCCCGCCCGCGCCCGGATGGATCGAGAGGATGGCGCCGAGCCGGTCGTACTCGCCCCCGAGCATCACCTGCAATTCCTGGCGTTCGATTTCAGCCCGCGTTTTGTCGAGAGCCGCTTCGGTCTCGCGCGCCGCCTCGGAATCGTCGCGACCCTCTTCCTCGGCCATCGAGAGAAAGAGCCGCGCCTCGTCGAGCGCCGCGCGCAACCGCTCGAAGCCCGTGAGCAGTTCGTTTAGGCGGTCGTTTTCCTTGAGCGTGGCCTGGGCGGTATCGGGCCGGTCCCAGAAGCCGGGCTTGCCAGTCTCTTTGAGCAGTTCTTCGTGGCGAGCTTTGAGGCTGGCGACGTCAAAGACGCCTCCCGAGTTTTTCGGTGCGGTTCTCGAAGTCGGCTACCTGATCGCGCATTTGGCTGAGTTCCATTCGTTCGTCTCACTCCGTGCGGATGTCTTATCCGCTACATCGATCATTGTGTCAGATGCGGGCCCGCAGCTTAATGGCCTTGCAACCAGCCGCCGATGGCGGCGCACCCTCAACTGCTCCCGTTGCGATTGAGGGCTCCGGCGACCGGCGACGGTAGGGTTTGCGCGCCAGGGCCGCGCAGGACCGCGAGCAGCACCCCGACCAGCGTGAGGACGAAGCAAATCTCCGAGAATAGATCTCCGACTATGGTGTAAACCGTCCGCCGCGGCCGCCAACTCACGTCTTCGATCTCGGTGCCACGCTTGAACAGCGGCGTGCGCGCCGTGATGCTGCCGTCAGCTTCAATGATCGAGCTTACGCCCGTGTTGGCCACCCGCACTATCGGGACCTTGGTCTCCACCGCGCGCATCGCCGTCATTGCGAGCAACTGGTATGGCGCCGAACTCTCGCCGTACCACGCGTCATTGGTGATGTTGACCAGCACGTCGGCGCCGCGCTTTACCTCACGGCGCGTAAGGTCGGGAAAAACGCTCTCGTAGCAGATCAGCACACCGAGCCGTGCGCCCTTCACCGGGAATAGCGTCTGCACGGTGCCCGCGATCATGTCGCCGAAGCCGTGCACGATTCGATTGACGAGGAGGCCCAGCAAGGGACGCATCGGCACATACTCGCCGAACGGCACCAGTTGAATCTTGTCGTAGTAGTCGACCACCTTGCCTGTGCTCGAGACCAGGTAGGCGCGGTTGTAGGTACCGATCTGGCCGTCAGCGGCGACCCCGATCGCCGGTGCGCCGAACAGGATCGGATCCCCGGTATCGGCCGCCAGCTTGAGCAGACGGTCGCGATAAATAGCGTCGCCGGCGAAGCGCGGTGGATAAAGCGCCGTCGGCTGAAAGAAAAACGCCGCCGCCGCCTCCGGCCATATCACCAGGTCAAGGTGCTGGCGTGCGGCCTTCTGAGTCTGGTCAACGTAGACGCTGAAGCTGGTATCTAGAAACGCCGGGTCCCACTTGATGCTCTGCGGAATGTTGCCCTGGACCATCGCGACCCTGATTTTCCCGGCCGGCGCCTGCGATCCCAGCGTGTTTATTCGGATCGCCCCGAAGACTAGTACCGCCAGCATCAGAGCCGTCAGCGTACCGAGGCTCCAGGTCTGAACGCGGCGCGAATGGCGCCCGAACAGCACGACGAAAACCACCGCGTTGAAGAACACGATCAGCGCCGAAACGCCGTAGACGCCAGTTATCTCGGCGAACTGGATTAGTTCGAGGTTGCGATAGGCGGTATAACCGAGCAGGTTCCATGGAAACCCGATCGGAAAAAAGCTGCGCAGCCACTCGACCGCCGGCCACGCGATTGGCAGCGTGACGAAGATCGGCAAGCCGAGGCGCACGGTCGCAAACTGCGCGGCCCAAATCGCAAGTCCCGCAAACAACGCCATAATCGCGGCCAGTAGCACCAGGGGGCCAGCGGCCAGGATGGGGTTGACGCCGGCAAAGTGGTGCAGCGTGAATTCGATCCAGTAAAGCGATACGACGTAACACACCAACCCTTGGAAGGAGGCGTAGCCGAAGACCCGGCCCGGGCTCTCGCCCTCGATCGCCTGGAGCAGCGGAACGAAAGCGACCCACGCAAGGAGGTTGATGTCGAACTTGGGAAAGGCCACACCCAGCGCGACCCCGCTGATGACGCATAGGACGAGACGAGTTGGAGTATTGAGCGGACCGTTCAAGATGTTCGGAACAGCTCGCGCAGCGGTATCACTCCGGCGCATGGCGGATGGCCCTGGAAGCGATCATAGATTTCATCGGCGTCGTGCCAGGTCTCGACCAGCGCAACCGCGCGGCCGGCGGGCAAAACCAGGTCGCCCGCGAGCCGCCACTCGCGCTCATAGCTCCAATCAATGGGAGTCTTCCTTTCAAGCTCAAGAGCCACCACACGCCATCGTTCGCCCGGCGCGAGCAAATTTTCGGCCTCGAGCCGCGGCATATAGATGACCGGCCGCGCGCCCGCCCGGAAAGCATAGCGTTTCTCGATCGCGATCCCGAACGGCTCATAGCGGCGACGATTGCGCCGGTCAAGCAGCGCGTGCAAATTACGGACCGGCACGTCGAACAGGCATACGACGGCCCGCCCCTCGCGCACCATCCGGGCCGACCCACGGATGACGCCGTCGTGCAGAATCGCAACCAGGTTGTCGAGGGCTGACGAGGTTTTTCCGGCCCGCGTGAAGTGCGTCAGCATTGCGGCCGATGGCATTTGCAGGTCCCGCGGGGTCATTTTTTTGAGCGCGCCGGCGCCGCGGGCCTGGTCCGCCGCGCGACGCGCGGATCGCCCGCACGCCGGAGCGCAGCGGCTAGCTCGCGCTCGCGCGCGAACATCCGCCGCGCTTCGGCGGGCGAGCGCTCATGATCGTAGCCCAGCAGATGCAGCAATCCATGCACCAGCAGCGTGCGCATCCGAGCCGCCGGCGCGAGGGCGAGCCGCCGCGCCTGGCGGCTCGCCGTGTCCACCGAAATCACGACGTCGCCCAGCGCCGTCCCCGGAGCCGGCGCCAGCGGGGAGCCTGCTGGCGCCGGCTCCGGGGACGCGTGTTCGGTAGGCGCCTCCTCGAGCTGCGAGAACGACAAGACGTCGGTCGGCCGATCCTTGCCACGAAACTCGCGGTTGAGCGCACGCACAAATTTGTCGTCAGCGATCACTATCGACAGCTCGCACTCCGCAAGCCCGACGAGCGCCATCAGCCGGCGCGCGTCGGCGCGCAATCGCGCCGCGTACGGCCGCCCGCGGCCGGTCTCGCATCGGAGCGCGACCGCCACCGTCTCCTATTCCTTCGCGGGTTTGGTTCCGTTATCGGGCAAGGAGTCGAGCCGTCCCTCCGAGGCCGCCTCGTAGGCGGTTATTACTGCCTGCACCAGGCGATGGCGGACGACATCGCGCTCGTCGAAGTAGACGAACGAAATTCCGGGCGTGCGGGCGAGCACCGTGCGCGCCTCCTTGAGTCCCGAGAGCTTGCCGCTCGGAAGGTCGATCTGCGTGATGTCGCCGGTGATCACCGCCTTGGAACTGTAGCCCAGGCGGGTGAGGAACATCTTCATCTGCTCGGAGGTCGTGTTCTGCGCCTCGTCGAGGATGATAAACGAGTCGTTCAGCGTGCGCCCGCGCATGAAGGCGAGCGGCGCGACTTCAATCGTGCCGCGCTCGAGCATCCGGCGCGCGCGGTCGAAATCGACCATGTCGTGCAGCGCGTCGTACAGCGGCCGCAAATATGGATTGACCTTCTCGGCCAGGTCTCCCGGCAGGAAGCCGAGGCGCTCGCCGGCCTCGACCGCCGGCCGGCACAGCACCATTCGCGTGACCTGGTTCTTCATCAGCGCCGCCAGCGCCATCGCCATCGCCAGGTAGGTCTTGCCGGTACCGGCGGGCCCGATACCGAACACGATGTCGTGGGAGCGGATCGCGTCGATATAGCGCTTCTGGTTGACGCTCTTGGGCGCGATCACGCGCTTGTGCGCGGAGATATAGATGGTGTCGAGGAAGATGTCCTTGAGGTCGACGTTGCCGTCGGCGCGCAGGATACGCACCGAGTATTCGACGTCGCTGGGGTAAATCGGATGACCCTGCTTGACGATCTCGTAAAGATCGCTCAACACCTTCCCGGCCAGCGCCTGGTCGTCGTGGGCGCCCGAGATGCGCAGCGTGCTGCCGTTGACGCCGATTCGTACGCCCAGCGCCTGCTCGATCACATGGACGTGAGCGTCGTGCTGGCCGAGAAGATCGGTGAAAAACCGATGGTCGTCGAAGTGGAGCTCGAGAGAATCTTCGGTGGCTGGCTGTGAAATGGTGTTGCTAAGCCTCGTGGGATCTATTCGCAGCGTGAAAAAATCCGGGCTACTTCGACCGCCGCGGTTGCCGGAGATCGTAGCGCTTTTCGCGCTCACTTTTAAAGCCCGGACGTGTGACGCGCAAATTAAGTGCGTGCAAATCAGGCGCGCGCAAATTCGCGATTGAGAGAAAGTTACAAAATACTTACGCGACCAACGCGGTGACGCGTTCCAGCGCTTCGTCCAGCCGCGAGGGGTCGCGGCCTCCCGCCTGCGCGAAGTCCGGCCGCCCGCCACCCGTTCCGCCGACAATCGGAGCAATCTGCTTGACGATGTCGCCGGCTTTGATTCGGCTGGTCAGGTCGGCCGTGACCGCGACCAGGATCGCGACCTTGCCGTCCACTACCGAGCCGATCGCGACTACCGCGGAGCCATATTTCTGGCGCATCCGGTCGGCCATCTCTCGCAACGCACGGGGGTCAACGCCTTCGAGGCGCCGCGTAACCACCTTCACTCCGCCGCCGGCCTGGTGAACCTTCTCAGCCTCCACGCCCCCGGCCGCGCCGTCGCCGGCGACCAGCTTTTGTTCCAGCGCGCGGAGCTTTTTCTCAAGCTCTTTCTCGCGCGCGAGCAGGCGCTCGAGGCGCTCGACCGCGGCATCGTCGCGCGCTCCCAGATGGCCGCCGATGGCTTCAAGAATTCGCTCGCGGCGGCGAATCGCCTCAAGCGCTCCCTGACCTGTCGCGGCCTCGATTCGGCGCACGCCCGCGGCGACGCCGGATTCCGCCTCGAATTTGAAAAGCCCTATATCGCCGGTGCGGCTCACGTGCGTACCGCCGCACAGTTCGACCGAGAAATCGCCCATCCGGACCACACGCACGACGTCGCCATACTTGTCGCCGAAGAACGCGAGCGCGCCAGCCTTGAGCGCGTCGTCATAGGCCATCTCTTCGGTCGCGACCTCCGCGTTTTCGCGGATACGTGCGTTGATCTCCTCTTCGATCGTCGCCAGGTCGCCCTCGCCTACCGGGCCCGTGTGCGCGAAGTCGAAGCGCAGACGGTCGGGCGCAACCAGCGAGCCCGCCTGATGGACTCCGGTACCGAGCACGTCGCGCAGCGCGTAGTGCAGGATGTGGGTCGCGGAGTGATTGAGCATCGCGGCGTCGCGGCGCGCCCGATCGACGCTCAGCGTGACGCGCCGGCCGCGATCGAAATCGCCCGGGTCGCCGCGGAGCAGCCGGCCGACATGGAGAATCGAGCCGTCGGCCTTGCGCGTATCGACAACCTCGAGAAGCGCGCCGGTGGCGGACTCGATTACGCCGCGGTCGCCAATCTGACCACCGCCTTCGGGATAAAAGGGCGTCTCGGCAGTTACCAGAATTACGCGGTTGTCGTCGTCGCGATGAGCCGCGAGGATCTCGGACTCGGCGTCGTAGCGATGGTGTCCGATGAAGCGCGAGGCGGCGCCGGCGTCTAGTTTTATTTCGGGCGCAATCGCGTCGTCTTTACGTGCGGCGCGGCCACGCTCGCGCTGCTCTTCCATCAGGCGCTCGAAACCCGCCACGTCGACCTCGTAGCCGCGGCGACGCATTTCGTCCTGGGTCAAATCGAGCGGAAATCCGTAGGTGTCGTAGAGACGGAAGGCTACCTCGCCGGATAGCGTACCGGCGTTCGCTTGCTTGAGCCTCTTGCCCTCGGCCTCGATGAGCTCAAGTCCGCGATCCAGCGTTTCGCCGAAACGCTCCTCTTCCTGAGTGACGATATTTTGTATGCGAGCGGCTTGCGTATTCAGCTCGTCATAGGCTTTGCCCATTGCTTCGCGAACACCTTCGCAAACCCGTGCGAGAAATGGCCGCTTGATTCCCAGGTAACGTCCATGACGAGCAGCTCTCCGTATCAACCGTCGAAGGACATATTCTCGGTCAGTGTTTCCCGGATTCTGACCTTCGGCGATTAGAAAGCTGATTGCACGAGCGTGGTCTGCTATCGCACGGAACGAAATATCGGTTTCCGACGACGAAGGATAGCGTGACGGTAGTGGAGTCGGACCAATTCCAGTTTTTATCTCTGCACCGGACGAGGTCTCCTCAATAGCTTTGATGATCGTCTTGAATACGTCGATGTCGTAGTTGCCGAGAACGACCTCCTTGCCCAGCCGCTTCGATTCTTCCAAGCTTTGCAAGACCGAGGCGACGCGCTCGAGGCCCGTCCCGGTGTCAACATGTTTCATCGGCAGCGGCGTCAGCTTGCCGCTCGCGTCGCGGTTGTATTGGATGAAGACGAGATTCGCCAGTTCGATAAACCGCGAGCAGCCCTCGACGTTGACTGCGCACGCCTCGCCCGCGTCGGCGTGGCCACTCCTGTCGCAGGCGGCGGCTCCGCGGTCGATATGGATCTCGGAGCACGGGCCGCACGGCCCGGTCTCGCCCATCTCCCAGAAATTGTCCTTTTCGCCGCATCGGAGCACGCGCTCGCGCGGCAGGTATCCGAGTTCGAGCCACGCCTGCTCGGCCTCGTCGTCGTCCTTGTAAACCGTCGCCCACAGGCGGTCGGCGGCGATGCCCCAGACTTCGTTAATCAGCTTCCAGTGGAATTCGATTGCTTCGCGCTTGTAGTAATCGCCGAACGACCAGTTGCCGAGCATCTCGAAGAACGTGTGATGGTACGAATCGCGGCCGACTGCTTCGAGGTCGTTGTGCTTGCCGGAAATTCTGAGGCACTTCTGACAATCCGCCACGCGCGCCGCCGCAGGTGTGCGAATACCGAGAAAATAATCCTTAAAGGGAACCATTCCGGCGTTCGTGAACAGCAGCGTCGGGTCACCCTTGGGCACCAGCGAGGCCGAGGGCACGATTTGATGGCCGCGGTCCTTGAAGAAATCGAGGAACGATTGACGGATTTTGTCTGTGGTCCAGTGCATGTACGATTTATTCTAACGTAAGCATTATTTTTTTTCTGCCTTCCCTTTTCTGGACGGCGCGCAGGCATCAACGGAAGGGACTGACGCGCTAGTAGATCGCCCTGCGCCGACGCCCGCTTACAAGCGCCGTCAGCGGGTGCAACTCAGGCGTGCAGGTCGAACCCCTTGCGCTCCGTTCCGAGGCTTATCACGATCGCGGCGCCAGCCAACGACACCGACCCCACTACCGCCAGCGCGGCCGCGTACGACATCCGCTGGGCCATCAGGGCCTCGACGAAAGCCGCGTTGGCCGCGAACATCACGCCTATCTGGTAGGCCAGCCCCGTGAATAGCCCGCGCGCCTGTGGCGGAGACAGTTCCGCGAGATGCACCGGGATGACTCCCCAGGCGCCCTGCACCATGAACTGCATCATTAGCGCGCCGGCCGCGAGCCATCCGAACGAATGCGGAAAAACCCATAGCGGCACCGCCAGCACGGCGAGCAGCGTGGCCCCAGCCATCGCGCGCCGCCGCCCGATCCGGTCCGAGAGCCATCCCATTACGATTCCGCCCACCAGGGCGCCGGAAGTATAGATCACGGCCATCGTCGCGACCGCGCGCGGGTCAAGGCCACGCTCGCGCTGAAGAAAGGTCGGATACATGTCCTGGGTCGCGTGCCCCATCAAGTTCATCATCGTCATCAGGACGACCAGGTATATGAACAGTGACAGGTTCGCGCGCACCGCGCGCAGGATTTTACGCGTGTCCGGGCGCATCCGCTCCCACGCCGGCGACTCCGGCACCTTGGTCCGGATATAGAGCGTGAGCATCGCGGGCAAACCGCCGATGATAAACATCGGGCGCCATCCGAAATGCGGGAAGATAAAAAAATAAGCGGCCGCCGCGAGCAGGTAACCGGCCGAGTAACCCTCCTGCAGGACACCTGATAGCGTCCCGCGCCATCGCGACGGCACCGCCTCCATCGCGAGCGACGCCCCGACGCCCCACTCCCCGCCCATCCCGATTCCATAGAGCGCACGGAGCACCAGAAAGACGGTGTAGTTCGGCGCAAGGCCGCTCAGCATCTCGACCGCAGAGTAGAAAATCACGTCGAGCATCAGGGGCAGCCGGCGGCCCCATCGATCGGCCATCCAGCCGAACAGCAAGGCCCCCACCGGACGCATAATCAGCGTCGCGGTGATCGTGAAGGCGACGTCTGCGACCGAGCGATGGAACTCCCGGGCAATTTCGGGAACCACGAAGACCAGGACGAAAAAGTCGAACGCGTCGAGGGTCCAGCCGAGGAAACTCGCCGCGAGCGCATGGCCGGCGCGCACGCCGGGGGCGGCGGTGTCGCCGGCTGGAGCCAGAGGTGCGGGCGAGGGCTCGGTTTTCATCGCCTGCATGACATACTCGAACTGGCCGGCCACGGATAGGTCATGCATCGCCACGAACCGACTTCGTGGCGGATATTTGTGGAAGACGTTTATGGACTTCGTGAAAGATATTTGCGCTCTCGCGAGCGATTGAACGGGCACTGAAAATGAGGCAAGCAGGTACCATGAGCACCACGTCCCGAGGCCGCCTGCGAAGCGCGTGGATCGCGATCGGCCTGTTTCCGATCTTTGCGATTGCGGTTATCGCGGATGGGGTTATCGCGGCGATGCCCGCATCCGCCGCCGAACCGTTTCACTTTCCGGCTATTCTGCGAAACGGAAAAACAATCGGCGATCTGGTGCCTGGGCTGAGCGCGCTCAACGACGTGGTCAAGATGTTCCCGGCTGCGCCGCAAGACTACCCGGGCAACCCACGCCCGCCGGCCGCCTTTCCGGAGGTAAAGATCGGCAAGGTCGAGCCCCAGCCGACCACCGTCTATAACCCGCCCGAGACCAGCTATGCGCTGTTCTTCGACGACAACGACAAGCTGGTGATTATCGAAGACGCGCACCCACCGCTTGCCGGCCTCGGCCCCGAGGCCGTGCACAAGCAATACCCCAAACTCAAAGACACCGGGCATGACGAACAGGTGATCGAACTCCAGGGCCAGACCGAGCCGTGCATCGTGATGATGGTGCTGTTCAGTGCTGCGAGCCGGAAGGTAACCAAAGTCGCATACGTGTTCACTTGCCCGACCAGCGGCTCGCAAAGCACCCGCCGCGACGAAATTCGTACTGATTCTTACCGCCGCCGCAGTTGATTAGGGCGGCGTCAGCCTGCGCCTCCTGGCGCTGACTTTCAGGCTCCAAATTAATCTGTCCGTAACCTGCAATCCTCGCGCGCCAGGGAACCTGTAGAGGTGTCCTCGTGTTTTAACTACAGCAGATAATTTTCGATTAAGCGTGAAATGGTGTCTACAACAATTAGACCCGTAACGGGATTTTCAATAGTCAGCCTTCGGATTGTAAATTTTGGCGCAAAAATTTCCCGAAGATTCCTAGCAAATAATAGTTAGACGGAAAGAAGCGATCAATTGGATTTGGATAGATTTCATCAGTATCAACCTTGCGCATACTTATTGATGAAAGAAGCAATATATGATTAATGCCGCCGAAGCGCGTGTCCTCCCCGCACTTCAGAATGTTCCCGCCGTTGATACGATCGCACCTTCCGCTCTTCCTTTGGTCCCGCCCGGAATCCTTGATCTGAGGCCCGGCGAGCTGGTTGAAATTCGCTGGCCGGAGGAGATTCTCGCCAGCCTCGACGCCGACGGCAAACTGGACGGCCTGCCATTCATGGCGGAAATGCAAAATTATTGCGGAAGGCGTTTTCTGGTATCGAATCGCGCCGACAGCACTTGCGCCGGGGGACAGCCCCGACGGATAGAACACACCGTTCACCTTCAGGGACTGCGCTGTGACGGCTCAGCCCACTACGGATGCCAGGCGGCATGCCTGATCCTTTGGAAAGAGGCCTGGCTCCGACGCGCAAGCGGAAGCGGCGATGGCACTACTCACTGCGCGGCATCAAACGGGGGGACGGCATTTGCGAACGAATCAGTCGAACCACACGCCAATGGTGGAAGTACGGCGGAGCGCGAGCGCCTGAAATACACCATGGAACGAGCGGACGAGAAGCTGTCGTGCCAGGCGACCGAACTAAATTCAGCGAGTTGCCCAATTGTCCTCGAGCGTGGCGCGAGATATTTGGCCGGAGTCGTTCGCGACTGCGGGTCGGCGAAAATCGGGCGTAGCGAACTGGGCATCTTAGCCCGATACGCCCGAGGTAAACTTGTTCTGGGCGCCTTCACCGCGTGGGCTCGCGCGCCCTGGAATGCCGAGCGCTTCAAGAAAACACCGTCGGAGCGGCTGGATCTGCAGGTAGGGGAATTGGTTCAGGTGCGCAGCGCGCGGGAGATCTTACAAACTCTCGATCGCAATGGATGCAATCGCGGAATGGAATTCAAGGCCGAGATGTTTCAGTTCTGCGGGCGCAGGTTTCCGGTGCTCGCACGGATGGAACGGCGCATCGACGAACGAACCGGCATGATGCGAGAATTTCGCAACGAGTGTATCCTGCTGGCCGGCGTGCATTGTCACGGGCAGCGCTCGTTCTGCGCGCGCGGCAACTATCACTACTGGCGCGAGATCTGGCTGCGCCGCTGTCAGGCGCGCGCGGCGCCGGCGCGGCGCGCGGGGTGAACGCCGGCGATCCGGTACGCGGGATGGTCCGGCAGCAAGTGGCGATGGCCTGTACCAAAAAGGTTCTCGCGCAGCGTCATGCCGTCGTAGCCGGTGCGCATGCGGCCGCGCCGCTGCAGCTCCGGCACCACGAGGTCGATGAATTCAGTGAAGCTGCCGGGCTGGTAGATAGGCACCAGGTTGACGCCGTCGATACCGGTCTCGTCAACCCAGCGCTCGAGCTCGTCGGCGACGCGCGCGGGCTCGCCGACCAACAGCGGCATCAGGCTCGCGAGCTTCATCTCCTCGCGCGCCTCCGCCAGCGTGAGCGGTGAGCGTTCCGGATGCACCGCCGAGAACCATCGGGCGGCCGACTTGATGCCCTCGGAAGGAAAGCTGTCGAGCACGTCGTCGTCGCCGAATTGCGCAAGGTCAACGCCGGTCCATCCGCCGAACAGGGCGAACGCGCCCTCGGGGCTGGCGTATGAACGCAAGCGCTGCTCCTTGAGCCGCGCCTCCTGGTCCGTCTCCGCGACGATCACCGAAAGCGCCAGGACCAGCTTGACGTGGCCGGGGTCGCGCCCCTGCTCGCGGATGGCGGCGCGGATGCGCGCGACGCGGGCCCGCGTGACCTCGATCGTCGGATAGACCAGGAACAGGGCCTCGCCATGGCGCGCGCCGAACGCAACCCCGCGGCTCGATTGGCCGGCCTGCAGCAGGAAGGGCGTGCGTTGCGGAGACGGCTCGCACATGTGCGGCCCCTCGACCGCGAAGTATTTGCCCTGGTGATTAATCGCATGCACGCGGGCTGGGTCGGTATGCATGTCGCGGGCGGAATCGCGCACAATCGCGCCTTCCTCCCAGCTTGCCTCCCACAACTTGTACGCGACTTCCATGTATTCCTCGGCGCGCTCGTAGCGCTGGTCGTGCGGCAGCATCTCGCCCAGGCCATTGCGGCAGGCGCTGTCGAGATACGAGGTCACGATATTCCATCCGACGCGGCCGCCGGTGAAATGGTCGAGCGAGGAAAATAGCTTGGCGGTATGGAACGGGGGATAGTAGGTGGTGCTGTAGGTTGAGATGAAGCCGAGATGGCGCGTCGCCTGCGCCATCGCGGGAAACAGCATCGTCGGATCGTTGCCGGGAAATTGCACGGCGTGGCGAATTCCGGCTTCGGCGCTGCCCTGGTAAACGTCGTAGGCGCCATGGACGTCGGCAAAGAAGATCGAATCGAAGCATCCGGCTTCCAGCGTGCGCGCGAGGTCGACCCAGAAAGTGGTCGAAGTATAGTTCTGCGAGGTGCGGTCGCGCGGGTTGCGGAATTGCCCGAACGATTGCAGCGCCGCCGCGCACTGGCTGAAAGCGTTGAGATGGATAATCTTCTTCATAAAGGAACTGTCCGGAAGAGTTCGGAGTTCAAGGAGAATATTCCTTAATCGCGCTCCTGAAGCGAGCGCGCCGATCGCCTGAGGAAACCGTCGATGGAACGGGGCAAAGAAATCATGGAAATCCTGCGCTTCTGGTTCGGCGACGGCTCCGACCCGGCGCACGAGCGCCGATGGTTCGCGCAGGACGCCGCCTTTGACGAAAGCTGCAGAAGCGGTTTTCTCGCCGATCATGAACGCGCCGCTGCCGGCCAGCTCGAGAGCTGGAAGGAGACGCCGTCAGGCGCGCTGGCCCTGATTCTTCTGCTCGATCAATTTCCGCGCAACATGTTCCGCGGCCATCCACGCTCCTTCGCGACCGACCCCCAGGCGCGCGCGGCGGCGAAAAACGCGGTCGCGCGCGGATTCGACCTGGCGCTGCCCCCGGTCCAGCGGCCTTTCATTTATATGCCGTTTCAGCACAGCGAGAATCTCGCCGACCAGGAGGAGTCGTTGCGGCTCTTTCACCGGCTCGCCGCGGAGGTTCCCGCGATGGCCGGTTACATCGAGTACGCCGAGCATCACCTCGAAGTCGTCCGCCGCTTCGGCCGCTTTCCGCATCGCAACGCGGTGCTGGGCCGCGCCTCGACCGCCGCCGAGCTTGAGTTCCTCCGGCGGCCAACTTGACCACGATTCGAACGCGCACCTATAGTGAACTTTCGAGCCGCATTTCCGCGACCTTATCGCAGGCCGGAGCGTTTTGCTCAGAGGTACTCCCGACATGACTCAGATTGAAGCCGCGCGCAAAGGGACCGTCACCCCGCAGATGATCGAGGTCGCCGAGGACGAGGGCCTCACGCCTGAGGAAATCCGCGGCCTGGTCGCCAGCGGCGAGGCGGTCATCCCGCACAACGTCCATCACAACTTCCGCGCGATCGGAATCGGCAAACGGCTGCGCACCAAGGTCAACGCCAATATCGGCGCCTCGAATTTCCATCAATTGCTCGAGGAAGAGGTCGAGAAGCTCTACACCGCGGTACGCTTCGGCGCGGATTCGGTGATGGACCTCTCGACCGGCACCGACCTCGACAAGATTCGCGCCGAGCTGCTCTCGCGATGCACGGTCATCCTGGGCACGGTGCCGATCTACCAGGTCGCCTCCGAGCACTCGATCATGGAGCTGGAACGCGAGTTTTTTCTCGAAGTGATCGAACGCCAGGCGCGCCAGGGGGTGGACTACATGACGCTTCATTGCGGGGTAACGCGTGAGAGCGTCGCGCGACTGCGCAAGCATCAGCGGATCGAGGGTATCGTGTCGCGCGGCGGCGCGCTGCTCGCGGCCTGGATGGAGCGCACGGGGCGCGAGAACCCGCTATACGAGCACTTTGACGAAGTCTGCGCGATCCTGCGCGAGCATGACGTGACGATCTCCCTCGGCGACGGACTGCGCCCGGGCGCCACCGGCGACGCCACCGACCGCGGCCAAGTGGCCGAACTGCTGGTACTGGGCGAACTGACTGAGCGCGCGCGCAACCTCGGCGTGCAGGTGATGATCGAGGGGCCGGGCCATGTGCCGCTCGACCAGATCGAGGCCAACGTGCGGCTTGAAAAACGCATCTGCGGCGGCGCGCCGTTCTACGTGCTGGGACCGCTGACCTGCGACGTCGCCCCCGGCTACGACCACATCACCGGCGCAATTGGCGGGGCCATCGCCTCCGCCGCCGGCACCGACTTTCTGTGCTACGTCACTCCGGCCGAGCATTTGCGCCTGCCCGACATCGAGGATGTGCGCGAGGGCGTAATCGCGACTCGCATCGCCGCCCACTCGGGCGACCTGGTGAAAGGTGTGCGCGCGGCCAAGGTCTGGAACGACCAGATGTCGCGCTATCGCAAGGCGCTTAACTGGGAAGGCATGTACGCGATGGCGATGGACCCGGACAAGGCGCGCCGTTACAAAGAAGAGAGCGAAGCCTCCGGCTCCAACGTGTGCAGTATGTGTGGATCGCTATGCTCGGTGAATATCGACAATGCCGCGATAAAGTTCGCCGCCCGCCACGCGCTCGGCGAGGCCGAGGCTCATGCCGCCCACTGAGGGATTGCGCGCGGGTGACGACCTGGGCCGGGCGGCGCAGATTGCGCTCCGCGACCAGCATGGCAAGGAGCGCCGGCTGGCGGAGTTTCGCGGCCATGGGCTGGTGGTCTATTTCTATCCCGCCGACCACACGCCCGGATGCACGGTCGAGGGCAGGGAGTTCCGCGACCTCGACGAGGCTTTCGCCGCGCTCAAATGCACGGTCGTCGGCGTCAGTGTCGATTCAGTCGAATCTCATCGTGCGTTCGCCGAAAAGCACGCCTTTCCGTTCGCTCTGCTCTCGGACCCCGAGGGAGAATTGGCGAGCGCCTTTGGCGTGCTCCGCAACCGGTTCGCGGCACGCTCGACCTTCGTGGTTAATTCCGACCAGCGCGTAGCGAGAGCCTTCCACGACGTCACCCCCCGCGGCCACGCGCAGCGGGTGCTCGACTTCGTTCGCTCGATCCTCGAATCGCATCGAATGCTCGGCGGCTGAGACCCCCGAGGGGTATCGACAGGGCCGGAGATGATGGTTATTTTTTGCTCTAGCGTAATAGATGACAAATAATGTAATCTAAGAACTAAATCCTTAGCCGGGTACGGTTCAAAAGTTATGGCCAAGACATCAAAGAATATTCTCGACGAGGCGCGCGCACAGATTAAGTCGATCGATATCGACGAGGCGCGCCGGATGCTGGAGAAGCCTGGTACGGTGCTGCTCGACGTCCGCGAGGGCGACGAATGGCGCCAGGGCCATATCCCGCAGGCGATCGGCATCCCGCGTGGCTTCCTGGAACTGCGCGTGGAGGAGAAGGTTCCCGACCACAAAACGCCGGTCATCCTGCAATGTGCTTCGGGGACACGCTCGCTGCTTGCGGCGCGCTCGCTGCGCGAGCTGGGCTACGAGAACGTGTACAACCTGACCGGGGGCTTCAACGCGTGGAAGGACCGCGGACTGCCGTGGACGGCGGACCGCCAGTTCACCGCCGATGAGTTGGCCCGCTACTCGCGCCACTTCGTGATTCCGGAGGTCGGCGAGAAGGGACAGGCCAAGCTGCTCGACGCCAAGGTGCTGCTGCTGGGTGCGGGCGCATTGGGCTCGTCCTCCGCGCTCTATCTTGCGGCGGCGGGCGTCGGCACGCTGGGTCTGGTGGACTTCGACGTGGTCGATCTCTCCAACCTGCAGCGCCAGATAATCCATACGACCGACCGGGTCGGGATGCTCAAGACCGAATCGGCGCAGAAGTCGATTAATGCGATCAACCCCGCCATCAAGATCAACCGCCACGAAGTCCGGCTAACCTCGGACAACGTGATGGACATCATCAAGGACTACGACGTGGTGGTGAATTGCGGCGACAACTTCCCCACGCGCTACCTGATTAACGACGCGTGCGTGCTCGCGCACAAGCCGCTGGTCGACGGTGCGATCTTCCGCTTCGAGGGCAATGCGACGGTTTTTTATCCCGCCAAGGGCGGACCGTGCTACCGATGCCTCTATCCGGAGCCGGCGCCGCCGGACATGGCGCCGTCGTGTGCGGAGGCGGGCGTGCTGGGGGCGCTGCCGGGAATAATCGGCTCGATCGAAGCGCTCGAAGCGATGAAGCTCATCCTGAACGCGGGCGAGCCGCTGATCGGCCGGATGGTCTATTTCGACACGCTGTCGAAAGACTACGTGCGCGTGCTCAAGATCAAGCGCGATCCTAAATGCCCCGTCTGCAGCGACCATCCGACGCAGACCGGACTCATCGACTACGAGGCTTTCTGCGGCCTCGCGGCGGCGCCGAGCGCGGGCACGGCGGCGGCCAACGGACATGCCGCGGCGGCCCCGGCCGGCCGCTGAGATCCGGCCTTACGATCCGGCGCGTTTGTTGCGCGAGACTTCCTGACCGCCGCTTGACCGCAGAGAGGTAGCCTCGAGCGGCCGGGGAGCGGGCCCCTCTCCATTTCGTCTTCCAGTGTGATCGATTTACACGAACGAGGCAGCGACGCTCTGTTGAGCGGCCGCTCGTCGAAGCCGCTCCACGAAGCTGCCAGCAGGACACCGGATTTACTGGCTCTCGTTTCCTTGCCGCACTTCGGGTTAAATGTTGGCGGGTGCCGCTTCCAGGGGCGCCCGCCAAACGTTTTTAGCGAGCAGCGGGCGCGAGCATATGGCACTGGGGCCGTTTTACGTGGCGGAAAAGCTCAAACAACCCGGCGGAGTACGCGGCGTCGCGCTCCTGATGCGCCATGGCGAAACGCCGTGGAACCGCGAGGGCCGCGTGATGGGCCGCAACCCCGTCGAACTTGACCACCACGGCCGCGTGCAGGTGGCCGGGGTGGTCGATTTCGTGCGCGCGCTCAAACCCGACCTAATCGTGACCAGTCCGCTGATGCGGGCGCGCCAGTCGGCCCAGATAATCGCGGCCGGCCTCGGCGGCTCGGTGCCGATTCGCGAAGATGAGCAAATCGCGGAAGTCCAGTACGGCCGCTGGGAGGGCATGACCTACGAGAATCTGATCGTCGACGAGGATTACCTGCGCTATCGCGAGGAGCCAATTCTCAGTTCGACGCCCGGCGGTGAAAACATCGTCGAGGTTCAGGCCCGCGGCGTCGAGGCGGTGATGCGCACGCTCGGCGGAGGCGACGGACAGCGCGTCCTGTTCGTCTCCCACGGCGATATCATTCGCACCGTGTTGTGCCACTTCATGGCGCTGGAATTGCGCCACTTCCGCCGTATCCGGGTCGACAACGCGGCGCTCTCGGCGGTTCAGGTCGCAGGCGAGTTCGCGGAGGTCAAGTTCCTCAATATCATCCCCGACATCGGGCGCACGTTCGTCGCGCCTTTTCCGGTAAAGCCGGCGGCGGATTCGCCGGCAGAAGAGGAAGACGACTAGCGCGCGCCGCCGTCCATCCGACGATGAACCCCCTCATCCCGCATTTCCAGATGATGGCGCGCTACAACCGGCTCGCCAACGAGCGCTTGTACGACTGCTGCGCGCAACTCGCCGACGCCGAGCGCAAAAAGAACCGGCAGGCGTTTTTCAAAAGTATCCACGGCACGCTCAACCACATCATGGTCGGCGATCGCAACTGGATGACCCGCTTCGAGGGCGGGGTCGCATCGTCGGCGCATCTCGACGCGATCCTGTACGACGACTTCGAGCAGTTGCGCGCGGCGCGGATACGCGAGGACGAACGAATCGAGCGCTTCGCGGCCAGCCTGAGTGACGAATTCCTCGACGGCGAAATCGCTTACGTCAGCAACGAGGGCAAGTCATATCGCAAGCCGGTACAGATGCTGCTCGCGCACCTCTTCAACCACGAGACGCATCATCGCGGCCAGGTCCACGCGATGCTTTCGCAGGCGGGCATCGCCACGCCCGTGCTCGATCTGCCGCGCGTGATAATGCCCTAGAGCAGCGCTCCGTTGTAATTTCCGCTCTATTTTCGGCCGCATCCGGATGGCGCACACGAGTCTTAAATTTGCTCGAACGCGAGGCTGGGGATAACACGCATCAAATTAACTAGATATACGCCTCAAAACATCAACTATGACTAATCTTCATGCCTAGTCGTTAATAGTCTTGTTGACAACCTTTCCCGCGCCTCGTTAAAGTTTGTCGCACCGCTCGGAGAGATCCACTGGGGGGGGTCTCTCCGATGCTGCCTGGCAGGCCGGACCATATACCGGCTGCGGCTTCCTCGTTCCGTTTCGATTCACCAACATCCCTCCCGTCGCGCCGACATCTTCTGGCCGGTCGGCAACATCGCTCCCGATAAACGAGAGCGGTCCACGGTGTGGCATTGCGCCGCCTCAAACTTTCTTCGGGGGGAGAAAGTATGAAAGGTCTTTTGGGTTTCACATTGCGCCTGTTTGGCGTAACCGCGATGCTATGCACCTTCATGACCGTCGCGACACCGTCGGCCCATGCGAGACGCCTCACCACTGCGCCTTCAAGGTTGAAGAAGCACCTTCGCAGTACTCCTGTGCCGACCGCAACGTCGTCGCCAGACAGCACGCCGAGTCCGACGCCGCCGCCACCGAGTACTCCTGTGCCGACCGCGACATCATCGCCAGTCAGCACGCCGAGTCCGACGCCGCCGCCACCGAGTACTCCTGTGCCAACCGCGACATCATCGCCAGTCAGCACGCCGAGTCCGACTCCTCAGCCGCCCCCCACACCCGCGCCGACCGCGACGCCGACGCCTGCGGGCACTCCAACCCCTAAGGCCACTCCGACACCGGGGGCTACTCCGACTCCAAGCTGCGCTGGATACGGACCGCTTTACGTTGACATGGCCGGTAGCGACAGCCTCGGGAACGGCACTGCCCAGGCGCCCTATGGGACAGTTGCGAAGGCGATTTCAATGTCCA
>DATJID010000032.1:0-61469 GCA_035493515.1 Binataceae bacterium (SeqCode) | reverse complement strand
GCCTGCGTGGCGCGCGCGGCGTGGTGCGCGAGCTCGAGCAGCGGCTCGGTATCAAGGCCGGCACTGCGACACCCGACGGCCGCTTCGCGATCGCGGAAGTCGAATGCCTCGGCTCCTGCGCGACCGCGCCGGTCGTGCAGGTGAACCGCAATCCGTATCTGGAAAACGTGACGCCGGAGTTGGCGGCGACCCTGCTTGAATCGCCGGAGGTGGCGCGCGCGGCGCGCCGCCCCCCGCCGCTTATCTCGCACGTTCCCGACGGGATCGAGGGATACCTGCTGCCGCGCGGGGACGAGAAATGGCTGACGCTGGAGGAATATCGCGCGCACGGCGGCTTCAAGGCGGCTCCCAAGGCGGGCGCGATGACGCCCAAGGACCTCGCGACACTGGTGAAGGACGCTAATCTTCGCGGACGCGGCGGCGCCGGTTTCGTCACCGGACTTAAGTGGACGTTCATGCCGCCGCGCGACGCCCGTCCGCGCTACCTCGCGGTCAATGCCGACGAGAGCGAGCCCGGCACCTTCAAGGACCGCCAGATCATGTCGCGCAATCCGTTCCTGCCGCTGGAGGGCATCATGATCGCCGCGATGGCGATGGAGTCCACCGCCGCCTTCATCTACATCCGTGGCGAGTATGTTCAGGAATTCGCGGCGATGAGCGCGGCGATCCGCTCGCTCTACGAAGCGAAAATTCTCGGCGACAACGCGCTCGGCTTCAACCGCCGCTTCGACATCACCATCCAGCAGGGCGCCGGTGCGTATATCTGCGGCGAGGAGAGCGGGATGCTGGAATCGATGGAAGGGCGCAAGGGACAGCCGCGCAAGCGCCCACCCTTTCCCGCGCAGGTGGGATTGTGGGGCCAGCCGACCACGGTGGACAACGTCGAAACGCTCTCGCACGTGCCGGTGATCGTGATGCGCGGCGCGCAATGGTTCCTGGATGAAGGAGTCAAGAACGCCGCCGGCCACACGCTGTTCGGCGTGAGCGGCCACGTCAACAATCCGGGAATTTTCGAGCTGCGCCTGGGCGTCAAGCTGCGCGATCTCATCTATCAGCACGCCGGCGGGGTTATCGGCGGACGGCCGATCAAGGCGATCATTCCGGGCGGGGTCTCGATGCCGGTGCTGCGCGGCGACCAGATCGACGTCGCGATGGATCACGAATCGCTGCGCGCGGCCGGCACGCTTATCGGCACCGGCGGGGCGATCGTAATGGACGATCGCACCTGCATGGTCCGCACGGCTCTGGTAGTGGCGCGTTTTTTCGAGCACGAGTCGTGTGGCCAGTGCACCCAGTGCCGCGAGGGCACGGGTTGGACCTATAAGACGCTGCGCCGGATCGAAAGCGGCGGCGGCGAACCGCAGGATCTTCAGACCCTGGCCGACACTTTTGATTTCATGGACGGCAAATGCATCTGCGCGCTCGCCGACGGCGCGTCATGGGCGGCGCGCGCGTTTCTCAAACAGTTTCGCGCCGACTTTGAGGCCCACATCACGGAGCATCGATGCCCCTTTCCGGAGAGTTTCGAGGTATGAGCGCCGAGCGGCCGGCCCGCAACGCGATCGTCGCTATTCTCGGCACGCCCGACCGCACCGAGGGCAGCCTCGACGATCCGCGCGAGCGTGAGGAGGACGGCGTGCGCTTCAATGAGAAATGGATCTATATGCATCTGCGCCGCGATCCGGCGGGCGCCGCGATGCGCACGGTTTACTGGATGCGCTACGATTTTCGCGGTACCGCCGTGCGTAACAGCGAGGCGGAACCTTGGCGGCCCGACACCGCGCTCATCGAGGCTGCCGCCAAACGCGACGACCGTCTCCCGCCGCTCGATCCGTCGCACAATCCGCCGCTTGCGCCCAGCACCAGGTATCGTCCAGTTTCGGATTTTACCGGCGTGTCCGACCTGGGCGGTGAAATCCAGGAAAAAAAATCCTGATCAAGACTTGGGTCCGCGCGCCCGCCCGCTCAAATGCCGAAGGCTTCGCGCAACGCGGCCGCCGCTTCCAGGATCGACTGGCGGCCCTTGGCCAGAATCGGCGCCATCCCGGTGAACGCGTGCGTCACGCCCTCATAGCGTGAGCATTTGACCGCGACCCCCGCGCGTTTGAGACGCGCAGCGTACTCCTCGGCCTCGTCGCGCAGCGGATCGTATTCGGCGGTGACGATCAGCGCCGGCGGCAAATCGCGTAAATCCTTGGCCACGCCCGGACAGCAATATGGATTGGCGCGATCGCGCTCGGAGGACAGGTAGCAGCTCCAGAACCACTCCATGTCGGCACGCGAGAGCAGATAATACGTTGCGGTGGAGAAGTCGCGATGAGAGGGCGTGTCCATCGCTGCGTCGGTCGCCGGGTACCACATCACCTGGCATCCGATACGAGGGCCGCGGCGATCACGAGCCATCATGGCGACCGCGGCCGCCAGCGTCCCGCCCGCGCTGGTGCCGGCGACCGCCAGGCGCGAGCGATCCGCTCCGAGGGCCGCGGCGTTGTCCGCGGTCCATACGGTCGCGGCGTAGCAATCCTCGGGGCTCGCGGGAAACCGATGCTCCGGCGCCAAGCGGTAATCGACCGATACGACCACGCATTGCGCCGCATTAGTCAGTATCCGGCAGATAACGTCATGGGTGTTCAGATCGCCCGCGACCCATCCGCCGCCATGGAAAAAAGCCACTGCGGGGAGCCGCGCATCAGCCGACGGATGCGCCGACGGACGATAGATACGAACGGGAATCTCGCCCGCTGGTCCCGGTATGCGGCGGTCTTCGACTTGCGCGACGGATTCTCGCGCGCCCGTCGCCGAACCGCTGCGGATCGCCTCGCGCACTTTCTCGACGCCCAACGTATGAAACGCGGGGTCGCCGGCTTGGGCGGCCTTGTCGAGTATCGCCTTCATCTGCGGGTCCAGTGGCATGCGCGAGTTCCCTTCCTGCTGCTGCGCTACTTCTTGAGCGCAGCTTTGAGCGCCGCGCCCATGTCCGCGATCGCTTTGCGCGCCTCGTCGAGCACCGCCCCCATCAGCACGAAGCCGTGAGTTACCCCTTCGTAACGGACGCACTCGGTCTTCACGCCTGCCTCCTGCAAGCGCGCCGCGTAGGTCTCTCCCTCATCGCGCAGCGGATCGAAACCGGCCGTCACCACCAGCGCCGGAGGCAATCCGCGCAGGCTGCTGGCCTCGGCCGGGCACGCGTACGGATTGGTTTTGTCCTTGTCGCTGTTGAGGTAATGGCCCCAGAACCAGATCATGTCCTTCTTGGACAAGATATAACCGTCGTCCTGAAACTGCTGTTGCGAGGGCGTGTCGAGGCCCGCGTCAGTCGCAGGATAAATCAGGAGCTGGAAGCCGATTTTCGGACCACCGCGATCGCGCGCCATCAGTGCAACCACGGCGGCGAGATTTCCGCCCGCGCTGTCGCCGCCGACCGCCACGCGCGCCGGGTCGCCGCCGATCGACGCCGCGTGCTCCGCGGCCCATTTGGTCGCGGCATAGCAGTCTTCCGGGCCGGCAGGAAATTTGTGCTCCGGCGCGAGCCGATAATCGACCGACACCGTCACGCATCCCGAAGCGTTGCACAGTGAGCGGCAAAACGAATCCCACGACGTGGTATCGCCGACTGTCCATCCGCCGCCGTGAAAGTAAACCAGCACCGGAAACGGCGTGCGGCCTTCGGGGGTATAAATCCGTACCGGGATTTGGCCGCCCGGTCCGGGGACGTCGCGTTTTTCTGACTTGGCGACTTTCTCGGGAGCGCTGTTGAAGGGCTCCAGCAACGCCGTAATTCCCTGACGCGCCTCGACCGGCGTCATCGAATGGAACGGCTTGCCGCCGGCGGCGGCGGCCTGGTCCAGAATTGCCTTCATTTGAGGATGCAGCTGCATAAGATCAGCTCCTTGATACGAGGTTCTGCGCGGTGGGACCCGGCGCGAACGCGAGAATAGCGCAACTCGCGCACGCGGCCCAAGCGCACGCGCCCGCGCCCTCGACCGAGCCCGTCGCGTCGCTAGCGTCGCCAGGCGAGCAGCCGCGCGAGCAGGCGTTTGCGCGGCGGCGTTAGCCGCGTGCGATTGTAAGCGTCGGCAATCTTCTTTATCGCCTCGGCCTGCGTTGGGTAGGGGTGAATCACGCCGGCGATTCGTCCAAGGCCGATTCCCGCGGCGATCGCCAGCGTCAATTCCGAAATAATTTCGCCTGCGTGGGCCGCGACGATCGTTGCGCCGACGATTTGGTCGGTACCCTCCCGCACGTGCACTTTGGCCATCCCCGCGGTCTCTCCGTCGAGCACCGCACGGTCCACCGCGTTCATTTCCTGGGTAAACGTTCGGACCGCGATACCGCGCCGGGCGGCCTCCGCTTCGCTGAGTCCGACGTGCGCGATTTCCGGATCGGTGAAGATACACCACGGAATGGTGAGGCGGCTTGCGCGGTCGCGTCCGAAGAACAGCGCGTTGCGAATCACGATACGGGCGTGTGCGTCGCTAAGATGGGTAAACTGCAGCGCCGAGCAAACGTCGCCGGCGGCGAAAATGTGCGGGTTGCTGGTTTGCAGATAGTCGTCCACCCGCACCCCGCTTTTGCGATCGTATTCCACGCCGGCGGCCTCGAGCCCCATCCCTTCAACGTTGGGCGCGCGTCCCGCGGTCACCAGAATTTCGTCGACCTCGATCTCACGATTCGCGCCGCGATACTCAAGTCGCACGACGCGGCCTGCCGCGGTTCGCCCGATGCTCGCCACTTTGCATCCAGCGATCAGTTCGACGCCGTCGCCCACGATTGCGCGCTCGACAATTGCGGCGGCGTCGCGATCCTCGCGCGCCAGAATCTGCTCCAACGCCTCGAGCAGCCATACTTCGGAGCCGAAACGCCGAAACGCCTGCGCGAGTTCGCATCCGATCGGCCCCGCGCCGATCACCGCGAGCCGCCTGGGTAACTCGGTCAGTGAGAAGACCGTTTCGTTGGTGAGAAACCTAGTCTCAGCGAGCCCCGGAATCGGCGGCGAGGCCGGACGCGCTCCGGTTGCGACGAGCGCCCGGCTGAAATTGAGCCGCTTGCCGCCGACTTCGGCCGCTGCGCGTCCGACGAATCGCGCCTCGCCAAGAAAGACGTCTACGCCAAGGCTCTTGAAGCGCGCGGCCGAGTCGTTGGCGCTCAGCTCCGCGCGCACGCGGCGCATCCGTTCCATCACTGCGCCAAAGTCCGCATGCTGCGCAGTTGTGATCCCATAGCTCAGCGCGTGATTGCTTTCGCCGCATACGCGCGCCGCGTGAATCAGCGCTTTGGACGGGACGCAACCGAAATTCAAGCAATCGCCGCCCATCAAGCGGCGCTCGACCAGTGCGACCCGCGCGCCCAGCCCCGCGGCGCCAGCGGCGGCCACCAGGCCCGCCGTGCCGGCGCCGATCACCAGCAGGTTGTAGCGCGGCGCCGGTTCGGGATTTATCCAATCCTCGGGGCGGACGTTGGCGAGAAGCCGCGCGTCGTACTCGTCCGCAGACGCGCGGCGCGATGCGTCTGCCATCGCGGCTCACGCCTTTTGCTTGAAACTGTACTCGTGGAGCGGGGTGCAGACGGTGATTTCAAACTCGGCGTAAAAGGCCTGCCGTCCGCGCTCCTGCGCCTTGCGATGCTCGGGATTTTCCCGCCATTCGGCCAGTGCCTGTGCCGAAGCCCATTCGGTGATGCCGAGCAATTCGCCGTCATGATTTTTGTACTCGCGAAACGAGATGAAGCCGGGCATCGCGTTTACGATCTTCAGCATCCGCTCCGCGGTGGTGTTGTATTCATCGCGCTCGGCGGCGCTCAGGTTCCTCATCCGAAAGCGAAAAATGCTAATCACGCGATTGGGATTCTTCTGCTCGGCCATGGCTATTTCCTTTTCCTAACGGACATCGCCTTGCCTGGTCACTCGCGCGCGTCGAGGCCCATCCGGCGTGCGATGATCACCTTCATGATCTCGTTGGTGCCCGCGTAGATCGATTGCACGGCCGCGTCGGCGTAGTCGGTCGCCACCGGAAACTCCATCATGAAGCCGTAGCCGCCGTGCAGCTGCAAGCACTGACTCGAGACGCGCTTGAGCAGCTCGGTCACCCACCATTTCGCCATGCTGACTTCGGTCACGAGTTCCTCGCCGCGCACGTGCGCAGCCAGCAGGCGGTCGACGAAGGCCTGGCCGACCTCGACCTCGGTCATCATCTCGGCGAGCTTGAACTGAGTGTTCTGGAACGACGCGATGGGCTGGCCGAAGGCCTTGCGGCCGCGGGTATACTCGATGGTATCGTCCAAGCATCGCCGCGCGCTGGTGATTGCGCCGACCGCAGTGACCAGCCGTTCCTGCTGCAGCTTGTCCATCAGCATCTTGAACCCTGCGCCCTCGCGGCCCAGAAGGTTGGTGACCGGCACGCGGCAATCCTCGAAGAACAGTTCGCTGGTGTCCTGGCCGCGAAAGCCGAGCTTGTCGAGCTTGCGTCCGCGCACGAACCCCGGCGCATCGGCTTCGACCAGGATGAGGCTGACACCGCGATGCGGCGGGTTGGCTTTGGGGTTGGTCTTCACGACCACGACGAAGAGGTCGGCGATCTGGCCATTGGAGATGAAAATCTTGGAGCCGTTGATGACGTAGCTGTCGCCGTCGCGCCGGGCGGTGGTTTGCACCGCGGCGAGATCGGAGCCGGTGCCCGGCTCGGTCATCGCGATACCCATGATCACGTCGCCGCTGATAGCTCCCGGAGCCCATCGCCGCTTCTGTTCCTCGCTGCCGAAACTGACTAGGTAAGGCAGGCAGATGTCCGAGTGCAGCCCCATCATCAGACCGTGCGCGCGCACCCGCGCCATCTCTTCGATCACGATCGCATCGTAGATAAAGTCCACGCCGCCGCCGCCGTATTCGGCCGGCGCATTAGGCGCGAGAAATCCGGCGGCGCCCAGCTTGCGCCAGCTCTCGCGGTCGCTCATTCCGGCGCGGTTCCATCCGTCGATCTTCGAGACAATTTCGGTCTCGACGAAACGGCGCACCTGCGCCCGGAACATCTCGTGCTCTTCGGTGAAAATGTCGCGTCGCATATAAGGGTTGGCCTCGGGCAAATCCTTACACGGACGCGCCGGTGTTCCAACCGCAGCGGCGGCCGCGGCCGGGGGCCTGCAAAAGCCCCAGGGAGGGTTTGTGCCCGAGGAAGCCCGCGCGCTACATAAGATCAAACCGCTGCTTGCGTATCGGAGGATACAGATGATCAAGATTTACGGCACTTCCAAGTCGCGCTCGGCCCGCGCCCTTTGGGCACTCGAAGAACTGGGGCTCAAGTACGAACACATTCCGGTCGAGGTGGCCAAGGCCAAGTCGTCCGAACATCTCAAGCTCAACCCTAACGGACACGTCCCGGTGCTCGAAGACGACGGGAAGATTTTCTGGGAGTCGATGGCGATCAATCTCTACCTCGCGGCCAAGTATGGCAAGGCGCCGTTTTGGCCTGAGTCGCACGAGGACCGCGGCCATGCGGTTCAGTGGAGTTTCTGGGGAATGACCGAGGCCGAACCGCATCTGCTGACCATCCTGCGCAACCGCATGCTGCTGCCGGCCGAGCAGCGCAACGAACAGGCGGCGGTGACGGCGGTCGCGGCGATGGAAGCGCCGCTGAAGGTGCTCGACGGAGCGCTTAAGGGGCGCGACTACCTGCTCGGCAAAGACTTCACGATCGCTGATCTCAACCTGGCCTCGGTAATGAGCTTCGCGATGTTTGCGAAGCTGGATATGGCGGCGACGCCGGTGGCGCAGGCGTGGATGCAGAAATGCCTCGGGCGCGATGCGTTCAAGAAGGCGCGCAGCCTGCCGTAGGAATGCGAAGAGGGAGAATAGTTATGGAGCGCGCTCATCTTTTGGATCTCACCAATCGCTTCGTCGAAGCCTTCAATCGCAACGATCTGGACGCCGTGATGACATTCTTCGCCGACGACGGCATCTACGATGAGTTCAATGGCCGCCGCAATGTGGGCAAGGCTGCGGTCCGCGCGGCTTTGGAGCCACAATTCAACGGCGCGTTTGGTGAGATGAAATTCATCGACGAAGACATGTTTGTCGACGCCGACGCGGGCAAGGTGATGGCGAGTTGGCGCTGCACGCTGAGCATCAAGGGCGAGCCGACGTCATGGCGTGGGCTCGACCTGATGCATTTCAAGGGCGATAAGCTGGTGCAGAAGCTGACTTACGCCAAGACCAAGGTTCCGCTGTTCCAAAGCTGAAATCGCCCCCGCACTTTGTGCAGGGTTATCGCGTGAGCGGGTCGCCCCCCGCCGCAGGGTGCGCGGGGGCGACGTTGCGGCAGGCTTGTGGCGCGTGTTGCGCGCGAGCAACGCTTCTTCCGAACAACTTCCCAAAGGTTCTCTAACTTCCGCCAAGCCGGTCTTTACTAACATCGAGTGCTGGCACGAGCTCTGCTCGGTGTATGGGCTCGTACGACGCCACTTTCCTGCTTTCGGGGGGGGCGAAATCACGCACCGTTGGGTGCCAAATAAGAGGAGTGTCTAGATGTTGAACGCACGCTCGCGCACTACGAGGTTCTCCCACCTGGCCGTTTTGTCTTTCGCCTGCGTGGCAATCGGGCTTTGCGCGCCGCGCCTGGCGCTCGCCGACCGTGGTCATGGCGGCAAAGGCCACGAGGGAAAGGGCGAAATGCGGGTTCAGTGGGTCAATCATTTCGATTTACTCTCGGGCGATCCATCGGTGACCGCCACTTCGTCGCTGTCGACCAATTCCGGCGTTGGCGGCGGCCTGACTGGGCTGGTCATCACTTCAAGCACGACGGGCGATATCGATTCGTTCGGCGGCGACAAGGTGGTGCAGATGGCGCTCGACCTGCAACCCAAGGCTCGTATCGTGGGCGTGCGGGTGTGTTACGAATTGTCGGATCCGGGCCCGAGCGGCAGCTTTATCGATCAGGTGCGGCTCGCGCAGATACAGGATCCGCCGGATACCGCGTTGGTGCTGCTCGATGACGGCACGGCGCTAAACGCCTCTGGGCCGACCTGCGTGAACAGCGCGCTCGCGTCGCCACCGATCCGTGCCAAGGACGGTTCGGTCCTGTTAAGTCTGCGGGTCACTTTCAGCAACATTGCCGACAAGATCGCGGTGCGTGCGGTCGGACTTCTGGTGAACCCGCAAGACTAGGCCACGTGAAGAGACCGGAACTCGACTAGAGAACCGGCATGTTTCAATTCAGGCGTTGCGGGCCGCGGTCTTGAAGCCTCGGTTCGCAACGCCATTTTTTGTTTGCGTTTCGGATCCAAACGTTTGCGATCCTTTGTGCGAGCCTTTGACAGGCGCGAGCGATCCAGCTTGAGTACCAGTTAACACGCAGGAGGCGTCGTCATGGGAGTTTTGTCAGGCTACAAAATCGTTGAATTCGCCGGTATCGGCCCCGCCCCGATGTGCGCGATGCTGCTTTCGGACATGGGAGCCGAAATCCTGCGCCTGGACCGCGCCGAAGATGCCAACCTCGGAATCAATACCGAATCGAAGTACAACCTGCTGGGCCGCGGCCGCCGCTCGGTGGCGATCGATCTAAAGCGCCGCGAGGGCACCGAACTGGCCCTCAAGCTGATCGAGCGGGCCGACGCGCTGATCGAGGGTTTTCGGCCGGGCGTGATGGAACGTCTGGGGCTCGGACCCGACGTGTGCCAGGCGCGCAACCCAAAACTGGTCTATGGGCGGATGACCGGCTGGGGGCAGGACGGACCACTTGCGCTCGCGGCCGGCCACGACATCAACTATATCGCGCTGACCGGCGCGCTTCATTCGATCGGGCGGCGCGGCGAAGCCCCGGTGCCGCCGCTTAACCTGGTCGGCGACTTCGGCGGCGGCGGCGTGTACCTTGCGCTGGGCGTGGTGGCGGGCCTGCTCGAAGCGAAGACCTCGGGCAAGGGACAGGTGATCGATGTCGCGATGATCGACGGCGCGTCATCGCTGATGGCCGGGATTTACGGCCTGCGCGGCGCGGGCGTATGGAATGACAACCGCGGCGAAAACATCCTCGACACCGGCGCGCACTATTACAACGTCTACGAGACCAGCGACGGCAAGTACGTCTCGGTGGGCTCGATCGAGGGCAAATTCTACGCCGAACTGCTGCGGCTCACCGGATTGGAAGGCGAGAAGCTGCCGCGCCAGAACGATCGCACGCAATGGGCCGCCTTCCAGGAGCGGCTCAAGGCGGTGTTCAAGACCAAGACTCGCGACCAGTGGTGCGCGATTATGGAAGGCAGCGAGGTGTGCTTCGCGCCCGTGCTCAGCCTGATCGAGGCGCCGCAGCATCCGCACAACCGCCATCGCGGAACCTTCGTCGAGGTCGACGGCGTGGTGCAGCCGGCGCCGGCGCCGCGCTTCAGCCGAACGCCGAGCAAAATCCAGTGCCCGCCGGCGCGCCCGGGCGAGCATACCGAGGAAGCGTTGCGGGATTGGGGTTTCAAGCCTTCCGAACTCGAGGGGCTGCGCTCGAGCGGCGCCATCGGTGTGCGCAACGCGGAAGCGAAAGCGGCGGCCGGGCGTTAGAACCAGGCCGCCGCAAGCGGCGCTATATTCATCGCGTGGCGAGCAGCGCCGGCAGGTCGTAGCCGACGAGGTCGCCGACCCGCTCGACGGTGATGTCGGGCGCTGGATAGCCTGCGACGTCGTCGGCGTGAGCGTAGTGCCCCTGGCGCGGAAAAACCGTGGTCACGCGCTTGCCCCAGATTTCCTTGACCGCAGCCAGGATTCGCACCTTGTCGTCGATCAACACGTAATGAGTCGCCGGGTAACGGCGCTCGACTTCCTCAAGCTCCTTCTCCTTGTGGATATAAATCAACACGCGCCCCTCGACGGCCTCGTATATCCCGGAGCGTTTCACCTTGCGCGGCTGGAACACCACGTCACCATCGGAGAGGATGACGGTCGGTCCGAAGGGCGCCAGATGCGCGATCGTATCGAGCGAGCCCGGATAGAGCCGGTTGGCGAACGGATATTCGACCAGGTACGAAGAGACCTCGTAAAGATGGGTGTCGTGAGGATGCTCGACACGATATCGCTGAAGCGCGCCGAGGTAGTCGGCATAGCCGAGTTCCTTGCGTAGCTCCTCGAAGATGGCCCAGTAGCGCTCCTGCGGATCGGCGCCGACCTCACGCGTGAGATGGCGCCTCAAGTCCTCCGACACGCGATCGTTGTCGAGCAGCGTGTTGTCGACGTCGAGCAGGAACACCACGGGGGCAGGGGACTTCGATGACGGCGGCATAACTCCTCGCTGGGGCGGAATCGCGCCCGTTAATAAAGATTGCAGGCAGTGGCGGCGCCAACAAGCGTCGCGCGCGCGCTTCTCGCGCCTGCGATTTTGCGCTATCTGGCGTCATGGCGGTTGGCGCGTCCGCCAGCGCCCCCTATCGCCAGTCCAGCGCGCAATGGAGGTTGTCGGATGAAACGCGAGAGGCCCGAGACCGGAAGTGAGCGCCGATCCGTGCGGCCGCTTACTGGCAGGGAATTCCTGGAAAGTATCCGCGATTCGCGCGAGGTCTGGATATACGGCGAACGGGTCAGGGACGTGACGACGCATCCCGCGTTCCGTAACTCGGCGCGGATGCTGGCGCGGATGTACGACGCCCTCCATGATCCGCAAAAGAGCCCGGCCCTCACCGCGCCGACCGACACCGGCAACGGTGGCTTCACGCACAAGTTCTACAAGGTCCCGCGCACTGCGGAGGATCTGGTCGGCGCGCGCGACGCGATCGCCGAGTGGGCGAAAGTTTCTTACGGATGGCTCGGACGATCGCCGGACTACAAGGCGAGTCTCACCGGCACGCTGGGCGCCAATGCCGAGTTCTACGCGCCCTACCAGGAAAATGCGCTCCGATGGTATCGCGAGACGCAGGAAAAATGCCTGTTCCTCAACCATGCCCTGGTCAATCCGCCCACCGACCGCAGCAAATCGCCGGACGAAGTGACCGACGTTTTCGTCCACGTGGAGAAGGAAACCGACGCCGGCGTGGTCGTCAGCGGGGCCAAGGTCGTGGCGACCGGATCTGCGCTGACCCATTACAATTTTATCGGCTTTTACGGCCCGACTCCGCTCGGCAAGCCCGAGCTGGCAATTTTCGCGATGATTCCGATGGATACGCGCGGCGTGAAACTCATCTGCCGCCCGTCGTACGAATTGATGGCGGCGACGATGGGCAGTCCGTTCGACTATCCGCTTTCCTCGCGCCTGGACGAGAACGACGCCGTGCTCATCCTCGACCAGGTGCTGATACCGTGGGAGAACCTGTTCGTTTACCGCGACGTCGAAAAGGCCAACACTTTTTTTCCGCGCTCTGGGTTCATCCCGCGCTTCACGTTGCACGGATGCACGCGGCTCGCGGTGAAGCTCGATTTTCTGGCCGGGCTGATTCTAAAAGCGATCGACGCGATCGGATCGACAGAACTGCGCTCGGCCCAGGTGCAGGCGGGAGAGGTGCTGGCGTGGCGCAACGTGTTCTGGGGGCTGACCGACGCGATGGCCCGCACGCCTGATCCATGGGTGAACGGCACGGTTCTGCCAAAAGCGGAGTACGGTATGGCGTACCGCTTCCTCGCGACCACCGCCTACCCGCGGATCAAGGAAATCGCCGAACAGACCATTTCGAGCGGCCTCATCTACCTCAATTCTCACGCCGCCGATTTCAAGAATCCGGAGTTGCGCCCCTACCTCGACAAATACCTGCGCGGCTCCAACGGTTGCGACGCGCTTGAGCGGGTCAAGCTGCTCAAGGTGCTATGGGACGCGATTGGGACCGAATTCGGCGGCCGCCACGAACTATACGAGCGCAACTACGCGGGCAACTACGAAAACATCAGGCTTGAAAATCTGCCGATGGCGCTCGCCACCGGCCGCGCGCAGGAACTGACCGGGTTCGTCGATAAATGCATGGCCGAGTATGACCTGGACGGATGGACAGTGCCGGACCTGGTCAATCCCACTGACGTGAATGTGATCATGAAGAAGCCCAAGCATGGATGACACTTGCAAACCGGTTGATGCGAAGGCGCGGCGATGAAATTTCACGCCGGAGAAATCGCGGTGCAGACCAAGGCCGGAGTGCGTCGCCAGGCCGAGCGGCTGGCCGCTGGAATCCGCGGTTCAATCTCCGCTGAGCGGCACGAGTTTATCGCCGCTCAACGGATGGCCGTGATGGGAACGTTCGATCGGCGGGGCTTCGTATGGGCTTCGGTCGTCACCGGGAAAGAGGGATTTCTGCAGGCGCCCGACGAGCAGACGATACGGATCGCAGCCATTCCGGCGGCCGACGATCCTTTGATCGAAAACCTCGCCCGCCCGGCCCACGCCGCACTGATCATTCCCGATCTCGATGCCCGCCGCAGGCTGCGGCTGAATGGACGCGGACAGATCACAGACGGGATTATCGAAATTCACGCAGAGCAGGTCTACGGCAATTGCTCGCATTACATCCAGGCCCGCGCGCCAATCGGCGAGCACGAATGGCGGCCGGGCGTCGCCCAGGCAGTGGTGCGGGCAACCGACCTTTCAGTTGACCATCAACGGCTCATCGCGCTAGCCGACACTTTTTTCATCGCAACCGACCATCCCGAGTTCGGTGCCGACATATCCCATCGAGGCGGCAATCCCGGTTTCGTGCGCGTCGCCAGCCGCCGCCGCCTCGCGATTCCCGACTACGCGGGCAACAACCTGTTCAACACGCTCGGCAATATCGTCGCCAATCCGCGCATCGGGCTGCTTTTTATCGGCTTTGAGAGCGGACGAACGCTCCAGCTGAGCGGCCGCGCGACGATCGATTGGGACTCCACGCGCGCGGCGACGCTGGCCGGCGCGGCGCGCGTGGTCGATTTCGAACTCGACGAGGCGATCGACAATCCGCACGGATTCGCGCTGCGCTACGAATTCCACGACTACTCGCATTTCAATCCGTCGTAACAGAACGCGGCGCGAGCAGCCAATAAAAAAGCGGCGGGACGATGCGTCCCGCCGCCTCCAATCAGTCGCAGTTCGGCTGCGGCCTACGCCTCGAAACGAAAGCCGCCGTTGCGACGCACGATATGGCCTGAAGTCGGCCCCGCGAAGTGCGTGCCGATGACATGTACGGGCTGGTCGCAATAGCGCTCGACGAACTTCTTGCGCGTCTCGGAGGCCATCGCCGGGTCGGTATCGAACTCGCAGACCCATTCCGGATGGGCGACCTGGATCGGATGATGGATCATATCACCGGTTATCACGGCATTCTCGCCGCGCGACGAAATCCGCACGCTGGTATGGCCCGGAGTATGGCCCGGGGTGGGCTCGAGCCAGACCTCGCCGGTCAGCTTGCGCGCCGGTTCGACCAGCTCGGCCAGCCCCGCCTCGATCACCGGACGCACCGAATCCTCGATCGGCTTCTGGAAGTCGGGACTGCCGTCGTACTTCGACCAGTGGTCCCACTCGCGATTGCACATCATGTACTTCGCCTTGGGAAAAGTCGGCACCCAGCGTCCGTTGACCAGCATCGTGTTCCATCCGACGTGATCGAGATGAAGGTGGGTGCAGATGACGGTGTCCACCGATTCGCGCGAGACGCCGGCCTTCTCCATGTCGGACAGGAATGACGTGTGCAGGTTGTTGAAATCCGCAAAGCCCGGCCGCGGCTTGTCGTTGCCGACGCAGGTGTCGACCAGGATGCGGCGGCCCTCGGACTCCAGAAGCAGGGCATGGATGCTAAGCAGAATTTTGTTGCTGTCGTCGATAAAAGGACTCAGCCATTCGCGTTCGCGCTTGAGCGCATCGACCGTCGCGTTGGCCGTGATCATTGTGCCGGCCCAGTGCGGTTCCTGCTCGCGAAGCAGAGTGACTTTGACGTCGCCAATATTCCAATGCATAGGGAGTAACCTCCACGGTTGTTAGGGCGCTACCTTAACCCGAGTCGCACGACGGCGGCAAATCGAAATTCGTCTATACGGTAAGGTCGAGTCAAGTTCTCAGGCGTTGGCCGGCGACGAGATCTTTTGCTCGCAGCGAGCCTGAGAGTAGGTCAGAGAACCGGCGGAAAGCGATTCGCGGCGAAGGTGGTTGATTCTTGACGTGAGGCCTGGAGTTCGGTGGGCCCAACGGGATGACCTACTTGCCTAGTTCGTTCAGCAGGGACTTGGCGTCGTTCAGGTCGGCGGTGTCGAAGCCCTCGGTAAACCAGTTGTAGATGTCGGCCAGCATCGTGCGCGCCTTGTCGCGATTGCCCTGGCTTGCGAGCAGCCGCGCGAGGCTGGTGGTCGCGCGCAGCTCCCAAGCTTTCGCAGTCATCCTTTGTGCGAGTGCGATCGCCTCGCGGAAGTCGGCCTCGGCCAGTCCGGTCTGCCCAAGTTTGAGACGCAGTTCTCCGCGGCAGATCAGAATATTGGGCCGGAAGACCAGTTCCTCGGGGTTCGCCCGAAGCGCGTCCTCGATCGTGATAAGGGCGTCGTTCGTCTTGCCGTCCAAGGCCTGGGCCTCAGCGAGACCCGTGAGCTTATCCGTGATGGTCAGCCTGACCCCCGCTTCTACCGAGCCGGCCACACCCTGGCGGATAAGCGCAACGCCTTCACGCGCGCTGCCGAGCTGCGCCCGCACCCAGCCGAGCATCGTTAGGTTCAAATTCCTGACGTACGGAAAGCCGTGCTCTTCAACGATCGTCAATACTTGCGTGGCCGCAGCCTCGGCGCGCTGCGGCTCTCCGAGACGCTGGTACAGCCAGGTTTCAAAGACTCGGGCGATCGCCAGATTGTAAGGGCTCTTGCTGTCGCGTGCGAAGGCGATCGCTTGGGCAATGCGCTCGCGCGCGATATCGGCGTGACCCGAGGTCCACGCGCAAAGGCCTGCAGTACCAATGCCAGCTACTGCCGCGCCGGGAACTTGCCTGAAACCAGCCGCTTCAAGGCAACCGCTCAGGCGCAAAAAATTATCCTCTACTCCGACGAGATCACCGCGGTAGAAGCTCACGTCGATCTGAGCACGACATGCGAATCCCAGGCTCGTGGGGCTGCCCTCGCGCCGGGCGAGGTAGAGTATCCGGTCGGCAAGGAGGGCGGCGGTGGAATAATCGCCCGTGTTAACAATGCTGCGCCAAACCCCGTATAACTGTACAACCAGTTGGGCCAGGTTGCCGCCTTTCTCGGCCAGATCCCGGGCGCGCTCGGCGGCCGCACGCGTCTCGGGCGCGGTGAACCCTCGCGTCACCGTCAGCGCCTGAGCCAGGGTGCTCACGAGCTCGAGCTCCCGCCCGTCGCGCTCGGGCGATTCGGCCAGTTTTTTGATCCAGTCCAAACCCTGCTGCAATTGTCCCTGCGCCTCGGTGAAGGCCGACCGGCTGAGGGCCTGCTGGGCGGCGCGGGTCAGATACTCCACCGCCTTGCCGGGATTGGCGGTGCGGCCGTAATGATGCGCGAGGTCCGCCAGATGTTCCTCAACCGAACTGCTGCCGTACAGCCGCTCAAGTGCCGCACCAATGCGCTCGTGCAGTCGCTGGCGCCGCGCGATCAAGACCAAATTGTAGGCCACCTCCTGCGTCAGGGCATGCTTGAAGACGTATTCGGTATCGCCCACCGCCGGCTGCTCGTAAATGAACTCGCCCACTTGCAGGTCATTGAGCAGACGGTTGAGCTCGTCGTCAGATTTCGCAACCACAGCGCGAATCAACGACAGTGGAAATTCGCGCCCAATCACCGCCAACGTCTGCAGCAGCTCCTTGGCATCGGCGGGCAGGCGGTCGATGCGCGCCGCGAGAATCCCCTGCACTGTCGGCGGTATCTTCAACTCCGCCAACGCCTTGGTGAGCCGGACCGCCGCTCTGTCGCGGACCAGCACGCCCTCATCGAGCAGCACCTGCACCGTCTCTTCCATGAAGAACGGATTACCTTCGGTCTTCTCGATGATCAGCCGCTTGAGCGGCGCGACTGCGACCCCGCCGCCGAGCAGCGCCGTCAGCATCTCCTCGGCGCTATCCCGGCCTAGCGGGTCGAGCCGCAACTGCGTATAGTAAGTCTTGCTGCCCCACTGATGTGAGTATTCGGGACGGTAGTTGACCAATAGTAAAATCTTTGCCGTACCCAGCGAATCGGCGAGGATATTCAGGAACTCCCGGGTCGCCTCGTCGATCCAATGGAGGTCCTCGAAGATCACCATCAGCGGCTGATTGAGCGATTCGCGCAGGACGATGCGTTTGATCGCCTCAAGCGTGCGCCGCTTCTTCAACTGCCCGTCCATCTGCGCCAGCGGATCGTCGCCCTCGACGATGCCGAGCAGGCCGAACAGGTAAGGCAGCGTGTCTTCCAGACTGCGATCGAGGATCGTGATTTTACCCGCGACCTTTTCGCGGCGGGTGCGTTCATCGTCCCCACCCGCGATTTTGAAATAAGCGTGCAAGAGATCGAGCACCGGCAGATAAGCGCTGGCCTTGCCATGCGAGACCGAGAAGGTCTCCAGCACCATCCAGCCCGCTTGATGCGTGGCCTTGAACTCGAAGAACAGCCGGGACTTGCCGGTGCCCGCTTCCGCCATCGCCGCGACAATCTGCCCGTGACCGGAGGTTGCACGATCGGCTGCGGCGCGCATCGCCTCCATCTCGCGCTCGCGCCCGACAAATTTCGTCAGCCCACGTCCCGCCGAGCGCTGTAACCGCGTCCGCAGCGGCCCCAGCCCGGTCACTTCATAGACGTTGATCGGCTCGCCCAGGCCTTTAACTCGCGTCGGCCCGAGCGGCTTCAGGATGAAATAGCCTTCGCACAACCTGCGGGTGTTCTCGCTGACCGCGATCGAACCGACCGGCGCCGCCGTCTGCATCCGTGACGCCAGGTTGGTGGTGTGTCCAATCGGCGTGTACTCGACCTGACCCGCTCCAGTCTGGATTGACCGGACCACGACTTCACCGGTGTTGATACCGACACGGCCCTGGATTGGGCTGCTGCCGTCAGCAACCACCTTCGCCGAATAGCGTTTCAGCTCCTCCTGCATCCGCAATGCCGCGTACAACGCGCGCTGTGGATGGTCCTCATGCGCGACTGGGGCGCCAAAGATCGCGAAGATGCCGTCGCCGGTGCTCTGCACGACGTAGCCGTCATAGCGATGGGCCGCATCGATCATCAGCCTCAGCGCCGGATCGATAATCGCGCGCGCCTCTTCCGGATCGAGGTCCTCCATCAGCTCGGTCGAGCCCTTGATGTCGGCGAATAGCGCCGTCACCGTCTTGCGCTCCCCCTCGATTGTCGTAGAAACGTCCGATTGTTCGGGCACGAGACGAATATCAGGAGCCGTCGATGGAGCTTCGGGCGAACTGGCAGCGGTCGATGCAGCGTCCCTCGTGAGCGCCGTGCCGCACTCCTCACAGAACTTGGATGCGGGCTTATTATCCGCGGCGCATTTCGGACAGCGGTGGGACAGCGGGCTGCCACATTCGGCGCAAAACCTCTTGCTTGTGGTGCTCTCGGTTCCGCACTTGGTGCAACGCATGCGCCTTATCCCAAGGGTAGTGATGGACGCCCTCTTGTATCATCCAGCGGCGCGCGGCGACCAGCAGACCGTGGAAAGACGATCACGAGATGTGACGCTGTAAATCGCGCCGAGACAACTTTCGCATGCAGGCCCGATCGCGACCTTTCGGTCGCTTACCCGCGCCAGTAATTCGCCCTGTGCGGGCGTCCAGAAACGGACCAGAGGTCGGACCAAGGTCCGACTGGCGGAGACAGTGTTGGACCGCCATTGTTTTCGGGATCGTGACTCAGCGAGGGCGCGGATTGTCCCATTCAAAACCGCAACCGGAGGATGCAGCAGTGAAAAAGAGCCGCAGAGCATCGAGACCTGGCGTAGTCGCGCGAGTCGCCGCGCTCGCATTCGTGCTGATTGCGCTTGGAATAACGCGCGCCCCCGCGCAGCCAGCGACCGCAGCGCTGAGCGCGGATGATGCGAAAGCGATTGGAACCGACGCATTCATCTTCGGCTATCCGCTCGTCACGATGGAGTACACGCGTCGCGTGATGACCAACATCGCTCAGCCGCTTGGCACCAAGGCGCCCATGGGACAATTGGTGAGGATGCGAACCTATCCGAACGCGTCCTTTCGCGATGTTACCGCTCCAAATGCGGACACCCTCTACACGACGGGATGGATCGACGTAGGCAAAGAGCCATACGTGCTCAGCATCCCGGATGCGCGTGGGCGTTATTATCTGTTTCCAATGCTTGACGCCTGGACGACCGTGTTTCAGGTTCCAGGCAAGCGTACGACTGGTACCGGCCCGCAGACCTACGCGATCACCGGGCCGGGATGGTCGGGCACTCTTCCCGCGGGCGTGACCGAATACAAGTCGCCAACCAGCCTGGTCTGGATTCTCGGACGCATCTATTGCACTGGCACGCCAGCGGATTACAAGGCGGTGCACGCCTTGCAGGACAAGATCAAGCTGGTCCCGCTAAGCTCCTACGGCAAGCCATACTCGCCGCCCGCCGGCACGATCGATCCGAACATCGACACCAAGACCGCGGTCCGAGCGCAGGTGAATGCGCTCGACGTCGCGGCCTACTTCAACCTGATGGCGCAGTTGATGAAGGACAACCCGCCCGCAGCCGAAGATGCGCCGATGGTGGCGCGGATGGCGAAGATAGGAATCGTGCCGGGACAGCCGTTCGATATGACGAAACTCTCGCCCGAGGCGCAACAGTCGCTGAAGGCAGTTCCGAAGATCGCTGCGGAAAAAATAATGGGCTATCTCAAAAACGCCGGGAAAGTCGAAAATGGTTGGCTGTTCACCACCAGGACTGGAACCTACGGCACCGACTATCTTGATCGCGCACTGATAACCGCGATCGGCCTCGGCGCGAACCGCCCGCAGGACGCGGTCTACCCAACTTCCGAGATGGATGCCGACGGGAAACCCTACTATGGCGCCAACAAGTACGTGATGCATTTCGACAAAGGGAAATTGCCTCCAGTGAATGGATTCTGGTCGCTAACGATGTACGACGGGCAATATTTCTTCGTTGAAAATCCGCTCAATCGCTATACGCTCAGTGCGCGCAACAAATTGAAGCAAAATCCCGACGGTTCGATTGATCTCTACCTGCAACATGAAAATCCCGGGAAGGACAAGGAATCCAACTGGTTGCCCGCACCCGCGGACAAGTTCGTTCTGATGCTGCGGATGTACTGGCCCAGGGAGACTCCGCCGTCGCTGCTCGACGGGACCTGGACGATTCCTGCGGTGAAACAGTGACCCAGTGAAAAGAAGTAAAAGAGGCGCCGTGGCCCGATCACTCGCCCGGCGCAAGCTGCGAGGCGGTCTTAGTGGTCTCCGGCACTATGCGCCGGGCCGAGGGCGCTCACCACGAATCGACGTGCGGACGCTTCTTGCCGCTGCGCGGCGCGGGCGGCGGCGCCGAGCGGAGCCCGGTAAGAATCCAGCGGCGCGATTCGACCGGATCGATCACGTCGTCGAGTTCGAAATGCGAGGCGCTGTTGAGCGCCTTACCCTGCTGGTACATCCGCGCCACCATCTCTTCGAACAGCTTCTTGCGCGCGCCCGGCTCTTCGACCGCTTCCAGTTCCTTGCGATAGCCGAGCTTGGTCGCGCCCTCCAGCCCCATCCCGCCAAACTCGCCGGTCGGCCATGAGACCGTGAAAATCGGAGTCTTGAAGCTCCCCCCGGCCATCGCCTGCGCACCCAATCCGTAGCCCTTGCGCAGTACGATCGTGAAGAATGGCACGCTGATGTTGGCGCCGACGACGAACATCCGTGCGGCGTGGCGCACCAACGCGGTCTTTTCGATCTCCGGTCCCACCATGATGCCGGGCGTGTCGCACAGGAAAAGCAGTGGCAGGTCAAAGGCGTCGCACAGTTGCATGAAGCGGGCGGCCTTGTCGGCGCCGTCGCTATCGATCGCGCCCGCCAGATGGGTGGGGTTATTGGCGATTACGCCGAGCGGGCGGCCCTCGATTCGCACCAGCGCGGTCACCATCCCCAGCCCGAAGTGCCGGCGCAGTTCGAGCACCGAGCCGGTATCGGCGAGCGTCTCGATCACCGCGCGGACGTCGTAGATGCGCAGGCGATTCTCCGGGATGATTCCGCGCAGCAGCCGCTGATCGGCGCATTCCCATCGGCCAATTGAGCCCTGGAAGTAGGCCAGATACTTTTTCGCGACGCGCACCGCCTCGGCCTCGTCGGCGACCGGGAGGTCGACCACTCCGTTAGCCACCTGCACACTCATCGGTCCGATATCCTCAGGGCGGAAGATCCCAAGTCCGCCGCCCTCGACCATCGCCGGACCGCCCATCCCGATGTTCGAGTTGGCGGCGGCGATCACCACGTCGCAGCATCCGAGCAGCGCCGCGTTGCCCGCGAAGCATCGCCCCGAGTTGATCCCGACCATCGGTACCAGGCCGCTCAACTTGCCCCAGTAATGGAAGGCCGGAACGTCGAGCCCTGAGAGCCATAGACCGTCGGTGTCGCCGGGACGTCCGCCGCCGCCCTCGGTGAAGAACACCACGGGCAGGCGCTGCCGGGCGGCGATTTCGAACATGCGGTCCTTCTTGCGATGGTTCTGTTGGCCCTGGGTGCCGGCGAGCACGGTGTAGTCGTAGGACATCGCGACGCATTGCGCGCGGGCGTCCTCGAACAGATCGCCGTTGACCCGGCCGATTCCCGCGACCAGCCCGTCCGCCGGGGTATTTTTCATCAGGTCGTCGAGCGCGCGGCGGCGCCGCTGTGCTGCGAGTACCAGCGCCCCGTACTCGACGAAGGTTCCCGGATCGCAAAGGTCTTCGACGTTTTCGCGCGCGGTGCGCTGACGGGTTTTTCGCCGGCGCGCGACCGCCTCAGGCCGTGCGGGGTCGAGCCCTTTGGCATGGCGCTCGTATACCTCGGCCAAATCGGGGCGGATACGGTCGAGGTCGACCTTTTCGGCCTCGGCTGCCGCAACCGTTTGAACTTCGGCCTCTTCGATGAACGCAAGCGGATGGCCCTCGAAGATCGCGTCGCGCTCGGCAACCGCGATTTGCCGCACCACGCCGCTCGTATCGGCGCGGATGACGTGCTCCATCTTCATCGCTTCCATGACGAACAACTGTTGGCCCAGGCGCACCAGTTCACCCTCGCGCACGTCGATGGACACGATGGTTCCCTGCATCGGAGCTGCGACCGCAACGGTGTTCTCCGGGCCGGTGATCTCGTGATGCGCCCGGGCGTCGCTTTCGGCCGTCGCGGCGCTGCCTGCCGGCGCGGACCCCGGCGTCGAATTGACCGCGCTCTTGCCATGGCTCAGCACCGCCAGTGGATCGATCGAATCGATTTTGGCCCCGGCCAATCTGCCGGAACCCGGCGATCGCCGGTGCTCGCCCCGACGGGCCGGCTTGGCCGCGCCGGAGGCGGCGGCGAAAAAGAGCTGGCGCTGAGTTGAATTCGCCGCCGCGACCAGCTCGGCGATGTGTTCCTCGACGAAGCGCGTATAGAGCCGGTTCGCGGCGAAATCGGGATGCCGCAGCAGGCTCTGAAGAAATCCGAGATTGGTTGCGACGCCTTCGATCCGGAACTCGCTCAGTGCGCGACCCGCGCGCGTGACCGCCGCGGCGAAATCCGGCGCCGGCGAGTACGCTATAAGTTTGGCCAGCAGCGAGTCGAAGTTCGGGTTGGTCGTGTATCCCGCGTAGGCAAACGAATCCACGCGCACGCCCGGCCCCGACGGCGCCTCGAATGCGGTCAGCGTCCCGCCCGAGGGCTTCGCCGTGCCGTCCGCGCTCATCGACTCCATGTTGATGCGCATCTGGATCGCGAAGCCATGCGGCGGCGGAATATCGGCCTGGCGCAGGCCAAGCTGGGTGAGCGTGCTTCCCCCGGCCAATTGCAACTGCAACTTGACCAGGTCGATACCGGTCACTTCCTCGGTCACCGTGTGCTCGACCTGCAAACGCGGGTTGGCCTCGATGAAGGCGAACCCGGCGTTATCGTCCCGCGCGTCGGCGTCGAGCAGAAACTCAAACGTGCCAAGGCTGTCATAACGAACCGCCTCGGCCATGTGTACGGCCGCCGTGGTGAGGCGGGCGCGCAAGCGCTCGGAGAGTTGGGGACTGGGAGCGACTTCGACCAGCTTCTGATTGCGCCGCTGGATGGTGCATTCGCGCTCCCACAGATGGCTGACGCTGCCGGAACCGTCGCCCGCTATCTGGACTTCGAGATGGCGGGCCCGTGGCATCAGGCGCTCCACGTACACGTCAGGATTGCCGAAGGCCGCCCGCGCCTCGGACTGGCATCGCCGGTAGGCTTCGTCCAGTTCGTCGAGCCGGCTCACTGCGCGCATCCCGCGGCCGCCGCCCCCGGCGACCGCCTTGATCATCATCGCGCCGCCGTCGCCGAGCGAGGCCAGAAACTTGCGCGCCTCACTGAGACTCGTCGCGCCCGCGGTGCCAGGCAGCAAGGGCACTCCGAGCCGCTCCGCCAACTCCCGCGCCCGCACCTTATCGCCGAACAATTCGAGCACCTCGGGCCGCGGGCCGACGAATTTAACTCCTTCTTCGGCCGCGCGGCGCGCGAAGCCGGCGTTCTCGCTGAGGAATCCATAGCCGGGATGGATCGCGTCGCATCCGGCCGCCTTCGCGATCGCCACGATTTGCCCGATGTCGAGATAGGCGGGGGCGCCGATGCCGCTAAGCGCGCGGGCCTCGTCGGCTTTGCGCGTATGGAGTGAGCGGGCGTCGTCTTCGGAAAAGACGGCCACCGTGCGGACCCCCAGTTCGGCAGCGGCGCGCATGATGCGGATGGCTATTTCGCCGCGATTGGCGACCAGAAGACTGCGGGGAAGCATGGGCGATGCTGAGATTCCTCCTATACGCCTGTCTTTGCGCGTGTCTCGTTGCGCATATCTCTCGGTTAAATCACCGAATCCTCGCGTGATCCAGCACGCAAAACCGAGCCCGAAATCAGCGCATCGCTGCGGAGCCGATTGTGCCTTTGATGTGGTAAGCTCGGCAGCGGGAGGACCTTCCGATGGACGCACGTTCGCCCCTTCATTACCTCGGCGGCGCCTTGCAGCAGGTCGCGTTCGTGGTCAAAGACCTGACGGCCGGGATGGAGTTTTTCAACCGAACGATGGGTGTGGCGCGGTTCTATGTGATCGAGGACTTCGGGCTGCACGCACGCGACAAAATGTTCCGCGGCCGTCCGGCTGAGCAGAATTTCAAGCTCGCGCTCGCCTATTCCGGCGATACCCAAATCGAGCTCATCCAGCACCTCTCCGGCGACACCTGCTACAAGGAGCATCTTGAAAGCAGGGGCGAAGGCCTGCATCATCTCGGATTCTTCCTCTATGACCCGCAGGAGTATCAGCGCGCGCTGGATTCCCTCGGCGCCGGCGGCTATTCGGCTCTGATGAGCGGGCGGTTCGGCACCACACGCTATACCTACTTCGACACCGAAGCGGCGATCGGCTCGATAATGGAGATCGTCTACCTCGATTCCGCCGGCAAGGACTTCATGACCAAGATAAAAAGCGGCGACTTCTAGCCCGCTTTGAAAGCGCCAAGTGTTAACGTCCGAGTAAGACGCTCATCGTAACGCACGGGTCATGGACATGGATCGCCAAGCAGTGTAACCTCTATGACACCGGTCAGAACGCCTTTCAGTTAACCTTCTTCGTCCCTCTCGGTTTCTTGTTCGCGCGCTCTCCGGCCAACTGCCAAGGGAGAGCAGCGCCATGTCTATTGTACGCGACCTGTCCGCTACGGCGATTTACGCCGGGCCAATTAGTTGAAGAGCGCAAGGGCCTTAGAAGGGCCGATAGATCCGCCTTGGGAATGGCCGTGGTGGCGCGCGCGCAACGAAGACTCGCTCGTGCTGCCCTGGTTCATTCTGATTCACCTGACCGCGCTCGCCGGCCTGATCCTGTTTCCGCTGCCGGGATGGCGCGTCCTCCTAGGTTCATTTTGCCTGGTATGGCTGGGCGGAATGGCCACTACGGTCTGCTATCATCGCGCGCTGGCGCATCGCGCCCTGCGGCTCAATCCCTGGCTGATATCGATTCTTACTTTCTTCGCGGTGTTTAACGGTTCCGGGACACCGCTTAGCTGGGCCGCCGGCCATCGGCGGCATCACGCGTTCGCGGACACCGAAAACGACATTTCGAGCCCGGTCAATGGTTTCTGGTGGGCACATCTGCGATGGCTCTGGCAGTCGGGCGAGCCCTCGGTAGAGCGGTTCTGCCCCGAGCTTGACCGCCCGATGTACCGGTTCTGGTGGTACGTGCAGGGGCCGATCCTGGCGGTATCATATTTCGGCGGCCTGTATTTCGGCGCCGCCGCCTTTTTCTGGGTGGGGTCGATTCGCCTGGTTTTCGCGCTCCACGCCCAGTGCTTCGTCAACAGCGTCTGCCATACGGAGCCCGGGGTTTCGCCCGGCGAGGACTCCAGCCGCAACGTGACCTGGCTTGCCCTGATGCAGTTTTGCCAGGGCGAGAACTGGCATCGCAATCATCATGCGCGCCCGGGTATCGCGCGGTTGGGATGGAGTTGGCGGCAGCCCGACGTGGGTTATCTGGCGATTTGCCTGCTCGAGAAAATCGGTCTCGCAACCGATGTCCGGCGCTTGCGACAAGGCTCTGCGCAGGACAGCTCGCAACAGGACAGCTCGCAAGACGTTGGGTTGAAGGTTACGCCAGACGTTGCGCGAAACATTCCTGAGGATATTCTGCGGGACATTCCGCGAGTCAGTCCGAGCGCCGAATCCGCCTGACGGCGGAGTGGCGCCCTTACCCTCCCGATAGCGACGCGCGCGCAGCGACCCAGGCGGCGACCCAGGCGCTCGCGGGCCGCTCAGTCAGCGGCCGGCGACGCGTCGGGACGACCTGCCAGCACCGCGGGCGTCCAGGTCTTCACGTTCTCCATCGCCTGCGCGGGCGGAGCGCCACCCAGCGACATCCAGCGTGAACGATAAAATGCGGTCGCCGCGAGTTGAACTCGCAGGCGTTTATCGGGTGGGGGTCCGGATACGCCGAGCGCTTGCCAGGGAAGTGAGACCGACCATTTGTATCGCGGGCGTCCCCGGATCGTCGAGATTACGGCCTCACAGCTTCCATGGCTCATGCGGCAGACTTCGACCTGCATCTGCTCGCCGCCCTTGATCGGAGGGCCGGTTGAGGGGACGACAAAAAACGCAAAGCGCCGCGCGCCCGCTCCGGCATCCACGCCGAAGTCGATCCGAAACGCCTCGCTGCGCGGAAATTCCCCTGCATATGCGAGCAGGTACGGGTCGAAGTGATCCATGCTGATAGTGGCGACGTGAAGTCCCCGAGAGCTCCAGGCCAGGAACAGATCGCCAAAAACCACCTCCGGCGCGGGCGCGGAAAGGCCCTCCACCAGGGCCGCATCCTTCGGCCATTGCGCGAACGAGACTGCGGTGGGGTCGATGTCCGCTTCGGGGATCTGAATTTCGGCGTTCGCCGGCGCCAATCGGCGCGGCGCCGCCCTTTGATGAATTTGCTCAAGGCTCCGGTTAGCCGCGCTCAGCGCGGTAACCAATTCCTGGTATGGGCGGCCGTTGACGTCGAGCAGGCCGAAGTCGAAATCCTCGTGGTCGGCCGCGCGGCCACCCGTGGGCTCATCGTAGTACTGAAACCAGTGCAGTCCGACGATCTCAGGCACGGCCGCGAAATTTCGGGCGGCGCGCGCCGCGCCCCAGGCGCGCTCGGCTTGGGTTCGCACGGTCATGAAACGCCCGACGTTCAGATTTCCAGAACGGTTCTGCTGGGCGGCAAAATACCATTCGGAGATCAGTACCGGCTTGTGACCAGACAACTGGCGCAAGCCGTCGAAATAGTAATGCGCGATCCATCCGTCCGGACTATCGACGTTGTAATTGGTGGCGATAGCGTCGACGAAGGGCGCCATCGCTCGTACGGCATCCGGATCGTAGAAACTGGGAAGGCGGTCGCCGAAAATAAGCGCCTTCGGGTCCGCCTCGCGAATCGCGTGGTGAACGAGCTGGTAGTATCGGCGCGTAATCACGCTCGTCCATTCGCGAACCACGCTGATTCCGTCTCCTCCCGGCCGCAACTGTGCCCGTGCGTCCGCGCTTTGGAGCAGAATCTTAAAGGAGGAAATGCCCGCCGAGACGGCAAAGTCGCGCGTGAATCTACTCCAATCGCCGCCATAATGACGGCTGATCAGATCGACGAGAACCTGCTTAGTGTGATTTGCGCCGCCTCGCTTGAGATAGTTACTGAACAGTTCTCCGTTCCACCATCCGATCTCGTTGTCGGAAAAATACCCTATTCGATAGCCATTCGCTTTGTACCCAGCGGCCGCCTTCCGAGCTTCGTTCACCATCCTTTGTTCGACCGATGGATCGAAAGGATCGACCCATAAAAATCCCCCCCGCCATCCGAGCTCGAGATCGGGCAGGCTGGGCAGCGGCAGGCTGGCAGGACTGAACGCGCCCGCCGTGTTAAATCCCCAGGCGCCCATCTGCTTAAGCGTGCGGCCGATCCAGCCGCCTGAGGCTGGGGAAATCGAGGGCTCCGGTTTTACGCCGCCGCTTGCAGGCAAGGGCGGAATCGGGCCGGCGTTCAGGGTATTAATTCCGATGGATAAAAATCGCGCACCGCACGGATTTATCAGCCAGGATACGCCATCGCGGGTCTGAAGGGTCCACCCGCCGGCACCGGCCGGGCGCTGGATGCACGCGCCGCTCGACTGCGGCGGCGAGGAGCAAAATATTATAATGGCGGCAGCCAGTGCCTGCCCGAGCGCAGGGCGGCTGGCCGCCGCGTGATCGCTCGGGGAACCTCCGCGCGACCTATCGCGATTGCGCGACATGCGGCTGGAGCACCGCGTTATGGCTGGCTCGGCGGCGGCTGGATCGGATAGGGATAGCCCTTCGCCAGCGCCTTGGCCAGTTCGGCGTCCTGACCGTAGATATCTCTGAAGAAGTGCACTCCGCCGTCCGGTTCCACCACGGCCGTGGTGTAGAGAATCAGCACTGGGATGGGTTTGTCGAGATGCACCTCCACTGTTTGATCGCCATTCATGGTGGCATTGATTTTGTCCGTCGTCCATTGCGGTTTGTCGCGCAGGACCCAGGCGGCGAGGTCCGCTGGATGCTGCACGCGGATGCATCCGTGGCTGAAATCGCGCCGCGCTTTCAGAAACAGCTCAGGCTCCGGAGTGCTATGCAAATAGACGTTGTAATGGTTCGGAAAGATAAACTTTACCAACCCTAGCGCGTTCTTGGGTCCCGGCTTCTGTCTGATAGTCAGTGAGCCCGAGCGAAGCTTGCTGAGTATATCGTCGCTGACGGCGCCGTCGGTTACCACCATGCCGCTGCTGGTGACTACTTCGAATCCATGATCCGCGAGATAGTTGGGATCCTTGCGAATTTTAGGCACCAGTTCGGCGAACTGGATCGAGAGCGGGACTTCCCAATACGGCCGGAAAATGAGGTAGCGCATGTAGTCTGCGAACACCGGGGTCTGATGTCCGTAGGCCTTGCCGACGATTACCCGCATATCCAGAAACGGCGCGGGCTGTTTGCGCATCGTGCGGAGCCTGAACTCGGGGAGATTGACGATCAGCGGCGGCTGCGGAAAGTTCGGCGGGATCCAGCGATAGCGCTCGAGCGCGTACTGAAGCTGCGCGACCCGCTGGCCGAGCGGCACGTTGAGATCGACGAACGTCTCCTTGCCGATCACGCCGTCGGGCTGAAGGCCGTGGCGGTCCTGAAAATGCTTCACCCCGTCGACCATCGCGCCCTCGTAGACGGTGGCGTCGGCGGGCACGGCGGCGTCCGGCGCAAGGTCACCAAGCAGGTGCAGGCGCGCGACCAGCGGCGCGAATCCCGAATAGCGGTCCCCCGGATGCACGGATTTGGCCGCCCGCGGCACCGGCATGCCGTCGCCCTGGACCGCCAGCTTCAGGTAGGCCGCAAGCGCGGTCTTCGCCCGCCGGTAACCCTCGTATTGCGGCTCGACGGCTGCGGCAGCGGCGCCGACATCCTCGACATTGATCACCCGGATGCGGAGCTCGCCGGCGAGATCGTATTTGTTGGATCCGCTGTCGATTTCGAACTTGAAATGCTGCGGGTCTACTCTTCCCAGACGCAGGGCCAAGAGATAACGCGTCGCGCAAACCGTCAGCGCGAGATCGAAGTGCACCGGGTCATTGTCGGTCGATGCCGAGTCGACTCCCGGTGAGGCGAGCGCGGCCAGGCGGCCGTCCCATCGCGAGGCGTCGTAGTCTTCCGGATTGAGGCCGCTCGATGAGCCCTCCTTGAAGAGCTGGATCATCGCGTAGGCTTGGGCTGTCGGCTTGCCGTTGGCGAGCCAGGCCAAGGTGTTTCCGCCGGCCGCGTAGAATTCCGCGACGTCGGTTTGGACATCGCTGAAGTTCGGCCAGCGGAGTTCGGGCAATTGGCCAGCGGCTATTAGCGCGTTCATTTCGTCGGGGGCCTTGGGCCCAAGCGCGGCGGAGATCTGGGCGGCCGGCGTTGGCGAAGCGGCGGGGGGTGTGGGCGACCCGTCGGCCGCCAGTGCGGCACTCGAAGGCGGGCGAACGCCGAGCGCGAAGAGCAGTGTCGTCAACAGGAGAAGTGACACCGGAGGGATCGCGTGCGGCGCACCGCCGGCCTTATGATTATTCGTCGGTATCATTCCTATTGAGCAGGTCCTCGAGTGCGCAATATTCGATGCGCGTATTGTTTGCCGCGTGGCGGATTGTCTGATTGCGGATTGTCTGATTAATGACTGGGGCCCGAGACGCTAGCCCCAGACGCTAGCCCCATACCCGGCGCGCGACTTCGGCCACCAGGCGCAGTTTGTCGCGCTCGACGGATTCCGGTATCGGATTGCCCTCCCATACCGTGCCGAAGCCGCATTGGGTCGAAAGCCCGATTTGCTCGCGTGGGAAAAAGCGGCTCGCCTCCTCGACCCGGCGTACGATTTCCGCGGCCGGCTCGAGCGCGGCGCGCTTGGTCGAGATGAGGCCGAGCACGACGCCTTTGTCGGCCGGAATGTCGCGCAGCGGCTCGAACGATCCCGATCGCCAGTCGTCGTACTCCAGGAGCCAGAGCGCGAAATTGCCGGCCCGCCTGAAGGCCCGACGCGCGATAGCCTCGTAGCCTCCCTCGCCGACGTAGTAGCCCCGGTTGTTGCCGCGGCACAGATGGAGACCGAAGGTGACGCCCGGAACCTGGGCGACCGAGTTTATGACGTCGATACCCTCGGTCAGCAGACGTTCGGGATCCATTCCGCGATCGGCGAAGTCCTGGCGCCGGCGGTCCGGGTCGCACAGCATCCCGAGCTCGGGGGCGTCGATCTGGATGTACTGGCAGCCGAGCGCCGCCAATTCCTGAGCCGCGGCGCGCACGATCTCGGCGGCGTCGGCGAACAGTTCGAAGGGGTCCGGATAGGCGCCGCGCGAATGTTCGGGCGACCAGCGCAGCGTCATCATCAGTGGACTCGGCAAGGTGACCTTCAGCGGCTTGCGTGCGCGGCCGCGAGCGTACGTGAATTCCTCGTTGGTGAGCGAGCGCGTGCGGCGAATCTTTTCGACCACCGCGTATTGGACCTGGATCTCGGTCTGCTCGGCGGGCGCGCCCTGCGCATGTGGGCGGCGCCACAGGCGCTTGAAAGCCGGAATTTCCTTGACCCCGGAGATGACATCGGTCAGCGGCGCTATGAAGTGCGTGCGCCGCATCTCGCCGTCCGTCACCACGTCGACGCCGGCGCTCTCCTGCAGCGCGAGCGCCTCGTCCACAGCGCGATCCTCGAGCCGCTTGAACTCCGCCGTCGAGAGCGTCCCCGCCTGCCACTGCCTGCGGGCCTCCTTGAGGAAGGCGGGCCGCAGGAGCGAACCGACGACTTCCGCCCGATAGAGAATCGACACCAGACGCTCCCTCCTTTTTAGTCGAGCCTTTCGGAATCCCCCCGATTCGGAGGTCCGGGCAGCCCGACTTTATAGGGAAGTAGCCGTGGCCGGCAAAGCAGCTACGCAACATGAGGAGCCAGCCGGCTGGATGATCGGATCGAGGACGAGCGACATCTATAAAAGCGATTACGGATAACTTTGCGTCTTAAAAGCAAAAATTGTGTTACAGTGAACGTTGCGTGACTGCTACGGCGTTAGTTTCTAATTTTTGGCTACTTGACGTTTATTTCGCTATAATAATCTTATCATAGCCTTTGAATTAGAATTGAATGTAAATTAACTCTGGCACGCGTTATGCTCAGCAATGCTGCAAGGGAAGGCCCCGGCTTCTTCAGCCCGGGGCATGTACCGTAAGGGACGTCTTCCCGTCCAGCCTTGGCGCACTGGCCAGATCTTCTTCGCGCAAACGGGACCGGTGGACAATATGATGCATCTGCGTTCGTTCCAGGATGATGAAATAAAGCCATTACATCCGCTGCTGAAAAACCTCGCTGACGGTTCGGAGCAGGTAGTGGAGCAGTGGTATCGGCTTTATGCCAGCCGAGGCGGTGAGGATCGAGCACTCCCTCGGGAAGAATTCTCCGGCATCATGTCACCGCTCCTTCGCAGCGGTGCGGCAGCCTTGCTCAACAGCGACTTCGAACATTTTGGAACGCTCGGCAGGGTGCTGGGCGAGCGGCTGGCCAGACGCGGCATCCCATTTTTCGAGGTCGTCCTTTCCTTGCATCTATGCCAGGAGACCATCGAGGCTCTCTACGCGCAAGAAATTCCCCATCCTTTGGAGTCTTTGTTCGCTCAACTTTGTCATCTCCATGCGACCCTCGTAGCCGAAGGCTATATCCGGACCGAGCAAGCCAATTCAGCCGTCGCAGTCGAAGTGCTCGATAACAATGGCGGCGAACAGCAAGCCGAGGATCGGAGAAATTTCCACGGGTTGCTTGGCGCGAGCGCCGCGATGCGGGAGATATTCGATCGGGTCGAGGCGGCCGCCAGGGCGCGAGGGACGATACTGATCGTCGGCGAGAGCGGCACGGGTAAGGAGTTGGTGGCGCGCGCCATCCATCGGGCAGGGGGGAATCCCGACGCCCCGTTCGTGGCGGTCAATTGTCCTGCGATACCGCGCGATCTGATCGAGAGCGAGCTCTTCGGCCACAAACGCGGCTCCTTCAGCGGCGCGAGCGTCGATTACCTCGGCCTGTTCCGCGCGGCGGACGGCGGCACGCTGCTGCTGGACGAGGTCACGGAGATGAATCTCGAAACGCAGAGCAAGTTGCTGCGAGCCCTCCAGGAGCGATCGGTGCGGCCCGTGGGATCGGTGGCCGAGGTCGCGGTCAATGTGCGGGTGATAGCGTCGACCAACCGCCGGCCCCCGGAGGCAGTCAGGATGGGCCGGCTGCGGGAGGATTTGTATTATCGGCTGCAGGCCAACGTCATCGAGATCCCCCCGCTGCGCGAGCGTGCCGCGGACATCCCGTTGCTCACCAGCCATTTCATCAAGCTTTTCAACCCTCAGTCCGGGCGCCCTGTTGCGGTGACCGGTATCGCACAAGACGCGATGGCCGCGCTGCTCAGGTACTCCTGGCCAGGCAACGTACGCGAACTTTCCAATGCCATCGAGAGCGCGGTTACCTTCGGACGCAACTCCCGAATCCGGCTGAACGATCTGCCGCAAAGCGTGCGGCTCAACGCTTCGGAGGTCGCCCCGGTCGAGCTCGGCGAAACGCGCGGCGCCGACCTCCAGGCCCCGCCCGTGCGCGAGTTCGCCGGGCTTTCTTCCAAGACCTTCGAGAAGACCTTCGAAGAGACCGAGCGTGAGCTCATCGAACGGGCTTTGCAGATGGCCGGCCACAACAAGACCTACGCGGCTGAGCTGCTCAAGATTTCGCGCAAGAAGCTCTACTCCCGGTTGGCCAAGTACGGGCTCCTGAACCGGGGCCGGCGGGGTGCTTCCGCACGCTCGATCGTTTGCACTCCGTAGCGCGGCCGGCCCCAGGCGTCGCTCCTTCGCGCCCCACGTCTTGTCCTGCGCCCCCTCGATCTGTTGGTGTGGTCCGAGCATCATCGTCTTTCCGCTCATGCTGAAGACTTGCATGCGACTCATCTCCGGCTTCCGCTTTACCGGCTTCATTTGAGTATCGGCGTCGTGGCGCCAGTGCTGGCCGTGCCGGTCGGGTCGGGCTGTGCGTTAGGCACCGACTGCTGAATGAAATAGCAGGTGATTGTGCCCTGGCCATCGATGGAGACTATCCACATCATGGCGAAGCCCTTCATCGGTACCTGGGATTTGCCATTGATGTTGCTGAAATCGACAATCGGTACCAACATCACGCGCGGGTCGTTAAGGTCGTGATTCTGGAAGGTACCGGTCGAGAACTGATTCTGGCCCATGCTGAGGCGATACTGGAAGCCGCTGCTGGTGGGTCCGACGACATTGCCGGGCTCGGTATCGAGCATGTCCCCGACGCTGACTTTGCCGGGATAGCCGGTCTGGATATTGGTTGAGTAATTGCTGGCACCATTTCCGCCCAAAGCCATGGGAGCCCAGTTGCCGGCCCCGACCTGTCCCTGCTTGAGTTGCACGACGTTGCCGAAATTAAGGTCGGTTCTGTAGTCAATTCCGAGTGGCACCACTCCGGTCGCAGCCCGTATCGGCACGATTAGCGCGCTCGCGCTGGTCCTGATGCCGGTTCCGGAACCGGAACTTGTCTCCGGACCCGGGGCGGCATCGGCGTGCGCGGTTCCCTCGCCCAGCACCGCACAAAAGAAACAAGGTAGAGTTCGGCTGGTAGTCATGAGAACGGTCTTGTTATCCGGGCTAACCGTGCACGAGACGATTTCACTGGCTTTGATTCCGTTTCGCTCGGCGTAGTCTTCGGCGACGGATACCGCCTGCGAGGGATACGACGGAAGGTAGAGCGCTCCGGAGAGCACTCCGCTATCTATCGCGACCTGCATACTCACCTGGTTGAAGTACAGGTTGCCGACGTCCATAACCAGGGTCAGTGCGCCGACGATAACGGGCAGCGCGAGAATTACGAGGAACATCGCCTGGCCCTTCGAAGCTTTCGATGTGCGTGATGATTTCATTGACTATACCTCAAGGAACTAAGACAGTTGCGCTTGATGGAAGCTTGAGAGGTTAAAGTCCTCATAGCGAGGCTTCAAAGGCGAGGTTTCTCCTGGCAGAAAGGCGGACCGAGCGCTCTCGCCCAGCTCGGGCGATCTCAGCGCGAGAATCGCCAGAGCCCTTTCGTACTCGGCTATTCTCTCCTGCAAGATGGTGCTTTTCCTGAAAGTCGGGCGCCGGAACTCGTCCAGATGCCGCTGCGCGAGCGGGCTCTCGCCCAGCGCTTCGCGCGCCCTGGGATCGAAGGGATTGCGCAGAACAGCGATTGCCTGAGGCCGTATCGGCGCGGCTGACAGATCGTCCATGCCGGCCCTTGTTATCGAATCGAGATGGGCGGCCGCGCTCGGTACCGCCCCCCATCGCTTGCGAGAGACCCAGCCGCGAACCCGGTCGGAGAAAAAAACCACGTTCACGCTGACTGAAGCGACCTCAACGGAGACTATAATCTTCGCGACTGTATCGAGATGTGATATCCAGTTCATCTAATTATCCTCCTAGCGCCTGCCGGACATCGCCTACTGGCTCATGGCGACGTCGGTCGAGCTAATCGTCGCGGGAAAACTGATTACCGACGGTACCGCCATCGTGGGGCCCGTGAAGCTGACGGATACGGCCACCGGGGTGCCGTGAGTACGAGGAGCCGTATTAGGGCTCATCGAGACCTGGATGGTGCCTTGCTTGAGAGCCGACGGCTCGGCCTGGGAAACGAAGGCGAGGATACTGGCGCTGGTGAAACTAGGATTCGCGGCCGCGTAGCGCGCTCCCTGGTAGGCGAGTTGCTTTACCGCGATCCCGCGGTTCAGCACGATGGACCCTTCGATCGCGGTAATAATGACTACCGAGATGCCAAGCACCGTAAACACCATCTCTACGTAAGACTGTCCGCGGTGTGCGCCGCCAAGGTGGCGTTTCGCCGAGCTTTGAAGTCGGCGCCATTTCCGTGCCTGGCGCAGGTATAAAGCGGCGATTGACCTGTAGAGTTGCGACATGTTCATTTTTCCTCCTGTAAGGAATTGGTAGTCGATTAGGCATTATGCAGTAGACATAGAGTGAGTATTCATCCGTCTCCGCCCGACAGAAGGATGAGCATAAGCCATGCCTGACAAGAATTGCCTTCAATTTGCGCGAGAAACATAGAAATGGCGCGATACGCTAAATGTTGCCAAACAGAGCAAATCGTAGCCGAGGGTGGCAAATCGAATCCGATTGCTCCAAAGCGGAGTCTACAGAAAACGGCGATGGCTTAAGGCGGGCGCGTGAGCGGAAAGATTTGGCGAGGGAGCGATTCGCTCCCTACGGATACGTTTCGCGCCTCAGATCCCGCCTCCGGGCGGGTCGACGCTGGGCAGACAAATTTTCGAGCGAGCTTTCAACCCTTGGGCAGGCCCAAAACGCGCTCGCCGATAATGTTGTGCTGGATTTCATTGGTGCCGGCCGCGACAGTGCCGCGCCGCGCCGCGAGCATCCTATGCGACCATTTGCCATGGTCGATCGCGCCGCCGGCCTGATACTCGAACTGGCTATAGGGGCCCAGCAACTCCATCGCGAACGACTGAATCCGCAAGTTGAGCTCGGTGGTGCCCAGCTTCATGATCGAGCCTTCGGGGCCGGGCGGCAGTCCCTTGAGCTGGCGCGTGAGCTGGCGATAGCTGGTGTACTTGAGCGCCTCCGCCTCGCAGGCGAAGCGGGCGATGCGCTGGCGCACGTAGTTGTCGTCCCAGGCCGGATGGCCGTTGCGCTGGACGCGGCGGGCCAGCGCGCCCAGCTGGCGCACTTCGATCATCATGTCGGTGCGTCCGCCGTGGATCGTTCGCTCGAACATCATATTGGTCATCGCGACCATCCAACCCTGATTTTTCTGGCCCACCAGGTTGGCTTTCGGCACCATGACATCCTCGAAAAAGACCTGGTTGAAGCCGCTCTCGCCGGTCATCTGGACCAGCGGCCGGACGGTGACGCCGGGGCTTTTCATGTCGACCAGCAGGTAGCTGAGGCCTTTGTGCTTGGGCAGCGTTGGATCGGTGCGGCACAGCAGGGTGCTGAAGTCGGCGCGATGCGCGTTGGAGGTCCAGACCTTGGAGCCGTTGACGACGAAGTGGTCGCCTTGGTCAATCGCACGGGTCTCAACCGCGGCGAGGTCGGAGCCGTGATTAGGCTCCGATAGTCCCTGGCACCAGATTTCCTCGGCGGACGGAATCCGGGGGATGTAGCGCCGCTTCTGCTCGGGCGTGCCCCACTGCATCAGGGTCGGGCCGACGCGCGCGATGCCCTGAAAGTTGATCGTAGGCGGCGCCTTGGCGCGGTCGAGTTCTTGCGCATAGACGATCTGCTGCAAGAGGCTCGCGCCGCGCCCGCCATATTCCTTCGGCCAGTGGATACACATCCAGCCGCCGTCGTAGAGCTTGCGATGCCATCGGCGCCGGCGCTCGAACTCTTCCTGGGTGTCGGGATCGTGCAGTTCGCCTTCGTCGTGCCAGTCGCGCGGCAGGTTTTGCTCGAGCCAGGCCCTGAAGTCCCGCCGCAAGGCCTCGTCCTCTTCGCTGAATTTGAAATCCATCGATCCGCCCTTGCGAGGTATAGTTAAGTCGAATCGTTACGGCGCCGACTTTAGCACAGGGGCGGCGACGCGCGTGACCGCAATGCGGGCGCACTGACGCTTGTCCAATCGCTTCGCGGTTGGCTACTGTCAGAGCCCGAAATGATAATTCATCCGGCGTGAGGGTGCATGGCGATGGAACAGGAACTGGCAGGCAAGGTTGCGATCGTTACCGGAGCCGGGCGGATGCGCAGTATCGGCCGCCCGATCGCGAAGCGCCTTGCGCAGGCGGGCGCGGCAATCGTGATTACCGGCACTGGGCGTCCACCCGATCGCTATCCCGATGACGAGAAGGCCGCCGGATGGCGCGACATCGAGAGCGTCGCCGACGAGATCAGGGGCGCGGGCGGGCGCTGCCTGGCGCTGGTCTCCGACGTCGCCGATCCGCGCGCGGTCGAGACCCTGGTCGATCGCACGATCGCCGAGTTCGGCCGTATCGACATCCTCATTAACAACGCCAGCGCCGCCCGCGGTGAGGACCGCGTGCCGGCGGTCGAGCTAAGGTTCGAGGTGTGGAAGAAAGTGATGGTGACCAACGTCGACGGGACGTTTCTGCTGTCGTGCGCGGCCGCGCGCAAGATGATCGTGCAGGGCCAGGGCGGCAGTATCGTCAACATCTCCTCGATCGCGAGCAAAATCGCTCAGGCCAAGGCCGCGGCCTACTCCGCCTCCAAGGCCGCCGTCAACGCGCTCAGCCGTTCGATGGCGCTCGACCTTGCGCCCGACGGCATCCGGGTCAACGCGATCTGCCCGGGTATCATCGATACTTTCCGCATGGACGATCTCGGCCGCGGCGAAAGTTGGCAGAAGTTCGTCAAGAGTTTTATTCCGCTGGGCTATCCGGGCGACGGCACCGAGTGCGCCGAACTGGTGTTTTTCCTGGTGACCGAGCGCGGCAAGTGGATAACCGGCCAGGCGATCAACATCGACGGCGGCACGGTATGGGGCAACTGATGAGCTCCGACATCGTCCTGTACGACTCGCAAGACAGTATCGCGACGATCACGCTGAATCGCCCGGACAAGCTCAACGCGCTGTCGAACACGCTGGTCGGCGAGCTGCGCGACGCGTTCATCCATTTCGAAGCGAGCGAGGATCGCGTGGCGGTCCTGACCGGCGCGGGCGAGCGCGCGTTTTCGGCCGGCGCCGATCTCCGCGATCCGCCGCGCAACCCGGAGTTGTGGGAGTGCATGCCGGGAGTCGGAGTGCCGCTCACCAAGCCGACCATCGCGGCAGTCGCCGGACATTGCGTCGGCGGTGGTGTGTGCCTGGTCGAGTTCTGCACCCTGGCAGTGGCGGCCGACAACGCGGACTTTTCCTATCCCGAGGCGCAGCTCGGATTCTGCGGCGGCCTCATAGCGGGCCTCGCCGTGCGAATTCCGTACAAGGTGGCGATGGAGCTGATGATGACCGGCGCGCACATGAAGGCCGGGCGCGCCTACGAAGTCGGGATGGTCAACGCGGTCGTGCCGGTGAAGCAGCGGATGGAAACCGCCTACGAATACGCGCGCAAACTCGCCGAGAGCGCTCCGCTGGTGCTGGGGCTGCTCGAGACGTTCACGCGCGAGATGCTTTTGCCGCGCGGCCCGTCGGAGCTGTCGGCCGTCGCCCGGCGCAATCTGCTACGTGTGGCGCGGTCCGAAGATGCGCAAGAGGGCGGGCAATCGTTCATCGAAAAGCGCAAGCCGCGCTTCAAGGGCCGCTAGCAAAAGCGGCGCGTTGCAGCCGCCCGGCGGGTGTGTCTATCGTTTGGAGGCGGGACCACCCCAGAGCCGCCGCCGCCAATTCACTTCCGGGTCCGTGGTAACCAAGCACGGAAATGCAGGAGCGATCCGATGAAAGTAGTCGTGGATCATAATCTTTGCGAAGGCAATGGCCGCTGCGCCGAAGTTGCGCCGCAGGTCTTCGAGCTGCGCGACGACGACCGCAGCTACCTGCTGACCGAGCATCCGGCGCAGGATCTGCGCGCCAAAATTCAACTCGCGACCACGCTATGTCCGCGCCAGGCTATCCGCCTGATTGAGGATTAACCGGAGCCATGGCAGCTCTAACGCTCGATTCCGTAGACATCGTCAATCCCGACCTGTACGTCCAGCGCGGCTATCCGTACGAGGAATGGGCGCTGCTCAGAAAGGAGGCGCCGGTCTATCGCTATGAGCGTCCGGGAGTTGAACCATTTTGGGCCGTCACCAAGCACGCCGACCTGGTGAACGTTTCGCGCCAACCCGACCTGTTCAGAAGCAGTCAGTTCCTGTTCGTCACCCAGGAAGAGCCCGGATCTCCGCTCCCTGACGAAGCGGTGCTGCGCCAGCTGCTCAACATGAATCCGCCCGAGCACGGCGAATTTCGCCGGGTGGTCAATCAGCGCTTTACGCCGCGTTCCGTGCAGCAACTGAAGGAGCAGATCGAACGGATTACGACTGAGACGCTCGACGGCCTGGTGGGGCGCGAGCAATGCGATTTCGTCACCGAGGTCTCGGCGAAACTTCCGCTGGCCGTGATCGCCGAGATGTTCGGTATTCCGCGCGCCGATTGGGCGATGATGTTTCGGCTGAGTAACGCGATGATCGGTCCCGCGGATCCGGAGTACGGCGGCAGCGCGACGATCAAGGAGAACCTCGAACGCGCGCGGATGGAATTTTTCCAGTACTTCAACCAGCTCTGCGAGGACCGCCGCAAAAACCCGCGCGACGACCTGGCCAGCGCGCTCGCCAATGGCCACGCCTTCGGCCAGCCGCTGCCGCCGTTCGAGCTGCTGTCATATTTCGCGCTGCTGATCATCGCCGGCAACGAAACCACACGCAACGCCACCACCGGCGGACTGCATGCCCTCATCAGCCATCCCGAGCAATGGCAACGGCTGCGCAATGATCCGACGCTGGCTCCCAAAGCGACCGAGGAGATCGTGCGATGGACCTCGCCAGTGATCCAGTTCACGCGCATCGCCACTGCCGACACCGTGCTCCACGGCCAGCAGCTGCACGAGGGCGACATTCTCGCGCTCTTTTATCCTTCGGCCGCGCGCGACGAGGACATTTTCGAGCGCCCCACTGCGTTCGACATCGGGCGCTATCCCAACCCGCACGTTTCCTTCGGCATCGGCGAGCATTTCTGCCTCGGGGCGAATCTCGCGCGGCTGGAGTTGCAGGTGATGTTTCGCCAGCTGGCCGAACGGATGGAGTCTGTCGAGCTGGCGGGTCCCACGCAGCGGATGCGCTCGAGCTTCGTCGGCGGAATCAAGCACATGCCGATTCGCTATCGGATTCGCGCGGCCGCCTGATTGGCGCGCCCGCGCTTAGCGATCGGTGTTGGTCACGAACGCGCCGCGGGCGAAGCGCCAAGGCCCTGCGCGAGTAAATCGAGCGCCGCGGCGGCGAACCCGCGCATGTTGGCGACGCGGTCGCTGCTCGCGGTCTCGATCGTTATCGCGCGCTCGAGCGCTCCGGCGATCGCGATACAACTGTGCCCCGCCGGATCGCCATAGCGATTGCCGGTCGGCCCGGCGGCGCCGACCTCGGCCAGGCTCCAGGTGGTGGCGAAACGCTTGAGGGCCCCGCGCGCCAGCACCAGCGCGAGCGCCTCGGTCACACCGCGGATACCGGCGAAGGCCGAGTCCGGAATGTCGAGCAGGGTGCGTCGCGACTCGCGCGTATAAACGATCGCCCCGCCAAGAAAATAGGCCGACGCTCCCGGGACCGCGAGCAGCGCCGCTGAGATGAGGCCGCCGGTGGAGGATTCGGCGATCGCGATCGTCTGGTGACGGTCCTTGAGAAGGGCGCCCAGCCTGGCGGCAATCGGCAACAGATCCTGCATCGAGGTTTCACTACTCCTTTAGGCGCTCGGCGATCACGCGCTTGACGGTCTTGCCGCAGCATAGTCGCGAGCGGCGGGAAAACGCCAATCGAACGGCGCGTGTCAGCGGCCCATATGCTCGGTGACGTAATTGGGAAAACAGCCAGGGGCGAAGGGCCACAGATGCCATCCGGGAAATCCCGCGTCGCGGCAGCTGATGACGGTGCGCCGGGTCTGCAGGCTCACCACTTTAATCTCGTATAGCCACTTGTCGTTTATCCGCTCGATTTTGAGCGTCTCGCCAAACTTTCCTTCGTGCGAAGTGATCGTCGCGTGGTAATGCTCATGCGCGGGCGCCTGCGGATTCCACGGGAACTGCGCCGCCCAAAATCCTTGCGTCGGGTCCAATTCCGCCAGGCGATAGGTTGCGCTTGCTTCGTCGGTCTGCCCGGTCATTGCAGATTCCTGGCGAGTATTCGCACTACTCTTGTCCTCATCCGTGAAAACCAATTCAACATTGCGTACCGGCTGGGATCCGTAGAGGCGCACCAGCATGTCCCAGCGGGGCGCCGGCGAGGACGACCAGAATCCGGGAATCACGTAAACGAAGCTCGGCCGCTTCGATTCGTACTTTCCGTAGAAACCTACAGGTCCAGCGACGAGCCATAGGCCGGCCGCCAGCCAAAGACATCTCGCGATGCGCGGTGACGATTTGTAACCACCGATCAGGTAAGCAGTTCCCGCTACCGCGACAAGACCAAGTAACCAAGCACCAATAAGCCAAACCCACATAAATGAAGCATTCCTCCTGGAATTACAAAATTACGAAAATGTCCGAGCGGTGGTTGTGGAAACAGCGGTGGCCGGGCCAGCGGATCAGCGCGCGTTCACTTCACCTCGACCTCGATGAAGCTGAACTCGAACGCGTTGTGATTTATCACGTCGTGGGCGACGCCGGCCTCGCGGGCATAGGGAGCACCGCTCTGCAGTGCGGCGTCGCTAGCGGAACCGTCGGGCGCGACGATCCGCAGGTTTCCCGTAGTCAGCGGCACCACGACGTAATCGTGCGCGTGTACATGCGGGCCGGTCGCCTCGCCCGGCGCGAAAGTCCAGCGCGTAACAGTCACGCGTCGATTTTCGATCAGCCGCTCTGATTTTGCCCGCGGTTCATTCATCGCGTACTCAGGTCCTCATGCACCATTTTGCAGCCGCTTTCGGAGCGAATCAAAGCCCGGCAAAATGATGGTAGCCCTGATGCGATAAAACTAATGAGATCATGGAAGTGATGGCGGAAACACGATAAAGGAGACGACGCGCCGCGCCACGGCGCGCGGCCAGAGGTTTTGCATTCCAAAGCAGCAAATTCCGCCCGGGTTGTGAAGTTCGCCGCCGCAAGCGTCGCGATTGTAGCGCTCTGCCTGTTCGCGCGCTGGGCGGCAGCGACCGACACCAACGACAATGGCGCGGCTGGCAGAATAAAGGCTCACGCCTCGGTCGCGGGCCACAGCGGAGTCTATGTCGAGGGCGCGACTCACAACTATGCGAGCGCACCCGCCAGTTACAACGGTCTCGAGCGCTATTCGACCTGGGAAAATTCCAACGGCAAATCGGCGACCTATCAGCCCCAAGGGCCTTTTACGGCGGACAATCCATTCTTCAAGCCGATGGGGACCAACGGGCGCTCCTGTGCGACCTGCCACGATCCGAGCGCCGGATGGACGATTACGCCGGCGCACATTCGCGCCCGCTTCGAAGCGAGCCGCGGCACCGATCCGTTATTTCGCCCGTACGACGGCGCCACCTGCCCGGATGACGACGTATCGACGCCGGCGGCGATGAAGAAAGCGTACGGCCTGCTGCTCAACAAGGGACTCATCCGAATCGGAATCCGGATACCGTCGAACGCCGAGTTCGCCGTGGTCAAAGTTGACGACCCCTACCACTGCACCAGGCTGAGCGATCCGAAAACCGGTGTGCTCTCGGTCTATCGACGTCCGCTGCAGGCGACCAATCTGCGCTTCGAGGACTCGCTCATGTGGGACGGGCGCATGGGTGACCTCGAGCATCAGGCGAATGACGCCGTGCGCGGACATGAGCAGGCGATCGACGGGCCGATGCCCGACCAGCTCGCGCGGCTGATTGAATTCGAGACCGGCACTTATGACGCGCAGACCTGGGTGCCCAAGGCCGGCTCACTGCAGGACGGGGGCGTCGGCGGCGGCCCGGTGGCGCTCTCGCGCCAGCCGTTCTTTATCGGCGTCAACGATCCCTTCGGCAACAATCCCACCGGCGAGCAGACCTCGCTGCACGTGTTCAACCTTTACGACCTGTGGCGAGGCGATACGAATCCCGAGCGGGCGCGAATCGCGCGCGGCCAGGCGATCTTCAACGCGACCCCGATGATCATCGGCGGAGTTCCGGGCCTCGACGACGCGGAAGATCATCCGACTCACGAGGGTTTCTGCACCACCTGTCACGACACGCCGAATGTCGGCAACCGATCGATCAACATCCTGATGAACATCGGGACGGCCGACGTCGCGCGGCGCACACCCGACATGCCGCTGTTCACATTGCGCTGCGACGCAGGCGCGCTTAAGGGCCAGACCTTCGCAGTGACCGACCCGGGACAGGCGATGGTCACCGGCAAATGCACCGACATTGGACGATTCAAGACCTCGAGTCTGCGCGGGCTCGCTTCGCGTGCGCCCTATTTTCACGACGGACAATCGGCGACGCTGATGGACGTGGTGAACTTCTACAACGACCGCTTTCAGGTCGGGCTGACAGCGGAAGAGAAAGAGGACCTGGTCGCGTTCCTCGGGGCACTCTAGCGCCTCGCGAGGTCACGGTTCTGGCGTTCCTCCCCCCGTGCTCGGCGGGAGTACTGAGCTGGGGCCGGGCCAGGGAGCGCCGTTAGTCTTTTTTCCGAGTGCTTCCTGGTTCCGGTTTTTCTCGGGACCAAAGAAGCGCTTCTCAGACAGACATTAAGAAACGCTTCGACCCTTCTCTGGCTCCCTCTCCCAGAACAACTGGCAAGATGCCTGCGAGGGAATCGAACGTGGAAGTTCGGCCATCCCTTATTCCCGCTTGCGCGGGAACTGGGATGCCGCAGGTTCTAGTCTTTGAGCATCGCGACGCACTTGATCTCCACCATCAGGCCCGGCATCGCCAGCGCCGTGACCCCGACGCCGGTCCACGCCGGGTACTCGCCGGTGTAGTAGCGATCCTTGACGGTGATGAAAAGCTGCAGGTCCCGCATGTCGGTATGGTAAGTGACCATGTCGACCACGTCGTCGAAAGTCGCGCCGGCCGCGGTCAGGACCGTTTTCAGATTTTCGAAGGCCTGGACGAATTGCGCCTCCTTGCCCTCGACCACGTTGAGGTTTGCGTCGCGTCCCACCTGTCCGGCGATGAATAGCAGGTTGCCGGCCTTCACGCCGGGATTGTAATGGAAGCGCTGTTTGATCACTTCCATCTGTTGGGGGACGACGTTGGTGCGCTTGGCCATGGTCGATCTCCTCGCTCCGCTGCTTGGGTGAACTTGTGAGGCGGCACATTGTATCGTGAAGGCGCTTCCCGATCACTCGCAGCGTAGCTGGAACCTCACTTCAGACGCTGCTCATAGGCCTGAAGGACCGATTCCGTCTCCTCGTCGGCGGGATAAAAAACCTCGACGTGCAATTCCTGCAGCGTGACGTCGTGAGGCGTCGCGATGGTTGTGACCGTGCTGAACATCCGCGCGACATTGCCACCCAGGTTCAGTACCATCGGCAGGATCAATTCATGCGGCGCTTCGAGTTCGGGTTCGCGCCAGCGCGCCGGAACACCGGGATAACTCAATATTTCCGCGATCAGCTCTTTTAGAGTATCGTCACGAGCCCACGCCAGCCGCCGGTACGCCTCATTAAGCAAGGACCTGGCGATCGCCTCCCAATTCACGATGATTTGGCGCACGCCGTTGGGGTCGAAAAGCAGACGCAGCACGTTGGGTCGCGGCGGAGCCGATACGCGCAGCGGCAGCAGGCCGGCCGGCTGGTGGCCCAGCGTGAGGGTCAGGAATCGGACGAAAGCGCCGTTGGCCATCACCACGTTCCAGTGACGATCGTGAGCAAGCGCGCTGCGCGGCTCGTTGGACTTGAGAATCACCTCGACCGCGGTCCGCACCTGAGTCATCCTCGGATCGTCCAGACTGGTCTCGCCGTAGACTGGGGCATAGCCTGCAGCGAGCAGCAGAAAGTTTCGCTCGCGCAGTGGGACGTCGAGCACGTTGGACAGTGTCAGGAGCATCTCTCGGCTCGGCTCCGCTCGGCCGGTTTCAAGGAAACTGATGTGGCGGGCGGAAACTTGCGCCTCCAGTGCCAACTCGAGCTGGCTCAGATGACGCGATTCGCGCCAACGACGCAAAAGCGGTCCGACGCCGCCCGGTTCTACGGCCATTCCATTGCGTTGAACATCCATAACCGGCACTCCTGCATAGCAAGCACTGACAACAGCGCGGCGATTGCTGCGGACACGTCCCTCCCTTGCACAGCTTATCGCACCATCCGCGGGCGCGACGCGAGCGATTGCCCGCGAGGCAACCAATTAGCCCCAGCACGTCGATTCGCGACGCGCGGCCTAAAGGAACCCGCGCCGGCTCGAAAGCGGAGCGCGGGTGCATTTCTTCGCCGGGTGTCTAACTGCTCTTCACGTAGCCCATTGCCTCGATAATTTGGCCGTCGCGCACCCGCATCAGGTTGACGCCGCGCAGGGAATTGCTCTCGCCCGCACCAAAGAAGTATCGCCATCTGATGATCGCGCGGTCGCCGGCGATAAACACCTCTTCGGGCTCGAAGTGTGTTCCGGATTCCCCGGCGAGTTCCTGCCATACGGCTAGACACGCCCGGCGTCCAACGTGACGGGAGCCGTTGGGCGCGGGACCGGTGTTCTCGATAACGCAGTCCTCCGCCACCAGTTCGGTCAGAGCGTCGGGATCATGACGCTGAAATGCCTGGTTGAATCGCCGCATCAGCTCAGACGTGTCAGTGTCGGCCCGGGATGTATGGCCGACGGCCCGCGACGTGTGCTCCGCACTCTGGGCCTTTCCTTCGTTCATCTCGTTCATAAAGATCGCTCCCTCGTGTTTGTGTTGACTGCGCCATGGCGCGAAACCTTCACTCCTTCAGTACGGAGAAAAGTGCGTGCTAACGATTTTCCAGTCGCGGTCATGCTTGGCGGCTTTCGCGACACGAGTCAAAACTTGCGCGTCGCGGCTGCGCCCGACAATTACTTCAGAGGTAAGCGGCGAGGTTGAAGGCTGGAAAAATCACCGCGCCGCGGTCTTCGGCGCAACCCGGCCTGGATCGTCAGGCCAGCCGGGCGGCCGTCATTTGGTTGCGAGAATCAATGGCGAGACGTGCTGCGGCGCCGGTATCGTCGCCACTTTCCTGAACCCGGCTTGCTTGAGCCATTCGCGATACTCGCGCATCGTGAAGACGTCGCCCGCCGGTGTATTGATCAGCATGTTGAGGCCGAACAGGAGCGGCCCCGCGGGTCCGCTGCGCTCGTCATTGGGCACGAATTCGCCGATCAGCAGCATGCCGCCGTCGGTGAGCGCCTCACAGGTCCGCTTGAGCAGGCGCATGCTCCAGTCGGCGCCCTCGCCATGGACGATATGGCCCAGGATGGCAAGGTCGAATAGGCCGTTTCCGAAATCGACTTCGCGGAAGTCGCCCTCAAGATAGTCGAACCGGTCGGCGACGCCCCAGCGCTCTGCGTATTGACGGGTGACTTGCGTGACCGCCGGGTAATCGGCCACGGTCACGCGCGCGCGCTTGAGTGCCTTCGCGAACGGAATCGACCACGCGGCCGCGCCGGCGCCGATATCGAGGATGCGGCGGATTCTGCGCCGCGCCGCCGGGGGCAGGCGCTTCACCATCGCGGTAGCCGCGAGGAAGCTCGCCGGGAAGATCGCGGGGACCAGCTTGGCGAAGAACGCCCCGCGTTCCTCCGCCGACGCGCTGCTCTGGAGGGGGCTGCCGCTTTTGACCACCTCGGCCAGCATCGACCACGGTCCCATCAGCATTTTTCCGATCATCGCCGCGTCGCCCATATAAAGCGGCTTGCCGCGCACCAGATGCTCGGCGGCGCTGCGCTGAAGCTTATAGTTCTGCCCGGCTTTCTTCAGGTACCCCATCCCGCAAAGCGCGTCGAGCAGCCGCTGCGTCCCGTGGCCGGAGGCGCCGGCCGCGGCCGCCACTTGCTCTGCGCTGGTGTTGCCGGCCGCGATATGGCTGAAGAGGTCGAGTTCGACCGCCGCGCCCAGAGCCAGGCCTCCCCAGGCAAAGGTCAACAGGTCCTCGTACGTCTGCAAAGGTGTCGGCCCGGAAGCTGAGCGGTTGGATGGCATCGTTGTCTCCCGTCCCCCTGGGAGGTTTATAAATGTTCGCCGAGCGAACGATCTAGCACGCAGCGTTCAGGAACCGCCAGCATCAGGCACGATGCGACTTGGCCGGGCGCTTGTTGGCCGATGGCACGAGTGTTACTCATGACAATCGCCAACAGGCGCCAGCCAGGAGCAACAGCTTTCGCGCAACCGCTTGACTCCGCAACAGGCTGGCCCAATCGTTTAGGCAGGAGGTTTCGGTAATGACCAACAAAGGGTTCTCCCACGTCGGGCTTTCCACGCTCGACCTCGACAAGACGCGCGAGTTCTACGAGAAAATTCTCGGTTTCAAAGTGGTGGTCGCCGACACGATCAAAATCAAGGAAGGCGGCGCTATCCGCCATATTTTCTTTGACACCGGGCGCGATCAATTGCTGGCCTTCATGGAACCGCGCGGGATTCCCGGAGTTCCGGTGGAATACGACGCCGGGATCAATCGCGGACTCGGCACGCCGGCGGCCTTTTATCATTTCGCCTTCGAGGCCGGCTCGCCCCCGGCGCTCGAAGACAAGCGCCGCGAACTAATCGACAAGGGCGTGCAGGTGACCGACGTGGTCGACCATGGATGGGCGAGGTCGATCTACTTTAAGGATCCCAACGGGATGTCGCTCGAGTACTGCTGCCTCGCGCGCAACTTCACCGAGGACGACGCCACGATGCAGGAGCGGTTCGAGATTTCGATCAAAGCGCTCGGGCTCGACATCAGCTCCGACGAGATCACGTCGGCGCGCGTGTCGCACGAAAAGGCGAAGCATCCGCAATAGAGCGTTGCGTGCGGGGACCGGCTCTTGTCCGATTCTAGCGATATGGACCGAGCGACGATGGTCGCGAATAGCGGCGGCGCTTGCCGGTTGCGTCGCCGCTTTCGCATGTGTCACGCAGTACAGGAAGCCGACTCGGCGGAGCTGCTGCCACCAGTAGCCGGGCGCTCAAGTGAGTCTCGATTGGAAAATTTGCGACGCGATTGGTGGACGCATCGGGACTTGAACCTGGAAACTCTTGTGTTAGGCACAGCTTCCGATCCAGAACCAGCACAGTCAAATCCGACTTCACTGGACTGACTCGTCAAGGTAGTAAGACTTCGTCCAGCCGACGTGGCCCTGGGCGTCAACTTGGACCGCGTTGGTATCGTCGGTGGCCCCTGGAACCAAGACTTTGACCTCATTTCCCTTGGCGAGCGCGGTGCAGCCGGACACGTCGGGTGTGTGACCGCCGTCATATACGTAGGCGGCCGCTACCAGTTCGTCATGAGAGTCACAAATCGGACCGTCGGTCTTGACTACTCTATTGAGACCACCGGTCTTTATCATTGGCGATGCCGGTTCAGAGGCTGAGGACTCAGGGGCAGAAGACGCCGCGCAGCCAGCAGCAATTAACGCTGTCACTATCATTGAAAAGATAAGTACGGCGCGTCCCTTCTCCATTGCGTGTGCTCCTTGGCCTACGATTTAAATCGCGCCCCCGTCTCGAACCCCTGGGAAGCGAGGGTGCGCGCCCGATTTTGAGAGAGCCTGGCGCGCCTTGCGAGGGTTGGTCTGCCCCCCGATGCCCGTCAGATCCATAAGTAGAGTCTTTGGTTGTTTTCCCCCTCCTGGGGCGGAAGCAGTTTCTTCACTGCTAGCTGTGCGAACTCCGCTGGCGCCAGGGCTCGAATGCGGCCGACGATGGTTGTAATCGTCGCGCCACGCTTCGATGGTTGTGCGCGCCTCGGCCAGACTCAGGAATACATGCTCGTTGAGACATTCGTCGCGCAAGCGGCTGTGGAACGATTCCACGATGCATTCTGCACTGGCTTGCCGGGCGCGATGTAGTGCCGGTCCAGCCGCCCCATCGACCGGCGCAGTAACTGTTAGGGAATTTGGTGGACGCACCAGGACTTGAACCTGGGACCTCTTGCATGTGAGGCAAGCGCTCTAACCGGGCTGAGCTATGCGTCCGCCGGAGGAGGAATTATCGCGCCCGTCGCATCGTGCCGCAAGAGCTTTAGCCAAGAGCTCTAACCAAGACCTTTAGCAATGAGATTGCGCGCAGCCGCCTCTTAGTCGACGCTGTCCATCAGGCGAATCAGCTCGGCGCGGCCCCATTCGATCTCGTGGCGATGACGGTTGGCCATCCTTTGCAGGCACTCGCGAATCGGACCGTCCTGCGGCGTGAGCGCGAGGGTCTCTTCAATCTTTCGCGCGACCCATTCCTGGCCGTGAATCAGCAACGCGAGCCGCCCGCGCGTGTTGCCAATAGCTGCGACTTTGGCCGCGAACGGCCCGGTCGCCGCCGATGGAGTACCGCCGGCTCCCCGGACCAGCCTTTCCAGTGCGGCGGCGTTATGGCTTTCGTCCTCGCGCGCGTCGAGCAGCAGTTCCTTGAGCTCGGGATGTTTGACCTCGGCCGCAAGCGCGTCGAGCACGGTCACGCCGGCGCGCTCGGATTCGAGCAGCAGATTGAGCATCCGCTCAAGCGCGGCATCCATGTCGGGACTGTAATACGCGGGTCAGAATTCTGGCAACGGCTCTTAGCAGGGTGGTGCGACGCGCCAGAGCGAGGGGCGTTTTCACCGGCATTCAGAACCACCGCTCGACCCCGCCCTAATACTCGGCCAAAACCGCGGGGGAGGTGAAAAGGACCACCAGGCTATGGTGGACGTTGAAGTCACTCGGCGTGGGAAGCTGTCGGAGTCATCCGGCGGTGGCGAGGCGGTCGCCCAGCAATTCGGCGAGGCGCTCGGCGGGCGCGCGCTTTAGCTCGGGAGTCGCGAAACCGGCGGCTGCCGCGTGGCCACCGCCGCCGTACGTCCGCGCGAGCGCCGAGAGGTCGATTTCGCAGTCGGCGCTCCGCCGCAGGCTCACTCCCTGGCTACGCAAGTCGAACAGCGCGATCACTGTTCGCGTCTGATCCTCGTAAAGCGCGGCGGCAACCTCGCTGCTGTATCCGAAGCAGCAGGCGCTTCGCACCTTGATTCCGTTCTCCAGCATCCGATCAACTATCGTCGAGCGCGCGAGCTCGAGCGACTTCGCCATCGCCTCGCGTCCGTTCTCCAAGGCCGTACGCATTCGCCGCGAGAGCTTGGGTTCGCGCAGACGCAGAATGTCGCGGTACGACTCGATCCCGCCGAGCGTCTGCACGGCGAGCGCCCAGTCGTTGGATTCGGCGAGGCGATGGACCCAGCGGTCATGATCGTCGGCGATGGCGGCGAAGACAGCGAACTCCTCGAAGGCGCGCGCGCGGGCGGCCGGGAGCGCGGCGGCGCGCTTGCGCAGGTAGTTGAAGGTCAGCCGCGCGGCCGAATACTGCTCGGAAAGCACGCGACCGGCGAACGGCACCTTGAACTCGGGCGCGTCGGCGCGGCCGACGGCGGTGCGATGGTGGTCGATCCAGTAGATGCGAGCGCCCTTTTTCGCGAGATCGGTCAGGTGCTCGCCGGTTGCGGTCGAGTTCCACGAAAGATCGGTGATCCAGATTTCGTCATCCTTGCCGCCGGCGCGGAGGTCGAGGTCCTGGAGTACCTGGTCGCTGTCATTGTTAGCGACCAGCCGGGTGATTACGCGCTGTCCCTCGTAAAAGCGCGCGACCGCCGCCGCCGCCATCACTCCGTCGAGGCAGTTCGGACCGTGGCTGATGACCTGGATCGCGCGGCGCGTGACGGACTTGCTCATCGTGGTTGAAATCGTATGGCATCGTGCCATCGGGAGCGATACCCGCACCGCCGGGGGATCGCCGACGCACCGGGCCGGGCCCCGATGAAGCGGCGCGGCGCGCGTGCTAGATTGGGCCGGACCCTGATGATTGATTCCGGCCACGACGATTTGGAGGCTCACAGCGAGCCACGCATCCTGGAGCGCTCCGAGCATCCGGTCTCCCGCCGCGATATCGACCCGCGCGTGCTCAAGGTGCTGTACCGGCTGATCGACGCCGGCCACGCCGCCTATCTGGTCGGCGGCGGCGTGCGCGACCTGATGATCGGGCGGCGGCCCAAAGACTTCGACGTCGCAACCTCGGCGCATCCACAGGAGGTGCGCGACCTGTTCCGCAACTCGCGGCTTATCGGGCGGCGCTTCCGCCTGGTTCACGTCTTTTTCGGGCAGCACAATATCGAGGTCGCGACCTTCCGCCGCCGCGCCGAGGACGTGCCCGAATCCGAAGATCCGTTGATTCGCCACGACAACACTTTCGGCACGCCCGAGGAAGACGCCTTTCGTCGCGATTTCACGATCAACTCGCTGTTCTACAACCCGCGCTCGTTCCAGGTGATCGACTACGCCGGAGGGGTCGCCGACCTCGAGGCGCGGCTCATCCGCACGATCGGCGATCCCGAGGTCCGGATGCGCGAGGATCCGGTCCGGATGCTACGCGCGGTGCGCTTCGCGGCCAAGCTCGGTTTTGAAATCGAGCCCGCGACGCGCGCCGCCATCGAACGCCATCGCGAGGACCTGCTGAACGCCTCGGTGCCGCGCGTGGTCGAGGAAATCTATCGCGCCCTGGGAATCGCGGCGGCGGCGCGCGCGTTCGAGCTTATGCATCAGCTGGCGCTGTTCGATCTTCTGCTGGCGCCGCTCGCGCGTTTCCTGCGTGCCGGCGAGGGGCCGGTGCTCGAGAGCGCGACCGGGAGGAATCTGGCCGCGATGGGCCGGCGCATTGCGGCCGGGACGGAGCCCGCGCACTCGTTCGTGCTGGCCTGCCTGTTCGCGGACCTTTGCAGGCGCGGGATGCCGAGCGGCGAGTCGCTGGACCTGTTGGCGGAGCTTAGATCGCGCGGCTTTGCCCGCGGCGACACGGAGCGGATGCGGCTCGTGCTGGAAGCCCTGCCGCATTTAGTTACACCCTCGCGCCGCACGCGCCGGCTCATCCAGCGCCCGTATTTCGACGAGGCGCGCAACGTGTTCGAAATCACAGCACCCGCCGCCGGCGGCGACCCAGAAATACTCGCGAGCTTCCTCAGGGATCCCGAGGCGTGGCTCGAAAGCCGAAGCGACGAGCGGCGGCGCGTGGAGCCGCCGCGTGAGCCGGGCGGCGGCAGTCCGCCGGAGGGTGGCGGCGGCGGACGGCGGCGCCGGCGTGGCCGACGCGGCGGCCGCTCGCGCAGACGGCGCCGTGGCGGCGGAGCCGCGGCGCATCCGCTCGACGCGGCGCACGGTGAGCCGCGCGCATACGGCGAGGGCGAAGAAAGGGCCAAGGCGATTCATGCAGAGGCCGCGGATTCGGCGGATGCGCGCGGGACGTTTGAGGAATCCCCCCGCCCATCCGATCCTTCAAACCGTTTCCGCACCTAGGCCGATGCGCGCGCGGTCGCGGTCCGTCGTGGCAGGCAAATCACCGCTTGTCCGGGTCACCCGGTTTCGACTAGCCTGAACCCTCGCCCTTTGGGGGGCGAGCGCGGCGAATAGCGGAGGGGTCCCCATCAATTTGAGCGAAGCATCCATATAACGAGGTCGGTTTTGGCAGCGAACGGTTTACGCACGGACAAAATCTGGATCGACGGCGCGCTGGTTCCCTATGACGAGGCCAACGTCCATGTCCTCAGCCATAGCCTGCACTACGGACTGGCCGTGTTCGAGGGGATGCGCTGCTACAAGTCCGACAACGGCCGCTCGGCAATTTTCCGCGGCCCCGAGCATATCCGCCGCCTATTCGACTCCGCGCACATCGTCGAAATGCAGATTCCGTTCAGCCAGGAGGAGTTGCTCAAGGCCTGCTGCGACGTGGTGCGGGTCAACCGGCTCGAGGAATGTTACCTGCGCCCGATCGCATTTTATGGCGAGGGCGAGATGGGACTGTCGGCGCGCGGCAACAAGGTGCGGGTGGCGATCGCGGGATGGCCATGGGGCGCCTATCTCGGCGAGGACGGCGCCAAAAAGGGCGTGCGGCTCAAGACCTCGTCCTTCGTGCGGTTCCATCACAACTCACTGATGCCGCTTGCCAAGGCCTCAGGCCATTACGTCAACTCGATCCTCGCCGGCTACGAGGCGCGCCGCAACGGCTACGATGAGGCGCTCCTGCTCGACGTCCATGGCTACGTGGCCGAGGGCAGCGGCGAGAACTTCTTCATCGTGCGCGATGGCGTGGTGAAGACGCCGCCGCTCAACTCGGTGCTGCCCGGGATCACGCGCGCGGCGGTGATGAAAATTCTGCAGGACGCTTCTATCGAAGTGGTCGAGCAGACTTTCCCGCGCGACGCGGTGTACATCGCCGACGAGGCCTTCATGACCGGCACCGCGGCCGAAGTCACGCCGGTGCGCGAGCTCGACGATCGCATGATCGGATCGGGCGTGCCGGGTCCCGTGACGATCAAAGTGCAGGAGGTCTTCCGCAACGCCCTGCACGGCCGCGACGCGCGCTACCGCGACTGGCTGCACTACGTCTAGCCGAAACGCCGGCATGATCGCGACCGGCGGGCGGCATCAATAGCGAGACGGAAAACGGGGGGCGCGCCGATGCGGTTCATCATGATGGTGGCGATCGTGCTTGCGGTGGCCGGATTGGCGGCGATCGCGTTTCGTCCGCGGATCGCGCGCGCCGCGATGCTCCCGGTGGGCGCGGCGGCGCCGGATTTCCATAGCCAGGCGGTCAACGGCGACCAAGTCACGCCGGTTAGCCTCGCCGACTTTCGTGGCCATAAGCTGGTGCTGTACTTTTATCCCAAGGACAGCACGCCCGGATGCACCAGGGAGGCGTGTGCGTTTCGCGACGGCTACGCGCGCTTCCAGGCCGCGGGCATTTCGGTACTCGGATGCAGTATTGATTCGGCTGACTCGCACAAGGCGTTCATCAGGAAATACGGTCTGCCATTCTCGCTGCTGCTCGATCCCGACCGCAGCATCGCGCGCGCCTATGGCGCCGACAATGGCATTCCGATTCTCGGCCTCGACCGCCGCGTAACTTACGTGATCGGCGAGAACGGCCTCATCCTGAAGGCCTATCCGTCGGTCGACCCCGGCGTCCACGCCAATCAGATCATCCATGACCTGAGCGCGGAGCATCCGCCGAGCCCGTCCCCGACCGCTTCTCCCGCCGCGTCGGCCAAGGCGCCGTCCCCCTCCGGCGGTGTGGGCGGCAAGGCCGCCCCACAGGCGCCGGCAAAGGCTCCCGCGCCGGATGAAGGGAGCGACGTGGAGTGAGCGCCGGACGATGAATCCGCGGGCGGCCATCGCGATCGCGGAAGGTCCTCACGCGAATGCGGGGCGCGAGCCTGCGCGCTGGAGTGCGCGCCTGGGACACGGGGGCGCTACCCGCGGAGCGGACGAAAACGGGGGCTGGGGCTTCACAGAGGGTTGGCGATGAAGCGCTCGGATCGGGCCTACGATCGTGCCGGGCAAACCAATCCTTACTTCGGCGTGGTCACGCTGCACCGCTTCCTGAGCGCCAACTTGGACGCGGCCGCCTTGCGCGAGTTCTTCTCGTCCGGCGAGGATCATGTAACGCGCGTGCTCGCCGTGATCAGGACCCACCTGGTCGCCGATTTCAAACCGCGGCGCGTGCTCGATTTCGGCTGCGGAGTCGGCCGTATCCTGATTCCGCTCGCGCGCGAGGCCGGCCAGGCGGTAGGCCTCGACGTCTCGGACGCGATGCTGGCCGAGGCGAAGCGCAACTGTCGCGAGCGCAACCTTGACAATGTCTCGTTGGTCAAATCCGACGACCGTCTCTCGGGCCTGGAAGGCACCTTTGACCTGATTCACTCGTTCATCGTTTTCCAGCATATTGCGCCGCGACGGGTCGAAGTACTGGTGCGCGGCCTGCTGGCCCACCTGGAGCCCGGCGGCGTCGGCGCGCTGCACTTCACGACCCGGCTGCGGTTGCACAGACGGATCGCCAACCGGCTTAAGAAGACGCTGCCGCCAGTCAATGTTGCGGTCAACCTTTACCGTCGCCGGCCTTGGAACCTTGGTTTGATCGAGATGAACTCCTTCCCGATCCATCGCGTCATCGGTGTGCTGGCAGAAGCGGGCATTCTTTCAATTTACGCGGATTTCACCGGGCTCTGCAGCGGACCTCACGATGACCAGGGCGCGATGGTCTATTTCCAGCGTCCCGCTTAGCGCAGTGCGCGACGGCCCGTCGTCGAACGATGCATGATGGGCGCAGCGCCTTGGCTATTTTGAGCCGGGATTTGCGCCAACGCGCCATCCGCGTTGGACCGCCTTCATGGGTGGGATAAACTCCTGCCCGATGCGCCGGGATCAAGCGAGCATCTCCCCCACTCCCGGCGGGCGCCGCGTCCGCCTGGCCGCACCACGAGCTTACAGGAGAGCGATGCCCATCGGTTGCGTGTTGCGTGCGGAGACGACCTCATGCGCGTGCTTCATGTGAGCGCCGGCAATCTTTATGGAGGCGTGGAAACCGTGCTGGTGACGTTCGCGCGCGGTCGCGCGCTGTGCCCCACGGTTCGCCACGAGTTTGCGCTGTGCTATGCCGGGCGGGCAGAAGACGAACTGCGAGCGGCTGGCGCTACGGTGCATCGGCTAGCTGAAGTGCGAGTTCGATGGCCGCTGACTATCCCTCGGGCGCGCCGCGCGTTGCGCGGGTTAATCGAACGGCGCGGGATCAACGCGGTCATCTGCCATTCGGCGTGGCCGCAGGCGATCTTCGGCCCCGCCCCGCGCGCCGCGGGCGCGGCTTCGGTTTTTTGGCTGCACGACGTGATCGCCGGACGCCACTGGCTGGAGCGCTGGGCGGCCCGCGCCGTCCCGGATCTGGCAATTTGCAACAGCCGCTTCACCGCCGCGACGCTGCCGCTCATATACCCGCGGGTTCCGTGGGAGGTCTGTTATACGCCCGTCGCTGCCCCGCCCTATAGCTCGCAGGCCGATCGCGAGGCAGTGCGCGCCGAGTTGGAAACCGCTGCCGACGCGGTTGTGGTAATCCAGGTAAGCCGGATGGAGGAATGGAAGGGTCACCGGCTGCATCTGAATGCGCTCGCGCGTCTTAAGAGTGTGCCTGGCTGGACCTGCTGGATCGTGGGCGGTGCACAACGGCCGCATGAGGTGCGCTACCTCGAAGGCCTGCGCGCCGAAGCCGCCGCACTCGGAATCGACTCGCGCGTGCGCTTTCTCGGACAGCGCGACGACGTCTCGCGGCTGCTGGCCGCGGCCGACATCCATTGCCAGCCCAACACCGGTCCAGAGCCCTTCGGCATCACCTTCATCGAGGCCCTGTACGCCGGACTGCCGGTCGTCACGACGGCGATTGGCGGGGCGCTGGAGATTGTAGACGGCTCGTGCGGGATGCTGGTCCAGCCCAAGGACCCGGCCACGCTGGCCGTAGCACTTGGGGAGCTAATCGAGAACTGTGAATTGCGCGCGCGCCTTGGGGCGGCCGGTCCGGCGCGGGCCGCGGCGCTGTGCGACCCGGGCCGTCAGATGGCGCGCCTGGACGAGGTGCTGGCTAGATTCACTTCTTCGCCCCACACGACCCTCGTCACCGGCCAGTGTATAAATAATGGGGCGCCATGAAAGGCCTTCAAAACCTAATGACCTGGTCGAGCACGCTGCGCTTCGCGTGGCGCGCTGGGTGGTCTGGGGGGAGTCTGGTGGTGACGCTTGCGATTCCGCCGGAACCCGCGCATGCGGCACGGCGGTTAGGCCAAGCTCGGTCAACGGCGCCGGGCCTGGATAATTGAACCATGGCGATCGCCAGGACATCTCCGCAGCAAGCGAGCTACCCTCCCGCCGCTGCAGCCCGGCAGCCCAAACCGAGCAGGCTGCTCGAGTATTTCGTGATCTTCGAGATCATCTGTCAGTTGGCCCTGCTCTCCTCCACGCTGGCGCCCTTCCGAATTGTCTTCCGCACCGCTGTATTCGCGGTCAGCCTGGCGCTCTTGTTTGTGCTGCCGGGCTACGGCAAGCAGCATTCCTCCGCCAAGCCGGCGTTCTTCGTGATGGTGGTGCTTGCGCTTTCGATGCTGAACCCTGGAATCAACAGCGCGGTCGCTGCGGCAGCCGAGTTCGGGCTATATCTGGCCGTGCTGGCGCCGCTTTTCTGGGTTTCGCGAATTCGAATCGACGTACCGGAGATGCGCCGGGTGTTGTTCATTGTGTGGGGCTTTCAAGTCGTCAGCTCCGTCTTCGGAGTTTTACAGGTCTACTTTCCCGCGCGCTTTCAGTTTGCCTTATCGACCGTGGTGCAGGGCCAGGGGACCGGCTACGTGGCGATGATGCATTATCAGAATGCTTACGGAGAGGCGGTTTTTCGTCCGATGGGCCTGACGGATACGCCCGGCGGCGCCGCGGCCGCCGGCTTCATCGCGGTGCTGTTTGCGGCGGCCTTTTTTCTGCTCGAGCGGCGCAGATGGATGCAGGTCGGTTGTGCGGGCGCGATGCTGGTGGGGATGGTGGCGATCTACCTCTCGCAGGTGCGCGTGATGTTGGTGATGGAAGTGGCCTGCATGCTGGCCTTCCTTACCCTGATGAGCTGGCGCGCCGCGCAAGTTTCGAGTGTTATGCTCGGCCGCCGCGTCGGCAGCAAGCGGCTCGCATACCTGACCGGACTGATGGCGCTTGCGGCGGTTGGCGGGTTCACCTGGGCGGTGGCGGTCGGCGGCACCGCCATCACCGAACGTGTGAACAGCTTGACCGCGGCAAATCCCGGCGAGGTCTATCAAAAGAATCGTGGCCAGTTCCTGATTTATACCATCGAAGAAGTCTTGCCCGAATATCCGCTCGGCGCTGGCCCGGGCCGCTGGGGCATGATGTTCTACTACTTCGGCGACCAGGGTAACACGAAAAATCCGGGCCTGTGGGCGGAGATCCAATGGACCGGATGGCTCTACGACGGCGGGGTCGCGTTGTTGCTGCTTTACACTTTAGCCATTGCGCTCGCTTTCCGCGTGACTTACAAGGTTGCGCTCAATGAGCATTCGGCCGAGCTTGCCACGCTGGCCGCGTTGATTTTCGCCTACGACGTCGGGGTGCTGGCCGCGACCTTCGATAGTTGTATCTTCATCGGCGGCGGCGGGCTGGATTTCTGGATCCTCAACGCGATGCTCTTCAACGCGGCCTACCATACCTTGCGCGGACCAGCACGCGGACGGCCCGAGACAGCGCGCGCGTGAAGGCTCCCTATCTCATCGTCAGCGGCGACTTCGTCAAGGTGGGCGGAATGAATCAGCCCAACTACGAGCTCGCGCGCTACCTCGCCGACGCGGGTTTCCGAACGCACCTGGTCGGCTACCGAGTGGCCGACGATCTCGCCAGCCATCCCGGCATAACCTTCCATCGCGTGCCCAAGCCCGGCGGCTCATACTTTCTGTCCCAACCGCTGCTCAGCAGGCTCGGCCGGCGCTGGGCGCGGGCGATTGCGGCGGACAAGGGACGGGTGATCGTCAATGGCGGCTGCTGCGATTGGGATGACATCAACTGGGTCCATCACGTGCAGGCGGTCTTCGGGCCACAGGTTGGAACGGGATGGGCTCGGCGGCTGAAAAATCGTGCGCAGCGTCGCATCGACCTTACCGCCGAGCGTAGGATCGTGCCGCGCGCAAGGCTCGCGATCACTACGACAGAGCGCATGAAGCGGGACCTCATCGAGCGGCTGGGCTCGCCGCTCGAACGCGTTCACGCCATCTATCTTGGGATCGATCCCATGGTTTTCCGTCCGCCCACCGTCGATGAACGTGCCGCGGCCCGCCATACACTTGGCGCCGGGGGGGGCCGGTCGGCGCGCCCGCTGGTCGCCTTCATCGGAGCGCTCGGCGATTCTCGCAAGGGCTTCGACACGCTGTTTAGCGCCTGGGCCAGGCTTTGCGCGGAGCCGGCCTGGGACGCGGATTTGGCGGTGGTGGCGATGGGCACTGAGTTAGCGTGGTGGAGGAAGCGTGCGGACAGTGCCGGGCTTGCTTCGCGCATGCGCTTTCTCGGCTTCGACCGCAGCGAAACGTTCGTCGCGCGCGTGCTGTGGGGATGCGATGCGCTGGTGCTGCCCTCGCGCTACGAGGGTTACGGACGGCCGGTGCAGGAGGCGCTCTGCTGCGGATTGCCGGCGCTGGTCAGCCGCGCCTCGGGAATCGCCGAACAGTATCCCGCCGAACTCGCCGATCTGATCATCCCCGACGCCGAAGACGTGGTGGACCTGGCCGCGCGGCTTAGGCGCTGGCGCCCGGCGGCGACGGCGTGGCGCGAGCAAATTCGCCCGTTCGCCGAAGCGCTGCGCGATCACACCTGGCGCAGGATGGCTGAACAGATAGTGGAACTGGCCGAGCGCCATCGTCGCCAGCCGGACGCCGTGAGCGAGCGCGGCCGCTCCGGATTTGCCGCGTAACGGGGCGCCGTCGGGCTACTTGAGAGCGCTGCCTTGAAAGCATTGCCGCACAGGACCGAAGCCTCCGCCTGCGAGCCGCCGGCCGCCGCGCCGGCTCCCGTGCCGCACTTCGTCATCGAGGCCGGGCGTGGATCGCTATGGGACGCTCTGGGCGAGCTGTGGCATCATCGCGAGCTGCTCTACTTTCTGGCCTGGCGCGACGTCAAGCTGCGCTACAAGCAGACCGCGCTGGGCGCGCTGTGGGCGGTGCTTCAACCGCTGCTGATGATGGTGGTTTTCACCCTGCTGTTTGGCAAGCTCGCCCATGTCCCCTCCGAGGGCCTGCCCTATCCGATCTTTGCTTTCGCCGGCCTGGTGCCCTGGCAATTCTTTCAAGGCGCCGTAAGCCAGGGCGGCGCCAGCGTGATCGGCAACGCGCAGCTCATAACCAAGGTTTATTTTCCGCGCATGGCGATTCCGGGCGCCGCGGTCGGCGCCGCGCTGGTCGATTTCGCGATCGCCTCCATAATCCTCTTCGCGATGATGGCCTGCTATGGAATCGCGCCCGGCGCGGGGGTCGCGATGTTCCCGTTGCTGGTGGCGTTGCTCGCGATCTTTGCCGGCGCGGTCGGAATGTGGATGGCCGGGATGAACGTCAAGTATCGCGACATCAAGTACGTCCTGCCCTTCATGCTTCAACTATGGATGTTCGCGACCCCGGTCATTTATCCCGCGAGTTTCGTGCCGGCCAGCTGGCGCTGGATACTCGCGCTCAATCCGCTGACCGGGATCATCGGCGGTCTTCGCGCGGCCGTTCTGGACAAGCCTTTCGACTGGCCCGCGATGGCGGTCGCCGCGGCGCTCACGTTGGGAAGTGCGGCCTACGCGGTATGGTCGTTCAGGCGCATGGAGCGCAGCTTCGCCGACGTCATCTGACGCGGGCGGTGTCGAGGCTATGCAGCCGATAATCCGGGTCCGCAACCTCTCCAAGCGCTATCGCATCGGCCGGGTCGAGCCCTACCGCACGCTGCGCGAGAGCATCGTGCGTTCCCTCACCGCACCCGCGCGGGCTGCGCGCGCGATGTTCGATTCAGCAAAAGGGACGCGCGATGGCGACCTTCGCGAGGATGAGCGCCACGTGTGGGCGCTCTGCGATGTAAGCTTCGACGTGATGCCGGGCGAAGTGCTCGGCCTCATCGGGCGCAACGGCGCCGGCAAGTCAACCCTGCTCAAGCTGCTCTCGCGCATCACCGAACCAAGCACCGGGCGGGCCGAGATTTACGGTCGCGTGGGCAGCCTGCTCGAGGTCGGCACCGGCTTCCATCTGGAGCTGACCGGGCGCGAAAACATCTACCTGAGCGGCGCCATTCTGGGCATGCGGCGCGCGGAGATTCAGCGCAAGTTTGACGAAATCGTTGCCTTCGCCGAGGTCGAGAACTTCGTCGATACTCCGGTCAAGCACTACTCCAGCGGCATGCACGTGCGGCTCGGTTTCGCCGTCGCCGCCCATCTCGAACCCGAAATCCTGCTGGTCGACGAGGTGTTGGCGGTCGGCGATGCCGCCTTCCAGAAAAAATGCATGGGCAAAATGGGTGACGTGGCGCGCACCGGCCGCACCATAATTTTCGTCAGCCACAACATGGCCTCGATCGAATCGCTGTGCAGCTCCTGCCTGCTGGTCAGCGCGGGCCGGCTCGAGGCCAAAGGCGAACCCGCGCAGATCGCAATGCGCTACCTGGCCTCCGAGCTGCGCGGAAGTGGCGGGGTGCGCTCCCTTATCGAACACCCGGGCCGCCGCGGCGATTCAATGCCGATCGCGACCTCGATTTGCCTGCGCTCCGAGGACGACACACCGACCGGTGTTGTGCGGATGGGCGCGCCCTTTGCGGCGACCGTCGACTTCAACGCCCCGCATCCGATCAGACCCATTCTTGGGCTCACCTTGAAGACCGTCGACGGGATGCCGCTGTTTGGCGTTAGCAATCGATGGACCAACCAGGGCCTCGAGACTCGGCGCGTGGCCAGCGGTAATGTGACCTGCAAGTTCGCACGCTTGCCGCTGATGCCAGGGACCTATTTGCTGGATCTGTACTTTGGAGACTTTGCCGATCAGTCGCGCGACCTTGATATCATCCGCGATGCCGTCTCGTTCGAAGTGGTGCCCGCCGATCTATTGGGCACCGGGATGTTGCCGCGGCCGACCGATGGCCCGGTCTTCTGGTCCGCGACCTGGACCTTTGCTTAGGCGCGAGAGCACGAGCGGCCGAATGTGAAACGCGCGAAGGTCCGCGCGAGACCTTCGACTTCAACGACCCTTCGCACCGGGCGATCCAGGAACGCAGCTCGCACGCGGGGCGATCCCCAACAAAGAATTGGTCGGGATGAAA
>DATJID010000031.1:0-35761 GCA_035493515.1 Binataceae bacterium (SeqCode) | reverse complement strand
CGACTACGTCAAGCGCGAAGTCGACGAAAAGGCCGAGGCCCACGTCAACGACGCGATGGCCAAGAAGTTTTACGACGAGAACAAGGACAAGATTCCGGCGCTCAAGAGCGCCGGCTCTTACGATAAGATCAAAGACCGCCTGGTTGCGGCCCTGCGCCAGCGCGACGCTCAACAGCAGCACGAGCAGCTGATGGCCCGGCTGCGCAAGGAGGGCGACGCCAAGATCCTGCTCCAGGCGCCGCGCATCAATGTCAATCTGGGCTCTGCGGGTCATCCCACGCTCGGGCCCAAGGATGCGCCTGTGACGGTGATCGAGTTCGCCGACTTCCAATGCCCGTTCTGCAAGCGCTCCGAGGACGCGGTGCAGGCGATCCATAAGAAGTATGGCGACCAGATACAACTGGTGTTTATGGATTTCCCGCTGAGCTTTCACCCGCATGCGATGCCGGCCGCCAACGCCGCGCGCTGCGCCAACGCGCAGGGCAAGTTCTGGGAGTACCATGACGCGCTGTTTGCCGATCAATCCAAGCTCGAGCCCGCCGACCTGAAGGCGACCGCCAAGAAGCTCGGGCTCAACACGGCCAAGTTCAACGCGTGCTTCGATAAGAACCAGTACAGCGCGGCGATCGACAAGGATCTGGCAGAAGGCCACAGGCTCAACGTTAATGGGACTCCGACCTTCTTCATCGACGGACGCGAAGTCGTTGGGGCGCAGCCGACTGAGAGCTTCACCAGCATAATCGATCAGGAACTCGCCAAGAACGGCGACCACAGCAAGAAGACGGCCGCTGCCGAGTAGCGAAAGTTCCGGCCGCAAGGCTCACAAAGAATCGCCGGCTGCTTAGCGGCCGGCGGTTTTTTTTTTGGCCTGGCGGAGAACTCAACTAATCCGGCCGACGATGCAATGGTCAGTACGGATAGAACACGAACAACAGCGTCGACAGGACATTTAGCACCCACAGGCCCGCCCGAACCTCGCCCCCGCGTCCCGCTGCGACCTTGAACCAGGGATGAAGCACGAAGCCGGCGGCGATGCCGACTCCGATGTTGTAGGTGAAGCTCATCAGCGCGATTATCGCGAATGCCGGAATCAGTTCGGTGTAATCGTCGAAGTCAATCTTCCTGATGGGCGCTATCATCATCGCTCCCACCATCACCAGTGCCGGGCCGTAAGCCTGCGGTGGAATCGCGGTCACCGTCGGGGCAAAGAAGAGGGATACGCCGAATAGCATCGCGGTCACCACCGAGGTCATCCCAGTGCGCCCGCCAACGCTCACGCCGGCGGCGGATTCAATGAAGGCCCCCGCGGTGGTCGTCCCCACCAGGGCGGCGAACGTGGTCGCGAGCGCGTCGGCCATCATCGGCCGCTCGATTTGCGGGAGATTGCCCCGCTCGTCGAGCAGCCCCGCGCGTTCCGAGACCCCGACCAGCGTGCCCAGCGTATCCACCAGCGCCATCACGAAGATCGTCAGCAGGACGCCTAAGAAAGGCCATCCGAACGCGGCGCTGAAGTCGAGCTTGAACAGGATCGGCGCGGGATTCGGCGGCGCACTGACCCATCGAGGCGGCACACCGGCGACACCGAGCGCGAAGGCCGCCGCAGCGGCGAGCAGAATTCCAATCAGGATCGCGCCCGGCACCCGCCACAGCGTCAGCATCGCGATCGCGACAAAGCCGAATACCGCCACTAGCGCCGGGGCCGAGTTCAGCGCACCCATTTTGACCGGTGCGCCGGCGATGCCGAGCGTCACGATGCCCGCCTCGTTGAGTCCGATGAAGGCGAGGAACAATCCGATGCCGGCCGCGAAGCTGAAGCGCAACCCTGGGGGCACCGCCTCGGTCATCCACTGGCGCACGCGCGCGATCGTCAGCAGCGCGAACAGCACACCAGCGACGAATACCGCGGCCAGCGCCGCCTGCCATCGAAAGCCCAGCACGCGTACCACCGTGTACGCGACGAACGCGTTTTCGCCCATATAGGGCGCGATCGCGAACGGCCGGTTGGCGTAAAGTCCCATCACCAACGTGCCGAACATCGCGGTCATCGCAGTCGCGACCATCGACGGCCCCTCGGGGATGCCTGCCGCTTTCAGGATCGCGGGATTGACGGCGACGATGTATGCCATCGTGACGAAGGTGGTCAGGCCGGCCAGCACCTCGCGGCCGATATTGGTGCGGGCCGCCTCGAAACCGAAGAATGCGGCGACTCTTTGCTCCATCGATGGCGCTCCTTTTCTGGCGCGTCCGCTCACAGCGTTGCCGGGGCGCGCCCAGCCTATATTGCGCGGAGCGGTTTTTCATCAACGCTGGCGGCGCGGTGTCGATGGTGCGAGAATCGCGCCGGAGCAATTTGAATGGTGAATCCGAAGCCAGTTTCCCTGCGGCCGCGTACTGTCCGCCGCTCAGAGAAGAAGGCGCCGCGCACCCTGTGCATCGATGTCGGCGGCACCGGCATCAAGGCCGTCCTGCTGGACGAGAGCGGCCGCCCGCTGACCGACCGCGCGCGCATCCCGACGCCCGCTGGCGCCACGCCGCGTCAGGTGATCGGCATCATCTGCAAGCTGGCGCAGGCCGAGGGCAAGTTCGATCGCCTTTCGGTGGGATTTCCGGGGGTGATCAAGGACGGCGTCGTATATACCGCACCCAATCTGGGCAAGGGCTGGAACAATTTCGCGCTCGAGCGAAAGCTGCACGACGCGCTTGCGCGGCCGGTGCGCGTCGCCAACGATGCCGACGTGCAAGGCCTCGGCGCCGTTTCCGGCCGCGGGGTGGAACTGGTGATTACGCTGGGCACTGGCTTTGGATCGGTGGTTTTCGTCGACGGCCATCGTATCCACCTGGAGCTCGGGCATCATCCTTTCCACAAGGGCAATACCTATGAGGATGAGTTGGGCCATCGGATGCTGCTCAAGAAGGGCAAGAAGTGGTGGAACAAGCGGGTGCGCGAGGCGATCGAAGATCTCAAGATCGCGTTCAACTACGACCAGCTCTATATCGGCGGAGGCGATTCCAAGTTCATTCGCTTCGAGCCGCCTGCGGGTGTGAAAATAATCAGCAACGTGGAGGGCCTGCTCGGTGGAATCAAACTTTGGCAGGATGTCGGCGCGCAGCCGGCTGTACCAGCGCCCGTGAGGAAGCCGCGCCGCGGCACGCGTTCGCGCAAAAGCCCCGCCACGGCGCAAGCGCAGATCTGAACACGCTCAGGGTTTCCGCGCTGGCGCCGCGGTCACCGCGGCGGTGACGATCGCCTGCGCTTCTTCTTCGATGCGGCGCAGATGATCGGCGTCGCGGAAGCTCTCCGCATAAATCTTGTAGATGTCTTCGGTCCCGGACGGCCGCGCCGCGAACCATCCGCTTTTCGCGATCACCTTGAGGCCGCCGATGGGCGCGTCGTTGCCGGGCGCATTGGTGAGGATGGCCTGGATTTTTTCACCGGCCAGGTCCGCGGAGCTGACCTGCTGCGGTGAAAGCCGCCCCAGCATTTCCTTCTGTGCCGCAGTGGCCGGCGCCTCAACGCGATCGTAAAACGATTCCCCAAACTCGCGCACCAGCTCGCGGTAGAGTTCTCCGGGGTCGCGGTTCATCCGCGCCGTGATCTCCGCCGACAGCAAAGCCGGCACGATTCCGTCCTTGTCCGTCGTCCATGCGCCCCCATCCATACGGAGAAAGGCCGCGCCCGCGCTTTCTTCTCCGCCAAAGCCAAGCGAGCCGTCGAGCAGGCCATCCACAAACCATTTGAAACCGACCGGCACCTCGTAGAGCTTGCGGCCTAGCTTTGCGGTCACGCGGTCGATCATCTGACTGCTTACCACGGTCTTGCCGATCGCAGCTGACGTGCTCCACTTCGGCCGGTGCTGGAACAGATAGAGGATGGCGACGGAGAGATAGTGATTGGGCGGCAGCAAACCCGCGCTGCGCGTGACGATCCCGTGGCGGTCGTGATCAGTGTCGCAAGCGAATGCAACCTCGAAACGATCCTTCAGCGCGATCAGCCGCCGCATCGCGTACGGCGACGACGGGTCCATGCGGATCTCGCCGTCCCAATCGCGGGTCATGAAACGGAACGTGGGATCGACGGCGTCACTAACCACCGTGAGATTCAATCCGTAGCGCTCGGCGATGGGGCCCCAGTAATGAACTCCTGCGCCGCCGAGCGGATCCACCCCGAGGCTGATCTTCGAGCCGCGAATCGCTTCCATGTCAACTACATTGGCGAGATCGCTGATGTAAGCATCGAGGTAGTCATGCCGATGCGTCGTCGCCGCATGAAGAGCTTTCTCATAGGAGACGCGCTTCACGCCGCTAAGGCCGGACTCCAGGAGTTCGTTCGCTCGCGCTTCGATCCAGCCAGTGATGGCGCCCGCGGCCGGTCCTCCGTTGGGCGGATTGTACTTGAAGCCGCCGTCATGGGGCGGGTTGTGCGAGGGGGTGATGACGATTCCGTCGGCCAGTCCGCTTTTGCGCCCGCGGTTGTACGTGAGAATCGCATGGGAGAGCACGGGCGTGGGAGTGTATTCATCGCCTTGCGCGATCATCACCTCGACTTCGTTGGCCGCCATCACCTCCAACGCGCTGGTCAGCGCGGGCACGGAGAGCGCGTGCGTGTCGATTCCCAGAAATAATGGGCCGTCGATGCTCTGCTGCTTTCGGTAGTGGCAGATGGCTTGGCTGATAGCGAGGATGTGGCGCTCGTTGAAAGCCCGATTGAAAGAGCAGCCGCGATGGCCGGAAGTGCCGAAGGCCACGCGCTCCGACGGCACTGACGGATCGGGGAGTTCGGCATAGTAAGCGGTGATGAGATTCGGAACGTTGACGAGAGAGGCCGCGTCGGCCGGGGTTCCTGCGAAGGGACTCACTTTCATTTTTGTACTCTTTGCGCGCCGCGATCGGTTGCCGCTCCTCGCTCGATGATACAGAGGTTGCCCTTTGTGAGCACTTCCGCGGCGATGTCGGATGTGGGGCGCGCGCCTTCCCATCGGCGGCGAATCGGCGATAAACTCCGTTGGCCCGGTGTCCGGGCGCGTGAGGATCCATCTAGTCCAGGGAGAAAGAGCGATGGCCGAAAAGCTGCGCAGCAAACTGATAACCGAAGGCGTGCAACGCGCGCCCAATCGCTCGATGCTTCGCGCGGTGGGCTTTCGCGACAGCGACTTCAACAAGCCGATCGTCGGCATCGCCAACGGTTACAGCACGATCACGCCGTGCAACATGGGACTCGACACGCTGGCCAAGCGCGCCGAAGCCGCGGTGCGCGGCGCGGGCGCGATGCCGCAGACGTTCGGCACGATCACGGTCAGCGACGGGATCGCGATGGGCACCGAGGGCATGAAATATTCGCTGGTCTCGCGCGAGGTCATCGCGGATTCGATCGAGACCGCCTGCGGCGGCCAGACCATGGACGGCGTGGTCACGGTAGGCGGCTGCGACAAGAACATGCCCGGCGCGATGATCGCGATCGCGCGGATGAACATTCCGGCGATCTTCATTTACGGCGGGACCATCAAGCCCGGCAATCTGAATGGCCGCGACCTGACGATCGTCAGTGCCTTCGAGGCGGTCGGCGAGTATAGCGCGCACAAGATCAGCGAGACCGAGTTGCTCGAAGTCGAGCGCCACGCTTGTCCCGGCGCCGGCTCGTGCGGCGGAATGTATACGGCCAACACCATGTCCTCGGCGATCGAGGCGATGGGGATGAGCCTGCCGTACTCTTCGACTATGGCGGCCGAGGACGCCGAGAAGGCCGAGAGCGCTGCGCGTTCGGGCGAAGTACTGGTCGAGGCGGTGCATCGCGGCTTGCTGCCGCGCCAGATCATGACACGCAAGGCTTTCGAGAACGCGATCGCGGTGGTGATGGCGGTCGGTGGATCGACCAACGCGGTGCTTCACCTGCTCGCGATCGCGCACGCCGCAAACGTTCCGTTGACCATCGACGATTTTGAGACCGTCCGCCAGCGCACCCCGGTGCTCTGCGATCTCAAGCCCTCGGGACGCTACGTGACCACGGAATTTCATCGCGCGGGCGGCGTTCCGCAGGTGATGAAGATGCTGCTTGCCCACGGAATTCTGCACGGCGGCGAACAGACCATCACCGGACGCACTATAGCCGAGACGCTCGCCGAAGTTCCCGAGACGCCGGGCAAGGACCAGAATGTGATCCGTCCGTGGGACAATCCGATGTACGCCGAGGGGCATCTAGCGATCCTGCGCGGCAACCTCGCGACCGAGGGCGCGGTGGCGAAGGTAACCGGGATCAAACATCAGGAAATAACCGGGCCGGCGCGGGTGTTCGATCGCGAGGAAGACACGCTCGAAGCGATTCTCGCAGGCAAGATCAAAAAGGGCGACGTGCTGGTGATCCGATACGAGGGGCCCAAGGGCGGACCCGGGATGCGCGAGATGCTGTCGCCGACCTCGGCCATCATCGGCGCGGGACTCGGCGATTCGGTCGGCCTCATCACCGATGGACGTTTCTCGGGCGGCACTTATGGGCTGGTGGTAGGCCACGTCGCACCTGAAGCCGCGGTGGGTGGGTTGATCGCGCTTATAGAGGAAGGCGACTCGATAACCATCGACGGGCACAAACGCCTGCTGCAACTCAACCTGCCCGAGGACGAGATTGCGCGCCGGCGCGCGGCCTGGAAGCCGCCCGCCCCGCGCTACACTCGCGGCGTGCTCGCCAAGTACGCGGCGCAGGTCTCATCGGCGTCAGTTGGCGCGGTCACCGACTGACCGATGTGAACGGCGCCCGGGGTGGGAAATCGCTGGCGGCGTTAGGTCCTGCACGGCGGCGGCGCGCATTGCCGCATTGTTCGGCGCGCACCTGGCGACGCGTAACTTGACTTGCGCGAAGCGCGCTCAGTATAAATTCGGGCTCCAGGATTAATTCGACCGGATCGGCGGAAAGAAAACCTTCTGGGGGAGGACCGGATGGTGACTGACCCACGGCGGCGACTACTTCGACTTGCTCCGGTGCTCGCGCTGCTGGCCGGCCCGGCTTTCGCTCAGGTTCCCAGCAGCCCCACACTGCAATTCCCATATACCCAGCCACCCGCCGAAGGCGTAGGAGTGCGCAAGATGCCGGCTCCCAATCCGCATTGGGTGCTGATAAACGCGCCGCTCTATGGCAACTTCATCGTCTCGCAGATTTACCTAGTCGACGGCGATTCGAGAAAAATTATTGGTATGCTGACGGCTGGCATGATCTCGACGGCGACGATAGCGCCCGACCACAGCCGTATCTTTCTCGGCGACACTTTCTTCTCGCGCGGCACGCGGGGCACGCGCACCGACGTCATCACCTTTTACGACACAGCGACCCTCAACCCATTGAGCGAGGTCGTGATACCGCCGAAGCGTCAGCTTGCCGGCCCCGACAACCTGCAGCTCGGAGCGACCTCCGACGGGCATCTGCTGCTGGTGGCCAACATGACGCCGGCGACCTCGGTAACAGTGATCGACATTGCGTCGTCCAAGGTGCTCGGCGAGATTCCGATAACCGGATGCGCCGAATTCCAGTTGACCGGCAAGCGGCAGTTCGCTTCGCTATGCGGCGACGGCTCGCTGCTGATGGTGAACTTCGACGACAACGGCAAATCCGTCGGCGAAAAGCGCAGCCCGGTGTTCTTCCAGCCCGAGAAGGACCCGGTTTACGCGGCGCCGGCGATTATCAAGAGCGAAAACTATTACGTCACCTATCATGGAGTGGTTCATCCGGTTGACATGTCGACCGATCCGCCCACCCCCGGGTCGACCTGGTCGCTGACCACGGATCAGGAACGTGCAGCGGGATGGCGGCCGGGCGGCAGCCAGCCGATTTGGGGACATTCATCGGACGGGCTTCTTTACGCACTGATGCATCAGGGCGGCGAGTGGACGCACAAGCAAGCCGGCTCCGAGATCTGGGTATTCAACGCGAAAGACGGCAAACGAATCGAACGCCTCACGCTGCCCGAGCCAGCAGCCGCAATATTCGTGACCCCGGATGACAAACCGCTGATCTTCGCCGCGACCTCCACCGATATTTTGCAGATCGGCGCGGCTCCGTGGGCGCTGCAAATCTTATCGGCGGAAAATGGCAGGTACCTGGGAAAGATCGATCAGATGGGCGGCTTCCCGTCCAACATGTTCGGCCTCTAACCGGCCGCTGCGAACATTTCGCAGAAAGGATGAACAATGGACGACCTGGTGGAGCGACTGGCGCGCAAACTCGCGGCGCATACCTCCCGCCGGCGGCTGCTGGGAATGATCGGAACCGCCCTGCTCGGCGGCGTCGCGCTGCCGCTGCTGCCGGTAGAGCGTATCGCGCGCGCGGCCGAGGCTGCGGATTCAGCCGCCGAGCCGGGAGACCAGATGAGCTGCGATTACTGGCGATATTGCGGCTTCGACGGAAATCTTTGCGGATGCTGCGGTGGAACGCTCACCGAATGTCCGGCGGGGTCGATTATGTCACCCACCGGATGGGTTGGCACCTGCAGGCATCCGGTCGACGGCAAGGACTACATAATCGCCTATCGGGACTGCTGCGGAAAAGAGTATTGCGGGCGCTGTGCCTGTCACGGCGACAAGGGCGACCTGCCAATCTATCGCACGCAACTCGACAACGAAGTTCTTTGGTGCTTCGGCGTGAAAAGTGGATGGGCGGTGAATTGCACCACCGCCGTCAACCTTGGAGTCAAGTCATAGAGTAACAGGGCGGCCTTGCGCAATGCGTTGATGCCGCCGCCGCATGGCAATGCCGCACACGGCTCGCGATTAGGATACGCGGGCCGTGTTCGTGCTGGATGTGATTGCTGCGGCATCGTAGATGCAGCGTTTGATGGCCCGCGCAGGCCGCTCAAAAAATGACAGCTCAAAATAGCCGGCTGCAGGCCCGTTCGGATCGATGGGCCGCTATACTCGCGCGGCTGGGATGGAGTCGGCCGGGATCGGCAGATGACCACGCAAATCGCGCGACGACGAAGCGCGAGGTGATTCTATACTATTCGCACTTTCGCTCGCCGGCGGTGCTGCGCGAACTGGCGCGGCTCCGCGCTGAACTGGGGAGCAGCTTCGATATATTCGCGGCTGGCTATTGCCGAACGGCGGGCGCCCTCGACGGCATAGAATGTGTCCCTGCGCTGGAGTATTCAGCGTACGATCTGCGTTCGTTGCCCTATCGGAACAAAATTTCGAGATTCAATCCGGACAATTTCATCGGTAATGCGGATTTGGTACCGATGAAGTTTTTTCTCGAACGGCCTGTTTATGATTACTACTGGATTATCGAATACGACGTACGCTTCAGCGGTGCATGGCCCCGCCTGTTCACGGACCTGTCGTCTTCCGACGCTGACCTACTGTGCACTGCGCTGCAAACGTGGGCGGAGAATCCGAACTGGGCGCACTGGAGTACTCTTGTCACCGGCAGCGAGGACTTGCCGCTGGAGCGCCGGGTGAAGGGATTTATGCCGTTCTGCCGTGTCTCCCGTGCGCTGTTCGAGGCGTGCGACGCACGCTATCGCAGGGGATGGAGCGGGCATCCCGAGGTGACCTGGCCGACGATCGCGAGCCTCGCAGGCCTGCGGCTGGAGGATATCGGCGGTAACGGGTGTTTCACGCCCGCCGAACGCCGCGGGCGCTACTACCAGAACACCGCTTCGGAGTGGTCTTTGTTTCCTGGAACGTTCGTCTACCGACCTAGCTTCGCCGACCGTAACCTGTTTGGGCCACAGTGTCACTTCAACGGCACACTGTGGCATCCAGTGAAAGAGTAATTCTTTGCCTTTCCGTGAATATCAAGAGCGAGATCGCGCCCGTATTTTTGCAGCGCTTTGCCAAGCCGGCAGTGCCCGAGGTACTTTCCGCACGCTGTAATCATGGCTAACGTTATGATTTCGGGGGCGCGCGAGAGCGGAGGGGTGGCCGAGCGGTTGAAGGCACCGGTCTTGAAAACCGGCAGCGGCGAAAGTCGCTCGTGGGTTCAAATCCCACCCCCTCCGCCAACTAACGCCGCGCGGTTAAAGGGTTTTCCGCCAATTTGACCCTTCCTCACCGGATGCGATTTTAAGCATCGAATCCACCGACAGTTAATAGATCGTTAATATCAGGTCCGGCGATTTTCGTCGTTGCCAATTTGCCCGGCCTCGGGCCGCGCCGGGCCGCTCCCTGCGGTTCGCAGCCTCGGACCTGAGGACGGGTGGCTTCTGCCAGACAGCACATCGGCGGCGGAGAAACGCCGCGCACGTCGCCTCGCGGGCAGGGCGGCGGACACCCGGTGTGGCGGCTTGCCGTTTCGCACAACTATGGATAAACGTCGTCAGTCAAGACGTTGCAAAAGACGGAGTTGCGGCCTATGATGAGCAGCGGAACGCAAAGTCAGCAGAGGCTGCGACGTCATAATTTGGGAGAAAACGATGACCCACTCTTGGTCCAAGATTATCGCGGTGTTGGGATTGCTCTGGATGGCACCTGTCACGCTGTTGGCACAAACAGGCCCGAGCAACCACAAGCCGCTGCATGGATTCTTTGCAGTAGTTCCATGGAAAGCGGGTACGCATGCTGACGCCGTACGGCAGGCAGCGGCGGCGGCCACCATTCCGATGTCAGGTTACACCATCACGGCGAGCAAGGACGGCAATTCCTACTCTGGCAGCATTGTCGGCGGCAGTCCCTGGGCCTCGCCGTCAGCCAGCACAATGGTGAACGCGGTTGTTGTGCCGCTGAAGATTTTGATTGGAACCTCCACGTTCGATCCCACTACGACGGACAGCTGTAACAAGGTCTCAACCGTACTTTCTTCGTTCAACGGTTCACCTCTCGTTGTGAACAACGCCCCCACTTCTTTTAACGGAGTCTTTCCCACGGCGCAGTACAACGATGGTTTCCGACAGGCGGAGTTCTGGTCCCTAGTAAGCAGCGCTGACAAATCGCTCGGCTATTCCAACCCCATCAGCTACACAACCGCCCCAACGTATACCATCAGCTCAAGTGTCGTCGGGAGAAATGGGACTACCTATTCGACCGGATGTTCTAAGCTCGGAATTCTGTCTTACTCCTGGCTCAATTCCTACCTGACGAGCACTGTTATGCCGTCATTGACGAAATCCGGCACAATTTCACCTACCAGCTTCGTAATTTTTCTGATGAAGAACGTGGTTGAGTCCACCAGCAAACGCCCGAGCGTGATTAACTGTTGTATCCTCGGCTATCATGGTGCGGTCGGTAGCCCGGTTCAGACCTACGCGGCTGTCGATTGGGATAGCACCGGTTTATTCGGAACGAACGTCCTTGATGCGGCCATCGCCTCTCATGAAATTGGCGAATGGATGGACGATCCTCTAGGGACGAATCCCACGCCCGCTTGGGGAGGGATCGGGCAGGTTTCCTCCTGTCAAAATAATCTTGAGGTGGGAGACCCCCTGAGTGGCACCGATATGCTACTCGTAAACGGATACCATTTGCAGGAGTTAGCTTTCTTCAGTTGGTTTTACAACTCGCAGACTGATCCTTCTCTAGGCGCAGGTGGTAAATTCTCAGGCAACGGCACGTTTGGCGGTCCATCGAAGAACTGTCCGTCGGGCGGAACTTACTGAACGGAAGCCCAACACGCCGGCAATCCTGAGACCATCCGGCACAGCGAATGACGTGGAACGCCGCCGCACCGACGCGGCGGCGTCATCCTGCACCCTCTCAAATCCGGCACACCCGCAGGTTCTGTCTTCACCCACGCCGCCAGCCGTTCGCACAGTTCGACGCTGGCGGAGCGCGCGGCCTTGGCGGTCGGTGTAGCGGGCTACGACGAATTCGGTCCCCTGCCGCCGCGCCCGCGTCGCGAGGCAGGGCTGCCAGCTCAGATGAGTCTGGCTCGCCCCTCAGGGTGGCGGACCGGCACACCACCAGCACGCTGGTCTGTGCGTCGGCGTAGTCCTAGGGGGGGCGCTCTTCTAGCTTCTCTCGCATCGCCGCAGGCTTGCCCGCCAGACGCGAACCATCGACCAAATCATATCCATCTTCGAGCACTATGCGCGCCATGGGCTCGATGAATTCGACGGGATAAGTGTCATCGCAATCCAGGGTCACGATAACTTCGCGTCCGCTAGAGCGCAGCGCCATGTCCATAGCCGGGCCGTAGCCGCGCGGCGGGAATTGCCTGATCACTTTCGCGCCCAGCGATTGCGCGATCTCCGCAGTATGATCGGAACTGCTATCGACGACCACTATTTCGGCGTCGGGCAGAACGTTCCGGATATCGCCGATTACTTTGGCGACCGCTCGCTCTTCGTTCATGCTGATCATTGCGACGGTAATTCGCTTGCCGATCGCTCCCAACGGTTTCCTCCGAGGCGCCCTTAGATAGTCCCCTGAGGATTTGCGCTCAAACAATGCGGTCGGTTGTAAAAGCAGATTTTCAAAGGGTTAAGAGAGCCCGAAAATTTCGTGAAAACATCAATCCGCCACTCTCGACGTGCTCGGTACAAACAAAACCCACCTAAGCATTTGGGGTTTGTGAAGCCATGTCAAGCATCCTCTCGGTTAACCTTCCATATCGAGGAGCGGGTCTGATCCACCCGCTCGTACTAGACGCAGTGGTTATATGTGCAACCAGTGAGTTCGAGGACGACATATGAAATCGGTACTGCGAAGGGTGCTGAACGAATCGCCTGACGACCGCGTGCAGGTGGCGAGCGATTTGTTGACGAGCGAGACGGGACTGCTCGATGCGTACTCTGAGGCGGTTGCGAGCGCGGCGCGACGGGTGAGCCCGGCGGTCGTGAATATCGAGGTCTTTCAGAAAAAGGGCCCGATCGAGTTGCCGGCGGGCACCGGCTCGGGCTTCGTGTTCACCCCTGATGGCTTCGTTCTGACCAATAGCCATGTTGTGGCGCAGGGGAATCGCATCAGCGTCACCCTGCTTGACGGGCGCCGCGCGGAAGGGACGCTCGTGGGTTCGGACCCGCACAGCGATATTGCGGTTGTACGAATCGGAGCGGCGGCGCTGTCGGCGGCAGGGCTCGGCGATTCGGGCCGGTTGCGCGTGGGCCAGCTCGCGATCGCCATCGGCAGTCCGTATGGCTTTCAGTGCACGGTCACCGCAGGCGTGGTAAGCGCGCTGGGACGTTCGCTGCGCTCGCAATCGGGCCGATTAATCGACGATGTGATCCAGACCGACGCCGCGCTCAACCCGGGAAATTCCGGAGGGCCGCTGGTGAACTCGCGGGGCGAAGTAATCGGCGTGAACACCGCAGTAATTCTGCCCGCGCAGGGAATCTGCTTTGCAATCGGGATCAATACAGCGAAATACGTGGCGGCGCGTCTCATCCGCGACGGCCGGATCGTGCGCGGGTACGTTGGCGTGGCCGGCATGACCGCTCCGCTGCCGCGACGGTTTGTGCGCTTTTATCGTTTGCCCAGAGAGACGGGCGTAATGGTCACTTCGGTCGAGCCCGGAAGTCCCGCGGACCAGGCGGGAGTGATGCCGCGCGATATGATCGTTGCATACGGCGACAGCCCAGTCGGCGCGGTGGACGATTTGTACAGGTTTTTGTCGGAAGAGCAGATCGGAGCCAGGGCCGAGCTGACGGTTATCCGAGGAACGGAAAAGATGCGGCTCGAGGTGGTGCCGTCAAAAGCGATGTAGTCTGGTCGGATCTCGTTCCGCTGTGTCCAGTCCCGCGCCAACCGGTGCATGGATCGATTTGTCCTTGACCGGGTCTCCCGAACTGCGCGAGTCTGAACTGAGTAATCCGAATCGGGAGGGCAAAGCCATGCGGCTCCAGGACAAGGTTGCCATTGTGACTGGCGCGGGCAGCGGAATCGGACGGGCGACCGCGGCCCTGTTCGCCCGTGAAGGGGCGCTCCTCGTGCTCAACGATATCGATGAGAAGGGCGTGGACGCGGTCCTGTCCCAGCTTGGCGGAGACAAAAATCGTGCGGTCACGGGCGACGTCGCCCGCGAAGAGACGGCTCGTCGCCTCGCTTACGAAGCGATGTCGACCTTCGGCCGGATCGACGTACTGGTCAACAATGCCGGGATACACTTCCTAAAGGACGTTACTGATATGAGCGTCGAGGAATGGGACCGTCTGATGGACATCAATCTGAAAAGCATGTTTCTGTGCTGCAAACACGTCATCCCTCCGATGTTAAAGCGCAAGAAGGGCGCGATCGTGAACCTGGCTTCTATTTCTTCTTTCATCGGACAGGAAATGGAGGGCGCGAGCACTTTCGCTTACAACATCACCAAGGCCGGAGCGCTCCAACTTACAAAGTCCCTGGCCTCGCGCTACGCGCCGGACGGTATTCGGGTCAACTGCGTATGTCCCGGGAATGTCGAAACCAACATCCTGAAACGAAACAGCGCCGAAGAAGCGGCGGAGTTCTGGCGCCAGGCGGCGCGGTTGGAACCGATGGGGCGCAACGCGCAACCCGAGGAAATTGCCAACGCGATCCTGTTTCTCGCCTCTGACGAGTCGTCGTTCGTGACCGGGTGCCCGCTGCTGGTGGACGGGGGCTACCTGGCGCGGTAGGGAGGCCCGTTTACATTCATAATGCTTGAGTTATTGTTGTCGCCATGGATCAAAAGACAGAAATTGCGGTCTTCGGTGGGGGATGCTTCTGGTGCACCGAAGCGGTATTTGGACAATTGAAGGGCGTGGTGTCCGTGATGCCGGGGTATGCAGGAGGTACAACCGCAAATCCGACCTACGAGCAGGTTTGCACCGGGAACACCGGGCATGCCGAAGTTACCCGGGTCGAATACGATCCCGCGCGCATCTCGTACAATGATTTGCTGGCGGTTTTTTTTGCGACCCACGATCCGACTTCGTTGAACCGGCAGGGAGCGGACGTCGGGACCGAGTACCGTTCGGCCATTTTCTATACGACCGACGATCAAAAACGGGCGGCGGAATCATTGATCGAGCAGTTAAATGGTTCGGATCCGGCGGGCAAACGCATTGTAACCGAGGTGGTTCCGCTCAGCGCATTTTACCCCGCCGAGAATTACCATCGAGAATACTATCGCAACAATTCCCTCGCTCCGTATTGCCAAATCGTCATCGATCCGAAACTGCGCAAGCTCCACAAGCAATTCAGTGATCTACTCAAATCATCCGGTATCAGCGCGTGAGACGGACCGCTACGGTCTGTGACGTCCAGCTTAAGGCATGAGGGGTGACACCCATGCCGCGGCGGATGTCGTGCGCTGGATGCTCAAGGAGGGCCGGCACAATACGCACATGCGTGAATTCGGCGACGAAATGTGCCGCCGGATTGTCGCGGCGGGCATCCCGCTGTGGCGAGGGTTTTGTGCCGTAACCACCCTGCATCCGCAAGTCGCAGGCGCCGCATATGTGTGGCGGCGCGATGAATCGGGCGTCAAGCGCCAGACCGCGAGCCACGAGCTGGTCCAGAGTCCCGAGATGCTCCAGAGCCCGATCGCCGAAGTGAGAAGGGCCCGGCGGATGCTTCGACGGCGCCTGGCAGAGCCCGATTGTCCTCAGGACTACGCGGTTCTCCCGCTGCTACGCCAGCAGGGCGCAACTGACTATGTGGCGATGCCGATGGTTTGTTCCGGTGGAGCGATCAACGCCATCACCTGGGTTACCGATCGGGCCGGAGGCTTTACCGACCGGGAGATCGAGGCACTGGGCGAGGTTGCCGAAGCGCTGGCGATAATAGTCGAGCTGCAGTCGACGCGCCGAGTCGCACGCAGCCTGCTCGATACCTACGTCGGGCATCGCACTGGCGAGCGAGTGCTCTCCGGCGCGATCACCCGCGGCAGCGGCGAATCGATTCGCGCGGTGATCTGGATTTGCGACTTGCGCGGATTCACCCGTTTGACCGACTCGGCCCCGCGCCATGAAGTGATCGCTTTGCTCAATGACTATTTCGAAATCGTCGCCGACGCGGTTACCGCCGAAGGCGGCGAAGTGTTGAAGTTCATCGGCGACGCGATGTTGGCCATTTTCGATATCGGCGACAAGCTCGGCGCCGGCCGCGAGGGGGACGCCGGCGAACCCTGCCGGGCCGCACTTAGAGCGGCCCGGGCAGCGGTTGCGGCAATGGCCGCGCGCAATCTGGAGCGGGCGGGGAGCGGCGCGCGGCGGATCGACTTCGGCCTCGCGCTGCACCTTGGCGAAGTCACGTATGGCAACATCGGAGCGAGAGACCGGCTCGACTTCACGGTCATTGGTCCTGCCGTCAATCATGCGGCGCGGCTGGAGAAGCTCGCCGCCGAACTGGGCAGGAACGTGGTCACGTCCGCCAGCTTCGCCGCTGCGGTCGCCGAGCCCCTTGTGAGCCTGGGCCTCCATCTGCTTCGTGGCGTCAGCCAGTCCCAGGAAGTATTCACCCTCTGATCGCGACGCCAGGCGAGCGAGGGCATTGGGTCTCACCGCTAGAGCGCAGTCAGACCGCCACTGACCCGGCACCCTCAGGGTAACGGGTCAGTTTGAGTCAAACTGCCCGCCATACACGCGCGGTTCTGTATTGACTGAGGCCTGATACCGGACAACAGTGGTGGAGCCATCCCGATCCACTCCTTCGCGCGTCCGGGGCTCGAACTTGTCGGCGCGATTTGCCGCGGTCAAGGCAACGCCGTCGAAACGAGGTATCGAGTCAATGGACGAGAAATCCGACGCCGCCAAAGAACTCAGAAGCGTGATGGAGGCAGTTGCTCAAGCGGCAGTCGCCAGAGACTACGCACGGCGTCCCGCGCTGCTAGCCAAGTACGGAGAGCGGGGCAGAGCACGGTATCTCGAGGACACCCGATATCACCAGTCCTACCTGGCCGATGCTGTAAGCTTCGGCCGCTCCTCGATCTTCAAGGACTATCTCGGTTGGGTAAGCGCGGTGCTTTCGGCGCGCGGGGTGGCATCCGAGGAGCTGCTTGAAAATCTGAGGTGCATGCGCGAGGTGCTGAGCGAGACCCTCTCGCCTGGGAGCTCGGCGATCGTCCTTGCAGTCTTCGATGCAGGAGTTGCCGGCGCTACGAGCGTAGATCGATGGGAGCAGGCACTGCCGGCGGATGGGCTGACCGCGCGCTACGTTGATTTCCTGCTGCGCGGACAACGGCAGGCGGCGCTCGAATTAGTGCAAGATGCCATCCGCGCCGGAATGGGCATCAGGGATATTTGGCTGCGGGTGTTTCAGGACTCGCAGTACGAGGTGGGACGGCTATGGCAGTCCAACAAAATAAGCATCGCCCAGGAGCATTATTGTACCGCCGCGACACAAATGATCATGGCGCATCTCTATAGCCATATTTTTTCCGCGCCGCGCATCGGTCGCGTCCTGGTGACGGCGTGCGCGCCTGGCGAAATCCACGAGCTCGGGATGCGGATGGTTGCCGATCTCTTCGAGATGGAGGGATGGGACACTTACCACTTGGGCGCCAATCTGCCGGCTGCAGCGCTGGTCGCTTATGTGGCGCAACGCAAGCCGGATCTCCTTGGGCTTTCCGCGACAATGACCTTCCACCTTGCAGGGGTGGCCGCGATGGTCCGCGAGCTGCGCGCAAATCAGGACACCCGCGGCGTCAGGATCATGGTCGGCGGCCATGCCTTCAACCGTGAACCTGATCTCTGGCGCGACATCGGCGCGGACGAGCATGCGTGCAATGGCGCCGACGCCTCGGTGGCAGCTGCACGCCTGACGGCCAGCGCGGAGGGCTGAGCACGGATGGAGCCGCGGCATCACGCCGGGGTGCTGCTCCGATGCGCCCGGGACGGAGTAGTCATTGCAATAGTCAATGATGGGATCGGGCTGTCCGGTACAATGAAAGCCGGCAGACCGTTTCGCTCCTGCGCCTATGCAGACAATCAGGATCGGGCGCAGGCGTTGATCGACGACCTGGCGAACGCCGCCGCCGCATATGAGGTCCCAATTTCCGTTGACCTTGGCGGCCATCCGAAATTGCTGGTCTTCTCGGGGGTGGTCGTCGGTGACGAGCTGATGCTGATGGGTAGCGCAGTCGAGGGCTATACGGGCGACATCTACGAGGACTTGATCCGGATCAACAACGAGGAGACTAACGCCCTGCGCACGGCGCTGAAGAGCCTGGAGCAGCGGAGCCAGCATGCCGCCATTGTGGCGCACGACCTGCGCAATTCCATCGGTTCCATGGCCTCCAGTGTCGAACTGTTGCTCGAAGATCGCGATGCCTTCGATCCCGAACACCTGAAGTTCCTCTCGATCATCGAGCGCACCAGCCGCGCCGCTCTCGCCCTGGTCGACGACTTGCTGGACCTCACGCTGATCGAGACGGGGCGGCTGGAGTTGAAGGTGAAATCGGTCGATCTCGGGGCCCTGATCCGCAGGAACGTCGAAACCAACCGGCTGTTGGCGGACAGGAAAAGCATCCGGCTCGAAACCGAAATCACTTCCGGACTGCCGGCCGTGAATGCCGATCCCGCGCGCGTTGAACAGGTGCTCACCAACCTCATCAGCAACGCAGTCAAGTACTCGGAGTCCGCGACCACCGTGACCGTGCGTGCATCCGCCTCGGGCGGCGAAGTTTTGGTCGAAGTCGCCGATCAGGGCCAGGGAATTCCGGCTGAGGAATTGGGGAATCTGTTTCGCTTTTACCAGAAAACCAGCGTTCGACCGACCGGCGGTGAACAGAGCACCGGCCTGGGGCTCGCGATTGCGCGCCAGATCGTCGAAGCTCACGGCGGCCGCGTGGGCGTCGAGTCAGAAGTGGCGCGGGGCTCGACGTTTCATTTCACGCTGCCATGCTATGCCGCCGCTGAGGCCTGCTGAGACGAATATAACCGCGAAGGAGATGCGGGATGATCGTTGCCGTATCGAGGTTCAAGGTCGCCGCGGCTGATGCAGGTCGGCTAGAGGCGCGATTCCAATCTCGTCCTTGCCTGGTTGACGCTCACGACGGTTTCCTCGGGCTCGAGGTCCTGCGCACGGTCGGGCGCACCCCGACCTTCATGTTGGTCACGCGATGGGCCGACCGGGCGGCGCTGAAGCGCTATATGCGCTCGGCGGATTTTCGCGCGGTTCACCAGGGCAACGAAGAGGACGGAGCCGATTTTGCAATCTGCGAGGTCGTGACAGCGACATAGCCGGGCCGCAGCGCAAGTCGCGAGTGACGCCGGAAAGGGCATGGCATCCGAGTGGCGAGGTTGCTTGACGTCCGCGTCGTCTGGGTACACGTCCCACGTCGTTTGCGTACCTGGATCATCTTTTGGGACAATTCAGGTGGACTCGCGGACGAACGAGCTTTCGCGCCAACCAAGCCGGCGCAATAAGGAGGAACCTCTGAATGAAACCACTAACTCGCAACTTCTTAACTGCGGCAGCGCTGATGTTTGCGGTCTCTTTGTGTGCGCCGCCAGCTCATGCGGAAGAACATAAGATGACGGTGAGGGCCGGATACCTGACCTGTCACGTGGCCAGCGGATGGGGCTTTATCTTCGGATCTTCTCGAAAGATGAATTGCGAATACACCCGGGACAAGAATCATACTGAGGACTACGAAGGCTCTATCACCAAGTTCGGCGCCGATATCGGCTATCTCAAGTCGGCCGTGATTCTATGGGCAGTGATCGCGCCGACCACCAACCTCGGAGAGGGCGCGCTGTCGGGTCACTACGGCGGAGCGACGGCGAGCGTTTCGCTCGGGGTCGGCGCAGGCGCCAACGTCCTGGTCGGCGGATTCAAGAAGTCGATCGCCTTGCAGCCGGTCTCCATCGAAGGGCAAAACGGTCTTAACGTCGCGGCTGGAATCGCAGAGTTGACGCTCAAGTTCGAGAAGGAACGAACCAAGGAGTGATGGCCCGGCAAGACCCGGCGGCGTGCGCCGTAAAGCGGCGCGCGCCGTATTTGATGGCCTGGTACGGCAGGCAGGGTGAAAAGCGATGCCTAACCAATTCACTATATGTGTCGGAACGGTCGGCGCCGGAGTTTGGTTCAGCCCCGATAGTGGCGAGCATTGGCGGCGCAGCAAGATGGCGCTGCCATTTCACGCCGAGCCCGGTGAAATCCAGATTCGCGCCCTGGCGCTTTCGCCCCACGATCCGCATCAGGTGTACGCCGGCTCGGAAGCCGGGCTGTATCGAAGCGATGATAACGGAGCCAGTTTTGCGCTGGTGCCGTCTCCGATGGACGGGGCTCAGATATGGTCGGTCGCGGTTGATCCGCGCAACTCTGACGTCATCTATGCCGGCACCAAGCCGCCGGCGGTGTTCCGCACGGCCGACGGCGGTCAGCAATGGGAGCGGCTCGCGATCCCGATCGCCGAGAAGTGCCTCGCTGGAGCGCCCAAGGTCACCAATGTCGTCTTCGACCCGCGTGACTCGAGTTCGATTTGGGTGAGCGTCGAGATCGACGGCGTGTATCGCAGCCGCGACAGCGGCGAGTCCTGGAGCCATTGCCCGGCGCTGGGCGATAAGCCGCTCAACCAGGACATTCACGGCCTGGCGGTGAGGCTCGGCCGTCGGCCGGAAATTCTTGCCACCACGCCCGACGGTCTCTGGCGAAGCGCCGACGAAGGCGAGAGCTGGTCGCTCCATGGCTTTCCGCGTTTCGCGGAGCGCGACACGATTTCCTATTGCCGCGGCGTGGCGCTGCGTCCGGGCAACCCCGACGTCATGTTCGTGGCCAACGGCGATTTCATCCCGGGCAAGCGCGGGGCGATCCAGCGCACCCTCGATGGCGGTGCGACCTGGGAAAAGTGCAAGCTCGAAGTGGAACCGAACTCCACGATGTACTGGTTCGGCGTCAATCCCGCGAATCCCGACGTGGTCGCCGCCAACAGCTTGCACGGCTACGTTTACCTTAGCCGCGATGGCGGCGGCTCGTGGGAAAAGTTGCGGCGCGAGTTTGGCGAGATTCGCGCGCTCGCCTGGCTGCCAAATTGAAACCGTGAAGGAGCCTGCGCAGCGATGAGCGAGCCGAGCCATCATTTCGTCGAGACCAACGGCATCCGGATGCACTATGTCGAGGCGGGCAAGGGGCCGCTGGTCGTTCTGTGCCATGGATTTCCGGAATCCTGGTATTCCTGGCGCCATCAGATAGCGGCGCTCGCGGCGGCGGGTTTCCGTGTCGTCGCGCCGGACCAGCGCGGGTACGGCCAGACCGACCGCCCCGAGGCGGTTGACGCATATAGCGTACTTCACCTGGCGGGTGACATCGTCGGATTGGTGAACGCGCTCAAGGAACGCTCGGCCGCGATTGTCGGGCATGACTGGGGCGCGCCGGTGGCCTGGTACTCGGCCCAGTTGCGCCCGGATCTCTTCCGCGCGATCTGCCTATTGAGCGTGCCTTACATTCCGCGCGGGCCGATACGTCCGAGCGCGATCGTCAAGGCGGTGTTCGGCGACAAGATTTTCTACCAGGAATATTTCCAGGAAGAGGGCAAAGCCGAGCGCGAACTGGAACGCGACGTGCGCGCGAGCCTGCTGGCCACGTTTTATTCGCTGTCCGGCGACGCCGCGCCGAATGAGCGATGGCGCTACGCGTTTGGCCGCGACGAAAAATTCCTCGATAGCGTGGTCGTGCCGGCCAAATTGCCGCCGTGGCTCAGCGAAGCTGACCTTGATTTCTTCACCGGCGAGTTCAAGCGCACCGGGTTTCGCGGCGGGCTCAACTGGTATCGCAATATCGATCGCGCCTGGGAGCTGACGGGCTTTCTCGACGGCGCGAGCCTGGGCCAGCCGACGCTGTTTGTCGCTGGCGACCAGGACGCGGTGGTCGAATTTTACGCCGACGCGTACCAGGCGCTCGAGGCCAACGCGCCGAACCTGGCCAAGAAGGTCCTGCTCGCCGGCGCAGGTCACTGGATCCAACAGGAGCGTCCGGCCGAAGTGAACCGGCTGCTGGTCGATTTCCTGCGCTCGGTCTGAGCGGGGCGAGAGCTAGCCGGGCGGCACCGGCGCGGCGCGATTCAGTCCAGCGTTCCCGGCTGCTTCAATGTCGTGCGAACTTCTGGCGGAAGATGGTCCCAGAGCTGTTGCAGGTAATTGCGCTTTTTGCGCCATTCTCCAATCGCTTCCAGCAGTTCTTCGGCGCTCGGCGTTTTAGTCAGGCGTATCGCTCGGCGAGACCCGGCGGGTGCGCCCGGGGGCAAGGGCAGTTCATCGATCTCGGCGAATTTCCACGCATCCCCGCGCAGCCGCGTTCCCGTATCAGTCAGCGCGACGACGACCATGTATAGCCGATCAATTAAAGGCTGAGTCTCTTGCGCGGATACTTCGAGGGCGACGTAGGCCTCCAAGTACGCGGCGGTCGCGCTGGGGATTCGCTCTCGCGCGTGAGGTCTCATGACAGTCCGGACGGCGCCCGTTTAAAACGAAGCTCCCCTCGTGAAGAAGTGCGCCACAGCGGCGGACGAGCCGACCCGGGTCAGGAGGCGTGATAACTGCCGCCGTTGCGCGATGCGGACCGGCCCTGGTTCCAATAGCCGAGCGGATGGGTTTCCGGTTCGTACCAGAAACGCGGCGGCCGCTGTCCGCGCGGGGAACGAACTACCCGAATGGTCGAGGACCATGCGGTGTTACGACCGAACCAATAAGATGGGGGGACCAGGATGTCCGCGCAGAGCCGGGAGAGGAGCTGTGATCTTTCCGGCCGCGAGTAGCACGAGTTGCAAATTTTGATTCTGACCGCGATCACGCCGCGGTCGGGCATCGGACCGCCTTCGGCCTCGAGAATATGCACGTCAGCGGAAACCGCCTCGCAGGCATTGCATTTAATCATGTCCCCCCTCCAAAGCTTCGCCAGCCCACAGTTGGCGCTGAACCGGGCACGCCTCCGAAAAGCATATAGCGTGCCGGTCGCACTGATATTTCCAATCCGGCAACGGTAGGCCAAAGTATTCAGCGACCAGAACGCTGTTGCGCGCGTGCTACACCGACTGGAGCGGGCGGTCTGAAGGTATTGCTTACCTGACAGGTCGGCTCACAAAATCTTGTCGGTCACCGAGCGCGGGTCGCGTACGCTCCAGCGGCCGGCCTCGACCTGGTGGAAAAACTCGTCGACCAGCGCATTGAACAGCGCCGGCTCCTCTAGGTTGAGCGCGTGTCCGGTCCTGGGCAACACCGCGAGCCCCGCGGTCGCGATGGTGCGTTTCATCAGCACCGACGCCTCGATACAGGGGTCGTCTTCGTCGCCGGTCATCACCAGCGCAGGCACGGTTATCTTCTTCATCTCGCCGACCAGGTCGAAAAGCGAAGGGCGCTGCTTCTGCACGCCGCGTAGCGTGTTGGCCGAGCCCAGCGCCGAGTGCCCGGCCATCTGGGCGGCGAACTCGTTCCATCCGCGAGGGTCCTTGTTCTGCAATTGAACCCGCGTCGCGCCGAGCGCATAGCGCTTGGCGCCCTCGGCCATCCCGATACGATCGAACATCGCGGCCGCGTGCTCCGCCTCTTCCTGGAACTGGGCGCGCTTGCCTTTCTCCGCGCCATAACCGCATCCGCCGATCACCAGCGAACGCGCGCGATCGCCGTAACGCATACCGAAGTGCAGCGCCGCGAACCCGCCCATCGAGATGCCGACCACGTGCGCTTGGTCGACCCGGAGACCATCGAGCACGGCGCGGATATCGTCGCAGGCACGGGCCTGCGAGTACCGCGCGACTTCGGCGGGAACGTCCGAGGGCGGGTAGCCGCGAGCGTTGTAGGCGATACATCGATAGCGCCGGGAGAAGTGGCGCATCTGGGGCTCGTAGCTGCGATAGTCGCCGGCGAACTCGTGGACGAAGACTATGGGAATGCCCTCGCCGGCCTCTTCATAGTAGAGCTTCACGCCATCGTCGGTGGTCACGTGCGGCATCGCGTTATCTCCTGTAGACAACGAATATATATGGATAGGTATTCGATGAAATCCAGTTAAAAGCTTGCGTTTGTAATCCGATGTTCTTGATGCAAGCCTTAGCCAGGATTCAAAATGACTGGGCCTGCACGGGTTTGCTCGAGCAGTCTCAAGGACAACGGGCAAACGCAAACGGGCAGACGGAAGCGGCAAACGGAAACTCAAGAGGTTAAAGATGTCTAATCATTTCACCGGCCTTAGCCTCGGCCCTCCGCTTGGAGACCAAAGACTCGACCTATGCGATCTCTACGCGTTCCAGTCGCCGACGGACCCGGCCCGGACCGCGATCATCCTCAACGCGAATCCTACCGCCGACGCACTCCATCCCGACGCCATCTACCGCCTGAACATCGACAACGATGGAGATTGCCTGACTGACATCGCATTCAGCTATGTGTTCTCACAGCCGCGCGACGGTAAGCAGACCGTGAACGTCTTTGTGGCGAAAGGTGCGGAGTCCCGCTCGGTCGAAGCGGTCGGGACGAAAATCATCGCCGATGCCGAGGTCTCCTTCGGCCCCAAACCCAACATCGTCGAATCGGGCGGCTACACGTTCTTCGCCGGTAGCCGCAGCGACGCGTTCTTTTTCGACTTCGATGGAATCAAGAATCTGTTCGATACCAAGGGCGGCAGGAATTTCACCGCGCCACACCTGGGCGGCAAGGCGCCATGGACCGGCGTGGATTCAAACACGCAGGCCAACGTATTCTCAACTGCGATCGAATTGCCGACCAGCGAACTCGGGGCCAAACCCGCGGTTCGCATATGGGGCCGATGCAGCCTGCGCCGCGACGGCAAGCTCCTGCACGTCGATCGCGCGGGCCATCCGTCGGTCAGCAGCTTCTTCAATACCGACGAGACCAAAGAGGAGTACAACGCCAGCGAGCCGGTTAACGATCGCAAGCGATGGCTCGATCAATTCGTCCACCTGATGGGGCATACCGGCAACTATACCCGGGAAGAGGCAATAGCCGCGATCGACGCCGACGCTCTCCTGCCCGACATGTTGACCCTTGATAGCTCGAAGCCCGCGAAATATCCCAACGGCCGGGTTTTTACCGACGACGTGATCGATCACCGCCTCCACTTTCTCTCCAAAGGCGACATTCCGCCCTCCGGACTTAAACCGCATACCGACGTGTTAAAGGAATTCCCATACCTGGGAACGCCGCATGCAAAATCCTGACGCAATCGAGCGAAGCGGGCGGGCCGCCGATACGGCTGTCGCCGAAGTGGAGTCGTTATGAAGTGCAAAGCGATCGTGGTGCATGAGATTGGCGGGCCGGAAGTCCTCAAATTCGAGGACGTCGAAGTCTCCGCGCCGGGGCCGGGACAGGCGCTCGTGCGCCATCGCGCGGTCGGGCTTAACTTCGTCGACATCTACGTCCGGTCCGGCGTCTATCCGGCGCCGTCGCTGCCCTACACGCCCGGCACCGAGGGCGCGGGCGTGGTCGAAGCGGTTGGACCGAATGTGAACGAGGTCCGCGTCGGCGACCGGGTCGCGTACGTGGGCGGCCCGCTTGGATCGTATGCGGAGGCGCGGGTAATGCCTGCGCGAGTCCTGGTCAAGCTGCCCGACAAGATCGACGAGAAGACGGCTGCGGCTGCGATGCTGAAGGGGCTGACCGCCGAGTACCTGGTTAATTCGACATACGCGTTAAAGGCCGGCGACACGATCCTATTGCATGCCGCCGCGGGCGGCACGGGCCTCATCCTCTCGCAATGGGCGAAGCATCTCGGCGCCACCGTTATTGGCACTGTCGGCAGCGACGAAAAAGCCAAAATCGCCGCTGCCCACGGCTGTGCGCATACGATCAACTATTCACGCGAGGATTTCGTCGCACGCGTTAACGAAATCACCGGCGGAAAAAAAGTGCCGGTGGTCTATGATTCGGTAGGGCAGACGACTTTTATGAAATCGCTCGATTGCCTGCAGCCGCGCGGCCTGATGGTCAGCTTCGGGCAGGCTTCGGGCGTCGTGCCGCCCTTCAGCATCAATATTCTCAGCGGCAAGGGATCGCTTTATCTCACCCGTCCGACGCTTGCCACCTACACGGCGCGGCGCGAGGACCTGGAGGCGGCGGCGCGCAGGCTCTTCGAGGTGCTGGCGAGCGGCGCGGTGCGTTGTGAGGTGAAGCGGACGTTCAAACTCGCCGACGCCGCCACGGCCCATCGCGCACTTGGCGATCGCGAGACCACGGGGTCGAGCATTTTGCTCCCGTAATTGTCCACGGGACGCCGCTATGTTCACGATATGCGCAATATGGTTGACCGATGGGGGCTGAGGGGCTTTTAATCGCGCCATGACAGGAATCGTTTCATACGGATCGTATATACCGTACCGCCGCCTCAAGCGCGCGGCGATCGCGGAGGTGCTCGGCGTCCCGGCGGCCAAGGGCGAACGTTCAGTCGCAAGCTTCGATGAGGATAGCGTCTCGATGGCGGCCGAGGCGGCGCGCGACGCGCTGCGCGCGGTCGGGACGGACAGGGTGCGATCGTTGTTGTTCGCGACCTCGACGCCGCCATACGCCGAAAAGCTTAATGCCGCGATCGTCGGAGCGGCCGCGCAACTGCCGTCAGAGAGCCGCGCGGCCGATCTAACCGGATCGGTGCGCGCCGGGCTTTCGGCGCTGCTGCAGGCGGCCGACGCCGCGAGCGCCGGCGGATTGGCGCTTGCCGTCATGTCCGATTGCCGGCTGGGTGCGCCCGAAGGCCGTCTCGAGCAGGCCGGCGGCGATGGGGCGGCGGCGTTCGTGATGGGCAGTGGCGACGCCGTGATCGCGGAGATCGTCGCGAGCGCTTCATTCACGCGCGAGTTTCTCGATACCTGGCGAATGCCGGAGGAGCGCTTCGGCCATTCATGGGAGGAGCGTTTCGCGCTCACCCAGGCGTACGTGCCGCTGCTCGGCAAGGTCATCGGGTCGGTGTTGGAAAAGGCCGATGTGGCGCCCGCGGCGCTCGCGCGGGTGATTCTCGATTCGCCCAATCCGCGCGCGGCCGAGGAGATCGTGCGCGGGATGAAGCTCGACCCGGCGAAAATGTCCGACACGCTCGCGCTCACTGTCGGGCAGACCGGCGCCGCGCATGCGGGTCTGCTACTGACGGCCGCCTTGCCGTCGCTCAAGTCCGGCGATCTGGTATTGATGGCCGCCGTGGCCGACGGTGCCGACGCGATCGTGTTGCGGGTGACCCCGGCGGCGGCGAAGTTTCGGCCGACTCATTCGGTCGGCCGCATGATCGAATCCAAGGGCGACGTCACCTATGGCAATTATCTGAAGTGGCGGCAAATCCTGCCCACCGAGCCGCCGCGGCGGCCCGACCCCGAGCGTCCGGCGGCGCCTCCGATGATGCGCTCGGAGAAGTGGAAGTTCGGGCTGGTCGGATCGCGATGCACCGCATGCGGGACCCCGCAGCTGCCGCCGCAACTGGTATGTGTTAAGTGCCACTTGCGCGGTAAGATGGAACCGTATGCATTCGCCGACCGTACCGGGCGAATCGCGACCTATGCCGTGGATCGCCTTGCCTACTCGCTCAATCCGCCAACCGTCAACGCGGTGGTGGACTACGAAGGCGGCGGGCGTTTCTTGTGCGAGATGACGGATTGCGAGCCGGATCGCGTCGCTATCGGTGACGAAGTGGAGATGACTTTTCGCCGGCTGTTTACCGCCGACGGCGTGCACAACTATTTCTGGAAGGCGCGGCCCAAGCGCTAGGTACCAGCCGGGCCAAGGAGAACGTCTGATGGCAAGCAAGGGAATCAGAGATCGGGTCGCGATCGTCGGGATGGGTTGCACCAAGTTCGGCGAGCATTGGGACAAGGGCGCGGAGGACCTGCTGGTCGACGCCGCCTACCAGGCCTACGAGTCGGCGGGTATCGGTCCCGACGACGTCGACGCCTACTGGCTGGGCACGATGGGCTCGGGAATCTCCGGCCTGACGCTCTCGGAGCCGCTGAAGATTCAATACAAGCCCGTGACCCGGGTCGAGAACATGTGCGCCACCGGATCCGAGGCGCTGCGGCAAGCCTGCTATGCGGTCGCGTGCGGTGCGTTCGACGTGGCGATGGCGATCGGCGTCGAGAAGCTCAAGGATTCGGGAATGTCGGGCCTGGTGATCACCAATCCTCCCAACGACGGCACTCCGGCCGCGATGACGCCGCCGGCGTTGTTCTCGCTGCTCGCGCCAGCCTACTTCAAGAAGTACGGACTCGACCCGGACAAGGGCAAGGACGTGCTCTCGCGCATCGCGTGGAAGAACCATCGCAATGGCGCGCGCAATCCCAAGGCGCAGTTCCAGAAAGAAGTGCCGATCGAATCGATCAGGAACTCGCCCAAGATCGCGGACCCGCTCGGCATCATGGATTGCTCGGGCGTCTCCGATGGATCGGCCGCCGCGATCGTGGTGCGGGCCGAGGACGCGCACAAGTACTGCAAAAATCCGATCTTCATCAAGGCGTTATCGTTCGTCGCTGGTCCGGCCGAAGGTCCGCTCTCGCAGGAATACGACTTCACCTCGTTTCCCGAAGTCGTCGCCTCCGCACGCGACGCTTACGCACAGGCCGGCATCACCAACGCGCGCGAGCAGATCAGTCTCGCCGAGGTCCACGACTGCTTCACCCCGACTGAGCTGGTGCTGTGCGAAGACCTGGGATTCAGCCCGCGCGGCACCGCATGGCAGGACGTGATGGAAGGCTTCTTCGACCTTGACGGGCATCTCCCGGTCAATCCCGACGGGGGGCTCAAGTCGTTTGGCCATCCGATTGGCGCCTCAGGGCTGCGCATGATGTACGAAATGTGGCTGCAGCTTCGCGGCGAAGCGGAGCGGCGCCAGGTGAAGAATCCGAAGCTCGGACTGACCCATAATCTGGGTGGCCAGCCAGGCCGCTGCGTGAGCTTTGTGTCGGTGGTGGGTAACTCGATGGGTTAGAGGTTCGCGCGACCGCACGATTCGGCTCAAGCCAAGGGCCTCGTATGCGACCGCATACGGGGCCTTTTTTCGTTTAGTTTGAGCCTGAGTCGGGAGGTTAAAGCCGCAACCTGCGCGACATTGCTCAGATTGGCACCTCTCTGCGATTTCGCAACAGAGGTTGCGCAGTCGCTACGTTAGGTTAATAAAGATAATCTAAAGCGCTTGATTTTGCTTAAAGAATCTATCGGCACATTAAGTGCTTTCTTAGCCGTCGAGAACGAGATTCAGGCGCTCGACGAATTAGCCCATTCCAGCCGCCGACTCGAGGGTACCCCGATGCTTAGCCACACCATCAAAAACCGCGAAACCCACGACGCCATCGAACGCTACGTGATGGCGGCGATCGTCGACGCCCGCGAGGTCTACACCGAACCCAAGTGGCTCACCTGGGCCGACCATTGGATAAACGGCCGCGACCGCAGTTTCGCCTCGGCCAGGAGCGCCCACCGGATGGCCCGTCAGGCCTGCGACCGTGAATCGGTCGCGCTGGCCGCTGAAGCAACGGACAGCCCTGAAAGTATGGACTCGGAGTTTAGCCTCCTGGAAACCGGGGCCGAAATGGCTGCATGGGCCGCCGGCCTCGCCCTGGTCACGGCCCCCGTTGCTCCCGACCTGACCGCGGGAATTCGGCGGATCGAGTTCGCCTTGCGCAAGAGATTCGCCGCGGCTCGCGACGCCGAAGGGGCGCGGTCGACTCGTCCGTTGCTGGCCAGCCGAGCGGTTGCGCTTGCGCGGCGTGCCGCCTCGATGGTGATGCCGTCGGAAGTTCCGCAGACGGTGCGTTTATCGTCGCGCTAATCTGCGCGGCGAATCGTCGCGGCGAGACCAAAAACCTGATCAAAACAATTCGCTCGACACTGTCGCGCGCGCGAGCCGCGAGGATTACAACCGGACTGATTTGTAACCTGAGAAACTGACTAATGTAATTGTCTATCTTTGCGTGAGCTACTTCGTAAAGCGCCTTGACATCGACTCCCCCTCGGCATAGAAGCAATCGCAACCGGCTAGTACCCCGCGCTTAAGCCCGCAGGCTTCGCGAGCTTCTCTGTTTGAGCGCTTCCGGCGAATGTAGAGAGGAGGTCGCAAAGCAAATGCCCGCAAAACTGTATGTAGGCAATCTGGCCTTTTCTGTAACCAATGAGGATCTGGAAGCGCTCTTTGGACAACTGGGCAAGGTCGACAGCGTCGCTGTTGTTACCGACAAGTTCTCCGGCCAATCGCGCGGCTTTGGCTTCGTGCAGATGGCTGATTCCAATGAAGCTGCGCGTGCAATTGCGGAGCTCGACGGCACTGAAGTCAAGGGCCGCAGTATCAAGGTGAACGAGGCGCGCGAGCAAGGGCCTCGTCCTGGCGGCGGCGGCGGTGACCGTGGCGGACGCGGTGGTCGTGGTGGCGGAGGCGGCGGCGGAGGTGGCGGAGGCGGCCGCCGCTGGTAGCAGCCCGACGCAGTCTGAGAATCCACCGTAATTCGAGTGGGCCAGGGCGCCTGCCCGGAGTTTCGAACGTGGCTGCGCGAGTCATGGCGAGGCCGGTACGGCGCGGTCGCATTGCCTTCGGCGCTTCAGAGCATCGTCTGGATTTCAGGAAAATTTCCGGCGGAGATTTTCAATTTCGATAGCCGTTGCGCAATTTCTCGTCGCGGCAGTTGACGAGCAGGCCCGCCACTGTGGCGCCGGACGCCGACGTGCGTGCCCAGCGCTTAAGCGTCGCCTCGAGGTCATCCAGGTCCACGGGTTTGCTGATGTAGTCATCCATCCCTGACGCCTGACATTTCTCGCGCGCGCCGCTCAAGGCATGAGCGGTCATCGCGATCACGATCGTATGCTGCGCCGAGCCGGTCTCACGCCGACGGATCTCGGCGGTGGCTTCATAGCCGTCCGTTCCCGGCATCTGGCAGTCCATCAGAACGATCGGATAGGGCTTGAGCGCGAGCGCCTCGAGCGCTTCGCGACCGTCGCCCACCACGTCGGCGGCGAAGCCGAGAATCCTCAGTTGAGTCTGCGTGAGCTTCTGATTAACGGGGTTATCTTCGGCGACCAGGATCGTGATTGTCGGCTGCGCCGCGTCACGGTCATGATCGCCGCTATTGGCGATCTCTGAACGCGAAACAGTTCCGGACTGGCCGGACTCTGCAGGCTTGCCCACCTGAACCGTGAAATGGAAAGTCGAGCCTCCATGCAACTCACTCTCAAGCCAGATTTTCCCGCCCATCTGGCGCACCAACTCCGCCGCGATCGCCAAACCCAATCCCGAGCCGCCATACTTGCGGCTGGCCGATCCGTCGATTTGCGCGAAAGGCTGAAAGATTCTGCTCTGATGGGCGGCCGCGATGCCGATTCCCTCGTCGCTCACTTCGAACGCCAGGGTTCTATCGTTCGCAGATTCATCGCGCTGGCGGGCCCGCATCATAACCTTGCCACGCTCAGAGAACTTGACCGCGTTGCTGACCAGGTTGGTCAGGATCTGCTCGAGGCGGCGCGAGTCACCCACCGCCAGGTGCGGCAATCGCTCGTCGAGTTCGAGCGTCAGCTTGAGGCCTGCCTTTTCGACTTGCCCGACGAAGAGCGCTGCGACCCTCTCCATCGAATGGTGGGGATCGAATTGGCCCTCCTCGAGCACGAATTCGCCGTCGGCGAGGTATGAGAAGTCGAGCACGTCCTTGACGATGCTGCGCAGCATGTCGCCGCTCGAGCGCACCGCCTCGGCGTATTCGTGTTGTTGCGCGCTCAGTCCCGAGTCCAGCAGCAGCCGGCTCATCCCGACGATGGCATTGAGCGGAGTGAGAATTTCATGGCTCACATTGGACAGGAACTCGGTGCGCAGGCGCGCGGCTTCGAGCGCCAAATCCTGCGCGCGGGCCACCTCTTTCTCGGCGCGCTGCCCCAACGCGACCGCGGCTGCGCGCTGGTAAGTAATGATGGCATCGCGCCGGCGTAATGCCCTTTCGCCCAGGACGAAGACCAGACCTACTGTCATAATTGCGATCACGCCATCCACACGATCACCACCTTCCGATCAACTTGCGTCGCCCATTTGTCACGAAGGTAACCAAACGCTTCATGTAAATAGCATTGGACGTGCCAAGCGGGAGGTTGGAGCAGAGCGTCGATGACCGCCTGCTCAGCCATCGTGAAGCGCGACGAAGCGATACAGATGTATCGATCGAGAGACGGCGAGCAAATATGAAATGAGCGGGCTACTCCACGTTCCGAGCTAGAACAGGATTAGCGGCTTGATAATTCCGTCGAGCTTGCGCTCCATCATCTGGAACGCCCGCTCCAATTCCTCGAAGCGCATCGTATGGGTGGTGAGGCGCGTCGGATCGATGCGGCCGCCCTGTAGCAGGCGCAACAGCCGTTCCATCCGCAGCCGACCGCCCGGGCATAGTCCCGTGCGAATCGTCTTCTCCGCCATGCCCACGCCCCACTCGAGACGCGGCACATGCACGAACTCACCCTTGCCGTGATAGCCCGCGTTGGAGATGGTGCCGCCCGGCTTGGTGACCCGGATTGCGTTCTGAAACGAGAGATCGCCACCCAGCGCCTCGATCGCCGAATCCACGCCCTCGCCACCGGTCAATTCCATGATGCGCGCGACGGCGTCTTCTTTCTCGAAGTCGACCGTCACGTCCGCGCCGTACGAGCGCGCGAGTTCCTGGCGCCGCGCCACCGAGTCGACGCCGATAATCAGTCCGGCGCCGAGCATCCGCGCCCCCGCTACCGACATCAGGCCGACCGGCCCGAGCGCGAATACCGCGACGGTGCCGCCGGGAGGGATGTTGGCGTTTTCGGCCGCCATCACGCCGGTCGAAATCATGTCGCTGCAATAAACCGCGGCGTCGTCCGCGACCGCGGACGGGATGTGCGCCATGTTGGCGTCGGCCTCGTTGACGTGGAAGTACTCGGCGAACACGCCATCCTTGATGTTGGCGAATTTCCATCCGCCCAGCGCACTCCCGGATTGCGAGGAGTGTCCCGCCTGCGAAGCCGCGTCACCCCACTCGGGCGTAATCGCGCCGACCAAAACGTGGTCGCCTGGCTTGAAGCGTTTTACCGCGCTGCCTACCTGGTGAACGAAGCCAACCGCCTCGTGTCCGAGAGTGAGATTTTCGCGCGGCCCGATCGCGCCGTTCACCGTATGCACGTCGGAAGTGCAGATGAGGGCCTTGCTGGTCTTGACGACGGCGTCGGTCGGTCCGGGAGTGGGAATCGGTTTATCGGCGAAGCCGACCTTTCCTATTCCGTTCATCACGAAGGCTCGCATCGCGGTTGACCTCCCTCACCCAAGCAGTCACGGAGCGCAGTCACGCAATGTCAAATGCGCGCGTCGGATATCTAATGTCAAGGACGAAAGGGATGGATGCCGCGCGATTGCGCGAGTTGAACCGGACCCGCGCTCAGGACGCGCGCCACGGTGGATCGCTCTTGCCGCCCGCGATGGTGCGCAGGCGCGAGCGCCGCGCCGCATCGAGGCTTAGTGCGGCCCCGCCTCCGCGCCGCCCTGCCGGCGGAGCAGGCACAGGGCTGGCGCCACCCCGCGCACGCATCGGCGTTTGCCAGCCACGGCTCGCGGCGTGGCTGCGCGGCGCGCGAACTCGCGAACGATCGAAAGCGACCAACATCAGCGCCGTGAACCAACAGGTCACGATGACCGCGGCGCTGGTGTAGGCCGCTCCGTAAAAGCCACCGAGGATCGATCCGGCGACCGCGCCCATCGCAAACACAGCAAAGTGCCAGGGAGTTAGCCATCTGCGGCCGTCGGGATTGACCTTCCGCGTTTTCATCTTGGGACGTGCCCTTAAGGTTACCTGCCGATATTTGCATTGTCTCGCCCCGGCGCTTTCGTGACAAGAGCCTTATCAACAGCTATGGTGCGCCGCAGCAATTTTGCCGGCCGCGCCGTCCGTGGCCGGCCGTGCCGCACCTGGCGCGTTGGGAGTATCGGTTTTAACCGCCGAGGTCGCGCGCTAAAGTTAGGTCACCGGAGAAAATTGTCGAATGCCGATGGACGAACGCTACGACCCGAAGAAAATCGAGCCCTACTGGCAGGCCGAATGGGACCGCGCCGACCTCTACCTCACGCGCGAGGACCGCGAACGGCCAAAGTTCTATGTGCTCGAGATGTTTCCCTATCCCTCGGGCGACGGCCTCTCGGTGGGCCATCTGCACAATTACGTTCCCTGCGATGTGATCGGGCGCTACAAACGGATGGCCGGTTACAACGTGCTGCACGCGATGGGCTGGGACGCCTTCGGCCTGCCGGCTGAAAACGATGCGCTGCTCAAAGGACTGCATCCCAAGGAGACGGTGCCGCGCTACGCCGCCAACTTCAAGCGACAGTTGAAGTTGGTCGGATGCGCTTACGATTGGACTCGCGAAATCAATTCTTCAACCCCCGAGTACTATCGCTGGACGCAGTGGTTCTTCCTTCTGATGCTCAAGCGCGGGCTCGCCTTCCGCGCCACCGGCTCGCAATGGTGGTGTGAGCTCTGCCGCACCATCCTGGCCAACGAACAGGTGGTCAACGGATGCTGCTGGCGGCACACCGACACGCCCGTCACCAAGAAGGATCTCGAGCAGTGGTTCTTCAAGATCACCGCCTACGCCGACCGCTTGCTCGACGACCTCGAGGGCATCGATTGGCCGGAGCCGATCAAGCTGATGCAGCGCAACTGGGTTGGACGCTCCGAGGGCGCGGAGCTGGCCTTCCCCGTTGACGGCCATCCGGGCAAAGAAGTCCGCTTCTTCACCACCCGACCCGACACGGTTTTCGGCGTATCGTTCATGGTGCTCGCACCGGAGCATCCACTGGTCGCCGAAATCACCACGGCCCGGCAGCGCGCGGCGGTCGAGGAGTACGTGACTCAGGCGCGGCGTCAGAGCGAAATCGAACGGCTCTCGACGGTCAAGGAAAAGACCGGCGTCTTCACCGGCGCACACGCGCGCAACCAGTTCAACGGCAAGCTCGTCCCGATTTGGATCGCCGATTACGTCCTGATGGGCTACGGCACCGGCGCGATCATGGGCGCGCCCGGCGAGGATCAGCGCGACTATGAGTTCGCGAGCAAGTACGGCCTGGAGATTCCGCTGGTCACTGCGCCCGCCGATGGCAGCGCGTCGCCCGCGGGCCGCGCATTTCCGGATTACGGCATCAACATCAACTCGGCGAGCGCCGATCTCAACCTGAACGGGATGAAAACCGCCGACGCGCTCCGCGCCGTCTGCAAATACGCCGAGGAGCATGAGATCGGACGCGCCACCGTCACCTATCGGATGCGCGACTGGCTAATCTCGCGTCAACGCTATTGGGGATGCCCCATCCCCATCGTTTACTGCCCGCGCGACGGTATCGTGCCGGTTCCCGAGGAGCAGCTTCCGGTGCTGCTGCCCGATATGAAGAATTATCAGCCCTCGGGTACCGGGCGCTCGCCGCTGGCCAACTCGCCCGAATTCGTGAACACCACGTGTCCGAAGTGCGGCGGTCCGGCCGAGCGCGAGACCGATACCATGGACGGGTTTGCCTGCTCGTCATGGTACTTTCTGCGCTTCGCGTCACCGCATGAAACTACTGCCCCGTTTAACCGCGAGGCGGTCGATTACTGGCTCCCGGTTGACCTTTATATCGGCGGCGCCGAGCACGCGGTGATGCATCTCCTCTATGCGCGGATGTGGACCAAGGTGATGTTCGACGCCGGCCTCATCAACTTCAAGGAGCCGTTTCCCGCGCTGCGCAACCAGGGAATGATCTGGGCCGAAGACGGCCAGAAGATGTCCAAGAGCAAGGGCAACGTCGTCACGCCCGATGCGATGGTGGAAAAGTACGGCGCCGACGCGCTGCGGCTGTGGGAACTGTTCATGGGTCCGTTCGAGGAGCCGACCAACTGGAACGAGGAGGGCGTGGTCGGGATGGCGCGGTTCCTGACCCGGGTGTGGAACCTGGTCCGCCGCCACGTCGAAGCGGGATGCCCGCAAGGCGCTCCGAGCGAACAGACCCT
>DATJID010000030.1:0-55011 GCA_035493515.1 Binataceae bacterium (SeqCode) | reverse complement strand
CATTCCAACTAAATCTTGCAACTCTTGCTCGACTCAGCTCTTGGCCGCGGCATTGCCCGCAGCCATGATCAGATCCTTATCCAACGCTTTCCAGGTCGCGCCGCCATCATGCGAGATCAACACCTCGCCATTGCCGCCGGTCATGATGCCGAGCGAGCCGTCGGGAGAAAACGACACGCTTCTAAGCCACGTATAGACCCGGCTCGACACGCCCTCGTCGACCACCCAGTTGCTGCCGTTATTCTCGTGGGCGACCGTTCCCAGCAGACCCGCCGCGACGGCCGGATGTCCTGCCGGCGCGGCTACAGCGAACAGCGAGTTGCCGCCGCCGCGCTTCGCCTGCCAGGTCGCTCCGCCATCGCTGGTCTCGAGCACATAACCGCTGGCGGCCACGATAAAACCTTTCTGCGGAGTGCTCCATGCGCCCCCGAACAGGTACAGGTCCTGTTCACTCAGTTCCGGAATTCCGCGATGGTACGCCTCTGAGTCAGTAACGTCTTCCACGTATTTGGGCAGCCCTACGACCTTGTCAGATTCGACCCAGGTCTTGCCCCCGTCGGTGGTGTGCTTGATGACCCCGAACTCGCCCTCAACCCAGCCGTCCTTGTCATCGAGAAAGGCGACGCCGTTTAATGCTTCGTCCTTGTGCAGGCTCTGGTCTTCCCAGGTTTTGCCGCCGTCAGCCGAATGAATGATGGTGGCTTCAGGGCCGACCGCCCAGATTTGATTCGGGTCCTTGCCGCGGCTCATCGCGAGCAGGTTTTCACTCACGCCCTTGGGCGCGTCGACTTTCTCCCAGGTCTTGCCGCCGTCGCTGGTGTGCAGGATGAACGCGCGCTCGCCGCCGATGACACAGTCGGTGGGGCTGGAGCAGCTGACCGAGAACAACGAGAAGTGCGTCCCGCTCGTCTGCTCCGCGACCTTGGTCGCGTTGTCGGTGATGCTCAGGATCGTTCCGTAGGTGCCGACCACCCAGGCGTGATCTTTATCCGCCACGGTCGAGCCATAATAGTCTTCGTGCTCGGGCAGCGAGTGCCCTTCGGAACTGTTGCCGATCCGTTCTCTGATGACGCGCTTTTGCGCTTCACCTTCGCATCCGACCGACGTAACGCACAGCGCCACCAGCGCCGCGCACACTACAGACAACTTGCCAATTCTACCCATTGCCCCGTGCAGCAAAGGCCACCTCTCGGAAAATTCCTGCTGCCGCATCGTCACCGTAACCTCGACTGCTGACGTTTGCGCGCGGCGTCTAAGCCGCTGCAAACCCTTGCCGTGGTCCCCGAACGGTTATCTGCGGACCAATTGGACGCAACGCTTTTCGCTATCGCGCCTTGCCTATTTCATCCATCAGTTGCTCCCGAGGTGGCATGCGGGTCGCCCTAATAGACAGGGTTCCCGTAGGTAAGGCTCGTCCTGCAGGCCACGCCCCGAGTGGACGCTATAATGCTTGATCCAAACGGAATGTCAAGCAGCCCGGCCCATTAAAAAAACTGCAATGTCGAAAAATCCGGGGTGCCTGACCCCAAGCCCTTTAAGATTTCCGTAACTTTTCCACCATGCCGATCCTGCCTGTGCACCTCGGGAGGGCGGGGGCTGCGATGCGGCGGTTTAGCCTGGCCCGACGTATCAAGGATGGGGGCACTTTCAGGGGAACCCTCGGAGAGCGCTCCAAAGCGGCGCTTCGGGGCTGCGGCCGGAAACCCGCCGTGCGTCGCTCCCCCCCGGGCGCCCGGCCTCGCGTTTCGGTCGCAACAAAAAGCCTCTGCGATTGCCTTGGGCTTGAAAAAAATCCGCCGAAATGCTTTGAGCTATGCGGCAACCCGGTGCGAACCGGTCGCACTTCGGGGGGGAGCACCAACCAAAGGAGCCGAAGCTGATGTTGAGAGGGAAATCATCGTACTTTGCGGTACTCGCGGCGGTCGCTATCGCCGCAACGTGGTCGGGGATGGGGATGGCTGCCGATGTCACCCCCGAAAACGTCGGAACTATGGCGAGCAGCGCCAAGACCCCGGAGGATTACACGGCGCTCGCAAACTATTACGACGCTCAGGCCAAGGAAGCGAAGCAACAGGCCGACGACGCGAAGGCGCAGTACGACAAAATCCATGCGCCCAAGGGCCTGCGCACGGGACCGGATACGGAAGTGATCACGACCCAGCGCGTTTTCATGCATCGGGCCGTTGCGCACTATAACGCCCTGGCCAAGCAGGACATGGAGATGGCTGAGATGTACCGCAAACTCGCCAAGCCGGCGGGCAGCGCACAGTAGTCTTAGTTACCTTGCCCGGCCGGGCGTACGCGCTCGGCCGGACTAACACCGCCCCCTGGCCTCGCCGCCAAGGGCGCCCGGCCAAACAATCGCGCGGGCGCAGGCAACCGAATCAGGCGAGCTCAGGGGGCGGAGCATTTTCCGCCATCGCGCCGACGCGGCGTGGACCTCGGAACGACTATTCGCGAACGACCACTCGCGAACGACTACTAGAATGAGGAAGGGGTCGCTCACGTAGGCAGGTCCGCGCGGGGTCCGCAGCTTTCAAATCGTTTGGTTTCCCAGGGAACAAAAATGCCTGTTTCTGGCCCGTCGTCCCTGCGCCTGGGGAAGGAGCCGGGAGTATTGGGCGTTTGCGTCATTGACGTCATGCGGGTTGCAGCAGGCCCTCGGCTCCTGACGCCTACTGGCCGAGCCAGCCGGCGTGGTCGAACAGCGCGAGTGAATCGGCGAGCGCGCGCAAGCGCGACTTGTACTGCGCGCGCAGTCGCAGCGCCTCTTCGATCGTGACCGCGCGAAAGCGAAAGCGTGTGCGCGGCGCGGCCTGTGCGACGCGATCGAGATCGCACTGGATGACGGTTCCGATCGTCGCATAGCCGCCGCCCGTCACCGCGTCGCGCATCAGCAGGATACCCTCCTTGCCGCCCGGCACCTGAATCGAACCAACCGGATAGCCAACGTCGACCACGTTGGAGGGATCGGAGCCGGCGCCGAAGGGCGGCTCGCGGTCGCGGAACTGAAACCCGGCTCCATGAATCCGGTAGCCGATGCGATCGGCCTCGGTCGATACCTCCCACGGCGTGCTCAGGAATTGCGCGAGGCTTTCCTCCGTAAGCCGATAACTGCAGAGGCCGGTCAGGATGCGCAGTTCGGCGGTTTCCGGAAAGCTCGGCAGCAGCCGGGGGTCAAGGCGGCGTCCGGTAAGCTCGGCGGCGCTGCGGCGCGGATGGCCAGTGGCTAGCACGTCGCCTGCGGCGATGGTGCGGCCGCCGATTCCGCCGAAGCGTCCGAGCAGGTAGGTCGACCGGCTGCCCAGCAGTTCGGGCACGTCGATTCCGCCGCCAACGCATATGTATGAGCGAACCCCCGCGAGCGCCTGTCCGCACTGGAGCCTGTCCCCCGGCTTAAGCGCGAGCGCGACCCACATCGGCGCTGGCTCGCCGTTAATCCGCAACTCGAGCGGCGCCCCGGTCACTGCGAGCGTCAGGTTTGCCGCGGCTTCAAGATCAGGTCCCAGGAATGTCGTCTCCAGCGCCGCGGCGCCTTCCTCGTTGCCGGCGAGCAGGTTGCCGGCGCGAAACGAAAACTGATCCATCGCACCCGACGGCGGCATCCCGATGTGATACCATCCGAAGCGGCCGGCGTCCTGGATCGTGGTCAGCAGTCCGGGCCGGAGGACTTTGAACATCAGCGCGCTTCCTGCTGCAGACGGTTGAGATAGCGCTCGGGGTCTTCAAAATAGACCGCGGGCTTGAATTCCTGTTCGACTATTTTATAGCGATACGTGCCGGCCTCTACCTCGGCGCGAATCGCGTTGAACTCATCGAGGTCGATCGGCCGCAATTTCCATCGATCCGCCGCCTTGGCCAGGATCCGCGTCTCGCGCAGATCGACCAGCCGCCCCTCGGGTTCGTAAACCGGCACCGGTGTCATCCCAATCAACTGATAACCGCCCGGGCCGCGGACCGGATAGATCGCCATGAACGCGCCGCCGTGCGAGACCGTGCGCTCGGGCGTGTCGGTGCGCGGGCGGACGTACTTGGGCGCCTGCAATGCGCGCGCCCGCGGCACCATCTGATAGCCCCACGCGGTGCCGGGGACGAAACCGACCATCGAGATCCAGTACGGGCGCCCGGAGTGCGCTTGGATAAATTCCTGCTTGTCGCTGAAGCCATTGATGCGCATCAGGTATTCCAGGTTGGTGACCGAGGGGTCCTGATGGCGCTCGGCGAACTGGCTGGCGCATTCCTTGGTCCATGGATCGTCGTAGAGCACCGGGATGTCGACGATGCGCGAGCTTATCGCGGCGATGTGCTCGGCCTGATGCTCGAACTTCTGCAATTCCCTGACCAGCTTGTGCGGTTCGACTTCCTCGGGCCGATAATGCACGAGGTACGAGGAGTTGCCCGGGCACACCTCGACCACTCCGCTCACCTGCTCGCGGTCGATCGCCTGGCAGATCGAGAGAATCTTGAAGTTGACCTCGAGGCTCATCTCGATATCGAAGTCGACGAAGATGTATTCGTCGCCGCCGAAGTCGTAGCGGGTTTTCATCGCGACGCGTCTCCCCCCTTCCCTGCGCTCAGCCCGCGGCCATCTCACGCAATACTTCGTCGGCCACGCGCAGCACTTCCTTGACGTCGGCGCCGGTGTGCGCGGCCGAAAGGAATCCCGGATGGTTCGGGGTCAGCAACACGCCCTTGGAAAGCAGTCCCATGCTGAATTCGTACTGACGGGCGTGATTGGCGCGCATCGCCGCGCGCTTGTTGGCGATCGGCTCGTCGGCGAAATGGATATGAAAGAGCGACCCGATACCGGTGACCTGGACCGGGAAGCCGGCGCGCTTCGCGCTCGCGGCGATACCCTCGCGGACCGCGTGACCCATCGCGCCGACGTATTCGTAAACCGGATTGCGCTCGAGTTCCGTGAGCGCGGCCAGGCCGGCCGCCATGCTGATCGGATTGCCCGAGAAAGTCCCCGAGGCGAAGCTTTTCTCCTTTAGGTCCGAGGGCTGCTTGGTTGGCGTGATTACTTTCTCCATCAGATCGCGCCGTCCGCCGAAGGCGCCGACCGGAAATCCGCCGCCGACGATTTTGCCGATACATCCGAGGTCCGGGCGCACGCCGAAGTAGGCCGCCGCGCCGCCCAGGCCGAGACGAAAGCCGGTGACGACCTCGTCGAAAATCAGCATCACGCCATTTTCCTCGGTAACCTTGCGGAGCGCGCGCAGGAACTCGATTTCAGCCGGCACCCCGCCGATAAAGAACGCCGCCACCGGCTCGATAATCACGGCGGCAAGCTCGTGCGCATGCTGGCGCACCAGGTCGATCGCGGCCATGTCGTTGTACGGCAGCATCAGGACGTTATCGACCACCGAGCGCGGGATGCCCGCGCAATCGGCCGCCGACAGCGGTTCGCTGAGCGGCCCCAGCCCCGCCGCCGCCCCACCGATAAGCGACCAGTCGTGCTGGCCATGGTAGTTGCCCTCGAACTTCGCGACCCGCTCGCGCCCGGTAAACGCGCGCGCCGCCCGCATCGCCATCATGGTCGCCTCGGAGCCGGTGTTCACGAAGCGGAGCATCTCCATGTAGTCCATGAGATGCGAGACTTTCTTGGCCAGCTTCACTTCGAGCTCGGTCGCCATCAGGGGCAGAATCGCCTCGTCGATCTGTTCCTTGACCGCGTTGCGTATCGACTCGTGGCCGTGGCCGAGGATGGCGGCGCCCACGGCGTCGAGCAGATCGACGTAGTCGTTACCGTCAACGTCGATGACGTGCGAGCCGCGGGCGCGCTTGACGTAGAGCGGATAGGGCTTGAGGAACTTGGCATTGCCGCTGACCCCGCCGGGTAGATAGTTGCGCGCGTCCTCGTAAATCTCGCGCGAGCGCGGGGTGCGGGCGACGTAAGCGTTGACGAATTTTTCGAGCGCCATCGTGATGTCTCCTCCTCGGTACTTCCGGCCCGCTGCTGGCGTACTCCTGACCTGGCGCTCCGGTCCACTCTCCCTGTCCCGGGAGAGGGTTAGCGAAAGGTCATGCGATCGGTTTTCGCGACCCGTTCGATAATGACTGTGGCATAGCGATTCTTGACCCTCCCCCGCCAGCGCTGCTCGCGGCGAACTCTCCCGGATTAAGAAGAGGTCAAGAAGGCTCAGGCGTGGGCGGGCGTGGCGTGCGCGCGGCCGTTGCCCTTGCCCTTGGCCACCAGGTCCGCGACGGCGCTGCGCGCGGCCACGCCGGCCGCCTTTAGCGCCTTGTGCAATGCGGTCAGGACCTCGGGGGCATTGATCACGTCGCCGTGGACGCAGATGCTGTCGGCGTCGACCTTGATCTCCTTGCCGCTTGCGCCCTTGACCGTGCCCTCGGTGACGAACTTCATAACCAGGCCGACCATCTCCTCGACGTTCTCCTCGCCATAGGTGCGCTTGACGCCGATCGATCCGTCGTCGGCATAGACCAGGCCAGGATAGAATTCCTTGATCACCCGAAAGCCCATCTTTTCCGCAACCGCGAGCATCGGATGGCGCGGCAGCGCGGGCAGGTAGGCGACGAAGTCGGGATCGACTTCACGAAAGCCCTCCAGAATCGCGCGCGAGTTTTCCTCGCTCTGCTGCGCCCACAGATAAAATGCGCCATGCGGCTTGGCTGCGATAAGCGGAACCCCGGCAGCATCGGCGAAGGCCTTCACCGCGCCCACCTGGTAGACCACGTAGTCGCGCGCCTCCTGCTGCGTGATGTTCATCAGGCGGCGTCCGAAGCCGAGCTTGTCGGGGAAGCCGGGATGCGCGCCCAACGTCACGCCGAAGCGCTTGGCCGCTTCGACCGTGCGCCGAATCCACACCGGGTCGCCGGCGTGAAAGCCGCACGCGATGTTGGCGTGGTTGATCTGCTTCATCACTTCGTCGGGACGGCCCAGCACGTAGTTGCCGAAGGACTCGCCCATGTCGCTATTGAGATCGATCCAGCTGCGCATTGTCGGTGACCTCCTGTATAAGTCCGCCGTATCAGCCTTCGCCGTATCAGCCTTTGACGTGCGGCATCACTTCCTTGGAGAAAAGCCGCATCGAGTTCATCGTCTTGTCCATCTCGATCCCCGGAAGCTGCATCCAGCAGATAAGATAGTCCATTCCGATCTCGCTCTGATAGCGCTTGATCTCGCGCACGCAATGGTCGGGGCTGCCGATAATGAAACGTTCGCGATGACTCTGGAAAGTCACCGTGGCCGGGTCCTTGACCAGCTCGCCGTGATCGTCGCGCAGCGGCCGCACGCCAGCCCACTTGCCGTACATTCCGCCGTGGATATGCATCACGCCGTCGCGCGCCTCCTCCTCGGCCTGCTCGGTGGTCGGCGCGCAAAAGACCTCGCGGATGACCGGGACGCAGGTGGAATGCTTGCCGAACTGCCCCAGATACTCGCCGTAGATGGCGAAGTGCTGCTTGAGCTCGGCTATGTGATGGCGCGGCGAGGCGACCAGCGCGTCGGCCCATTGTGCGGCGCGGCGCACGCCGGCCCGCGTCGAGGCGCCGATCCAGATCGGCGGCCGCGGCTTCTGCACCGGTTTGGGCGTGACCGAAGTCTCGGGAATTTTGTAGTAGCGGCCGTCGTGTGAGAAAGACTCGGTGGTCCAGGCCTTGATCATGATGTCGAGCTGCTCTTCCATCCGGCCCTCGCGGCCCGCGCGCTCCTCCTCATAGCCGGCGAACTCTTCGGGCCGGTAGCCCGCCGCCACGCCCAGGATGATCCGACCGTTGGAGATGTTATCGAGCACGGCCACGTCCTCAGCCGATTGCACCGGGCGATGGAGCGGCAACAGGTACATACTGGTGCCAATGGTCATGCGCCGGGTGCGCGCCGCCATCGCGGCCGCCGCCACCAGCGGCGAAGGACACAGGCCGTCGGCGAGAAAATGATGTTCGACCAGCCAGGCCGAATCGAAGCCCAGCGCTTCGCCGGCTTCAACCTCTTCAAGCATTTCCTGGTAGATCTGGGCCTGGGTCGCCGGCTTGTCGGGCCGCGATTGAAGTGAGTACAAGAGGCCGAAACGCATCGTCTTGCTCCTATAGCGCAATGGCTGAGGATGAAAGCTAATAGTTCCTATCCTATAGGGGCTGCTATACCACAGCCGATTTGAGTCGAATAGCCGAGGATTTTGGCGACGGCGCGCGGCTATCCAGATGGCCCAAGCAGATGCCACAGGAAGGGCCGGAAGCTCGAAAAATGCGTCGAATAGGGCTTGTCGCGGGTCAGGACATATGAGACAACCTTGCAGATAGTTTTGAGGGGTTTCCCAGGTAACTCTAGCTAGCTTGGGGAGGCATCGCTGGAGCGCGCTGCTCGTCCAAAGGCTGGGAAGGAAGGATGATGGTGATTAGAAAATTAGGTTTGTACCTGATGGGAGCGGCAGCCTTGTGCATGGTTGCGGGCTGCTCGGCCGATCAAGATCAAAGAAATTGCGAGGTGATGGGGGCCGGTATCGGCGCATTGGCCGGCGCGGGGATAGCCACCGCGGTGATTCTGACTACCAAGAATCATGGCTCAAACGAAGGGACTTACTTCTCCTGGGGGATTCCCGCGGGGCTCGCGGGTGGCGGCCTGATTGGTGGAATGATCGGGCACTACCTGTGCCCGCCCGCGCCGCCGCCGCCTCCGGCACCGCCGCCGCCGCCACCGCCTCCTCCACCGCCGCCACCGCCTCCTCCGCCGCCGGAGAAGCTGATTCTGCGTGGCGTGCACTTTGACTTTAACAAGTCGAACATCCGTCCGCAGGATGCGGCCGTGCTCGACGAAGCGGCGGGGATTTTAAAGCAGCACCCCGACGTATCGGTTAACGTCAATGGCTACTGCGACGCGATCGGTTCGGTTCGGTACAATCTGAAGCTCTCGGAGCGCCGCTCCGACGCGGTGGTGAAGTACCTGGCCGACCATGGAGTCGCGGAAAGTCGCATGAGCCCGCATGGCTTTGGAAAGACGGACTTCGTCGCCACTAACAAGACGGCCGAAGGACGTGCCCAGAACCGCCGGGTCGAGCTGATTCCGAATCAGTAAGAGTCGGGCTACATAGACTGTGAAGCAACGGCCGCAGCCCCCTCACGGGGCTGCGGCCGTTGCACGTTTCCCGCGCGTCGCCCGCGCGCGCGAAGCCGAAAAGATTATCGACAGCGGGCGACCCGCCGCGCCGCCAGTGGCACCGGATGCGCCGCCCCGATCTACTCCGGCGCGCGCATCCCGCTATGGGAGTTGCTCAATGCGGAACTGGCCAACCGTTCGATCCCGTCTGACCAAGAAAACAGCCAAGCGGCATAGAGCGCGCTGAGCACTAACATGACAAGGCAGGTCCTTTCCGCCGCTGACAGCCAGGCGATAGGGCCCGCAAGCAACAGTGTCCAATGGATCGGGAGTAGCGTCACTCCCAATGTGTAGCTAAGGATCGCAACCCATTTCGTCTGGCGCGAAGCCCAACTTCTGCGGCAGAACAGAACCCCAAGAAACGCCAGGAACAGCACCATGTGAGCCGGGAAGCAAACGGGAAACATCCACGTTGCAGCTATGATCCAAAGTCCAAACGTTCTCAGATCTGGATCGTTGACCGGGGTCGCCCAAAATACAGCCGCGCCAATAGCCAGCACCGAAGCCACGCAAATCAGTCGCAACAACGATAGATGATCGGCCGACGAATCTGTTACCAATTGAGAAATCGTCGCTGCGATCGAAACGTTCGAATGTGCGAACAACCAGGGCGTCCAGACTTCCGGTGAAGTCGACCCCAGAAATGAGAGAGTGCGGTTCCAGCCCAGCACACCTATGGTGAACCCTGAAATCGTCAAGACTCCCATCGTCGCAGAAAATATCACCCGCCAACGCCTAGTTCTCACGAAATACAGCAACACGATAAAAGGGAATATTTTGAGCGCGCCCGCAAGGGCCAAACTCACTCCCGCTATCGTGTCGCGCCCGCTTGCGATCGCACGGATCGAAATGGCGAACAGCAGCAAGACCACGGTGTAGCTTTGCGCCCAAAGAAAATTGTCGGTCAAAGGCTCGTAGAGCATCGCCAGGAGCGCGAACGGAAACGCTTCCCGGCCGAGCAGCAACACGAGCGCTGTCACCAGCGCAGACAGGCTCACACAGAACCAAACCCAATACGCAGTAGTCGGCGGCAATAGGGTGATGGGCTCAAACGCGACGACCAGTGGCGGCGGATAGTTAGCCTGATGATTGCCATTGTCGTCGAGACTGAACTGCCTTGCCAGTCTGGTAAGGTCATCGGTATAAGGGTTCAAACCCTTGCGAGCGGCCGCTGACCATATATAGACGGCGCTGAAGTCATTTTTGCGCGTGTTCAAATGCGAGCCGAGAGGCGTTAGGTACATCAGTATAAAGAACATGGCGAAGCACAAGGCGGCGCCGAGGTATGCGTTTGGTCTCATGCTTGCTGCTATTTCTCGCGCTGTCGGCAAGGGCGAATATTCTCCGTTTCCCGAGACCTGCGGCACTACGCGGTCGTTTTGAGGATTGCCAGGCCGAGAAGCTTAGCACTTATGCTGGCTGGCCGGGCGCGGCTTATAAGGGAACATGCTTTGGGTGGTAAAGAGTCGAATGCTAAGAAAGTGCGCCAATTCATGAGCCCTCGACGATCGTCGGCGCGGGGTGCCGGCCGCGCACGGTTATGAGAAGTTGATGAGATTTGCGGGCGAGGTGCCGCGATGACCGGGACGGCCAAAATGCGAGTCGCGCGTCCGACCGACAATTTAGACGCCGTCGAGCGCTTTTACACACAAGGTCTCGGCCTTGCCGAGCTATATCGCTTCGAGAATCACGCGGGCTTCGACGGCGTGATGCTGGGGACGCCGGATGCGCCGTATCATCTGGAATTCACCCGCGCCCATGGGCATCGCGCGGGCAGAGCGCCGACCGCCGACAATCTTTTGGTTTTTTATCTGCCCGATGAACGCGAATGGAATGACGCGGTCGCCCGGATGAAGCAGTCGGGCTATGAGCCGGTCGCGTCGTTCAATCCCTATTGGGATCGGGACGGACTGACGTTTGAAGATCCGGACGGGTATCGCGTAGTGCTCCAGCACGCGGCCTGGGAGCGTTGAGCGGCGCCATCTCTGGCGCCGCCGGCGCTTCGGCACAACAGGCAACGGCCGCGGACCCCTGCGGGGCTGCGGCCGCTTTAGTATCCCGGCGCGGCCGCCTGCGCGATGATTAGCAGGCGGCGGCTGACCGACTAGTCACTGAAATTCACGGATCCCCTGCTCACTTAACTTCGACGCTGATCTCCCGATACACACTCTTGCCCATGTTCACCAGGTCACGCTCGACGCCTCGCGGCTGCCAGCTTACGTCTTTGGCATTGCGCGTCTCCTCCTTAACCCGCTCCGGACCGGCCGTTGCGCGCTCGACCACCTTCACCTTGCCCGGCTGAACCACGAACACCGCAGCGTCGCGATCGCAGCGCTGCTGGCCAAGGCTCTTGCCCGGCGGCAGTGTGGTCTCGACAACCCGCATGCGGTCGTTCTCCATCACGCAGATACTGCCCGCGCGATCGGGGGCGCCCACCAGCGCGTCGCTTGAGGTGAAGCCCGCGCGGTCCTGCTTGGGCCGCGGCGGGCGCTTGATTTCGATCAGCGCCTCGCGAAACGGGGTCGCACTGACATTGCGAAAACTCTCGGTTCCGCCCGCCTTGATATAGAACACCGAGCGCTCGTGGCCGATGAAGTCGTAGGTGCCGGCGTCCTTGTCGTCCACCTTCAGGTGGGCGCCGCTGGTGATGTAAAGCACGTAATCATTGGTATGGTGATGCAGGCCGAAGGTCTCACCCGGCCCCACGTCCATCTCCCATACCCGCACCTCCTGATTCTCGAACAATGACCGCGTCGCGATCTGGGTCATCGGATGCTGGCCCTTGGCTTTCGAGGGCTGCTTGTGTTCGGATACCTGTCCGCTTCCCGCCATGGTCTATACCTCCTGGGCCGCTCGCGCGCGATCGTCGCCCGATCCTCTGCGCAAGGTGTTGGTGCAAGGTCTTTCGCTGACTGTCCCCGAATCGCCGTATAGCACCGCGCCGGGCAAAGCGCCAATGGCCGCCCCGCCAGGGTGCCGATTATCCTTTGACCTTGTAGTAGTCAGGGCGGCCAGCGGTCCATTGCTCACCCCACAGCTGGAAGCCGCCATCGATCGCGAGAACCTCGCCGGTGATGAACTTGCCGCTCGGTCCCGCGAGGTAGCAGCAGGCGTCGGCCACGTCCTGCGCGTCGCCTAATCTCATCATCGGGTTGGCGCGCCCGAATTCGGCCCTCGCCTCCTCCGGGTACACGTTCATGCCCTCGGTGGCCGTGACTCCGGGCGCCACGTTATTGATCCGAATGTTGAGCGGCGCCCACTCGACCGCGAGTGTCTTGCTCAGGTAGATCACGCCGGCGCGCGCCGCCGCCGTATGCGCGACTCCAGGCAGCCCGCGCTCGACCACTGCCACGATATTGACGATACAGCCGGAGCTCCCGGCCTCGCGCCAGCGCCGCGCCGCCGCCTGCATCATGTACCAGGTGCCGTTGAGATTGGTATCGATCACCGCGTTCCAACCCTTGACGCTGAAATCGATCGCCGCCTGCGGAAACTGGCCGCCGGCATTGTTCACCAGCACGTCGAGCCGCCCGTAACGGCTCCAGGCGGCTGCAAAAAGCGCCGCGACCTGGTCGGGATCGCGAATGGTCATCGGATAGGCCAGGCATTCGATCCCCAACGCGCGCATCGCGTCCGCGGCGCATTCCAGGGGCTCGGCTTTGCGTCCGCAAATCACCAGCTTCGCCCCGAGGCGGCCGAACTGGTAGGCGATCGCCTTGCCCAAGCCGCTGCCGGCGCCGGAGACCATCACCACCTGGCCGTCGAACAGGCCGGGACGCCAGCTCAGTTCGAGCGTGGCCAGTTGCTCGTCGGTGAATCCGAAAATCCGATGACTATCGGCCATCGCCCGCTCCCCCGCCGTTCATTTACCGGCCGTTCCGCGATCGCCCGCGGCAAGATGATCGGGGCGCACCACGCGCACCTTGTTCGCGGTCTGCTCGAGCACCAGAGCGATCAGTTCATCGAATCGGTCGTCGTAGCGGCCGGCACGAATCCCTTCGCATAGCGTTTGATGCAGTTCGGAGAGCGCCTCGGTTGAATTCAGGGGCGCAGCGATGAAGCGCGCAAGCTCGAGATACTCCTGCCGGTCGAAGCCGGGCGCCAGGCTCAGCTCCCGCTCGACGATGCCTAGCAGGTAGGCGGCAACGATCGCGTGATACTGGTCCTCGCCTCCAAGCTTGGTCCGCATCGAATCAACGAACTCCCGGACGGTGCGCAACACCTCGATCGCGGCCGGACGGTCCTGGCTCACTTAAGCTCCTCCGTATGCGGTCGCTGGATTTCGCCCTTCAATCATAAAGGCCGCGCAGCGTCATCAGCAGGTCGTATTCGACCAGGCTCGTATTGCGCCCGCACGCGGCGAAAGTCACCGATCGCCGTTTGCCGAAGACATGCCCATGCGCCTGCCATACGTTGTAAATCGCCCAACGCACGAGGCCAAAAATTTCCCAGTAGCGAATTTCCGCCGGGTCGATCCGGCCGCCGCCCGCGGCGACATAGGCGTCGATAAGGTCCTCGCGCGCGCCAAAGCCGCCGACCGGACGCTGGTTATCGCCGAAGCGCCACGATCGCGTGCACAGCCAGCCCAAGTCCTCAGCCGGGCTGCCGATATGGCAGCATTCCCAGTCCAGCACGGCGCGCAATCCATCGCGCCCCACCATCAGGTTGCCGGTCCTGAAGTCGCCGTGCAGAAAAGTCCGGCGCGGCGCGCGCACGCGATTGCGTTCGAGCCAGCGCAGACCGAGTTCGATCGCCGGATGAGCTTCGGCGTACGAATCGAGCCGATCGCGCTGCGCGCGCAAAGGGTCGCGGCTATCCGCAACCTGCTCGAGAAATCCCAGCTCTCCAGGATCGATCGAATGCAGCAGCGCGAGCGTCTGCCCGGCTTGCCCCGTCAGGCGCTCGCGCGCCACGGCGAATTCCGCGTCGCGCAGAATTTTCCGCGGCATCGTCTCACCCTCGACGAACGCGCTCACGTAGCCGCTGCCCATCGCGTCCGCCGCCTCGTATTCGAAGACTGGCTCGGGCACCGGCACTCCGTGTGCGTGCGCGATCCGCATCACGCGGAACTGCATACTGGAGGGCAAAAATGGACTGTCGGCCGCGCCCTGGCTCTCCTGGCGCGAAACGAGGCGGCGACGCGCGGGGCCCTCGATCAGGTCGAAGACCAGCGTGCGATTGATTCCGCCCAAGGTCGGAACGACGACGTTCTCGAGCTGCGCCGCCGCGCCGTAGCGCCGCCGGATAGCGTGGCGCAGCGCTTCCAGTCGGTCCGCAGAATTCCGCTTGTCGGAATTATCCTCGGCGGTCTTCGAGCGCTCGGAATTCTTCTTGCCCGAGTTCTTCCCGGCTGAATTTTTGTTGGCCGATGTTCCCGGCATCCATACCTCTCTACGTGTCCGACGCAACGGCTGGCAAGCGACGGTTTGCGGCGGTGAAGACGAGCGCCGAAGGTTGCGCGTTATACGCGATTATAGCCATATAAACGCAATAGAACACTCAAATTGACTATTAGGCTAATCAAACTGACTATAGTTTCGTTGACAACCAGTTCGACGCATCATACATTATCTCGCAGCGTTGTGGCTTGGGAGGATTCTTGGGGGGGAATCTTCCTCACCTGCCGGCGTAGGGCAGGAGGCCAGGACGCTCTACCTGTGGCGATCCGATCTTCTTCGGACACGTAACCATCCCCTGTAAATGACCGGCGACTTCCGGCGGTCGGCGGCGGTCGCGCTCGAAAAAACGAGCGCTGCGCTGCGGCGGACGGGTGCGTCCGCCGCCGGAAGGTTTTTCCAATAGGGGGGAAGACTGATGAATGGAATTTCTGGTTTGCTGGCCCGTCTTTTCGGTGCCGTCGCGCTCTCGTTGGTGCTTCTGTCGGCTGGTGCGCCTGAGGCCCGATCCGCGATGCTCGGCCGGCCGCTTTTAAAATCGCATTGGCGCCGTGCCACGCCGACGCCAACACCGAAACCTTCAACGCCGACGCCTCAGACGCCGACGCCTCAGACGCCAACACCAACTCCCACGCCGAAACCTGCGACGCCGACGCCGACCCCGACGCCAAAGCCGAGTCCCAGCACGACGCCGGCCGCCACTCCGACGCCAACAAATATCGGAAACGAAATCACCATTAACTCACCCGGCAACAGCCAAAGCATTGGCGGCACCGCGGTATCCGTGAGTGTCAACCTGGGGCCCGACGTTTACTGGGATCAGCTGATGGTCGACGGAACCGCCGTGCTCTCCGGTAGCGGAAACTTCAGCTGGAATTCGACTACGGTTGCAAACGGTGCGCATACCCTGACGGTCCGGGTTTTCCAGCAGGGCGGCACCACGCCGATCGGCACCGCATTCGTCTCGGTTGGGGTGTCCAATACAGCAGGCGCAACGCCGACGCCGGCTCCATCGTCGACGCCCACCGCGGTTCCGTCGTCGGTCCCCACGGCTGGCGCCTCGGCGACGCCCACGCCGGTCAAGTCGGCGACGCCCACGCCGGTCCCCTCTTCGACGCCGACGCCGGGCACAGTACCGACGCATTTCTCGACCCTCGGCTATCGGGCGACGCTGCCGAGCGAGTCGCAGTGTACATCCTGGGTAAACGCGATTCCCATCGCGGAGCATGCGCCGGGCAACGCGCTCTTCAACGTGCCGCCGCCCGGCGGCGTTCCGGCGTCATTCTACTCCAATCCCACGCCTTCCAGCGGTGGTGGAATTCCCGCTTCGGACTACGCCAACGTCACCGGCAACTACGCAGGGACGACCGACCAGATTGTTCGATGGGCGGCTTGTAAATGGGGAATCGACGAGGACGTGGTGCGGGCGCAAGGCGAGATCGAGTCCGGATGGGACCAGGGCGAGCCGGGCGACAAGCGGACCTCTCAATCGACCTGCATCAACGGCTCCTTCTCGGCCCTGTGGAACACCACGATTAGCGAACCAGACGGCTCTACCGTGTCGTGTCCGAGTTGCTGCTGGACTTCATGGAGTCTGTGGCAGACCAAGGTCTATTACGAGACCACGACCTGGCCGATGATAATGCAGAGCACCCCGTTCGGCGCGGACTATCGCTACGCGGATCAGAGGTCATGCATGAACGGCGATTGGGCGGTCTACTTTGCCAGCGCCGGTCAACAGCCCAACACCTATGCGGCCGACATAGCGGCCTTGGCGGGCGGCGGCAGCATTTCGCGCGTGCTCTGGGGCTGCATCGGCTTCCACTACTCTGGCGGCTGGTACGACTCGGGCGCGCAGAGCTACATCACGGCGGCTCAGAATTCGCTGGCCGCGCACAATTGGCCGGGCGGGATGCAATTGTTCGCCGCCGCCTTTAATCCGTTGGGCGCGGGAGGCCTCGCGGCCTCTCGCGCCCGTCACTTTCGCTTCACGCCGATTGCGAGTCCTCACCTCGATGTGACAATTCAAGGCAGGGCCGTCCGAACGGGGCTCCTGCTCGCACGAGGAGAGTGGATGAACGCCAGTGAGTTTTCGCGCCTTGGAAGCCTGCGCGACGTGGCGCAGTTCAAGGAACATCTGGACTCGCTCAAGATTGCTCTCCCCTGCGATCGCGAACTGGCGCGCGGAGCCGATTCGCCGCTGGCGCAACCACTGGTGCGCCACGGAATTTCTCTCGGCAACCGCATCGCTATCCATCCGATGGAAGGATGGGACGGCACGGCTGACGGTAATCCGAGCGAGAATACGGTTCGCCGATGGCGCCGGTTCGGACAGAGCGGCGCGAAATTGATCTGGGGCGGGGAGGCTGTGGCCGTGCGTCACGACGGGCGCGCCAATCCTCATCAACTCCTGGTCGGCCCGGATACCGAACGCGGACTGGCTCATCTGCGCGAGGTTCTGATCGAGGAGCATCGCCATGTCGCCGGCTCCGACGACGGCCTCCTGATCGGGCTGCAGCTCACGCATTCGGGACGCTATAGCCGTCCCGACACGGACCACCAGGCTGCGCCGCGAATCCTCTACCGCCATCCGATTCTGGACCGACGGCTGCGACTCACCGCCGGGTTTCCCCTGCTGACCGACGGCGAGGTTGGCGCGATCGTCGAGGACTTTCATAGTGCGGCGCAAACGGCCTCGCGCCTGGGCTTCGACTTCGTGGACGTCAAACACTGCCACGGCTATCTCGGGCATGAATTTCTGAGCGCGCACACGCGCGAAGGACGCTACGGCGGCAGCTTCGAGAACCGCACGCGCTTCCTGCGCGAAATCGTCGAGGGCATCCGCGCACTAGCCCCCGGGCTTGGAATCGGCGTGCGGCTTTCGGCCTTCGACCTGGTGCCGTTTCGGCCTGCGCCCGGCTCGTCATCGATGGGGGCGGGAATCGGGGAGCCGGAGCCGGCGGAGCGGCTGATTCCCTATCGATGGGGCTTCGGCGTGAACCCGGCCGACCCGACGGAGATCGACTTGACCGAACCGGCGCGCTTTCTCGCCCTGCTGGAACAAATGAATATCTGGCTGGTCAATCTGACCGCCGGAAGCCCGTACTACACTCCGCACATTCAGCGCCCGGCGGCCTATCCGCCGTCGGACGGCTACCGGCCGCCCGCCGATCCGTTGCTTGAAGTGGCGCGGCAGATGAACGCGGCGCGCGTGCTCAAGCAACGGTTTCCCGAACTTATCATCGTGGGCACCGGGTATAGCTACTTGCAGGACTTCCTGCCGCACGTGGCGCAAGCCGCCGTGCGCGCGGGATGGGCCGATTCGATAGGCCTGGGGCGGATGGCTCTGACCTATCCCGAAATACTGTGGGACGCTATCGAAGGGAAGACGCTGCAGCACAAGCGGGTTTGCCGGACCTTCAGCGATTGCACCACCGCGCCGCGCAACGGCCTGGCCTCCGGATGCTATCCGCTCGACCCTCACTACAAGAAATCCGACCTGGCGCTGCGCCTCAAGGCGGCCAAGGTGCGGCGGGCCGCGGCGCAATGATCAAACCGCGATGAGCAACCCCGAGACGGCGGAATCCAGACCATGAAACACGAGAACCTGCTCGAACGGCGGAGGCTGCACCGCAAGGCGCAGGGCATCGCGGCCGCGCTGCTGCCCTACCACACGCACGGCGCGATCGCGGTCGAGGAATTTCAGCATCACCTGGCCGCGACCCATCGCGCCGGCCTGACCAACGCGGTCAACATGGACACCGGCTACGTGAACTACTTGAGCGACGCCGAACAGCACCAGGTGTTGCGCTGGACCCGCGAGGCGTTGGGCGGCGGCGTGCCGTTCGTCGCCGGCGCCTATATCGAAGGCCGCGACGGCGAGGTGGTGGCCCTGTACCGCCGCCAGATGGACCTGATCGTGAAATTCGGCGGCATCCCGATCCTGTTCCAGACCGCTCGGCTGCACGGCAAATCGGACCGCGAGAAGGTCGCGGCCTATCGTGCGGCGTGCCGCGGCTACCCAAGCGTGCTGGGTTTCGAACTGGGGCGGATGTTCGCGCCCAATGGTGAGATTTTCAGCGAGCCGGCGCTGCGCGGCCTGATGGAGATTCCGGAACTTAGGGGCCTCAAGCACTCTTCCCTCGATCGGCTGACCGAACTGGAGCGGCTCGCGCTGCGCGACGCGATACGGCCCGACTTGCGCATCTACACCGGCAACGATCTCGGCATCAATATGATCGAGTATGGCTCGGACTACCTGCTCGGCCTGGCGACCTTTGCTCCGGAAAGATTCGCCGAGCGTGACCGGCTGTGGGAAACCGGCGACCCGGCCTACTATGCGCTGGCCGACGCGCTACAGTACCTCGGCAACGTGGCCTTTCGCGCGCCAGTACCGGCTTACAAGCATTCGGCCGCGACGTTTCTGCATCTGGTGGGACGAATTTCGACCAGCCTGCCGCATGTGCGAAATCCCCGGCGGCCGGCCTGGGAGCCGGAAATTCTGCGCGATTGCGCGCTGCGGCTGGGCTACGACGTCGAGGCCGGCACTTTTCTCCGATAGATCTCTTTGTTCCAAAGATCTCGCGCAGTCTGGGCAGACAGGCGATTCACTGCGGATGCGTCGGGCGCGCGGCGCCGCCGTTGCGTAATGCGCGCGCGTGTTCGAGGTCGAGCAGCGGGCGGACGGCGCGGGCCTCGTGTTCGATCTGGCCGAGCAGCGCCGGCACTGCGGCGACCGTCCCTTCGCGCCCCAGCGTTTCGATTTGCCCGCACAGCGAGGCCATTCGCGTCAGACCCAGGCTAAGGCACGAGCCCTTGAACTCGTGGGCGCGCTCATCCAGTTCGCCCGGGTCGCCGCGCGACCAGGCCTCGCGAATCGAAGCCACGCGGGCGTCCAGCTCGGCATAGAACATATCGATGAGCTCGCCCAGAAAATCGCCGCTCTCGCACGAACGTGACAAGTCCAGCAGTTCGATCATCACTTCGGGATCGATACTCTCGCAACTCGAGGGCGACATTGCCCTGGCGATTCCGTTTTGGCCGTTAGACATCGCTTTCAACGGAACCCAGCGCGTCAGCGCCGCTTCCAGCGCCTCCAACCGCACGGGTTTGGAGATATAGTCATCCATCCCGGCCGCGAAGCATCGCTCACGCGCCCCGTCGTGAGCAAAGGCGGTCATCGCGATGACGATGGTGTGCTGGCGCCCTGCTTCGCGGCGGCGAATCTCGGCGGTAGTCGCGTAGCCATCCATCCTCGGCATCTGGCAGTCCATCAAAACCGCCGCGTAGGGGCTGCGCGCCATCAGGTCGAGCGCTGCGGGTCCGTTGTCGATCGCGTCCGCCGCGTAGCCGAGCTTGCGGAGCTGGTTGAGTGCGAGCTTCTGGTTGATCGCGTTGTCCTCGACCACCAGCACGCGCATCGGGTGCGTGGGCCGATGACGCGTCTGCGGCCCTTCGAGCGTCGCCGCCCCGTCGCCGCCTTGATGTGTCTGCTGCTCGCGATGCCGCTGGGCCAGCAGTTCCTTGAGGCTGAGCAGCAGTTGCGAGGGCCGGATCGGTCGGGCGAGCCAGCGGTCGGCGTAAGCGAAATGGCGGGCGCCATTGGAGGCTTCGGGGGCCGGCGAGCTGGTGGCAATCACCCACAGGCCGCCGATGGCCGGGTCCGCCTTGACCGCGCGCATCAGCTGGACGCTACCCGCCATCGGCGAGTGCAGATCGACGATCGCCGCTTGGTACGGCGTTCCCGCCGCGGCGTGGGTGCGCAGGTGCTCCAGCGCGCCGGTCCCGTCGGCGGCCACGTCGGCGCGCACGCCCCATCCGGCCAGCCGCTTAAGAAGGCTCGCGGCCAGCGTCGCGTTGTCCTCGATCACCAGCAACCTCAGCCGCTCCAATCCCACGCATGAATTCGATGCGGCGCCGGCATAAGGGCGCTGCTTGTGCAGTTTCATCGTGAAGCGAAACACGGACCCGCATCCGGGCGCGCTCTCGACCTCGATCCGCCCTCCCATGCGCTCGACCAGCTGGGCCGAGATGGCGAGTCCCAGGCCCGAACCGCCGTATTTGCGCGTGGTCGAGCCGTCAACCTGCGAGAAGGGCTGGAACAGAAGCTTCTGCGCCTCGGGCGCGATCCCGATTCCGGTGTCGCATACCTCGCAGCGCACCGACGCGGTGGCCGCCGTCTCGGCTTCCTTGATCAAGCGCACCACCACCTCGCCACGCTCGGTGAACTTGACCGCGTTGCTGATAAGGTTCACTAACACCTGCTGGAGCCGCGCGGGATCGCCACGCAACAGGCGCGGCACGCCGTCGTCCGCGTCCAGAATCAACTCCACGCCGCTTCGTTGCGCGCGCTCGCCAAACAGACCCACCGCGGTTTCGACGACCTGCTCGAGGTCGAAATCGGTCTGCTGCAACACCACCTTTCCGGCCGCGAGCTTGGAGAAATCCAGCAGATCGTTGACCATCCCGAAAAGCAGGTCGGTGCTCAATTGCACGGTCTCGGCGTATTCGCGCTGCTCGGGGCTGAGCGCGGTACCGAGCAGCAACTGGGTCATGCCGATGATTCCGTTGAGCGGAGTGCGGATTTCATGGCTCATGTTGCTGAGGAATTCAGAGCGGACGCGCTCGGCCTCCAATGCAAGATCGCGCGCGCGTTCGGTGTGCTCTTCGGCTATTTTGCTTTCGCTGATGTCGCGCAGGACGATCATTCCGCCGAGGATCGTGCCGTCGTCGGTCATGACCGGGCGCGCGAAGATTTCGACCCATCGCTCGGTCGCCATAGTCGGTCCGCGCAATATGAACTGGGCGTTGTCGACCGCTTCGCCCTTCATTGCGCGGAGTAGCGGCCGATCCTCCATCGCGATTGGCGTCCCGTCATGCGAGGCCAGTAGCGGGTATGTCTCGGCTGCGGACCGGAGATCGTAGCCGCACAAGTCGGCGCCAAAGATCGCGCTCGCGCCGCGGTTAAAGAGCACCAGGCGCATATCGCGATCGCAGACGATCACCCCCTCAGCCATGCTATCGAGTACGAATTGCAGAAGATCGATCTGATTGCGCGGGGCCAGCTGCAGGCTGCCGGAATCCGCCGCCTCGGCGCTGCGCAGGCCGGTGTTGCGCCTGGAACGCGCTTTCAGGAACTCCAGCATGTTCGCACCGATTCCGGACAGGTCCGCCATGGTATCCCCTCAATCGATCTATGCTGCCGCGCGGCGACTTGCGCCGAATAATTCGACGGCTTAGCGCGATGCAGACGATGCAGCATTTGTGCCTAGATGAGCGATATGAAGCATCGATGACCAATGAGCGTGCGCAACTAGCTACATAACATCAGTCGCCATTCGTGACATACGTTTTATTAGTCAATGCTGGTCATAAATAGGCATTGCTGTGCGGGCCAGGAAATGACGCTTTGCAACTCGAGTTTGCGCGAGCGCTGCAGGATTGCTCGCCGCTGTCGTAGCGGCGCCACAAGAAGCGCATCGAGTTGTGGCCCGGATTCAACGGAAATGATCTTTTGTCCACAAATTTTTTCTTCGAATTTTCGCAGGCCTGAGCCTTTTTAGCTTAATGCGGGCATACGATTCTGAGGCAAAGAATTAGTTTGACGCACGATCTATGCGACCCTCATCGATGATGCTAGACAGGCAATGGCAGCTTGTGCGGAGCGCACTTAGGCTGTCAGCCGCGTGTAGGATTTTTCAAACAGGCGCCCCATCCGGCGCGCTGTTTATGAGGAACCGGCGAACATTCCTTCCCGGCATCCTCGGAGAAGTCTGTGGGAGCCGCGGCTGTTTGCAGGTTCGGGAGAGCGATATGACTCGAGACAGTGACCGGCCGCTTTTCGGACGACAGAGCAAGGTAATGACCGTGGAGGAGGTTTCAGAATATTTGCACGTGCATCCTTCCACCATTTACCGGTTGATCAAGCGGCGTAAAATTCCGGCCTTCCGGATCGGTAGCGACTGGCGCTTCAACATCGAGACCATCGACAAATGGCGATCGGAAATGGAAGCGGGCGCTCCTGATTTACCCAAGGGCAAGAGCTAGTCCGCAAGCCCAACATCAGCCCCGGCGAGTCGCGGACTCCGGCGACTCCCGCCTGTCGCGCGCTACAAAATAATTTCCGCAATTTGCCTGAGGCTGGGCGCAGGCCCATTGGCGATCGAGGCGCCGGTCGAATTATGATGCGGCTGCTATGAACAAGCTTCCGCTTTCCCGCTTCAAAGTCATCGACCTCACTCGTGCGCGCTCAGGACCGACGGCCGTGCGCCAGCTCGCCGATTGGGGTGCCGACGTCTTGAAAATCGAAACTCCCGACAACGACGCCACAGAGGTTGGTTCGCGCACCAGTCCCGATTTTCAGAACCTCCATCGCAACAAGCGGAGCCTCACACTGAACCTCAAGCACCCCGAGGCACTCGGAATCCTCAAACGCCTGGTCGAAAGCGCCGACGTGCTGGTCGAAAACTATCGCCCTGACGTGAAGCGCCGGCTCGGTATCGACTACGATCGCCTGCGCGCGATAAATCCGCGGCTGGTATACGCGAGCATCTCGGGCTTCGGCCAGGACGGACCCTATGCCGATCGTCCGGGCCTCGACCAGATTGCGCAGGGGATGGGCGGGTTGATGTCGATAACCGGATTGCCAGGTCAGGGGCCGGTCCGCGTCGGCATCGCGATCGCCGATCTCACCGCCGGGGTTTTCTGCGCGATGGGTATCCTGCTCGCGCTGCTGGAACGGGAGGAATCGGGCGAGGGACAATGGGTGCAGACTTCGTTGCTTGCGGCACAGGTGGCGATGCTGGATTTTCAGGCGGCCCGATGGCTGCTCGCCGCGGAGGTGCCGGAGCAGGCCGGCAACAATCATCCGACCTCGATTCCGACCGGCGTATTTGCGACCGCCGACGGACATATCAATATCGCCGCCTCGGGCCATGAGCTGTTCACCCGCCTGTGCAAAGCACTTGGCGCCGAACAACTGGCCGCCGATCCGGCTTACTCGAGCGGAAAAGCCCGGTTGCGGAATCGCGACCAGCTCAACGCGGCGCTCGAGGCGATCACTCGCACCAGAACCTCGGCCGAGTGGATCGAGATTCTCAACCAGGCCGGTGTCCCCTGCGGCCCGATCTATCGCATCGACCAGGTATTCGCCGATCCGCAGGTGCGCCACGTCGGCATGGCGCGCGCCATCGAGAGTCCCGCACACGGACGCCAGGTGCTGCTCGGTCAGGCGGTGAATCTGAGCCGCACACCCTGGGAATTGCGCACGCCGACGCCCGAGAAAGGCGAGCACACCGATGCGGTGCTGAGCGCTCTCGGATATGACGCGGCGGCGATCGCCGGGCTGCGCGCGCGAGGCGCGATTTGAGTGGGTTCGATCCGCGTTGCCTCGGTTCGTGCATCGGGCCCCCGCCTCTTGCCCGCGCCGATGCTGTTGGTTAGCCTGCACCCGTCTTGAGAGTTCCTCGATTCATAATCGCGGCAACTATGATGTCGCTGCTCATCGCAGTGTCCTCGACGGCGGTTCGGCCCACCGACAGCGCTGCGCAGGACGCGACGGGAAAGATCAACATCAACGTAGCGTGCCGCTGCGCCGATCCCGTGGGAGAGAAATTCTGCGCGACGTTCAAGGAAAAAATCCAAAAGTCGGTCGGCTATCAACTGGCCGAGAACACCAGCGGCTACGGGATGGGCGTGCATTTTGCCTGCGTGGACATGTGGAAGGGTATCGACAATAAACTGGCCGGGCGCATGTCGGCGGTATCGGTTTCCTTCACCATTTATTCGGACAAGTTGCCGGGCGAGGTGTTCGAGGACTCTTCGGTGTTTCGGGTCGGCAAGGACAAGGCGCCCGAAATGTCGGACCAGATCGTGATCGCGCTGGGCCAGTTCGTCAGCGCGAATTCGAGCTTTTTCGAAAGCATGCGCGCGGGCGCTCCGGCGTCTTCCCCGGAGGCGGCGTCCGCACCGTCGCCGGCGCCGCCGTCATCTGAACCTTCTTCCGAATCTCTTTCCGAACCCGCGCCTGAAGCTCCGGGCGAGCCCTCTTCCGCACCCTCGCCCTAGGGTCTGCGCGCAATAGCGGCACAATCGCGGAGGAGCTCCCGATGGCGATCACGGTATGTCCGGTGACCGAAGGTTTCGCCGCCGAAATAGGCGACGTCGATTTGTCGCGCCCGCTCGACCCGGCAGATGTCGCGTCGATCAAGCAGGCCTTCTGGGACTACGCCGTGCTGGTCTTTCCGGGGCAGGAACTCACCGATGAGCAGCACATCGATTTCGCGCGGCACTTAGGTCCGCTCGAAACCACCATCGCGGCCCTGAACCTGGGCGCGAAACTGCGGGTGCCCGACAAACTCGCCGACGTTTCCAACCTTAATTCGCGGAGCGAAATCTGGGGCGAAAAAAGCCGGACGCGGATGCTGCAGCTTGCCAATCGGTTGTGGCATACGGACAGCTCGTTCAAGTATCTGCCGGCGCGCGCCTCGCTGCTGTATGCGCGCACCGTTGCGCCGATCGGCGGCCACACCGAATTCGCCGACCTGCGCGCCGCCTACGACGCCCTGGACGAGGGGCTGCGGCGTCGGCTCGACGGCCTGGTCGCCGAGCACGCACTGGCTTTTTCGCGCGCGCGCATCGGCTTCAGCGCCTTCACCGAGGCCGAGCGCAAGAGCCTGCCGCCAGTCCCGCAGGTGATGTCGCGAACAATTCCTGAAAACGGACGGAAGTCACTCTACCTCGCTTCGCACGCCGGCCGTATCCTCGGCATGCGGGAAGACGAGGGCCGCGCTCTCATCGACCAGCTAATCGCCCACGCCACTCAACGCCAGTTCGTATACCACCATCGATGGCGCGTGCACGACCTGGTGATGTGGGACGATCGCTGCACGATGCATCGCGGCACTGACTTCGACGATCTACGATGGACTCGCGACGTGCGGCGCGCCACCGTCTCCGATGTAGCGAACACCTGCGAGCAGCAGGGTATCGCGGTTGCGCCGCCTGCGGGTGACGCCTCGGCGAGCGCTGAAGAATATTAGATTTAAATCGAAACGCCGCGAGAGCGGCGCTCCCCGTTTCAGCTTTTCTTATCGGGCGCGAAAAACGCGATCGTGCGCGCCTCGATACTCTCGCGAGGTGCGGCTTCGGGCGGCGAGGTCGGATCGTCGAAAGCTGTGTGCGCGGTCCATCGCGCACGGCCGTCGACGGAGGAGTCGTAGCACTTGAGCAACAGCGCCTCATCGCGCTGCATCCGCGGAAAATAGAACCAGCGATGCTCCGGGTTGAAAGCCACCGAGTAAACCTCGCCGGTGCGGTCGCGATATTTGAGGTCGGTCGGCACGAAGTCGGCCAGGCGCATGCTCTGCGCGTCGCACACCGCGAGCGGCGCCTCCTCCACGGGGCCGCGAATCGGCCGCCACACATTGATGAATACGAAACGGTTCTTCAGCAGCGCCTCGGCCGCCTCGCCCATCAGGTCGCGCACACGCTGCGGGCCGGATTTGAGCGTATAATCGTTGTGCGCGAAGCGGACCGGCTCGCGCGCGCCGTTTAACCCCTCTTTCGCCATCGGGCCGCAGCGCACGTTGTGATCGAACACCAGTACCCGCGCGGCGCCTGTGGCCTGCTTCACCAGGCGCTCAACCTCGGGATAATAAATCCCGCGGACTTCGGCCTCGTCATAGAAATTAACCGTCGCGGTCGGATGATGCACCAGGGCGAAACCCTGCCCGTCCAGGGTCAACCGTTCGTTGACCGTGCGGCCATTTAGAATCGACATTTTGTGCTTTACGTTTTGATAAGTCCGCTGCGGTGTGCCGTTCTCGGTCTTGTACATGTAGGTGACCGGCTTTTCCCCGGTCACCTCGAGGTAGTTCAGGGGTGCTTCCACACGGCCAACGACAGGGTCGATATGGGTGCTCTCGCTCATAGTTATGGTCCCGCCTTCTGCGTTCGTTCCTGACGAACTGCTCTAACTGATCAGATGCTAAAGCAATTACCGTGCTCGTGAGAGTAGTCAATAAAGCGTCGAATTTCTAATGCGGCGCTTTCCTGAAATGCGAAAGGCAACGATTACAGGCAGATATTCGCAAAACGCCGATCAGACGGCGGATTCGACACGCTCCAGGGCAGCGCGCAATCGGGCGACCGTTCGCGCCTTGCCGAGGACGGCGATAACCTCGTAAATCCCCGGGCTGACCGTCCCGCCGGTCAGCGCCACGCGTACCGGCTGCGCGAGTTGGCCGAGTTTCATCGTGAAACGCTCCAGCACGCGTTCGAACGCCGCCTGCACGGTCGCCTCGTTAAACTCGGCGTCGACGGATTCCATCTCTTGCGCGAGCGCGCTTAACGGGGCGGCTATCTCCGGCTTGAAAAACTTGGCCGCGGCCTTGGGATCGATCGTAATGGCATCGCTCAAGTAGAACTTCGCGAAATCGACCAGTTCGACCAGGGTCTTGGCGCGCTCGCGGAGCGTCGCGATCATTTTTTCGAGCCACGCCTCGTCGCCAGGAATCCGCGTATAGCCGGCGCGTTCGATGAACGGGCGTACCTCGCGCGCGAGTTGCGGCAGCGGCCGCTCCTTCATGTAGTGGAAATTCAGCCACAGAAGCTTTTCGGCGTTGAAGATCCCCGCCGATTTGCCGCAGGCTTCGAAACCGAAATACTCGACCAGATCTTTTTTGGAAAAAATCTCCTGGTCGCCGTGCGACCATCCCAGCCGTGCCAGGTAATTCAACAGCGCCTCGGGAAAGTAGCCGGCGTCGCGGTAGGCAAAGACCGAGGTCGCACCGTGGCGCTTGGAGAGCTTCTGTCCGTCGGGACCCATCACCATCGGCAGATGCGCAAACTCGGGCGGCGTGAGCCCGAGCGCGAAAAAGATCTGCATCTGGCGCGGAGTGTTGGGCAGATGGTCGTCGCCGCGCACGACGTGGGTGACACCGAAGTCGGCATCGTCGAGCACGGTCGCGAAGTTGTAGGTCGGCACGCCGTCGGAGCGGAAAATTATCAGGTCATCGAGTTCCGCGTTGTCGAATACGGCGCGGCCCTTGATGTGGTCCTCGACCACGGTCTCGCCGATGCGCGGCGTGCGAAACCGAATCGTATAGTTGCGACCGGCGCGTTTGTCGGGCAGCTCGAGGTCGGCGGGAAATGGCAGGTCGCGGCACTTGCCGTCGTAGCCGGGCTTGCGATGCTCGCGTTCAGCCTGCTTGCGCTTGGCGTCCAGTTCCTCGGCCGTGCAATAGCAGGGGTAGGCCTTTTTTTCGCGCAGCAGCTGCAGCGCGCCCTCGCGATAACGATCGAAGCGGCTCGACTGAAAGTAGCGGCGGTCGGGCGGCCCTTGGTCCCATTCCATTCCGAGCCAGCGGAGGCTCTCGAGAATCTCCGCGAGCGATTCTTCGGTGGACCGCTCCTGGTCGGTGTCATCGATGCGCAGGATAAATTCGCCGCCGTTGTGCCGCGCGTACAGGTAGGCGAACAATCCCGATCGCACGTTGCCTATATGCAGCGCGCCGGTCGGGCTCGGCGCGTAGCGCGTTCGAACGGTCACGCCGTGGCTACTCCCATTCGATCGTCGCGGGCGGTTTGGAGGTGATGTCGTAAACCACGCGGTTGACGCCGCGCGCCTCATTGGTAATGCGATTGGAGAGCCGCGCGAGCAAGGCCGGATCGATCCGCGCCCAGTCGGCGGTCATCCCGTCGGAGGACTCGACCGCGCGAATCGCGATCACACTTTCGTAGCTGCGCCCGTCGCCCATCACACCCACCGTCTTGAGCGGCAGCAGCACCGCGAAGGCCTGCCACAGGCGCGCGCCGAGTCCCGCCGCGGCGATCTCTTCCATCACGATGAGGTCGGCGCGGCGGAGCAGCTCCACGCGCTCGCCCGTGACTTCGCCCACGATCCGCACCGCCAGCCCCGGACCGGGGAACGGCTCGCGATCGACGACGTCGGCGCCCAGTCCCAATTGGCGGCCAACCGCCCGCACCTCATCCTTGAACAACTCGCGCAGCGGCTCGACCAGCTCCAGGCGCATCCGTTCCGGCAGTCCGCCGACGTTGTGATGCGACTTGATGACAGCCGACGGCCCCTTGAACGAAACCGACTCAATCACGTCGGGATAGAGCGTCCCCTGGCCGAGGAATTTCGCGCCGCCGATTTTCTCCGCTTCTTTCTCGAACACGTCAATGAAAGTGTGGCCGATGATGCGCCGCTTCTGCTCGGGATCGAGCACCCCGGCGAGGCGCTTGAGAAACAACTCGGAAGCGTCGGCCACGCTGAGCGAGATTCCGAGCCGCCCGGCGAAGACCGTCTCCATCCGCTCGCGCTCTCCGGCGCGCAGCAGGCCGGTATCGACGAAGACACATTTAAGACGGTCGCCAATCGCGCGATGGATGAGCACGGCGGCGACCGATGAATCGACGCCGCCCGATAAACCCATCAGCACGCGGCCGTCGCCGCCGACGCGCGCGCGAATCTCGCTGAGCTTGGTCTCAACGAACGCCGCCGGCGTCCAATCCCCCGCCTCGCCGCAGACCTTGTGCACGAAGTTGCTGAGCACCCTCACTCCGCAAGGCGTATGCGCGACTTCGGGATGGAACTGGATGCCGCGCAGCAGGCCGTCGCGGGTGCGCACGGCGGCATATGGCGAATTGCCGCTATGCGCGATCGCCTCCAGCGCCGGCGGTATCGTTTCGACCCGGTCGCCATGACTCATCCATACCGGAAATTCGCGATCGGCGAGACCGTCGAACAATTCGTCGCGCTGGTCGATCACCAATTCGGCGGGCCCATACTCGCGCTTGCCGGCGCCTGCGCTATGCGCGCCCAGATGCTGCGCGATCACGTACAATCCGTAGCAGATTCCCAGCACCGGGCATCCGATGCGCAAAACCTCCGGCGCGATGTCCGGCGCGTCGGCCTCATAGAGGCTCGCGGGACCGCCCGAAAGAATGATTCCGCGCGGACGCATCGCGCGGATCTTTTCGATCGCGAGAATGTACGGATGAATCTCGCAATAGACCTTGGCCTCGCGCACGCGGCGAGCGATGAGCTGCGTGTACTGGCTGCCGAAATCCAGAATGAGGATCACTAAATCCGACCTTGCTTCTCACTATATAGAAGCCATCGCGGGCGGCGAAATCCGCGCGGCGCCCGCCTTTCCACAATGCCGCGGCTGCCCGGTCCCGCGCACGAAGCCATGCGCTCGTTCATTTTCGCTTCTTCGGCGCTTTCGCGGGTGGCTTCCCTAATTGCCTGCTCGGCGGCTTTTTGACCGACGCTTTGGGCCGCACCACGCCGGTCGCGCGCGCCTCGGCCCAGGTCCGTCCGGTGCGGCGGAAACTCAGCAGGAGCGGCGTACCCAACAGCCCGAGCGCGGAGCGAAAGCGCGTGGCAAGGAAGCGCAGGTAGTGCGCCGGAATGTCGCGTTCGACGTTGGCAAAAAACGCGAGCCGCGGCGGCGAATGGCCGACCTGGGTGACGTACATCAACTTGAGCCGCCGCCGCTCGATCATCGGCGGGTCCATCGCGGCCGTGGCCTCGGCCAGGATGCGGTTGAGCTGCGCGGTCTGGAAAGTCGCGCGCCACGAATCGGCCGCTTTCATCGCCGCCGGGATTATTTTGTCGACTCCGTCGCCGGTCAGCGCCGAGGTGAACAGCATCTCCGCGAACGCCAGGAATGGCACCTGCTCCTGCGCGTCGCGCACGAAGGCCGCGACCCGGCGCCCCTCTTTCGCCGCGAGGTCCCACTTGTTGCAGACCAGGACCAACGCGCGGCCTTCGCTTTCGACCAGCCGCGCGAGACGCGCGTCCTGGTCGGTGATGCCTTCGGTGGAATCGATCACGAGGACCAACACTTCGGCGCGCCGGATAGTCTCTATCGCGCGGCCGACCGAGAAATGCTCGAGCTCGCCCTCGACCCTCGTCGGCCGGCGAATTCCAGCGGTGTCGATCAGAAGTACATCGCGGTCGGCCGCGCGCAGGCGCACATCAACCGGATCGCGCGTGGTGCCAGGGGTGTCGTCGACGATCGCGCGCTCGAAGCCGGCGAGGCGGTTGAGCAGCGAGGATTTGCCGACGTTGGGACGGCCGATGAGCGCGAGCTTCAAATCGGGTGGCACGGCAGGCGCGGCCTCCGCGGCGGGCAGGCGTTCAACGATCTCGTCGAGCAATTCCTCAACCCCACGCCCGTGGGCCGCCGACACGAGCAGCATCGGCGAGACGCCCAGCGCATGATACTCGCCGGCGAGAGCTTCCATGCCGGAGCGATCCATCTTGTTGACAGCCGCGACCATCGGGCGTCCGGTCTCGCGAATCAGCGCGATCGCCTCGCGGTCGCCGGGTCCGAGGCCGGCCCGCCCATCGAGCATGAAGACCACGACGTCGGCCAGCGCGACGGCGTGCAAGGCGCCCTCGGCGACGCGCTCGCCGAGGCGCTCGCGTCCGCCCAATTCGAGGCCGCCGCTATCGACCACGAAGAAGTTGCGTCCGCGATGCTCGGCCTGGCCGACGTTGAGGTCACGTGTGGTGCCGGCGATGGGGCTCACGATTGCGCGGCGGCCGCGGGCGATACGGTTGAAGAGGGTTGATTTGCCCGCGTTGGCGCGTCCAACGAGCACCGCGACCGGCGCGCCCTCGGGCAGCGCGGTGAGCGCGCCTGAGCGAGCGGCGAGGTTCGCAACTGGCTTCATCTCAGAGGCCCAGCTCCGCAATCTTGCGCGGACTGCGCGTCCAGTCCTTTTCCACCTTGACCAGCAGTTGCAGGAAGACCCGCGCGCCGAGCATCTTTTCGAGTTCGAGGCGCGCAGCCGTGCCGATTTGCTTGAGCTGGCGGCCGCCCGCCCCGATCAGCATCCCCTTATGCGCCTCGCGCGCGATTACGATGACCGCGTCGATCCTGAGCAGGCGGCGATCCGGCTCCTCGACGAAATTCTCTACCACCACGGCAGTCGAGAATGGGACTTCCTCGCGCATCGCGAGAAACACCTTCTCGCGCACGACCTCGGCCGCGATCATTCGCTCGGTCTGGTCAGTGTACTCGTCTTCGGGCATCAAGGACGGTCCCGCGGGCAGCATCCGCTTGATCACCGCGATCAGTTCGTCAACGTTGCCGCCCTTGAGTGCGCTGACCGGGACTATCTCGGCTTCGGGCACTTCGCGGCCGCACTGCTCGACGGCGGCGAACAGTTGGGCGCGCTTGATACGGTCGATCTTGTTTACCGCGACGACGCGTGGCGTCCTGATCTCGCGCAGCTCGGCGAGAAAGGCGCGATCGCCGTCGCTCAGCGGAGCGGCCGCCTCGACCACGCCGACCACGACCTCGCCCTCGCCAAGGCATCGGCGGGCGATTTCGATCATGTGCTGATCGAGCGCGCTGCGCGGCCGATGCAGCCCCGGAGTATCGACGAAAATAAGTTGCGCGTCGGAGTCGGAGCGGATGCCGAGGATGCGCCGGCGGGTGGTCTGCGGACGCGGCGAGACGATCGCGACCTTGTGGCCGACCATCCGGTTGAGCAGCGTCGACTTGCCAACATTGGTGCGTCCGCCCAGCGCGACGAAGCCCGCGCGATGAGGCTCAGCGGCTGTCATGTTTCTCGCTTTCGATCCGGTCAAGCGCGGTGCGCGCCGCCGATTGCTCGCTCTGCTTTTTGCTGGCGCCCTCGCCCACCCCGAGATCGCGTCCGGCGATCCGGATGCGCGTGGTGAAGGTTTTGGCGTGGTCGGGGCCGCGCGAAGACACCAGTTCGTAAACCGGCTGGCTGCGAAAGCGGCGATAAGCGATTTCCTGCAATTCCGTCTTGTAGTCGCGCTCGGTCGAGGGACCGCCGATATCGTCGGCGAACAGTCCCTCGATCACGGCCTGGGCTGGCCGCAGTCCACTGTCGGTGTAGATCGCGCCGATAACGGCCTCGAATGACGCCGCGAGAATCGAGACCTTCTCGCGCCCGCCGCTTTTCTCTTCGCCCTTGCCCAGCCTGAGCGCGCGGCCCACCCCGATGTCCTGCGCCTTGGCCGCCAGCGTGCGGCCGTTGACGATCGAAGCGCGCTCCTTGGACAGCACGCCCTCCTTGGCCTCGGGAAGCCGGCGCATCAACAGGTCTGCGATCGCGAGGTCGAGCACCGCGTCGCCCAGGAATTCCAGCCGTTCGTAATGCAAGTCGGCGCCGACCGCGGCGCTCGGATGAGTGAGCGCCACCCGCAGCAGTTCGGGACGCACGAAGGTATAGTTGAGCCGCTGCTCGAGGTCTGCGCGTTGGTCTTCAGAGCGTGGCTGCGCCGGCTCCGAGCCCGCACTGGAGCCCAGCAACTTCCCCAGCCAGGGCCACGCCCTCGACACGCGATGCCACCACCTCAACTTCATCGTTCTCAAGTGTTGCGGGCCCCTCCACCAGCACGCGGATATAGTTGCGGCTGTAGCCCTTCAGCCTACCGTCCGTGCCGCGTTCTTCAAGCAGGACTTTAAGCTTCGATCCATGGAACTGCTCGACAAAGCGCCGTCGCTTGTCCTCGCCGAGTACGCGCAGGACACTCGCGCGGCGCTTTATCTCGGCCGATGGTATCTTGCCCGGCAGCTTGGCTGCCGTGGTCCCCGCCCTCACCGAGTATGGGAAGACGTGAAAGTAGGCAAGCGGAAGCGCTTCGATAAATCTAAAGTAATCGTCGAAGTCTTGACTGGTCTCGCCGGGGAATCCGGCGATAAGGTCAGTGCCGATAGCCGCCGAGGGCATAAACTCAAGGATACGCTCGACGCGGCCACTGAAATGCGCGACATCGTAGCGGCGGCGCATTCGCACCAAGGTCGCGTCGGTGCCGGCTTGAAGCGGCAGATGCAGGTGCGGACAGAACTTGTCGCTCGCGGCCATGATTTCCAGGATACGGTCGCTCAGCTCCTCGGGGTCGAGCGAACTTATCCTGACCCGATCGATCGGCGAGCGATCCGCAACCATCTCGAGCAGGCTCGCGAGGCTGACCGGTGGATCGAGGTCGCGCCCGTAGCCGCCAAGGTGAACGCCGGTCAGAATCACCTCGCGAAAGCCGGAAGCCGCGAGGCTATCGAGCGCGTCGAAGATGCGCCGCGGCTCGACGCTGCGCGAAGTTCCGCGCGAAGTCGGCACGATGCAGAAACTGCAGAATTGATCGCACCCCTCTTGCAGCTTGAGGAAGGCTCGGGTGCGGCCCTCCAGCGCAACCGCTCCGAGTTCGATCGGCGCGCGCTCCTTGCGCAGGTTGGTGACCATCACCCGGCCCGGCGCGTCGCCCAGGGCGGCGCGCTCGAGATCGCCGGGGCGGCCCAGTCCGACCACCGCGTCAATCTCGGGCGACGCGGCGAGGACGGCAGGATTGGCCTGCGCCAGGCATCCCGTCATCACTACGCGCGCGCGCGGATTTAGCCGGCGTGCGCGGCGCGCGAGCTTGAGGCTCTCCGCATCGGCGCGATCGGTTATGGTGCAGGTGTTTACGACATAGACGTCGGCTATCTCGTCGAACTCGCAGCGTTCCATCCCGCGGGCGCCGAGGCGCGACTCGATCATCGCCGAGTCGTACTGGTTGACCTTGCATCCGAGTGTGGCGATCGCAAAGCGCATCGCAACGGTCTTTATCACAGTTTCCATCGCGGTCATTACAAGGCACGCTCGATAAAGCCGCCGCCGACAACTTCGTCACCGCGATAGAATACGCACGCCTGCCCCGGCGTCACTGCGGGACCGCCGCCGTTGGCGAAGGTCACGCGCGCGCGACCGTCGGGCTCGACCGCCAGCGTCGCCGGCAACGCCGGATGGCGGTAGCGGATGCGGGCCTCGACCGCGATCGCGCCCCCGCCGACGCTTTCGGGATCAACGAAGCTGACGTCGCGCGCTAGGAGGCCGGCCGCAACCAGATCCTCGCGCGGGCCAACCACGACTTCGCCGCTCTCGGCGCGAATCTCGCGCACGTAGAGCGGCGCTGACGCACTAAGTCCGAGTCCGCGACGCTGTCCGACCGTGAAACGATGCACTCCGGCATGCGCCGCCAGGGCCTGTCCCCTCAGATCGACGATACGGCCCGGGCGAAGATGCTCAGGCGCCGCCGCGCGCTCGACGAAGCGGGCGTAATCGCCGTCGGGCACGAAGCATATCTCCTGACTCTCGGCCTTGTCGGCGTTAGCGAGACCAAGCTCGCGCGCACGCGCACGGACCTCAGCCTTGGTCATCGCGCCGAGCGGAAAAAGCGTGCGGGCGAGTTCGGGCTGGCCGAGCGTGAACAGAAAATACGACTGATCCTTGGCGGCGTCGGCGGCGCGCAACAGATGATAGCGGCCACCCGCATCGCGCTCGATACGGGCATAGTGGCCGGTCGCAACGTAATCGGCGCCGAGCGCCGCGGCGCGCTCGCGCAGGCGATCGAACTTAATCTCGCGATTGCACATCACGCATGGGTTAGGGGTGCGGCCGCCGAGATACTCCGAGACGAAATTGTCGATCACGCGGGCGCCAAACTCCGCGCGCAAGTCGACCACATAGAAGGGAAAGTCCATTACCTCGGCGACCCGCCGCGCATCCTCGAAGTCCTCGTGCGAGCAGCATGCTCCCCGCCGCCGCGCAGTCGCCGGCATTGGATCTTCCGGCGCCAGACGCATCGCCACACCGACCACGTCGTAGCCACGCTCGCACAAAATCGCGGCGGCGACGGAGCTGTCCACCCCGCCCGACATCGCGACCAGCACCCGCGCGCTCATCGATTGGCCTCGGTCGCGGTGGCAGTTTCGGCAGACATGGCCGCCGTCAGCGGTTCTGCCGCGCGAACCCGCCGCCATACGCGAGCAATGATTTCCGCCGCGCGCTCGACCTCTTCCGCAGTGGTGCTCCATCCGAGGCTAAGCCGCAGCGAGCTGCGCGCCTCGTCGCGGCTAAGACCCATCGCGAGCAGCACGTGCGAGGGCTCGACCGCACCGGCCGCGCACGCCGAGCCCATGGAAACTTCGACACCCTCAAGATCGAGCGCGATCAGCATGCTTTCGCCGAGTACGCCCGGAAAAGTCAGGTTGAGCGTATTGGCAATTTTGTGGACGGCAGAGCCGTTGAGACGGAGCGCCGGAATCGCCGCGACAAGCTGCTTGAGCAATCGCTCTGCCAGCGCCGCAATGCGCGCCGACTCTTCATCCAAGTGCGCGCTTGCGGCCTCGGCCGCCACACCGAAAGCCACAGCGCCAAGCAAATTGGGCGTTCCAGCGCGCATCGCGGCTTCCTGCGGTCCGCCAAGCATCATGGGGGCGAGCGCTACGCCCGCTCGCACGTAGAGCGCACCGATTCCCGCCGGTACACCCAGCTTGTGGCCGCTGATCGTCAAAAGATCGCATCGCAAATCATCGACCCGAAGCGGGACACGCCCGGCGGCCTGCGCCGCGTCAACATGAAATATCGCTCCGGCGCGCCCGATCGGCTGAGTCATCTCAGCGACATTCTGGATTGTTCCGACCTCGGCGTTGGCGAGCCCCAGGGTCACAAGCGCCGTGTCGGTATCGACCGCCGCGGCCACAGCGGCCGGCGCTATCCGCCCGTCGCTGTCCGGAGCGAGCCGGATAACCTCAAACCCCTCGCGGGCGAGATAATCGAGCGGTGCAAGGATCGATGAATGTTCGATTACCGAACTGACCACCTTGCTCCGGGTCGGATGCGCGCCGGCGATGCCACGAATCGCGAAGTTGTTCGATTCGGTGCCGCCACTGGTGAAGACGACCTCGCGCGCAGCGGCGCCGATCAGCCGCGCGACCTGCGCGCGGGCCTGCTCCAATGCGCGACGGGCGTGCTGGCCGCCTCGATGGACGGCGGCGGGATTTGCCGCCTCGTCCGCCGCGCTGAACCTGGCGATAGCGGCGCGCACCTCGGGTCGCAGTGGCGCGCCGGCGTTATGGTCGAGATAAATACGCATACGGGTTTGATAGGCCCAGGGTGAACGAATAACTTAGCCTAGCGGACGGGCCGACAAAAGTCGTCGCAACGCGAACTATCGATGGCCAAGGCAGAAGTAATCGTGGTCGGGGCGGGGGTGGTGGGATGCAGCCTCGCGCTCCATCTCGCGCGCAGCGGGGCGCGCGTCACGGTTTTCGACAAGGCCGGCGAAGTATGCGCCGGGATGTCGGCAAGGTCGGGCGCGCTGCTGCGGATGCATTACACCTTTGCGCCGGAGGCCGAACTGGCGTGGAAGAGCCTGGGTTACTTCGCTAACTGGGAAGCGATGGTCGGGCGCGACGCCGAGCGGCACGGCTGCGGCTTTGTAAGGACCGGTTTCGCAATCGTAGTCGGACCGCCTAATGTCGAAAAGCTCCGCGCCAACATTACGATGATGCGCGCGGTCGGGATCGATACCAGCGTGGTCGAACCGGCGGAGCTCCAGAGTCTCGAGCCCGCAATCAATGTTGACGATGTAGCACTTGCAGCCTACGAGCCGCAAAGCGGCTATGCCGACCCGGTCGCGACGACGCGCTCGATGGCCGAGGCGGCAGCGCGTCATGGCGCGGCGTTCAAGCTGGGAGTTCCGATCGGCGCGATCGAGACGGCGAGCGGCCGTATCCGCGGCGTCGTCGACGCGGCTGGCATACGGTACGCGGCTGACGCGGTATGCGTCGCGGCCGGCCCATGGACGGATCGCCTTCTGAAGCCGCTTGGCGCAGCGATTGGGATTCGCGCCGAGCGCGCGCAGATAGCTTCTTTCAAGCGTCCCTCGACGCTCAAGCATTGTGGATGTATCGACACGATATCGGGCAGCTACTTCCGCCCGCAGGGTGACGCAGAGACGTTGATCGGCCTCGGCGATGTCAAGGCGGAATACGAACCCGACCCGGACAGCTTTCGCGAAGACAACGACGCCGATTTCGTCACCGAGGTCGCCGAGCGCCTGGCGCATCGTGTGCCCGCGATGGCCGGCGCCGGATACTCGCGCGGCCATGCCGGAATCTACGACGTAAGTCCCGACTCGCGCGCGGTGATGGGCCCCGTTCCCGAAGTCGGCGGACTCTACGTCGCCGCGGGCTTCAGCGGCACCGGTTTCAAGACCGCACCAGCGGTGGGCGCCGCGATGGCGGAACTGATTCTCGCCGGCCGCTCTGTAACCGTTGACCTGCGCCCGTTCGGCTTCGAACGCCTGCGCGAAGGACGGCCGATCCGCGGCGAGCACGAGTACCTGATGGGCGCCAACTTCGGTCACAAGCTCTGAGCCTCGACAAACCCGGATGAAACGCGCTCCCAGGAATCGACCGCCGCGGACGGCGACAATGATCGCGGCTTGTCTGGCGGCCCTGCTGGCCGTCGGATGCGTAGTCGAAAATCCTCCGCCGCCACCACCGCCTCCTCCGCCGCCGGCACTGCCGGCAGGACTGGTGATCCAGCCTTCGTCGCTGGCCGAGGACGGGCAAGGTAACCTGTGGTTCACAATCCTGGGAATACCCAAGGCGGGGCGGCTCGACCGCGACGGAACACTGAGCGAGTTCAAGCTGCCGCCGGTAAGCTTCGGCGCAAACGCGATTTATGGGCCTGACGGCAACGTGTGGATGGTCGGAGTCACGACGATCGGATCAGCAGTCTCCGGCAGCATCATCAAGCTGACGCCCGCCGGGGCCAGCACGTTCTATGAATTGCCCAACAACTGGGTGCCTGAGGGGCTGACGGCGGGGCCAGACGGCAATTTGTGGTTCACAGCATGGCAGGGCGCCAACTCAGACGCAGCGGTTGCGATCGGAAGAATCACCACGGCTGGTGCCGTAACCATGTTTCCGCTCCCCGAACCCGGGACCGGACCGACAACTATCACCAGTGGCCCGGAGCGTAACCTGTGGTTCACAGAGGCAGGGGTGGACCGTATAGGCCGGGTGGCGCTCGACGGAAAGGTGCTCGAATACCAAATGCCGCGCAAAGGCACCCTGCCGGCGCAAATCGTGGCCGGCCCCGACGGTAACGTGTGGTTCACGGAAAATTTCAGCAACCGGTTCGCGCGATTGACCCCCAAGGGGCAGGTCACCGAGTTCACTGTGCCGGTGAGCGGCAAATACGAAGCGCTTGTTCTGGGCCCGGACGGCAACTTGTGGATCGCCGTCAATCGCCCTGGCGCGAAACCGAACTCCACGGCCGGCGCAATCGTGTGCGTCAAGACCAACGGAGTCGCAACAGTCTTTCCGATCCCGGGCGGCGCCGACATCACGAGCCTGATCGCCAGACGCGACGGGACGCTGTCGTTCACCGAGCGCTGGATGACCGGCGGGCCGACCCATATCGGACGGATCACCACGGCCGGGCAAATCACGGAGACCTCGCTCAGCCTTAAGAAATAACGCGACGCCAGCTGCAGGGCGCGCGCGCTCAAGTCAGATTTAATTCCCTCAGCGGTTTTTCGGAGTCTCAGGATCGACAGGGGTGGGGGCGGCCGGTGCGCCAGAGATGTTCTCGTGCAGGTTGGGCGAAACGTTTGGCGACGCATTCGGTGAAATATTTGGCGAAACATTGGGGTTGATCTTGTCTTCGAGGCAGTCCTGACGCTCTTCGAGTTCCTCGATCCGCACACCGATCCGATTGAGCTTGTCGATCAGGCCCTGCATCGCACGTGCGACCGGGTCGGGCAGATGCACGTGGTCGAGCCCCGCCACGTCCTGGCGTGTGCTCTCGCCCTCGATCGCCTTGCCCGGAATACCCACGATAGTCGAATACGGCGGTGCCGAAGAAACTACCACGGCGCCCGCGCCAATACGGCTGCCGCGACCGATCCGAACCGGGCCGATTACCGCAGCGCCGGCGCTGATCATCACGTGATCCTCGATCGTCGGATGACGCTTCTCTTTCTTCGCGCTGGTGCCGCCGAGCGTCACGCCCTGGTAGATGAGGACGTCGTCGCCGATTTCCGTGGTCTCGCCGATCACCACTCCCATGCCGTGGTCGATAAAGAGCCGCCGCCCAATGGTGGCGCCGGGATGGATCTCGATTCCAGTGAGCCATCGCGCAAGTTCGCTCAGGAGCCGGCCGAGCAGGCACAGGCGATGCTCCCACAGCCAGTGCGCCGCGCGATACATCCAGATTGCATGCAGTCCCGGATAGGCGAGCGTCACCTCGAGCACGGTACGCGCGGCCGGGTCGCGGTCGAAGACCGCCTGGATGTCCTCGCGCATCCGGCTGATGACGCCGATCGGCGTCTGCGCCCCTGCCCCGTTGCTCGTGGTATCCGGAAGCGCCATCGCTCTAGGGCCTCGCCGCTGCGCCGTTGCGCAGCAGAGCGCGCTCGCGCGGCCGAGCGCCGTTGGCGGCCGGCGGATGCTTGACGGTGCGCGGTTTGGCCGCGTCCTTGTGCAGCTTGTATTCGACCGAATCGACCAGCGCCTGCCAGCTCGCCTCGACGACGTTGCTAGAAAGACCGACCGTGCCCCAGCGCCGCCGGCCGTCGGTCGATTCGATCAGCACGCGGACGCGCGCGGCGGTGCCGGCACCGTTATCGAGCACGCGAACCTTGTAATCGGCAAGCTGCATCGCTTCGAGCGCCGGGTAATACGGCGCCAGCGCGCCGCGCAACGCCGAGTCGAGCGCATTGACCGGGCCATTGCCGGTGGCCGAGTTGCGCGTGCGCACGCCGTCAGGCCCTTCGATCACGACCACCGCCTCGCTGAACGGCGTATGGTCTTCGTGCCACTTGTCATCGAACACGCGGAAACTGACGAAGCGGAAATGGTCGCGCGCAAAACCGAGCGTGCGCAGCATCAGCAATTCAAACGAAGCGTCGGCGCCGTCAAAGGTATAGCCCAGCGACTCCAACCGCTTGAGCTCATCTAACAAGACGCCGATTTTCTCGTTGCTCGGCTCGATGTTGAGACCGAACTCCTTGCTCTTGTAAAGGATGTTGGCGCGGCCGGACAACTCGGAAAGCACCACGTGACGGTCGTTGCCGACCGCCGCCGGGTCGATATGCTCATACGTATGCACGCTGCGCTGGATGCCGGAGACGTGCAGGCCCGCCTTGTGTGTGAACGCGCTGTGTCCTACGTAGGCCTGCCGCGTGTGCGGCGTGATGTTGGCCAGCTCATAGACCAGCATCGAGACCTCGCGCAGCATCTTGAGCTTGGCCGGCGGCACGCACTGGTAGCCAAGCTTGAGCTGAAGGTCGGGGATGATCGAGACCAGGTTGGCGTTGCCGCAGCGCTCGCCGATTCCATTGATCGTGCCCTGAACCTGCACGGCGCCACTGCGTACGCCGGCGACCGCGTTGGCGACCGCGACCTCGCAGTCGTTGTGCGGATGGATTCCGATCGGGCACCGCACCGCTTCGATCGCGGCCTGCACTCCCGCCTCGATCTCATGCGGCAGGCGGCCGCCGTTGGTGTCGCAGAGCGCAATCAGATCGACCCCGGCTGAATCCGCGGCGCGCAGGCAAGCCAGCGCGAATTCCTGGTTGGCCGCGAAACCGTCGAAGAAATGTTCGGCGTCGAAGATCACCTCGTCAACGCGGCGCTTCAGGTACGCGATAGTGTCGTGGAGGATGTCGAGGTTGGCCTGGTTGGAAATGCGCAAAGCCTCGCGCACGTGCATGTCCCAGGTCTTGCCGACCACAGTCGCGACCGGAGTCTCGGCCCGGAGCAGCAGCGCCAGGTTGCGGTCCGCCGAGGCCCGCGCGTTGGCCCGCCGAGTCGATCCGAAGGCCGCAATTTTGGAGTGGCGCAGACGAAGCTTCTTGACCTCGCGGAAGAACGCCGCGTCGCGTTCGTTGGAGCCCGGCCATCCGCCTTCAATATAGTCGATCCCGAGGTCGTCGAGGCGCTCGGCAATCTCGAGCTTGTCCTCGACCGTGAGCGAGACATCCTCCGACTGGCACCCGTCGCGCAACGTGGTGTCGTAAACCTGTATTTTTTTCGCCACTGCCATTTGCTTTAAACCGACTCCGCCGGTGCCGCGTTGGAACCCTCGCCCAAGAATGCGTCGTGCAGCGCCCGCATCGCAAGCTCCCCGTACTTCGCATTGACCACCACCGAGATCTTAATCTCGGAAGTCGCAATCATCTCAATATTAATGCTCTCGTCCGCGAGCACCCGGAACATCCGCGCCGCGACTCCGGCATGCGTGCGCATCCCCAGCCCCACGATCGATACCTTGGCCACCTGGTCTTCATGGCGTACGCCGACCGCGCCGATTTCCGAAGTCATCAACCGGCATAGTTCCAGCGCTCCACGCAAATCGTCGCGACCCACGGTGAAAGTCACGTCGGTGCGGCCGTCGGCGCTGGCGTTCTGGATAATCATGTCGACCACCATCCCGGCCTCTGCGATAGGGCCGAAAATTCGCGCCGCGAGGCCCGGCCGATCGGCCACACCCGAGATAGTGATCTTGCTCTGGTTCTGGTCGAGCGTCACGCCAGAGACCATCACGTCTTCCATAGATTCGTCCTCCTGGCCAACCCACGTGCCCTCGGCCTCGCTGAAGCTGGAACGTACCACCAGCGGCACGCTGTAGCGCCGAGCCAGCTCGACCGAGCGCAACTGAAGCACCTTCGCCCCCAAGCCCGCCATCTCCATCATCTCGTCATACGAGACGCGCCCGAGCTTGCGCGCGCGCGGGCAGATATTGGGGTCGGCGGTGAAAACGCCCTCGACGTCGGTATAAATCTCGCAAGCGTCGGCCTTGAGCGCCGCCGCGAGCGCCACCGCCGTGAGGTCCGAGGCGCCGCGCCCGAGCGTGGTGATGTCGCCCTTGGCGTCGACACCCTGGTAGCCTGCCACCACGGCGATGTTTCCCTCGGCGATCGCGGCGACCAGACGCTCCGCCTCGACCGAGCGGATCTTGGCATTGCCATGATGCGAGTCGGTCGCGAGTTTGAGTTGATGCGCGAGAAACGACACCGTGGGATAGCCGAGCGCCTGGAGCCGAATCGCAAGCAGCGCCGCCGAGACCTGCTCGCCAGTCGCCACCAGCACGTCGGTCTCGCGCGGATGGGGCGAGTCGCTGAGCTGCGAGGCGAGCTTGAAAAGCCGATTCGTCTCACCCGCCATCGCGGAGACCACGACCACGACCTTATCGCCGCCCGCGCGCACACCTGCGACGCGATCCGCCACCGCTCTGATCCGATCGATCGAGCCGACGGAAGTTCCGCCATATTTTTGTACGACCAGGGCCACGTCATTGCCGCCGCAAACCAGCTCGCGGCGTAATCAGATATTATGAGCGGAATCGGCAGGCTGAACCAGTGCCCCGAGCCGGCTGGCGCTTGGAGAGCGCGGTCATGCGAAACGCGAGCGCAGGCGCTCCAGCAACTGCGCGTAGCGGTCGGAGGCCGCTACGAATTCTATTCGGCGCGCACTCGGGCCGACATAGCTGATTCGCACGGAGAGAACTTCCAGTTCTTCGGCCTCGCGCAATCGCTCGAACCATTCCACCGCGGCCACACCGCTCGTGAACAGGTACTCGCGCAACCCCAGGTCGTCGAGCCCGGCCTCCTCCAGGCGATAGAGGTCGATATGATAGAGCGCCATACGCCCATGATGCTCCTGGATCATCGTGAAGGTGGGGCTCAGGATGTCTCCCTCGCGAAGATTGAGGCCGCTCGCGAGCCCCTTGATAAAGCAGGTCTTGCCCGCACCCAGATCGCCCATCAGGCCGAGCAGCTCCCCGCCTTCCAGCACTGAGGCCAGTCGCCGGCCCCAGCTTTTGGTCTCATGCGCCGACCGGGTTTCTATGACGAACGTCATATTTATAAGCGTGCGCCAGTCGGCGTTTCCATTTCAAGCGCCCAGCGCCGCGAGGGTCGATGGCAACTCTTCGGCGAGATCGCCGGCCAGGTAGCCGACCGGGCCGCTGCGCGCGGCCAACCGGTCGGCGGCATGACCATGAACGAACGCGCCGAACGCGAGCGCGTCGAGCGGCGCCAACTGCTGCGCCAGCAACGCGCCAACAATCCCGGAGAGCACGTCACCCATCCCCGGCGTCGCCATCCCCGGATTCCCACTGGCGTTAATAGAAATTTCGCCGCCGCTGCCCGCGATAACGGTGCGCGCGCCCTTGAGCAGCACCGCCGCACCGCTCAGATTGCTAAGCCGCCGCGCCGCGCCGACTCGGTCGGCGTTGATCTCCGCCGTGCTCATCCCGAGCAGGCGTGCGGCCTCGCCCGGATGCGGCGTCAGGACGACCGGGCCGATGGCGCGCTTGAGCGCACTCGCGCCGATTTGCGCGACGACGTTGAGGCCGTCGGCGTCGATCAGCAGCGGGCGGCGCGGCGCCGCGCCCTCGGCGATGAGCCACTCCATCAGTGCGCGCGTATCGTCGCTTTGGCCGATACCGGGGCCGACCGACAACGAGTCTTTGCCTTCAACCAGCTTCGCGAGCACGCGCGGCGCGTGCTGTCCGTCGAAATGGCCATCGCGATCTGCGATTGGCTCGGTCATCAACTCCGCCTGTCCCGCAGCGACGATCGCACCGATCGCTTCCGGAATGGCGGCGGTCACCAGGCCCGCACCCATCCGCAGCGCGCCGCGCGAGGCCAGGACAGCGGCGCCCGATTTGCCGCGGCTTCCCGCGATTACCATCACGTGGCCGTAGTTTCCCTTGTGTGAATTTTGCGGACGCGAGCGCAGGTACGGCCGTGCCTCGGCCGCGTCAAAGTACTTTCCGCGCGGCGCAATCTCGCCGATCGCCGCGGGTGCGAATCCGATCTCCGCGATCTCAAGTTCGCCGCACAATTCGGCGCCCGGGTAGGAGACGTGGCCGAATTTCGCAAAGCCGAAAGTGACCGTCAGGGCGGCGCGCACCGCCGCGCCCATCACCGCACCGGAATCCGAGTTGACGCCCGAGGCGATATCGACCGCGAGCACCGGCGCGCCAGCATGATTTATCGCCTCGATCGCATGGCGCGCAAGCCCTTTGACCTCGGCATTGAGGCCGGTGCCGAAAATCGCATCGACGATCACGCCCATGCGCGCGCCCATCGCCGCGTCGAGTTCAGCCTCGCCGGCGGCTTCGACTACCGTGCCGCCGGCCTTGACGAATTCCGCATGTGCGCGAGCCGCGTCGCCTTTGAGCGCCGAAGCGCTCGCGATCAGGATCGCGCGCACCGGCACCTGCTCGGCCATCAGGGCGCGGGCCGCGACCATCCCGTCGCCGCCGTTGTTGCCCTTGCCCGCGACGACCAGAACGCCATGATGCAACGCGTGACGCCATCGACGCATCACGGCCGCGGCGACGGCCTCCCCCGCGCGCCTCATCAGCGCATACGACGCAACGCCATATTTTTCCTGGCTAAGCCGGTCGAGTTCGCGGCTTTCGGCGGCGCTCAGCAGTTTCATGCGTGCGCCATCCTTCAGCGCCGCGCCGCGCGGACCCCGCCAGCGCGGACTCGCGGCGCCGCGGCGGGTCCCGTATCTGTCAATGCCAGCATCTCGCTCACCGCGCGGCTCATCCCGACCGCAATCGCGCGCGCAACGATCGAATGGCCGATATGGAGCCACTGTATCCCCGTGATCGCGGCGATCGGGGCGACGTTGCCGTAATTGAGCCCATGGCCGGCGTTGGGTTTGAGTCCCGCCGCGCGCGCGATTTTGACCGCGTCACGGATTTTTCGCAACTCCGCCGTCGTCGCCTCGCCGGGTTTCACGTTGGCGTCCTTGAGCGCGCGCGGCGAATCGACGCCGGTGAGATAGCGCTCGGCCAGATCCCGATCGGCCAGGTTGGCGTAAGCACCCGTATGAATTTCGACGAAGTCGGCGCCCAGTGCGGCGGCGGCTTCGATCTGATGCTGTTCCGGATCGATAAACAGCGACACGCCAATACCCGCCTGCTTGAGACTCGCGATCATCGGGGCGAGGCGCACGCCAAGTCCGGCGGCGTCGAGGCCGCCCTCGGTGGTAATCTCCTCGCGGCGCTCGGGCACGAGGCAAACCTCGTGCGGGCGGATCTTCAGCGCCAGCTCGACCATCTCGTCTATCGGTGCGAGCTCCTGATTGAGCCGCACGTGGACCTCCTGGCGCAAGCGCAGGAGATCGCGGTCCTGAACGTGGCGGCGGTCTTCGCGCAGATGGAAAGTGATCGCGCCCGCGCCCGCACGTTCGGCGGCGAGCGCCGCCTCGACCGGATCGGGATAGTCCACGCGCCGCGCTTCGCGGAGCGTGGCGACGTGGTCGATATTGACGCCGAGCCGGGGCATCGTTCAGGCGGGCGCGCGGCCGGCGCGCTTGCCAATCGCGGCGCCAATCTCGCGGGCGAGCGCGCCGATCTCGGCCAGGTCCTCGCCCTCGATCATCACGCGCGCCAGCATCTCGGTGCCCGAGTAGCGCACCAGCAGGCGGCCCTTGGCGCCGAGGCGCCTTTCGGCGGCGGCGATCAGCCGTTGCACGTCGGGCATCTCGGCCAGCGGCACGCGCGCGGCCACCCGCACGTTCTCCATCACTTGCGGCACACGATGCATGGCGCGCAGCTCACTCATCGGGCGCCCGGTCTCGACCATCAAGGTCAGCATCATCAGCGCGGTGATAATGCCATCGCCGGTGGTTGAATGGTCCATGAAGATGACATGGCCCGACTGCTCGCCGCCGAGATTGTAGCCGCCCGAGCGCATCTCGCGGGCCACGGCCGGGTCGCCGACCTCGGTGCGCACCAGGCGCGCGCCACTGTCCCGAAGTGCGATCTCGAGTCCGAGATTGCTCATCACGGTCGCGACTACCGCGCCGCCGGCGAGCTGTCCGGTGGCCGCCATCCTGACTCCGATCGCCGCCATCACGTCGTCGCCGTCGAAAAGTTCGCCGCGCTCGTCGACCAACAACGCGCGGTCACCGTCGCCATCGAGCGCGATACCGGCTTGCGCGCCCTCGCGCAACACCGCTTCGCACACCTTCTCCGGATAGAGCGCGCCGCAGCCGAGATTGATGTTCTTGCCGTCGGGATCGACGCCCAGTGCGACCACGTCGGCCCCCAGTTCGGTCAGCGCGTCCGGAGCGACCTTATAGGCCGCGCCGTTGGCGCAATCGACCACCAGCTTGAGCCCGTCAAAGGTCACCGCGCGCGGCACGCAGCCCTTGAGAAACACCAGGTAGCGGCCGATCGCGTCGTCGATGCGCGCGGCCTTGCCAATTTCGCCGGCGGTCGCGCGCAGATGGGCCAGCGCGCCGTCATCGAACACCAGATCCTCGATTCGGCGCTCGGTCTCGTCGTCGAGCTTGAAGCCCTCGCGCGAGAAGAACTTGATGCCGTTGTCCTGGAAGGGGTTGTGCGAGGCGGAGATCACGACACCGGCGTCGGCGCGCATGCTGCGCGCGAGAAACGCGATGCCGGGGGTCGGCAGCGGCCCGACCAGCCATACGTCAGCGCCCATCGAGCAGATACCCGAGGCCATCGCCGTCTCCAGCATGTAGCCGGAAAGACGCGTGTCCTTGCCAATCAGGATGCGATGATGGCGCGCGGGTTGGGCCTTGAGCACGTGCGCCAGCGCGCGCCCCAGCTTGAGCGCGGTTTCGGAAGTGATCGGTTCGGCGTTGGCGACGCCGCGCACCCCGTCGGTGCCAAAGAGCCTGTTAGCCATGGTTGAGATTCATCCGCTCCCCGCGCGCTTTTGCCGATAGAGCCGGACCCTGACATTGCCCGGGACTGCGCGCACCAGTTGTATTCCGTCGGGCAATTCGATTTGCACTGTGAGATTGTGTGCGCCCGGCTCCATATCTTCGGCCGAGACGAATACTGAGCCTCGCAGGTCGAGGCCGGCAAGCTGGTTTAGCGGCCCGCGCACCGTGATGGCGATTCGCTGCGGCTCAACCTTGACCTTGTAGTCGGTGTCGCGAACTTCGATTGGGAGGCCGCGGAATTCGCGGTCGGCGATGATTTCGCCAATCGAAACCGCCGCTTCAACTGTCTGCGGCCCCAGGACCGTGACGCGGTCGCCCGGAGGCGGAAGGCTCACAGGCTGATTGATATCGGCCCTGGCGCCGCTCACGTCGACCGGCGAGGTCCGCACACGATCGGTGTGAAAGACGAAGCGACTGGGGCCCCGCACGGTAGCGACGGCCGGGTTGGCCTTCGTCAAAGTGACGCGATAGCCAGCGGCGGGCTGACCCTGGATGCTCACGCGGATCGGGACCTGGCGATCGACGATGCGGTCGATATCGAGAACGATTTGGCTGGGCGAGATGCGCGTTACGTCGGTCTGACGCGGAACATTGAACATCTCGGGACCGATCTTGAATACCGCCTGGCCCACCGTCACGCCGCTTAAATCCAGGCGCAGCACCATGCGGTCGGGATCGAGCAGCGAGAGCAGCGTGCGCGGCCCGCGAACTTCAATCTGCACGAAATCGGGGCGCTGATTGACGATTGCGAGACCGATCGGCAGCGCCCGATAGCTAATCGGCACGCGCATCGGGGCGAGCGCGCCACGCTGTCCGGCGTTGACGAAAAACCATAGGCCAATTGCGAGCACGACGGCAATTGCGCGCAGGCCGAGATTGCGCCGGATGCGCTGCATCAGCAAGATCCGCAACGGCGGACTTATCTGCCGCGGCACGTCGGCGCCCACGACAATTCTCGTGAGGGCGCTCCTGATACGGGCCGCGATCGTCCTGAGCTCCATCGTGCCGTTCCCCGCCTAGACCATCGTAACCAGGATCCCGAGTAAGTCTTCGGGGCTGAGTCCTCGTTGCAATTCGCCGTTGCGGGCGAGCGAGATGGTCCCGGTTTCCTCCGACACCACGATCACCGCGGCGTCGCTGTCCTCGGTGATTCCGATGGCTGCGCGATGGCGCGTGCCGAGCGCGAGATTCACATTCGGATTGGTCGATAGCGGCAGCAGGCAGGCGCCCGCCAGCACGTTCTCGCCCTTTACGATGACCGCCCCGTCATGCAGCGGCGAACCGCGCATAAAGATGGTCTCCAGCAGTTCGGGCGAGAGCCGGGCGTCGAGGATGCGGCCGGTCTCGACGTAGTCGTTCAATCCGACCTCCTGCTCCAGCACGATCAGTGCGCCGATCCGCCGCGCAGAGAGCCACGCGGCGGTGTTGACCAGCTCCTGCGCCACACTGGCCACGGTCACGTGGCCGGCCAGAAAAGTTGGCGTGCCCACCCGAGTTAGCGCGCGGCGGATGTCAGACTGGAAAATCACCACCAGGATCAAAAACAGCGAGCCGAGGAAATTGTTGAGCAGCCAGTTGAGCGTGAACAGGCCGAGCAGTTGCGAACCGACGAACGCGCCGGCCACCACCAGCAGTCCCACCACCATCTGCATCGTGCGCGTGCCGCGGATGAGTAGCGCGATACGGTAAATCACGTAGGCGACGATCAGGATGTCGAGCACATCCTGCCATCGCAGTTTGGGGACCAGGCCGAAGTATTGTTCCATCGCGGTTGGCCTAAGCGCCGCCGCCGCAAGATTTGATCGCCACCGCCATCTTCACCGCCGCCGCCGCCGATAAAACCTCATGTACCCGCACCACCGCAGCGCCTGCGGCAACTGCGATCGCGCTCACCGCCGCCGTCGCGGCGTCGAGCGCATCAGGATTGGCCCCGGCCATCGCGCGTACGAAGCCCTTGCGCGACGCTCCTACCAATATGGGATATCCCAGCGCGCAGAGCCGCGGCAAGGCGCCCAGCAGCACGAGACTATGCCGCGGTTGCTTGGCGAATCCCAGGCCGGGGTCGAGTATGATGCGCGAGCGCGCGACGCCGGCGCGGATGGCGGCGCGCGCGCGCGCCGCCAGAGCGCCCTCGACCTCGCCGACCACATCGCGGTAGTGTGCGAACTTCATGTGGTCGCCAGGCCCCCCGCGCATATGCATCAGCACCACCGCGCACTTGCGCGCCGCCACCAAAGGCGCCATCGCGGGGTCGTCCTCGAGAGCGCTCACGTCGTTGATGATCGCCGCGCCCGCATCGAGCGCGACGCGCGCGACGGCGGCCTTGCGTGTGTCAATTGAGATCGGAACCCGGAGCCGTCCTCCGAGGCGCTGTAGCACCGGCGCAAGACGCTCGATTTCGACCTCGGCCGCAACCTCGCGCGCCCCGTGCGGGCGGGTCGATTCGGCGCCGATATCGATAATCGCGGCGCCGGCGGCCTCCATCTCGAGCGCATGCTCGGCCGCGCGGCGCGGATCGAGGTACAGGCCGCCGTCGGAAAAGGAATCCGGCGTAACGTTTAGCACACCCATCACGGCCGGAAACCGGATGACTCGGCCATCGCGAAGACGAAGCACGCGCCGACGGCGATGTGTTCTGACTTCCAAGCTTCCGAACTCTGAGTTAAGTAACCCGCCCTCCAATTAGACGATGGGCCACCAATCAGGATACACGCGAGCGAGCTTTGACGGGACGGGGTGCGACGGACGACCGAACCCCTCCGCGCCCTCCAAGGAGGGCGCAGGCGCGCAAGACTTGCGTGGACTACTCGTGGTGAAGGGAGCGACTTACGCGAGAACGGGCTTGGGCGGAAGTCCAGGGATTGCCGGAGCTTCTTCGCCTGTGGGCTTGGGCTTTTCCGGCGCCACGGTCAGACCCGACCTTGGAGGTCCGCCCGACGGTGCCGGCGTGCTGGCCGGGAATGGACGACCTTCCTGATAGGCCTTCACCATCTCGGCGACTTCGCCGCCGTCGAGAACTTCCTTTTCAAGCAGGCGGTCGGAGACCGCATGCAGCAGTGGCAGGTTTTCGGTCAGCAACTTGCGCGCGCGCTGGAAGGCGGCGTCGACCATGCGGCGCACTTCTCGGTCAATCTCGATCGCGGTGTGCTCGGAGTAGTCCCTGTGATGCGCGATGTCGCGGCCCAGGAACACCTGTTCCTCGCGCCGCCCGAAGGTCATCGGTCCCAACTCTTCGCTCATGCCCCACTGACAGACCATCTTGCGCGCGAGTTCGGTTGCCTTCTCGATATCGTCGCCCGCGCCGGTGGTGGTCTGACTGAACACCAACTCCTCGGCAACCCTGCCGCCGAACATCGTGGCGAGTTGAGTCATCAGGTAGTCGCGCGAATAGGTATAGCGATCGTCCAGCGGCAGTTGCTGAGTGACCCCCAACGCCATCCCGCGCGGTATGATCGTCACCTTATGCACCGGGTCGGCGCCCGGCTGGAGCATCGCCACCAGCGCGTGCCCGGATTCATGGTAGGCGGTATTGCGCCGCTCATGCAGCGACATCACCATCGAGCGCCGCTCGGCTCCCATCAGGACCTTGTCCTTGGCGAGCTCGAAGTCGGTCATCTCGACCTTTTCCTTGTTGCGTCGCGCCGCCAGCAATGCCGCCTCGTTGACCAGATTCTCAAGGTCGGCGCCGGCAAATCCGGGGGTCGAGCGGGCGACCTTGGTGATGTCGACGTCGTCGGAAAGCGGCACTTTGCGGGTATGGACCCTCAAGATACCCTCGCGGCCCCTGAAGTCGGGGCGCGGCACCACGACGCGGCGATCGAAGCGGCCGGGCCGCAGCAAGGCCGGGTCGAGCACGTCCGGACGGTTGGTCGCGGCGACCAGGATGACGCCTTCGTTGGCCTCGAATCCGTCCATCTCAACCAACAACTGATTGAGCGTCTGTTCGCGCTCGTCGTGGCCGCCGCCCAAGCCGGCGCCGCGATGGCGTCCGACGGCGTCGATTTCATCTATGAAAATAATGCACGGGGCGTGCTTTTTGCCCTGTACGAACAGGTCGCGGACGCGCGAGGCGCCGACGCCGACGAACATCTCGACGAAGTCCGAGCCCGATATCGAAAAGAACGGTACTCCCGCCTCGCCGGCGATCGCGCGGGCGAGCAGCGTCTTGCCGGTACCCGGAGGGCCAACCAACAACACGCCCTTGGGAATGCGTCCGCCCAGGCGCGTGAAGCGCTTGGGGTCCTTGAGGAACTGGATTATTTCCTCAAGCTCGTCCTTGGCTTCGTCGATACCGGCGACGTCGGCGAAGGTGACTTTATGGGTATTCTCGGTTAGCAGCTTCGCGCGGCTCTTGCCGAAAGACATGGCCTTGCCACCGCCGATCTGCATCTGGCGCATGAAGAAAATCCACACCCCGACCAGCAGGAGCATCGGGAACCACTGAACCAGCAATACCATCCACCAGGGGTCGCCCTCGGACGGTTTAGCCTCGATCTGAATGTTTTTGGCGCGCAGCGTCTTGACCAGGTCAGGGTCGGCGGGCGCATAGGTCTTGTAATGTTCGCCGTTGACGACGACGTGAATGGTGCTGCCCTGGATTGTGACCTTGGAAACCTGCCCCTTTTCGACCTGGTTCAGGAAGTCCGAGAAGATTTCCTCAGGCTCTTTGACCTGCTGGCGGCTGAACATGTTGAACAGCAACAGGAACATCAGGCCGAGGGCGAGCCAGAGCGCAATACTGCGAGAAAACTGGTTCATTCTTATCTAAAGGGTACCACGCGGCTTCATTTACAAGCAACGCGTCGTTAGCCGAAGCGTAAACATCTCTTCAACCGCGAATCGCATCCTCAAATGCCCGTAAGCGCAGCACTCCGACGGTTTTTTCACCTACCAACGCGACTCGCCCACGCACCATTCCGGGAACCCACGCCACCTGTCCTTCCAACGTAACCACGGGGAACGTCTGGCGGCGCGGCCGAGCCAGTTTATGGTCGATAAAAATGTCATGGAGCTTCCGCGATCCTTCCATCCCCAGCGGAGAGACGCGGTCGCCGGGCGCAAAGCTCCGGACCATCAAACCGGCGGCGGCGAGATCGGCATCAAAACAGGCTTCATAAAGATCCAACGGCAGGGGCGAGGCGTCAGCCGGCATCATACTCGAATGAAAGACGAACCCCGCTTGCCACACCTTAGTGACTCCCTTGCGCACAAGTGTAACCGCGAAGGGTCCATCGGATGCGGCAGCGTGCGGCCGAGCCTCGCTCCGACGCTCGATTGCGAGCGCGGCGGAGCGCCGCTCGGCTCGCCAGCCGCCGGGCAGGTCGATCGTGGCGCTGGGAGAATCCCCGATGCAGAGCCGGTGCAGGTCCTCGATATGGCGGCGCGAAAGGCGCCGAAGGCTCCAGATTCGGGCAGTCAGAAACTCGCGCAAAACCGCCGCAGCCAGGGCCGGGGGCATCGCGGCGAAGGCGTTCAAATCCAAAAGGTCCAGCGGACCGCCCGCGACGCTCTCGCGAAGACGCAGGCTCAGTTCGGTCCGCGCCGCGCCGGCAAGGTAGTCGTCGAGCTCGCGCATCTCGGAGGCCAGAGCGCAGAGCCTGCGGCGCAATCCCGGCGCGTAGTCGCGTTCGAGCGCCGGCAGCAGTTCAAGGCGCACGCGGTTGCGGAGCAAACCCTGATTCGCATTACTGCTGTCGCTGACGAAACGCGCGCCGATCGAATCCAGGTAGCGCAGAACTTCGCGACGCGACACGCGCAGCATCGGCCGCACAATCGCCACCCCACCTGGACCGCGACTCGTCGTCTCGGCCATCGCGCCGAGCCCGGCCGCGCCCGCTCCGCGGAGCAGCCGAAGCATCACGGTTTCGGCCTGGTCGTCGGCATGATGAGCGGTGACGATACGCGACGCTCCACTCTTGGCTGCCGCGGCAACCAGAAAAGCGTAGCGGACCTCGCGCGCCCGTTCCTCGAGATTGGACCCGGTGGCGGCGACCTCGCTTGATTGCTCGACCGTCAACTTGACCCCGAGCGTCGCGCAGAGATCGCGCACGAAAGCCTCGTCCCGGTCGGATTCCGTGCCGCGCAGGCGATGGTTCAGATGGGCGGCCGCGAGTCGGTAACCGAAACGCGGCGCGAGCGCGCGGAGTAAATAGAGCAGCGCCACCGAATCGGCGCCGCCCGAGAGTGCCAGCAGAATGGTTTCGCCGGTTGATTCACCGGTTGATTCTGATGAGCCGTGACAGCGTAGCCCGGCCTGTTCGAGCGCACGGGCGATCCTGCCGACCAGATTTGATTTTGCCGCGGAGTTCATCGGACGCAACGGGGAGCATCAACAGTACGACGGCAGTTCCGGCATCGCAATCAGGGAGGCCAGTCCAACCAGGGAGGCCAGTCCAGGACCATCGGCCCTGCACTGCCGCAAAGCCTACTCGCGGATCAATTCGGCGCGCGGATCGGGCACCTCGCGCTTCACCCGACGCTCGGCGAATTCCTGCATCAGCTTGCGCTCGTCATCGGTCATATCAGTCGGAGCTAGCACCTTGAGCTCGTAGAGGAGGTCGCCGGCAGCCTCCTTGCCGCGGCCGGGCAGGCCACGCCCACGCAACCGCATCACACGCCCGGTCTGACTGGCGGCGGGAATCTTCAAGGACAGCCGCCCGTCGAGCGTCGGCACGGTTATCTCCGCCCCCAGCGCCGCCTCATAGTCCCACACCGGCAACTCGCAGCGCAGGTCGCGCCCGCTGACGCTGAAGACCCGATCGGGCCGCAGGCGCACGCTCAGGAAGAGGTCGCCATTGAGTTCCGGACGCGGCCCTTTGCCGCCCTGCCCTTTAAGCCGCATCCTGGTGCCGTCGACGACGCCCGGCGGAATCGTCACTTCGAGCGAGCGCTGGTTGGGAATCGTGCCGCGGCCGTGACAAACCGGGCACTGCTCGGCCGCGCGGACGATGCGCGTCTTGCCGCGGCGCTCCTCGCGCGAAACCATTCCGGTGCCGCCGCAGTTGGCGCATCCGTCTTCGGCGTTGAGCGTGATTCGCATTTTAGCGCCGCGCGCGGCGTCACGCAGCGGAACCGCGACCTCGGCGTCGACGTCGCGCCCGCGCGGCGGCGCCTCGGTGAATTCGTAGCCCGAAAAGCCGCGCGGCGCGCGGCCACCGCTCCCGCGGCCGGCGAATCCGCCGCCCAGGCCGCCGAAGAATTGCTCGAAGAAATCGCTGAAGCCGCCAGCGCCGCCGGCCTCGCCCTGGCCAAAACCACCGCCACCGCCCCCGGGCGGCGGGCTCCAGGCATAGCGGCGCCGCATCTCCTCTTCGGTGGTGCCGCGCTCCCAATCGGCCCCAAGCTCGTCGTACTTCTTGCGCTTTTCCGGATCGCTAAGGACCTGGTAGGCCTCGTTAACCTGTTTGAATCGGGCCTCGGCTTCCTTGTTGTTGGGGTTGACGTCGGGATGATGCTTGCGGGCGAGTTTGCGGTAGGCCGATTTGATTTCGGCCGCCGAAGCGCCGCGCTCGACGCCGAGGGTCTTATAGTAGTCGCGGAATTCCATCTAGGCGGCGCTGGTCCTCGCCGGCACGACCTCACTTTCGATTTTTGCCCGCACGATGTCGCGTATCGGGTTAATATGACGCATCAGACTCAAGATGTGCACGATAATTCGCCGCGGCAAGGGCGCTCAAGAGCCCGTGCGCGATTCGCCCGCGCGGGCAGCGCCGGCGGCCTGGTCAAGCGCCCGCATCCGCGCCTCCATCGCGCGCAACTCGCCCTCCAGCGCCACCTGGCGGCGCCAGATGAAGAGCACGTAGCCAAAGATCACGACGAAGATTATCGCATAAGCGGCGAACAGGTAACTCAACTTGTCCATTAGTCTCTCATGCGGCAGCCACTAATCTTGCGCCGCGGCCTCGGCCAACGCCAGCGAACGCGCAAGTGCGCGAAGGCGCGTATGCATCCG
>DATJID010000029.1:0-28798 GCA_035493515.1 Binataceae bacterium (SeqCode) | reverse complement strand
CCTGCTCTACGCCGCATCTGATCCCGACCACCTGCTCTATCCCGAAGAGATCGCACAGTGGTCGGCGGCCGGACTCAACTTCATTTCACTGCTCGCGCCAGCCTCCGAACTTTACGATCGGCTGATGGCCGAGACGCGGCGCCGATGGATCGAGGCTGATTCCGTTCGCGCCCGGCACTTCTATGTATGCGGCGTCGGCAAGGGGGTTATTGGGCTTCGCGATCTGCTCCGCGGCGCGGGCTACGAGCGGCGCGCCGTCCATTACGAGCAATGGTGACCGCGTCTCTCGCGTCTCCTACGGAATTTTCTTGAGCGGTTTGCCGTTCTTGTCGTAAATCGTCAACGCCGACTCGCCGTTGGCTCCCAGGTCTGTCTGCAAACGGACGCGCGCGCCGCCCTTGGCGTCGGCAAGCTGGAGCGACCGTGTGCCCTTACCCATGCTGAGTTCGGCCGCCGTGGTGCTGTCGGGATTGAGCAGCGTGAACGCGGCCGGCCCGTCGTGGATTGCGACGTTCGCCGCCAGGCGCGGCTTACCGTCATCGCCCGACATCGCGAGCATGGTCGTTCCTTCCTTGGTCACCACCAGCGCCGCGCGCTCGATTCCCTGCTGATCATACAGGCCCAGATGGGCCATCCCCTCGCCCGAGACATTGAGCTTGGCGCGGACATTCCCCTGCTCGTCCATCACTTCGAATTGCTTGGCGCTGATGCTGGTCAGCAACTGTTGGTCGGCGGCGGCTGCCGCAGCCGGCGCAGGCCATATCCGCGCCGAAGCCGCGCCGCCAATCGCGCCCGCCATCAAAGCCGCCATCAACAACGCCCGATTTCCGGTTTGCTTCATGAGATGGTCCTTTCCCTTCACTGTAAAAGTTCGGCCAGGATGCTGTGCTCGCCGATCAATCCGTCAACCCGGAGCGTACGTCGTAATTTACGTTCTCGCTCGAGCCGGCGAGCCGCGCCATCTACCAGTGCCGGATCGATCGCGAGCAGGCGCGCGACGGCGCGCTCAGCGCCAAAGCCGGCAATCTCGAAATACCGGCGCACAACGCGATAGGCGGCTTCGCCGCGGCTGAGCGCGCGCGCTTCGCCGAGCGCCTCGCCCCATCGATGCTCCATCGTGTCCCACACGTAAGTGAACGGGTCGTAACGCTCTTCGACCTTGAGCGCGAGAAATTTTTCCTGCAGCTCCTTCATCGCGCGATCGAACTCAGGGCGCATCTTCGCCTGCGCGTATCCGGCGCCGAGCTTGAGCGCCTTGGTCTCGGCAGGCCCGCGCCGCGCGAGTGCGTCCATCACGAGCTTCGCGCAGTGCGAGAGCATCCCCCGCTCATACAACGCGCGATAGCCGCGCGGCTCGGCGCGCAGGCGCAAGAAGGCCGCCAGCAGGCCGCGCGCGATGAAGCCCGGCCGCCCGCCAATCACCTTGCCATAGTAAACGAGCTTTTTGGCCGGCAGCGTATCCTTGATCCTCCAGGTCATCATGATCGCGCGGTCGTGTTGGATATGCTCGGGCAGCGCCGGCTCGCGCATTCCCTCGATCGCCTCGCGCAGGCACGGCACGCCCATCCCGGCCGTAAACGCCGCGCAAAAGCCAACCTCGTCGATGAAACCGAGCGCGGCCCGCTCGCCGCTGATGCGGCGCTGGCGGAGGCGGCGGAAATGATGATCGCGATGGCCCTCGAGCGCGTCGAGCGGCGGCGCCGCGGGCGTGACCCGTGCGCGCGGCTTTTTCGTCGCCCGCGCGGCGGGCGGATGTTTACGCGCGGGTGTCGCGGAGGAATCCTTACGCTCGAGACCGGCGGGTCCCGCGGATGAATCTTTACGCGCGAGACTTGCGGTTCTCGCGCTCATGCCCTCACACGCTCCACGCATTCCTTGAACAGGTCGTGATAATTGGCGCGCACGCCGAGCCCGCGCATGATGCCGTCTAGTCCGACCAGCGCGCGCACGGTGAATACGCCGTGCGCCGGTGACTTGTAGAGTTTGTGTTTGAATGCGATTTCGCCCACCAGCGCGAGCTTGCCGACCAGGTCGTATTCGCCGGGCCCGTAGAGGCGGTCTTCGAGCACCGGCTCGAACAGCATGTGCACGGCCTCGATCATCGGGCCCGGCTTCTGTCCGCGGTCGAGGTAGCCAAGCTTGACCAGGGCCTGCCCGAGCGCGCGGTTGTTGCCTTCGACCAGCGCGTGGGCGAACTGGAGATTGGCGCGGCGAATCGCTTCGGGATAGCGGCGAATAGATCCGAAGTCGAGAACGCAGATACGCGGATGGTGTGTCACCAGATAGTTGCCCGGATGCGGGTCGGTGTGGAGCACGCCGAATTCGAGCAACTGCCGCCACACTAGCTCGTAATATTTGCGCGTGACCCACCGGCGCAGCTCGAGGTCGGCCGCCGGATTCATCAGGTCCGAGAGATGATAACCGTCCAGATAAGTCATCGTCAGCACGCGGCGGGAACTCAGGTCGCCGATCACCCGCGGGATGACCGTTTCGGAATCGTCGGCGTAAAGCTCATGGAACTCCATCGTGTTGCGCGCCTCGATTCGGTAATCGAGTTCTTCGATCAGCCGTTCTTCGAGTTCGCGGTAAACCGTGCGGGTCTCGATTTTCTGCCGCATCACGTCGCCGGCGATCGCCTGCAGAGTGCGCAGCAGCAGCTTGAGATTGCCCAGGTCCTGGCGCACGGTCGCGTCGATACCCGGGTACTGCACCTTGACCGCGACTTCCTCGCCGCTCTTGAGACGGGCGCGGTGGACCTGGCCGAGCGAGGCGGCGGCGAAAGCCTGCGGTTCGAAATTCGCAAACAGCTGCTCGGGGCGCTTGCCGAGTTCGCGGCGGACCTGTTGCGCGATCATCGCATAGTCCATCGGCGGCACGCCGTCGCGCGTGGTCTTGAGCAGATCGATCGCTTCGACCGGCATCAGGTCCTCGCGCATCGAAAGCATCTGCACCAGTTTCATGAACGCACCGCGCAACTGGGTCGAACTCTCGACGATTCGCCGGGCGTTGCGGATGTGGGTGTCGAGCAATTCGCGCTCGTGGCTCGCCGCGTCGAGGAAGGGTTTGCGAATCGAAGTCCACAGATAGCTGGAGCCGACCTGCGAGGCGAGGCCGCCCATCTTCAACGCGCGGCGCGTGCGCCCCGACGTGATCGATTTGTTCGCCTTCTCGGTCACAGCCCCTCGCGCGCGATCCCGACCCGGTTAATCAGGGTCGCGGCAAAGGCGGCGCCGAAACCATTGTCGATGTTCACCACGGTGACTCCGCTCGCGCATGAATTGAGCATCCCGAGCAGCGCCGCCACTCCGCCGAACGCGGTGCCATAGCCGACACTGGTGGGCACCGCGATGACCGGCTGGTCGGTCAGGCCCGCCACCACCGAGGGCAGCGCCCCTTCCATCCCGGCCACCACTATCAGCACCGCCGCCGCGTGCACCCGTGCGAGGTTGGCGGTCAGACGATGGATCCCGGCGACGCCGACGTCGTAAAGCCGCTCGACCGGGTTGCCGAAAAGCTCGGCGCAAAGCGCCGCCTCCTCGGCCACCGGCAGGTCCGAAGTGCCGGCGCTCATCACCAGCACGCGGCCGTGGCCGCGCGGCGCGGCCTTGCGCTTGATGATTACGCCGAGCCGGGCCTCGGGATGATAGACCAGGGCGCGCATGCGCCGGCGCAGCTCGCGCGCCTTTTTCAGGTCCAGCCGCGTGACCACCAGGTTGGCTCCGGTGGCGGCGACGCGTGCGCCAATCGCCGCGATTTGCGCTGCGCTCTTGCCCTCGCCGAAAATCACTTCGGGTACGCCACGGCGCAACGCCCGATGCTGGTCGACTTTGGCGAAGCCGAGATCCTCGAAGGGCAGATGGCGCAGGCGCTCGAGCGCTGCGGCTGCTCCAAGCTTGCCGGCTGCGACCTGCTCCAGTAGCCGGCGCAAACGATCTTCGGTCATCGCGAATACTCTCGGGTCATCAACCTTAGGGGGCGATCGGCACTCACGGCCCTCATCGCCGCCGCGCCTGCTCGATATCCAGTGGCCGCGACGGCGTAATCAGAATCTCTCGCACCGCGCGAGCGTCGGCGCGCACCACCGTGAGTGTCGCTTCGCCTGCCTTGACCTGTTCGCCGGGCCGGGGAATATGACCTAGACGTTCAACCACTAGCCCGCCGATCGTAGCATACTCGCCGCTTTCCGGGAGGCGGAGCCTGAAGCGCTCGTTGAGCTCAGTTACCGTGGCGCGCGCCGAGGCGTTCAGTGCGCGCGGGCTTATGACGCGCACCAGTTCTTCGCCCGGGCCGTGCTCCTCCTCTATCTCGCCCACGATTTCTTCAAGCAGATCCTCGAGCGTCAGAATTCCCGCTGCGCCGCCGTACTCGTCGACGATCACGGCTAGGTTCTGCCCGGTCCGCTGGAAGGTGAGCAGAATCTGATCGAGCGGCGTGGACTCGGCGAAGTAAACCACCTGGCGCATCACCTCGGCGACCGGGCGGTTCAAGTCTGGCGCCTCGAGGAGATCGAAGACGTGGAGCACGCCCACGATGTTGACGATACGTCCTTCGAAAACCGGAATACGGCTGAAGCCGGTGTGCCGGGCGCTCTCGGCCGCTTCCGCCAGCGTCGTTTCGAGCGCGACCGCCTCGACCCGCACCAGCGGCACCATCGCCTGGCGCGCTTCCGCGTTTTTGAAGCGGAAGATGCGGCTGATCATCTGGCGCTCGGCCGGCAAAATCGCATCGGCGGTCGGCGGCTGCGGCTGATCGCCGAGCGAGCGAATCATCAGCGAGAGGTCCTCGCGCGTGATGAACACGCTTTGCATTCCCGCGGGCACGCCAGCGAGCTTTCTCAGCCAGCGGCTGACTATCGTCTCGGCTTCGAGCAGCGGCCAGAATGCAACTTCCAGGAGGCGCAACGGACCTGCGGCGATCCGCGCGAAGGTGATCGGATGGCGGAAGGTCAGCAGCTTGGGCAGCGATTCGCCAATCAGCAAAGTTAACGGTGCCAGGATGACGGGGGCGAGATAAGAAGTGTTGGGACCGAAATGATGCAGGAAAGTGGTGAGTACGCTGGCCGCGATGACCGTGGCCAGATTGGCCCCGGTGAGTGTCAAAGCCAGCACGCGCTCGCGCCGGCGGAGCAGCGCGAGCAGCAGCGGGGTTTCGCGTTTATCGCGGGCGTTGGCGGTGCCGAGCTTGCTCTCATCGGTAACTACCATCGCGATTTCGCTGGCGGCGAAAAAAGCCTGCACCAGGACGCAGGCCGCGAGAGCGGCGATCAGCCCGCCTAGCTCCATCGTCGGAGCCTCACCTGCTCGATTGTGGCGCCGCGCACCTTTTCGATCTTCGCCTCGAAGGCGCCCAGTCGAAGCCGCTCGCCCGGTTGTGGGATGCGGCCGAGCCGGCGCAGCACCAGCGAGCTCAATGTGCGCTCGTGGCCGCGCGCGGCAAACGATTCGCCGCCGTCCAGCGCCTGGGTCAGACGGGCGAGGCCGATGGTGCCGGCCGCGAGCCATTCGCCTTCGCCGGCTTCGGTAAAGTCGGGGCCTTCGAGCTCGAATTCGTCGCGCAGCTCGCCGAACAGCTCCTCCAGCAGATCTTCGAGTGTGACCAAGCCGAGCAGTTGGCCGTATTCGTCGACTACGAATGCGAGCTGGTAGCGGCGCCGGCGCAACTCGTCGAACAGTTCGCCCAGCGTCTTGCCCGGGGGGACGAAGTAGGGCTCGCGGATCAGCCGTTCCAGGCGCGGCGGCGCGGACTCCAGGCGCCGCGCGATTAAATCCTTGGCCCGCAGCACGCCGACGATGTTGTTGGGATTGCCGCGGTAAACGGGAACGCGCGAGTAATGGCCGTGGGCGACTTCGGCGATGATGCGGTCCACGGCGGTGTCGAGGTCGAGCGCGAAGATGCGCTCGCGCGGCGTCATGATCTCGGAGACCCGCCGCGATCCGAACGCGAATACCTTGTCGATCAATTCGCGCTCGGCCGGGGCCACCTGGCCGAACCGCTCGCTCGCGACAACCAGCGCCTTGAACTCGCTCTCCGAAAGTGGCGCGGCAGGCGGCGCCTCTTCAGGCACGAAGAGCCGCGCCAATGGATGGAAGACCACCGCAACCGCGGCCAGCGGAAGCGCGGTGACGCGCGCCACCGCCGCCGGAAAGCCGAGTGCGAAGGTTTTGGGCGTGATGTCGCTGACCAGCAGCACCAGCACGAACATCACCGGCACCGAGATCCATCCCCCCAGCGGCCCCAGCCAGGTCAGAAGAAAGGTGGTCGCGAGACATTCGGCGAAGACATTAATCGCCTCATTGAAGCCGATGATTACCATCAGCGATTCGAGCGGACGGCGCAGCAATGAATCGACGGCCCGGGCCCCCGCGTCGCCCAGGCTCGCACGCGTATGCTGCATCCGCGCCAGCGCGAACAACGCGGTCTCCGATGCGGCGAGCAGGGCGCTCGCTCCGAGCAACAGGATCACCAGTAGTAACAGCATCGCCGATAACTCGATTACCTATCCGCCCGGCTGCGAACGCAACTGATCCCATCCCGCGAGCGTCGGCGCGCCTTCACTGTGGCGGACCGAGCCGCGCGCATTGACCAGCACCGCCTTGCCGGAGGGAGTGATACGGCCGATACGGCTCACGCGCACACCCAGGGTGCGGGTGAGCGCGGATGCTGCGACGGCGCGGCGCAGCGCGAACAGCAGTTCGTAGTCCTCGCCGCCGCCAAGCGCGAGCGCCGGATCGTCGCCGACCGTCTCGCGGTACGCCGCGGAGAGCGGCAACGCGCCGGCATCGACCTCGGCCCCCGCGCCGCTGCGCTTGAGAAGATGGCCGAGGTCCTGCCAGAGTCCGTCGCTCAGATCGATCGCTGCAGGCGCCGGCTTGATGCGGGCCAACCGCAATCCGGCCGCCAGGCGCGCGGTCGGCCGCAGCCAGCGATCGACCAGAAGCTTGCGCGCGGCGGGGCGCGCGCGAAGCCGCCCCGAGAGGATGCGCAGTCCGGCGGCCGCGTCGCCCACGGTGCCGGTGACGTACAGTGAGTCGCCGGCCCGCGCCGCATCGCGCCGCAGCGCCTGGCCCCGCACCTCGCCCAGCAGGGCGATCGTGATGGCAAGCGCGCTTGCGCGGGTAACGTTGCCACCTACAACCTCGACCCCGGCGCGGACCGCCGCATTGCCCAGCCCCTTGTACATCCGATCGAGGAATCGCGGGCCAAGTCCTTCGCGCACCGCGAGATTGACCACGCATACGGTCGGCTTTCCGCCCATCGCGGCGATGTCGCTCAGGTTGACTGTCAGTGCGCGCGCGCCAAGCGCCTCAGGCGCGCCCCACCCGAGCTGAAAATGCACGTCCTCGACCATTGAGTCGATCGTCAGAAGCTGGCGGCCGTGCGTGGCCGGCAGGATGGCACAATCGTCGCCGGGACCGAGGATAGCGCGATGGCCCCGACCGAGGCGCCGCAGCAGGCGCTCGATCAGGTGGAATTCTCCGGGCGATTTGCTCACATGATTCGCCAGGCGGCGAAGGGCGTGACGCGCATCCTCAGGAGCGGTTGCCGTACGCCGCGGTAGGCGGCGAAGTTCCCGATTCGGCGATCACGAAATCACGCTAGAGCATTCGCGTAAGGCGGGCAATACCGAGGATGCCGAGACCGCGTCTACTTGATCTCCGAGAATCCAAGCACCGCCACAGCCAACACCACTACGACGGCGAGCGCTTCCAGCGGACTTATCCACGCCTCGTAGAGAGTCACGCAGAGCGTGACCATGACCAGGACCAAGAGAACCGCGATCTCGGGCTTGGACATGTACTTGTTCTCCGCGCCGAAGCCACGGGCTTCAGCTTGTTCTTCTATGGCGCCCCACCTGTTCAATGCGCAGCCGCAGAGCCGCCGCCTTGGTTGCGGGTTCGCGGCAGGAAGAGCGCGATGACGAGCGCGACCGCCATCAGGTAGCATAACGACCGGTAGATGTCGTTGAGCGAGAGCATCATCGCCTGCCGCTGCACCTGCCCATAGATCATCGCGAGCCCCTGCTTTTGGCCGGTGACCAGTTGATGCATGTAGTCGAAGTGCATCGCGCCGGGCAGACGCTGCCCGGTCTCTCCGAGCCGCCAGGCGTCGAAGACCGTGAGATGGTTCACCAGATAGCTTTGCCGAGTCTGTTCGAGATGGGTGAGGTATGTCGTCAGGGTTGAGGTTCCGATCGACGCTCCGATATTGCGCACCATCGAGAAGAAGCTCGCCGCATAACCCATGTTCTCGCGGCTGACCGAACTCAGCGCGGCCCCGGCCAGAGTCGGAAAAATGAGGCCCATTCCGATTCCCTGGATCACCGTGGGCCAGACGAAATTCGAAATGCTCATCGTGAGATCGAGGGTCGAGAGCTGCCACTGGGCGATCGCGATCAGGATATAGCCGAGGAAGACCAGCTTGCGGGTGTCGAAGCCTTTGCGCGCGATCGCGCCCAGCAGGAACATCGCCGCCATCACGCCCATCCCGCGCGGCGCCATCGCCAGCCCCGCCTTCCACGCGGTGTAGCCGAGAAGCTCCTGCAGAAAGACCGGGTTCAGAATCTGCATCCCATACGCGGTGAAAGTCAGGATGATGAGCAGCGCGGTCGGTACCGCGAACGATCGATTGGTGATCAGCTTCACCTGGAGAATCGGATTGGGAATGCGCCACTCGTGCACGATCAGCACGATGAATGCGCCGAGCGCGATTATCGAGAAGTAGCAGACCCAAGCGCTCTGGAACCAGTCGGCGCGGTCGCCGCGGTCCATCACGATCTCGCCGAGTCCCAGCGAGAGAACCAGGCACAGAATTCCCAGATAATCCGCGCGCCCCATGCCCTTGAGCTTGCGCAAGTACGGCGGATCGTGGACGAACGTGTAGACCATCAAGCCGGCGGCGACACCGATCGGAACGTTGATGTAGAAATTCCAGCGCCAGTTCCAGTTGTCGGTGATCCAGCCGCCTACGGTCGGACCCATGATCGGCGCGACCATCAAGCCGACCCCCCACATCGCCATCGCCAGCGCCTGCTCGTTGGGCGGAAACGTCTCCATCAGGATGGCCTGCGAGAGCGGCTGCAGCGCCGCGCCGGCGATGCCCTGGAGAAAGCGGAACGCCACCATCTGATTGAGCGTCTGCGCCGCTCCGCACATCGCGGACGACAGAACGAAGGTGACGATACAGACTAGAAAGTAGTTCTTGCGCCCGAACTGACCGGCGATCCATCCAGTGGTCGGAATCATGATGCCGGCGGCCACCAGGTAGGTCGTTACGACCCAGGTTACTTCATCGACGCTGGCCGAGAAGCTGCCCTGCATGTGCGGCAGTGCGACGTTGACGATCGAGCTGTCGAGCACCTCCAGGATGGTGCACAAGATGACCGCCAGCGCGATCAGCCACTTGAGCGCGCCTTCGACGTAGGCATGCGCCTGCGCGGGTGCTTCAATCGTTGCGGCGGCTTGGGCCATCAGTTGGGTTGCCGGAAAGTATCCCGGCGATAAAACTCAGCATGCGGGCGGCTGCGGTCGCGGTGGATGGCCGTGGTCGAATGTTTCAAGTCTCAAGCGCAAAAAACCAACGTGACGGTCATTATGCAAAAATCGCTAGGCCTCCGCGAGTAGCGGCCGGAATCCTTCGCGGGTCCGGCTCTGGCACATCGCGGACTGCCTGAGCTGCGGAAATCGCGGCCCGTGGCACCCTGCGCGCGTGATGCCCGGTTTCGCAGCCGGTTGCGACTTGGCCTCCGCGAACTCGCGCTCTGTTCAGCGCGCCGAGGGCAACGCGGAAAGCCATGACGGAAGATTGTCCGGCGGCCGCTCGGCGAAGGTTGCGCCCTTGGTGGATAGATAAACCGCGAGGGTCTCGCCCAGCGCGCGCTCGAGTTCCAGGTCGGGAGGCGGCTGCCGACCCATCGATTGGGCCGCCGACGAGAGCAATCCCAGCCGCCATTTCAATCGTTCCGTGGCCGTTTCGCTCTCGAAGTCGAGTGCGAGACCGTCACCCAGAAAACTCGCGATCACGCCGAAGGCGCGCGCCGCGCGGCGTATCCGTGCCGCGTGTCGCGGAAAATCGGGCTCCAGCGCATACGCATCCACGATGAGCGCCAGTTCAATGAGTCCCGCACGCTCGCGTTGTTCGAAAAGCCGCGCGCGGCGGGTTTGCAACGCCGACGGCGAGGGCGCCGCCAGCCAGGCGTCACGGCTGGAGGAGTTGTTGATGGCGTGCGAGGACAGCCAAGCAGCCTCGGCTGCGATGATTTGCCCGACGGCCGCGGATGCTAGCTCGAGCGGAGCGCGCGCGGCAAGTGTCACTACGGTGGAATCGGCCGTTCCGCCCCACACATGCAGCCATCCGCGCCGTGCCATTGACTTGAGCGCAGCATCGTCAGGCTTTAGCGCAAGTATGTAAACCTTGCGCCCTGCGGAAAGCGCGTCGGCTGGATCGGCCTGCGGCTGTACTTCAACCCAGTGGCCCTTGTCACAGGAGATCGGCGCATAGACCGCGATCGCAGGGCACAGCGAAGGTTGGTAATCGGAGGTCAGTCTTGCGCAAAGATCGTTATGCTGGATCACGCCGGCAAGCGCCTCAATCCTTCTCCAATTGATGGCTCGCGGATAACGAAACCCGATCGACCAAGCCACTTCGCCTGCCAGCGCAGGCACTCCAAACGGATAGAGCGTGGCGATCGCCGCTATCGCGCCGGCGCATACGGTGCGCTGCGTGCCGCACATCCGTGAGAGCCGCGCCGCTAACCAAACCGACGCCATCACGCTCGCCGCCAGCCCTGATTGCAGGATAAATCTGCCCGGGTCCTGAAAAAGCCACGCCACAGGCGCGGCCGCCCAGGCGACCAGCAGGGCATGGTTGCGTGGATGCCTGAGTGCCGCGGCGAGACCGACTATCCCGAGCCCGTCGAGCATCGGGTCGAACAGCAACGCCGAGTGATTGCGCACCCCGCTCAGCCACTCGACGTAACGCAGGCAATGCATAGAGTACGGGGCGGTGATGATCGCGGTGGCGACTGCGACCAAAACGAGATCGCGCCATCGGCGGCTGAGTACCGCGGCCAGCGCGATCCCAAGCGGCGCTGTGACCAGGCCGGCGATGTGAACGTAAATGGCGGCGGAGGTGACGATCGTAGCCAACACCAGGCGCCGGCGCAGAAAAAAATGGATGGCCCACGGAATCAGGATGAAGAGCCATCCGGACGGAATTCCAACCGCGAACGAGGACGCGGCGAAGCCGGCGCCGCTGAGCAATGCGGCCGCAATCAGCATCGCCCATTCTCCGCCGAGCAACAGCGCGAAGAACGCCGCCGTCGCCATCGCCGCCGCCCATTGCATCGCCGCGACGATCGCGTTGGCCAATACGTAGTCGCCGCCTGTCCCGCCCATCGCACGGCCCAGCCCGCCAATTACGGGGTACATCAGCGGGGCCTGCAAATTGGGCCGCCCCGCGGGCCCGAAATTGATATTGTCCCACGGTACCAGGCCGTGCTCCCCGTAAGCGCGCGCGAGTGAAACGTGATAGCCGGAGTCAAGCGTGACGCGCCAGTCCCTCAACGTGGAGAGCAGCAGCGCCCCATGCACGGATAGGATGAGTATCGCGGCGATGATTACCCAGCGCTGCGGAGGCGATTGCGCCGATTCATCCGTGGCGGTAGTGCGGGCGTTGACTCCAGGAGTGGCTGCGGTTGAACTTGGGCCGGACAAATTTCGTTGCGCGGCGATGCCTGCGCAGACGTTCAGGCTATCGACGACGAGCGGCTGGCATTGCGCTTGCCGCATCGACGGCAGAGCGCGCGTACCTCGACCGAGCATCCGATCAACTGGAACTCGCCGAGCGTCTCGCGTCCGGCGAGCAAGCCGTCGAACTCGGGCGCGTCGACGTCCTCGACCCGTTTGCAGCGCACGCACACCACATGGTGATGTGGACGGGTGTTGCCGTCGTAGCGCGCGGTATCGTGCAGCGGGGTGACCTTGCGCGCCTCGCCGACTTCGCACAGGCGCTCGAGCGTGCGATGCACGGTGGCGAGCGAGATGCGCGGATGCTCTCGGCGCACGCGGGCGTAAATGCGGTCGGCGCGCGGATGGTCGCCCGATTCGAGCAGAGCGCGCAGCACAGCGAGCCGCTGTGGCGTAACCGCCATCTTTTTGCGCCGGCAGTTGGCGACGAATTCCGCAAGCCGGCTGGCGGCGTACTGGCCACGGCCTTGCCCGCCAAGGAGCTTAAATTCCGTCATTGATAATGATTATCATCTGCCCGCGCGCCGCGATCAATCCCCCGCGCATCTTCTTTCAAGCGCTTGGCCTCACATCAGCGGCAGGGTGAAGCCCGCGGTTACCAGCGCGCCGCTCAGCACACCCGTCAGCGCCTCGCCGGCCACTAGTCCCGCGGCGAACAGCAGGCCGGGGCCGCTGTTGCTCTCGCGGTCGCCGCGGCCGCGCGCCAGCCGCACGAGCGACCCCGCGAAAATCATTACGCTCAGTCCAAATGGCAGGTACAGCCCGATCGCAACCGGCATCACCGGCGTGCGCCATCGCGCGCCGCGCCGCTCCAGGATGCCATCGACGGCGACCAGCGCCAGCGCGAGCACGACGCCCGCCGCGATCGCACCCCACGGCAGTCCGCCCGCGAAAACGCCCTGGGCCACCTTGGCCATCAGGAACGCCTGCGGCGCGGCGAGCGCACCCGCGCGCGCGCCCGCGGTGCCGGCAATTCCGTAGCCTCGTATGAGCATATTGAGGATCGGCGCCATCACCAGCGAGGAGGCAAGCGCGCCCAACAGCACTGAAATTTCGAGCGAACGCGGCGTCGCGCGAACGTGGTAGCCGGTCGCGAGGTCGTGCAATGAGTCACCGGCCATCGCGGCTGCCGTGCATACCACCGCGCCGACGGTGATCGCCAGATGCGGGCCGATCGCGGCCGGCACGCCCCACAGTTTCAACAACAGAGCGATCGCCAGGAGCACGATAATCGTCACGCCGGAAACCGGATTGTTCGACGCGCCGACGATGCCGGTCAGGTAGCCGGCGATCGCGGTGGCGAAGAAGCCGATGAACGCGAGCGCTATCGCAAGCGCCGCACTGAGCAGCACGCTACCCGAGAGAATCAGGCAGATCGCGAAAATGAGCGGAAGCGTGAGCGCGACCGCGCCCAGCACAGCCGTGGTCGAGAGGTCCTGGTCTTCGCGCGCTACAGCCATTGCCTGAGTCGTACGGGCCACGCGGATGCTTTCGCGGAGCGCCCGCCCGATCGGTCGACGCAGGCGCCAAAGCGTCGCAACGCCCCCGACCAGCATTGCGCCCACGCCGAGGTAGCGCACCTGTCCGCTCCATAACGCCTGCGCCGCGGCCTGCGGAGCGAGCTTGTGCAACTCCGGATGGTACGCGCTCATGACCGGGATGGCGACGAGCCAGGCGAAAGCGCCGCCTCCGAAGACCAGGCTCGCGATGCGAATTCCGATGATATAGCCAATCGCCGGCAGCGCCGCCGATATGTCCGCCGAACCGGCCACCACCCGCGCCCCGATCCATCGCGCCGACTGCACCGCGCCCGGCAGTGCTCCCACGATGTCCTGCGCGGCCTTCAGTGCGGCCGCGGCAAGGCCGCCCCACAAAAGCGGCAGCGCGCTTGCACCTGTGGCCTCGCCGGCGCGCAGGACCTCGGCGCACGCGACGCCTTCGGGAAACGGCAGGCGCTCGTCAACGATGTAAGCGCGGCGCAAAAAGACCACCAGCACACTGCCCATCGTGGCTCCGGCCGCGCACAGCATCGTAACGTCGCGATAGGGCAGCGCGCCGCTCTCGCCCATCACGACCAGCGCGGGAAAGGTGAAAATCGCGCCCGCCGCGACCGCCTCTCCAGCCGAGGCGATCGTCTGAACCACGTTGTTTTCGAGAATCGTCGCGCGCCCGAGGGCGCGCAGCACCGCCATCGAGATCACTGCGGCCGGAATACTCGCCGAGACCGTCATCCCGGCATAGAGACCAAGGTACGCGTTGGCGGCGCCGAGCAGCAGTGCGAGACCAAGGCCGAGCACGACCGCGCGCGGCGTAATCTCACGCGGCGCCGGCTCGTGGGCCTCGGGCGGCGCTGCGCTCATTCGCGCCCCGCAGGGCTCGGTCTCAGAATAGGGTTAAAAAAAATGACTACGGAAGAATCGTCGTGCGCAGAGGCGGCGATGCTCAATTCGCCGCGTGCTGCGGCGCCACCGCGTCGTCGTGCGGTTCGCCGGCCGCGTCCCAACCCCTAATTCCGTCCACCATCACGCTCACATCCGTGTAACCTGCTGCGACCGCCCGCCGGGCGGATCCGTGTGAAGCCATTCAAAGCGAGTTGGCGCAGTAGAAGACCAGCTTGGCATTTTTTGCCGGCGGCAGCTCCATCGCGACGTCGTAGTGATCGTAGGAACTGAGCAACCGCGCGCCCGGGATCACGCCGTACTTCTCGCGCGCCGATTCGACGTTGGCGTCGAGCACAACGACGTGCGAGTTCGGATCGCTCCTGAGCGCGGCGAGGTCGGCGACGCGGATGAGTTTAAAAGTGTCGTCCCAATGCTTTCCGGTGAGCAGCGTGCCCAGCTTGTTCCATGCCGACGAGCCGCTACCGGCGCTCGCCGGAATCACGCCTGAGAGTACCAGAACCGCCAGTAGAGCTATAGGGATCACGAACTTTCGCATATTCACGCTCTTCTCTCGGATCTTCCGAACGTACCGATCACAAACATAACACGGCCGACATCGGCCATCCAAGACGAGCCGGAAAGGAGTCGGTCACGAAAAGAAGGAGGGCCGCGCGACCTAGGACGCGCGGCCCTCGTGCGTGTTTGCGGCCTTGCTTACAGGCAGCCTGTGAAACTCAGCGTCGGGTTCGGCGCGAGCGCCGCCGTGCCTCCGATCACCACTATCGGATTGGTCGGATCGGTTTGCAGCATCGAAGGCGTGCAGCTCTTCGCCACCGCGCCGACACCATAGGCGACCGGCGTCGGCACCGGCGTCGCATAGCCGTCCGCCTGGCTTCCGACCACCGGGTTGCTCGCCGGAACCGCCAGCGTGAAGCATTCGCAGTCGGTATTAGCCGGGCAGGTCACCGACGCGATATCCGGGCAATTCGTCTGGGTCGGCGAGTCCGAAGTCGCGATCTCCGGTGGCACCGGCGTCGGCAGCGTGCCGTTGGTGCCCACAAACGGAGGAATCAGCGCCTGCACGGTGTCCCCCGTACCGTTGGTGAAGGGCTGCAGCGCCCAGACTGTGGCGTTACCGCTGATCGCCGTCTGGCTGGCGTCTTGCGTGCTTACCAGACCTTCAATCTGCGCCCAGTCAAACGCGGGCGTGCCGCCCGGCGCCGTCTCGGCGAGTAGCGGAACCGCTAGGTTATTGACCCCGATTCCACCGGAGACCGCGACATCCTCTGTGATCGTCGCGTTGGAGGGTAACTGCGAAGTCGGCAGGTTGGCCGCGTCAGTTACGACCTCATAGTTCCCGTCGGTGGCCGGGCAGAACTCGAATCGGCCATTGACGTCGGCCTGCGTCATCGCGAGGAAGTTCTCAACCGGCCCAGGGGTTGGCGACGCGGTCGGACCCGGATTGCCTACCGTAAAAGTGCTCGACTGCTGCTCGAGCCAGACCTCGGCAAACGGGACTACGGTCGGATTGGGCGACGGCACGATTACCGCTCCGCCGCTCTCCGCGCCTTCATAGACCGAGCCGGCGATAACCGCGCTGGTCCCAATCTCATTTGCGTGCAGCACCGGTTTGAGCAGGAACTTGGGACCGGCGCCATGATGGGAGTGAGGGCCGCCAGCTCTGACGATCGACCGGCAAGCGTTGAAGTCCACATCGATATCCACGCCTTGGCCAGGCAACAGCCTGATGCCGCCGCGGGCGATCTGGCTCGACGGAATCTTGAGCCCGGTCCGCGCCTCGCTGGTCATCTGCAGACGATGCGTCCCGTTGGTGTCAACCACACAGTTCCACGCGCCGACCGAGTCGCAGGCGTTGGCGCCGCCACCGGGCAGGGTAACGCCGCTTGCGTGGTTCGATTCCAGGTAGATTCGGATCTGAGTGTACTTGCCGGCCTGCAAACCGGTGGTCACGCCAAGCGTCGCAAGGAAGCATTCATTGCTCTGCTCCGCCAGGAGGTCGACCTGAATAGGATTCGATGGTGAAAGATTGGGCGCCAGATTTACCCACCCCATATCCGCCAGATGAGCCTTAACCCCGCTGACTGTGACCCATACGTTGCTATAGGGACCCGCAGGCGCGATGCAACTTTTGCCGTTGTCCCTGATGTGCGTGCGAACGGCTCCCGACGTGCCTGCCGAGGCGTCGGCGGTGCTGCGTGGTCCTTGATTCCATAAGCCGACTATCATCAGCGAGACCACCATGCCGAGTCCAATGACTCTGGCGGCCGCGCGCCGTCCGCTAAATTGTTGCGCCCCTTGTCTCATGTGAATACTCCCTAACAGTATCCAGCACTGTTCTGGATACGATATCAAGAGGGGTGATTTAGGGCAATTCTAATTCTGAACGATATAAGAACAATATTAGCTAGTTTTGACAAGTATCAGATTATATTAATTTTAAATAGCTTGGAATATGGTGTCGCTAGATAACACGTGATTATGGACCGATTCGTTCTTTGAGTGTGCGGTTCCGCCGGAATCGCTATCGCCTCGCCGCCTATTTTCCTGCGGGAACCATCTCTTAGCCCAGTTTTTCCGAAAATATCGTCGAGGTATTCTCTTCCAAATAATTATCTCATCGCTTTGTGACGCACATCGCTCACCCGTCCTTGCCACTTCGGGGCCAAACTCGCCAATATGGCGCCGGTTGTCTATGCTTCTTAATCACGGGACTATCGGCACGGCCGCTAGATGCTCCTGAGGCATAGGCGGATCAATACCGGAGCATCGCAATGAGTGAAGACTTCAAATCGCGGGCCAAAAAATGGCCCAAGGGAAATCATTACGAGGATTTTGAACTCGGCCACGTTTACCAGCACCATTGGGGCCGCACCCTCAATGACGGCGACAACAGCCTGTTCTCGACCCTGACGCTCAGCTTCAATCCGTTGTACTTCAACGCGGATTACGCTCACGCGCACGGTCATGGCGGCGTCGTGCTCAACCCGATGCTGGTTTTCCTGACCGTGTTCGGGCTCTCGGTCGAGGACCTGAGCGAGGCCGGTGGCCTGTTCCTGGGCGTCGACGACCTGAAATTTCATCGCACCGTCTATCCCGGCGAGACGCTTAGTGCGCGCAGCACGGTGCTAGACAAGCGCGAATCGTCCAGCCGGCCCGAGAGCGGAATCGTCACCTGGCATACCGAGGGCCACGACAGCCGCGGCAACCTGGTGACCGATTTTCGCCGCACCAACCTGGTGAGCAAGAGGAAAGCCCTTCCATGAACTACATCACCGACGAACGCAAAATGATTCAACAGATGGCGCGCGACTTCGCGCTCGAGCAGGTCCTGCCCATCGCCAACAAGCTCGACCCCGAACAGGGCGAGATTCCGATGTCGTTGCGCGACAAGATGGCCGAACTGGGCTACTTCGGCATCCTGATTCCTGAGGAATACGGCGGCCTTGGGCTGGGCGCGTTCGAGTACGCGCTGGTGACCGAAGAACTGGCGCGGGCCTGGATGAGCGTCGCGAGCATCATCGCGCGCGGCAACTCGCTATGGGGCGGCGTTACCGAAGAGGACAAGCGCCGCTACTTTCCGAAAATCGCCCGCGGCGAATGGCTCGGCGCGTTTTCGCTCTCCGAACCCGACGCCGGCTCCGACCTCGCCAACGTCGCGTGCAAGGCCACGCGGGCGGGCGATGAATGGATCATCAACGGCACCAAGACCTGGTGCACCTTCGCCGACGGCGCCGATTATATTGTGCTGTTCGCGCGCACTTCGCCGCCCACCGATCCCAAACGCCGCCACGTCGGCATCAGCCAGTTCCTGGTCCAAAAGGAACGCGGCACTTTTCCGCCGGGGATAACCGGATCGCCGATTCGCAAGATTGGCTACTTCGGCTGGAAAACTTTCGAGCTCCACTTCGACAACTTTCATCTGCCGGCCGCGGCGCTGCTGGGCGAGGAAGGCCGCGGCTTCTACGCGATGATGGCGGGGCTGGAGACGGCGCGGGTGCACACCGCCGCCCGCGCGATCGGCCTTGCGCGCGGCGCGCTCGACGATTCCGTCGAGTACGCCAAGCGACGCTCGCAGTTCGGCCATCCCATCGGCGACTTCCAGGCGATCCGTTTCAAGCTGGCCGAGATGGCGGCGAATATCGAGGCCGCGCGCCAGCTGATGTACTTTGTCGCCAACGAGGTCGATAGCAAGCGGCGCTGCGACAAGGAGGCCTCGATGGTCAAGTGGTTCGCCTCCGAGATGGCCGAGCGGGTGACCAGCGACGCGCTGCAGATTCACGGCGGTTACGGCTATACCAAGGATTTTGCGATCGAGCGCTACTGGCGCGATGCGCGGCTGACCAAGATTTTCGAGGGCACCTCGCAAATCCAACTCCGCGTGATCTCGGATCGGCTGCTCGGGCCGCAAGACTAACCACAAGACTAACCAGGGGACGAGGGGGCGGGAGCGCTTACACGATGGCTGTCGAAACAGGAAATCGAGCCGCGCCGGCGCCGCAGAGCCTGACCGGCCGCGACAACTACTTCGAGGATTTCGCCGTCGGCGACGTTTACCAGCACGCGCGGGGCAAAACGGTCGGCGAAATCGACAACGTGCTCATCACCAACCTGGTGATGAACACGGCGCAGGCCCATTTCAACGAGCACTCGATGGCCGCCAACCCGATCGGCCATCGCATCACCTTCGGCGGTGTCACCGCCTCGCTGGTGATCGGCCTCGCGATGGAAGATACAGGCGAACAGGGGCTCGCCGAACTGGCGCTGGACAAGATTCGATTTCGCACCCCGGTGCTCCATGGCGATACCCTCTATGCGCTTTCCGAAGTGCTGGAGAAGCGCGACTTCGACGCGATGGCCGCGGGGCGTCCCGACCTCGCGCACTATGCGAGCGCCGAGGTCGGCGAGGTGCGTTTTCGCCACTGGGGCGTGAACGAGCGCGGCGAAGTGGTTTTCGAAGGCGAGCGGCGCGTGTTGCTCAAGCGCCGCGCGTTTCGCCCGCGCGCGAGCGCGCCGGCGAGGCCAGCCCGCTCGCGAGCAACCGGGCGTGGCACGGCGGCGGCGCGCCAAAAGCCGCCGGCGGGCCGCGCGGTGCGCGCCCGCGCGGCGGCGGTGAAGAAAACCGGCGCGCGCCGCAAGCCCCGGCGATAGCCGGGACGGCGGAGCGCGGCGCAGGGCGTGCGTCAGAGGCAGGTCAGGCAATCACAAGAGGAACCACAACGATGCGTCTTCGCAGGTCGGAACTCTCCACCCCCGGCAGCAACCAGCGGATGATCGAGCGCGCGGCGGCGAGCAGCGCCGACCTCGTTTTCCTCGACCTCGAGGATTCCGTCGCGCCCAACGAAAAAGTCGCCGCGCGCCAGCGCGTTATCGACGCGCTTAACGGCCTCGACTGGGGCAAAAAGACCCGCGCCGTGCGGATCAACAACGTCGAGACCGAATATGCCTACCAGGAAGTGATCGAGCTCGCCGAAAAGGCCGGCGACAAACTCGACCTCATCATAATTCCCAAGGTCAAGGCGCCGCGCGATCTCTGGTTCGTCGATACCCTGCTCTCGGGCGTCGAGATGCGCCTGAAGCGCAAGCGGCGCATCGGACTCGAAGTGCTGATCGAAGAAGTCGAAGCGCTGATCAACGTGGAAGAGATCGCGCGATGCACCCCGCGGCTGGAAGCGATCATTTTCGGCCCCGGCGACTTCAGTGCGTCGCAGGGCGTGCGCTTTCCGGCCAAGGGCGCCGCGGGCTATCCCGGCGACATGTGGCATTACGCGCGCAACAAAATAGTGGTCGCGGCGCGCGCGGCCGGCATCGACGCGATCGATGGCCCCTTCGCCGACTTCCACGACCCCGAAGGTTACCGGCGCGAGGCGACCTGGGCCTCCATCCTCGGCTTCGTCGGCAAATGGGCGATTCATCCGAGCCAGATCGATCTCGCCAACGAAGTTTATTCTCCCACCAAGGATGAGGTCGCGCGCGCCCGCAAGATGGCCGAGGTCTACGCCAAGGCCGAGGCCGACGGCCTCGGAGCGGTGACCCACGAGGGGGTGATGATCGACGTCGCGTCCGTACGCGGCATCCGTCACGTTATCGAGCGCGCGGATTTGATCGGGATGTAGCCGCGCGCTTTGGGGAAGGGGGCCGGCCTTTGCGCAGCGGTGGCGGCAATCAGCTGCCGGCGCTCGGCTCGCGCGGCCCCGGAATCAGCATCAGGTCTGTTATATCAGGTGCCGTATATCTTCCGGATCGTTGCCGTATCGCGGTAGCGCGTTCAGCCGCGCCAATGTCAGAAAAACTTCTCGTCGCTTACTTTTCGATCATGAGCACCCAGATTCCGGCCGCCACCGCTCGGGTCTCGACGATTGCGTAGCCTTCGGCCTCGGCTGCCCGCGGGATATCGCGCGCGCCGCGCGGATCGTCAAGCGTCAATTCCAGGGTCTCGCCGCAAGCCATTCGTTCCAGCCGCACTTTGGCATGCGCCCAGTTTAGCGGACATTTGACGCCCCGCAAGTCGAGCCGAATAACCTCGCCGGCAGGCTTCACGGTGTCAATCATATCACCGTGTCGCATATCAGTTTGCCCGCGAACTCGCGCGAACCTGCGGGCGTCGGGCGCGGCTATTGCCCCGCGCTGGTCACTTCGCTGGCGCGTTGCAGCACCCGGCGCATCACGTCTTCGCTTTGCGCGCCGACCAGCGGCCAGTCGCCGATAAGGAAAGTCGGCACGCCGCCGATGCCCTTCTGGCTGGCCGCCATGGCGTTGTTCCTGATGCGCAGCGCGTACTTGCCAGAATCGAGGGCCTCGACCAGCGCGGCGCGATCGAGCCCGATTTGACCGGCGAGTTCCAGAAGTACGTCGCGTTTGCCGATATTCAGCCCCTCGGTGAAATACGCGCGAAAAATGCGGTCCTCAAAAGCCTCGCCCGCGCCCGCTTCGGCGGCGAGTTCGCTGGTCTGCAGCGCCAGCATCGAGTTGGCAAGGATGCGGGGCGCTTTCATCTCGATTCCGGCCGCCGCACCCATCGCCCCGATCCGCTCCCACATCGCCTGGCGCGTTTTGGGATCTATTTCGGGCCGCCACTGCTCCGCCGGCATTCCGTCCGCCGGCCATTCGGGATGTATTTGGAAACCGCGATGCCGCAAGGAGAAGTCAAATTCGGGCTTTAGCCTCCGCAACACGGCGAGGCCTACATAGCAGAAGGGTCAGATAAAATCCGAGAACATCGTGATGTTAATCGCCATCGTTTTTCGCTCCTTGCCCCTGAATATATGCCGGGTTCCGTCGCGCGGTCAAAAGGGCCTTTGCGGGGGATGCGGGAGATTCAACTTTCTGGGCGTGGCGCAGCTGTGTTACTAGCTAGAGCAAGCGACGCGTGGGTGGCGAGTAGCGCTCGCGCGTATGTTGGAGGACGCATGATCGCCGATAATCTCAAACTCGACGGCAAGCTCGCGATTATCACCGGCGCCGGCCGTGGCCTGGGCCGTGCGATGGCCATGGGGCTCGCCGGGGCCGGCGCCGACCTCGTCGCCGCGGCGCGCACGGTCGAGCAACTGGAGGAAACCGCGGCTGAAGTGCGCAAGCTTGGGCGCAAGTGTTTGGTCGTGCCGACCGACGTCGCGCGTTCGGAGGACGTCAGCGCGATGGTCGCGGCGGCGGTCAAGGAATTCGGCCAGGTCGACGTGCTGATCAACAACGCCGGCGCGGGCGAGGACTCCTTCGGCAAGACCATCGATCAGATAAGCGATGAGGAATGGCGCCGCGGTATCGATATCAACCTCTCCAGTCAGTTCTTCGGCTGCCGGGCGGTGATCCCGCAAATGCTCAAGCAAAAGCGCGGCAAGATAATCAACGTCGCGTCGGGCTACGGATTGCGCGGGGGCAAGCACAACTACATGTACGCCTGCTCCAAGGGCGCGGTGCTACAGTTGACCCGCTCGATGGCGCTGACTTACGCCGACTTCAACATCCAGACCAACTGCATCGTACCCGGCATCTTTCCGCACAACGAGCGCCTGATGGCGTTTTTCAAGGGCGGCAAGTTCATCCCGATGGGCCGCGGGGGAGAGGATGCGGACGTCGGTCCGCTGGCGATTTTTCTCAGCTCGGAAGCTTCCAATCACATCAACGGCGCGCTCATCAAAATCGACGGCGGCGGCCTGGCCGGGGGCATCACGCCCACCGGCGTCGCGCCGCAGCCGACCACGTGAAGGCAGGCGAGGACATCATGGCGCTTCCCCAGGGACTGAACGATTTCACGCTGGCCGACAAGGCCGCGCTGGTCATCGGAGCGGAGCATCCGGCGGGCCGCATTGCCGCTGTCACGCTGGCGGAGGCCGGAGCGAGGCTGATGATCGCCTCGCAGGAGCCGGCCACCGACGAGCAACTGAAGGAGACCGTCAAGCTCGTGCAGGCAACCGGGGCCAAAGCGGCACCGGTTACACAGGTGCAGAACGCGGCCATCCGGGCGGACGTGCGTGCAACCCTCGACAATGCGGTCAAGCGCCTGGGCGGTCTCGACGTGATGGTCACGGCGCTCGACGCGCCATATTACGCGCCGGCCGAGGAGGGCGACGACGCGATTTTCGATCGCGTGATGGAACGCAACGTCAAGAGCGTGTGGATGGCGTGCCAGGAGGGCGCGCGCGCGATGCGTCGGCGCGGCGGCTCGATCGTCGTCATGAGTTCGGTGCTCGCGGAGCGCGGGGTCCCCGGCGCGTCGCTCTATTGCGCGGCCAAGGCCGCGGTGGCGAACCTGGTGCGCGCGCTGGCGCTGGAATGGGCGCGACAGAACATCCGTATCAACCTGCTCGAAGCCGGTTGGATGACCGAAGAGGGAAGCCCGGCGGTGGCCAACGACGAGTTCGCAGCCAACCTGCTTAAGTACCTGCCGTATAAGCGCCTGGTGACGCCCGAAGAGCTGGCCGGCGCGCTGCTCTACCTGGCTTCGCCGGCGTCGGGATTCGTTACGGGCGAGGCCATCGCAATCGACGGCGGTCTGCTCTGCCGGGTGTGATCGAGAGCCAAACCGTCAGTCGCGTTTCAGGATCAGGGTACAAACGGCGACGCCAGCGAAAGGCCGCCGTCAACCATGATCGTCTGCCCGGTGAGAAAGGCGGCGTCGGGCATGCAGATGAGACAGACCGCGGCTGCGACCTCGTCGGCGCTGGGGACGCGTTTGAGCGCCGAGCGTTCGGCGGCGGCTCGCGCGATCCGCGCGAATTCCTCACCCAGGTAAAGTCGCGACGAATCGCTATCGATCAGCGCGAAGTTGAGGCCGTTGACCGTGATGCCGCGTGGGCCCAGCTCGAAGGCGAAGTCGCGAACCATGCTCTCCAGCGCGGCCTTGGCCGCGCCCAAAGCTCCGTGTCCGGCGGTGAAGCGAATCGAGTCGATTCCCGAGATCATGACGACCCGCCCGCCCGCGCTCATCAGGCGCGCGCTCTCCTGCACCGCGGCGACGAAGCCACCGACGCTCAGGTTAAAGGTGCGCTCGAGATGATGCGGCTTGAGTTCGAGCAGCGGGCGAAACGCGGTTGCGGCGGCGTTCGCGATCAGAATGTCGACGCGGCCCAGCTCCTCGCCCACGCGCCGGACCATCGCGCGCACCTGTTGGTCTTCGCCAAGGTCGGCCTGTAGCAAAATAGACCGAGGTGCGCAGGCGCGAATTTCCTCCAGGGTTCGCCGGGCGGTCTGTTCGTCGCGGCGGTAGTTGAGAGCGAGCGTTGCGCCACCGCGAGCTAATCTGAGCGCTATTGCGCGGCCCAGCCCGCGCGTGCCGCCCGTTACGATAGCCACCTTGCGGTCAAACTCGTCCATCGACGCGAGCCTACCAAAAGCTTCGGGCGGACGACGAGCGGTTCAAGCAGAACGAATTTTCCGGCGAGGTTTGCACGCCCGCAATTTTGTCGGCATAGTTTTCCTGTTCGCCGTCTATCCAAGGGGGGAGAAATGGCAGCAACGGAAGAGTCGCGAATCGGCAAGGGCACGAAGGTCTCCGGCACGTTGCATTTTCACGGCACCGTACGAATCGAAGGCGAGGCCGACGGCGAGATAGTCGGCGATGAGGTCGTTATCGCCGAGGGCGCGGTGGTTTCGGCCAAGATTACGGCGACGCGGCTGACCGTCGCCGGCAGCGTGAGCGGTGAGCTGGTGGTGCGTCAGCGCCTGGAGCTGATGTCCACGGCGCGGCTGCGCTGCACGATCAACACGCCCAGCCTCATCCTCAACGAAGGCGCGCAATTCGACGGCGACTGCCGGATGCCGCGCGATCGAATGGCGGCCTGAGCGTCGCGCCCCTAGCCGAGCGCCCGGGCCCTCAGGCGGAGGCGGCAACGAAACTTACCAGCGTGGTTTCGGCCGCGTCGCGGGCGTAGCGGCGGATGACGCGGCCGCCCTGGTCGAGTTCGAATTCCTCTGCGTCGCCCATCCGCGGCTCGAATACCCATAGCCGCCCAGCCTCGTCGCGCCGGCGATAGGTCTGCTTGGGCGAAGTGGCCACCAGCGTGCCCGGATCGATAGTCGCGACTCGGCCGATCCATCGCGCCTGTCCGCGGGCGCGGACGTGCGCGATGATCAGCGCCTTGCACAGCATCAGGTCGGCGTCGACCTCGCGCATGCGCCCGAGCTTGGAGCTTACCTCTTCGCGGCCGCCGGCGGCGATGAGATGGCCACGGATGAGATCGCCCGCCGCCTCATAGCTGGCGCTGCGCTTGAACGGGCCGCGGCTGTAGCGCACCGCGACCGCCACGATGAAACCGCCGGCATCAAGGCGCGCCTCGACTTCATGGCGGTTAAGGCCGTCGGGGGTAAGCCGCACGCCGCGAATGAACTCGGCGCCGAGCGTTTCCTCTTCGATTGCGACCAGTTCGCCGCCGCGGCGCAGTTCGTAGCGGTACTCGCCCGCCGGCATCGCGGCCGCCGCCACAGGTGTCTGCCCGGAATTCATCAGTTGCGGCCGGCGAGCAGCCGTCCCAGCCGCGCCGCGAGATCCGGAGCTCCGGTTTCGTGCTTGAAGTAGACGAAGATCTCCTCCGCAGCTTCGCCGACGCGCGCCAGGCGCGCTGACCATTCCCTGAGCGCCTCGTCGTCATAGGTCTCTTTGCGCAGGCGCACGTAAACGTACGGGGCGGTGCGCTCGACCGGGCTCGCCAGGCTATCGCTTTCGGCAATGCACAGGGCGGCGCCGCCGTCGCTGAGCGCTTGCAGAGCCGCGTCGCCCTCAAACCACGAAGGATTGCGAAACTCGAAAGCCGCGCGCACGCGCCCGCCGAGCATCGCGATGAACTCGCGCAACAGCTCCACATCGCGGCTAAAGTCGGGCGGCAGCTGGAACAGCACGGGCCCCAGACGCTCGCCCAGGGCGCCGGCGGTCTCGGCGAAGAAGCCGACGGTCTCAGCCGTATTGCGCAAGCGCGCGAAGTGCGTGATTCGCTGCGGCGCCTTGAGAGCGAAACGAAAGTGCGCCGGAGTTTGTTCGGCCCAGCGTTCGAGCATCGTGCGCCGCGGCATCGCGCGAAACGTATAATTTATCTCGACCGTTGGCAGCCGCTCAGCATAATAAGCGAGCATCTCAGGCCCCGGAAGCTTGGGCGGGTAAAAGGCACCGAGCCATTCCTTGTAGCTGAAGCCTGAAGCGCCAATCCTGACCTGCGGAGCCATCCCATGATCGAACCTATTCGCGCGAGTCCGGTTGGACAAGCCTGAATAATCCGGGGCGACAGGCGATACGTAGCATGGCCAATTTTCGTTAAATGATCGTTTCAACGGCGGAATCGGCTTCATTCAGAGGTAAGCAATATCGAAAAAAATGCTCTACGCGGTTCCGAAGGGGCTTTCTTTCCCTAAGAATCTATCCTAATAATGCATGCCAATGCCGAAGATTGGCGTAATTAGACCGGAACGGCATACACCAGGGGTGGAGGTTGGACATTAGTTTGTTCCAAAAGGGGATAGGAAGATGCCTTCGACTGCAAAAGTTCTGACGGTCAATGAGCTCTCCGAATATCTGAGGGTGCATCGCTCAACGATCTATCGCCTGCTAAAGAAGGGACAGCTACCGGGATTCAAGATTGGCAGTGACTGGCGCTTCAACGTTGAAGCGATCGACGAATGGCGCCTGCAGCAGGGCGCCGCGCAACTCGAAGAGCTGCGGGCCGAAGTCGGTAACTGAGTTCCCCGGCGGCGTATGTAACCTGCGATTCAGTCCCCTCGCTCAGGCAGGCTGCCGCACTAACCAGGTCCTCGCGCTCGCGCGAAAGTTTCGCGGCCGCATCACTGCGACTGCTGCCGCGCCGCCTGCGGTTATCGCTCCCGTGGCGCCGCCTATTCGGAGCACTTGGCGGGCGCAGAGCGCCGCGCGTAAACTGTGCGGGCGATGCCGACCGACATATCAAACAAGACCCGTCTGTTCACTGAATCGGTTATCCGCGAGATGACGCGGCGGGCGCTCGCCTGCGGCGCGGTCAATCTTGCGCAGGGATTCCCGGATTTTGCCGCGCCCGCGGAACTAAAGGCGGCGGCCAAGCGCGCGATCGACGAGGATTACAACCAATACGCGATCACGCACGGCTCTCCCAACTTCCGCCGCGCGATAGCCGACAAGGCACGCGCCTATAATCGGCTCGAGTGCGATCCCGATCGCAACGTCACCGTGACCTGCGGTGCGACCGAGGCGATGGTCGCGACGATGCTCGCCGTGATCAATTCGGGTGACGAGATAATCATCTTCGAGCCGTTCTACGAGAACTACGGGCCCGACGTGATACTGGCCGGGGCGACGGCGCGCTACGTGGCGCTGCGCGAGCCCGACTTCGCGATCGATCGCGGTGAGCTCGAAGCGGCTTTCGGCCCGCGCACCAAGGCTATTGTCATCAACACGCCACACAACCCTTCGGGCAAAGTCTTCACCCGGGCGGAACTGGAGCTAATCGCCGAGCTATGCCAGCGCCACGACACGCTCGCGGTGACCGACGAGATTTACGAGCACATTATCTTCGACGGCGCGCGGCATCTGTCGATCGGCAGTATGCCCGGGATGGCTGAACGTACGATTACCATCAGCGGGCTGTCCAAGACCTACTCGATAACCGGCTGGCGGCTGGCCTACGCGATCGCTTGCGAGCGGCTGACCGGGGCGATTCGCAAGGTGCATGATTTTTTGACCGTCGGCGCACCGCATCCGCTCCAGGAGGCCGGCGCGGCGGCACTGGCGATGCCGGAGTCGTTTTATGCCGAGTTGAAATCGATGTACGAGCGCAAGCGTGCGGTCCTGCTTGCGGCGCTCAAAGGCGCGGGGCTGCGTTGCTGGATGCCGGCGGGCGCCTACTACATCATGAGCGATATCGGCGAGCTTGGATTTCGCGACGATTTCGAGGCCGCCGACTTTTTTCTCGACGCGGTCGGCGTGGCCGCGGTTCCCGGCTCCAGCTTCTACCATCGCAACGAACTCGGGCACCGGATGCTGCGCTTCACCTTTTCAAAGAGCGATCAGACTCTGGCCCAAGCGGCAGAACGCCTCGGGCATCTAGGCGAAAAGCTGGCCGCCCGCAGCCGCCGCTGAACCGGCGGCTCTGCGGGGCGCCTGCGCGCGACACCTTCGCAGGCATTCGCAAGGGATGGTTTCCGTAAGGATGTTTTTCGTCGGGGATGTTTTCAGTCGCCGAGATAGCGGCGGCGCACGAACACTTCGCCGAGCAGCAGCACGATGACCAATGGAAGAAGGTAGGGATTGGCGTCGCGATAGGTCGTTACCAGTTGGCCCCGTGATTCGACCATCTGCGCCAGCGGCACGCCGACCGCGCCGCCGGTTGCGCGCGCGAGTTCGCGCAACAGGTCGAGGTTGGCCGGCCGCAGTTTGAGCTCAGCCTGGTCGGCGGGACCGGCCTCCGGCACCGCGACCTCGCGCCGCACCAGCACACGCTCGGTGTCGCCTTCCTTGATCATCAGCGTGACGCTGTACCTGCCGCGCTTCAGGGGAGCGGATTCGCCGACGTAGACTGCGCGGCCCGACTCGGTCATCGGCACATCCATCGCATTGCCCGCCGCGTTGCCCACGCCACTGATACGGCAGACCAAATTGTTGACCGGTCCATTGTCGGCCTTTTCCGCCTGCAGGCTGAGAACGCCGCCTGCCGCGTTATGCACGCGCAGGCTGAATGGTCCGGAATCACCCTGGCGCATCACCCAACTTGTGAGCTGCGACCAGAATTCCGCGTAACGATTCCATCGCACCCAGCTTAGCGATGCGGTCGAGTCGGTGTCGGCGGCGAAGACCGCACTGCGGCCAAGGCCGTATTGCCAGGCCGCCAGCAGCGGCGATGCGGTGTCGTTGCGCCTGATGCGCAGCGGCACGGCGGCGCCGTCCTTGGGGAGGGTGGCCGCGAACAGCCCGATCGGCGGAATCTCACGCTGACTGATGCCGCTCAAGATGGTGCTCTCGCCGGCATACTCGAGATGGCTTTGCTGGTGACGCTTGTCGGCGATCGCCTGATTGGTGAGGTGGACGAGCAGCAGGGGCAGCTTGCGAATATCTTCGACCCGGTAGAAAGTGCCGCCGGTTATCTTGGCGAAATCCTGGAGCAGGCGCAGGTTTTCGAGGTCGGGCCCAATCCTGATGGTCGAGACCGAGATGTGCTGCTTGTCGAAATCGGCCATCAACTG
>DATJID010000028.1:0-8618 GCA_035493515.1 Binataceae bacterium (SeqCode) | reverse complement strand
GAAATTTTCTTAAAAAATCCTGCCGTCTCTCCAATGCCCGCACGGACCCGAATCCTCTCCGCCGCGGGGGGCGGTTCGCGGGGCGCGGCGTCGCGTTCGGCTTGTGCTACGCTGCGTGCGGAATGAACCACATCTCCATCAGCAAGCTGCTGGTCGCCAATCGCGGCGAAATCGCGCTTCGGATAATTCGCAGCGCGCGGCAGCTCGGAATTGCCACCGTCGCGGTCTACTCGGAGGCGGACGCCGCCGCCGCTCATGTCGCGGCAGCCGACCAGGCGCGCCTCATCGGTCCGCCCGAAGCAACCGCGAGCTATCTAAATATCACCGCGATCATCGAGGCCGCTCGCGTCACCGGCGCCGACGCGATTCATCCCGGCTATGGCTTCCTCTCCGAGCGGCCCGAGTTCGCCCGCGCTGTCGCCGAGGCCGGGATGGTTTTCGTCGGACCGTCGGCCGACGTGATGGCGGCACTGGGCGACAAGGTCGCGGCACGGCGCCTGGCGGCGGACGCCGGAGTTCCGGTAGTGCCGGGGCTCGAGACGATAGACGATCGTGCGGCCGCGCAATTCGCCGCCCGCGTCGGATTTCCGCTGATGGTCAAGGCGGCGGCGGGCGGCGGCGGGCGTGGAATGCGGATGGTCGAGGCGCAAGCCACCCTGGCCGAGGCACTCGCGGCGGCGTCGCGCGAGGCTCAGGCGGCTTTCGGCGACGGCCGCGTTTTCCTCGAAAAATACCTGGCGCATCCTCGCCATATCGAAGTGCAGATCCTTGCCGATCAACACGGCGGCGTGGTTGTGCTCGGCGAGCGCGACTGCTCGATTCAACGGCGCCATCAGAAAATCATCGAGGAGTCGCCCGCTCCGGGGTTGGACGACAGCCTGCGCTCCCGGATGTTCGAGGCGGCGCTCAAGGTTGCGCGCGTGGCCGGCTATCGCAACGCGGGCACGATGGAGTTTTTGGTCGACAGCGGCGAATTCTATTTTCTCGAGGCCAACACTCGTCTTCAGGTCGAGCATCCCGTGACCGAGATGCGTTTCGGGTGCGACTTGGTCGCCGAGCAGCTTCGGCTGGCGATGGGCGAGCGCGTCAGCGAGCCGGGGGTGGCGCGCGGCGCGTCTATCGAGTGCCGCATCTATGCGGAAGACGCCGAGCACAACTTCCGCCCGGCCACCGGTGAGGCTCTCTATCTGAATCTGCCCGGCGGACCCGGCGTGCGCCTCGATACGCATCTCATCACCGGCGCCCGGGTGACCGCGTTTTACGACGGGTTGTTGGGGAAATTGATTTGCTGGGGCGCCGACCGCGAGCAGGCGCGTAACCGGATGGCGGCGGCACTCGGCGAGTTCTCGTTGCTCGGCGTGACCAACACGGCGGCTTTCCTGCGCGACGTCATCGCCAGCGAGGCATTTCGTGACGCGCGGCTTTCGACGCGGTTCCTGGGGGAGTTTTTTCCGCGATGGACTCCCGGGGAGGCGGAGCTCGAGAGCCTGCTCGTCGCGGCGGCGATGGCTGCGGGAGGAGCGCTCGGCTCCGCAGTGACGGGTCCATCTTCGTCGCGCGGCGCGATGAGCGACGGAGCGCGCTCGCGAGGCGGCGAGCGCTCGCCGTGGGCGGAGCTTGCGGGCTTCGAGCCGTGGGGGGCGAGAGGCGGACGCTGAGATGAAACTGAAGCGCCAAAGCGATGCGCGCGAGTTCGAGGTCGAACTGCTGGCGCGGAACAAACAGGACGACGCCGAGGCCGGCGGTCCGCGTGCAGTCCGCATCACTATTGATGGGCGTGAGGTCGAGGCAACGGTTGCGCCGATGCCCGATGGCAGCGCGGTGGTCGAGTTGGCCGGCCGGCGCGTGCGCGTAGCGGGCGCGCGGCTGCGATCTTCAATAGTGGTAGCAGCAGGTCCATGCGCAGCCGAGTTCGCGATGGTCGAGGGGCGCGCGGGACATCGTACGGGTGGACTCGCCGCGCCGGAAATCGACGCGCCGATGCCGGGCAAGGTGCTCAAGGTGCTGGTCGCCGAAGGTCAGCCGGTCGAGCATGGCGATCCTTTGATCGTGCTCGAAGCGATGAAGATGGAGACGACGCTATATGCCGAAAGCCCGGCGATCGTGGCCAGGGTTTGCGTGGAAGCCGGGCAGATGGTCGACCACGGCGCGCGGCTGATCGAACTCAGTCCGGCGGCGACACCGGCCAGACCGCCCGAATCTCCGCCTCCAGGCGACTCAGCCACTGATTGAAGTCGGCGTCGCGGTCGACCACGATTTCGAGCTTGCCGGGGCCGAGCTTGCGCACGCGGCCGGGTTGCTCGGTGCGGAGCGGAATCACCAGCGCCTCGCGCGAGATTCCAAGCGCGTCGGTCACGATGAAAATGCGCTCGATTTCCGCCATTCCAACCGCTTTGAGCAAGATGCGTCCTCCACGCTCCCGAGACCCCTCTTTACATACGGTGCGGCTGGCCTAAGCTCAACTCCAGGGGCGACGGCCCCGCGCGGAGGACGCTGTGTTCGGGACGATTAAAAAAGTTATCAAGGACAAGGGCTTCGGCTTCATCACGCCCGACGACGGCACTGATGAAGTCTTCTTCCATCGCTCGCGACTTTCGCCCAAGGTCTACTTCGAGGACCTGCGCGAGGGCGACCAGGTGCAGTTCGAGGTGCGCCCCGGCGACAAGGGGCCGCAGGCGTTCAATCTACGCCTGCGCTAGCCGCTCCTCGCGATGACCGGGGATGGTGATATAATTTTTGAGTGTCCGCAAAAGAGCATCATCACCATGGCCACAAGGCGCTCAAGGTGGGAGTGCTGACCGCGAGCGATTCGCGCAGCGCCGAAACCGACGAGAGCGGCCGCCTAATCCGCGACCTCCTGACCGCGGCCGGCCATCGCGTCGAGTACTACGAGGTCCTGCCCGACGATCCCGCACGGATTCGCAGGGTTCTGCTTGACCATCTGCAGACTCTGGACGCCGTCATCGTCAACGGCGGCACCGGAATCGCGGCGCGCGACTCAACAATAGAAGCGGTACGGGTGCTGCTTGACAAGGAACTCGAAGGCTTCGGCGAATTGTTCCGCTATCTTTCGTATCAAGAGATCGGATCGGCGGCATTTTTGAGCCGGGCCGTGGCGGGAATCGCTGCCGGCAAAATCGTCGCCTCGCTGCCCGGCTCGCCTGACGCCTGCCGGCTCGCGATGGAGAAGCTGCTCCTCCCCGAGCTTGGCCACATGGCCCATCTGCTGAAGCTCTGAAGGGGCCAACGAATCGCTGACGAAGGTTGATGAATCGAATCACCATAAAACTGTTTGCGACCTTGCGCGAGCGCGCCGGCGCCTCCGAGCTAAGCCGCGAATTTCCCGACGGCGCGACGGTCGCGCAGATGTGGCAGCGCCTGGCCGAAGAGTTCCCCGCACTCAAGGGCCATCGCGACGCGGTCGGCTTCGCCGTCAACCAGGAATACGTGCAGGACGACTATCGTCCGCGCCCCGGCGACGAGGTCGCGTTCATCCCGCCCGTAAGCGGCGGTGCCGGAGCATCGCACGATCCGAAATGGATCGGTCCGGTAACGATTGGCCGCGCACCAATCGACGTGTCCGCGCTGGAACGCGCCGTCGCCGATCCTCACGCCGGCGCAATCGTCACTTTTGCCGGGACCACGCGCGCCGACAACGCCGGCCGCAACGTGCTCCGCCTGGAGTACGAGGCCTACGAGCCGATGGCGCTCAGCGAGATGCGCCGGCTCGCGGGCGAGGCGGGCGAGCGATGGCAGATCGTGCGTATCGCCATAAGCCATCGCGTCGGCCTGGTCGATATCGGCGAAACCTCGGTAGCGATCGCGGTCTCGGCGGCGCATCGCGCGGAAGCCTTCGAGGCCTGCCGCTTCGCGATCGATAGGCTGAAGGAAGTCGTGCCGATCTGGAAGAAGGAGCACTTCGAGGGCGGCGAAGTGTGGATCGGCTGCCAAACTTCGCATCCGCCCGCGCCCGGCCACGCCCATTGACGACACGGATCGGGATTCGGCTCGCGATCCGGTTGATGTACATTACTATAGCGGTCGCAATGCTCGCCCGCCGGTCAGCGAAAGGCGAGTGGCAAGCGAGCGGAAAGAGAGCGGAAAGTAAGATTGACCGCTCGGCCAGTATCCGTTAATCAGGAGCCCTGATGTCTCTCAGTCGCCATCACGTCGAAAAAATAATCCTCGCCGAGCCACGCGGCTTTTGCGCGGGCGTCGACCGTGCGGTCGAGGCCGTGCGCGGCGCGCTCCGCACTTACGGCCGTCCGCTCTACGTACGCCATCAAATCGTGCACAACCGGTTCGTGCTCGAAGCGCTGGTGGAGGAGGGTGCGATTTTCGTCGAAGATCTCGCCGAGGTGCCCGAGGGCCAGCGCGTGATCTTCAGCGCCCATGGCGTCGCGCCGAGCGAATGGGATCGCGCGCGTGACCGGGGGCTCCGCGTGATCGACGCCACCTGCCCGCTGGTCACCAAGGTGCACCTGGAGGTCGAGCGCTACGCGCGCGAAAACCGCAGCGTGATCCTGGTCGGCCACGCCGGCCATGAGGAGGTCAAAGGCACGCTAGGCGTCGCGCCCGGCCGCGTGCTGCTGGTCGGCAGCGTGCAGGAGGCCGAGGTGGCCGAGGTTCCCGACCCTGAGCGGGTGGCGGCGGTGACTCAGACCACGCTCAGCGTCGACGACACGCGCGAAATCATGGAAACGCTCAAGCGCCGCTTTCCAGCCATCGTCGCGCCCAAGACCGACGACATCTGCTACGCGACCCAGAACCGCCAGAACGCGGTCAAGGAGCTGGTCGAGCAGAGCGACGCGATTCTGGTGGTCGGCTCCAAGCAGAGTTCCAACGCCAACCGCCTGGTCGAGGTTGCGCGGATGCGCGGGGCGCGCGCGTTCCTGGTGGATTCGCTGGCCGACGTGCGCGCCGACATGCTCGAAGGCGTGCGGGCGCTCGGCGTCACCGCCAGCGCGTCATCTCCCGAATGGCTGGTCGAGCAGATAATCGGCGCGTTTGCCAATAATGGAGCCTCGGTGGAACTGTTGAGCGTGGCCAAGGAGCGCGTGCATTTCCCGCTACCAATGCCAGCCGATTAGCGCGGTTGCCGAGACGGCGGCCCGATGAGGCGGGTCAGCGGCTATCTCGCGATTGAAGGGCCGATCGGCGTCTGCAAGACCAGCCTCGCGCAGGCGCTGGGATTAAGACTCGGCGCGCGCATCGTGCTCGAGGATACCGACAGCAATCCATTCATCGCGCGCTTTTACCAGGACCCTGAAAAGTACGCCTTTGCGGTCCAGCTCTACTTCCTGCTGACTCGTTACAACCAGCAGCGCCAGCTCGCCCAGCAGGACCTCTTTGCCCAGGCGACCGTGACCGACTACCTGCTCGCCAAGGACCGCATCTTCGCCCGGCTCAACCTCGACCCCGACGAACTGGTGCTTTACGAGGGCGTCTACCGTCTGCTCGACGGACAGCTCGCTAGGCCCGACCTGGTGGTTTACCTTCGCGCCCGGGTGGAGGTCCTCGCCGAGCGGCTGCGCAAGCGCAACCGCACCTTCGAGCGGCATATCAGCCTGGAGTACCTCGAGTCCGTCTCAGCCGCCTACCGCGACTTCTTTTTCTACTATGACGAGACGCCGCTGTTGGTAGTCGATAGCTCCGAGATAGACTTCGTCGCCGACCCGGACGATCTTGAAGATCTGCTGCGCGAAATAGATCGCACCAGCACGGGATCACACTACTACGTTCCACGCAAAGGTTAACGCCGCTAAAACACTTGTTCTTCGAAGAAGGATATCTACGTCAGATTATCCCGCGTAAGCTTTGAACGCTTTTTCGATCTGCGATGCCAGTTTGAAGTCCTTCTCCGTCACCCCGCCCTGGTCGTGCGTGGAGCAGCTGAAAGTGACGCGAGTGTAGTTTATCTTCACGTCGGGATGATGGTCGGCCGCCTCGGCCATCTCGGCCACGCCGTTTAAAAATTTGATTCCATCCATGAATTCCTTGAAGCGGTAGAGCTTGCTGATGGCGCCGTCCTTGAATTCCCATCCGGGCAGCGCACTCAGCCGCCGTTCTATTTCAGCCTGTTCGAGCTTCGACATACGGACGTCCTCCCCGGTGCATCTGAGTACCGAGCTACTCGCGTTGCGCGCCGGTCTGACTCATATTAGACAACAGCCTGCGCGGACGCGCCAAACGCTCGCCTGCGGCGGAGAGATGCGATGAATCAGCGCAATTCAATCAAGATGACCCCCCAACAGGCGCTCGCCTACCTCGCCTCGCGTCATAGCTGCGCGCTCGCGACCAACGGCCACGACGGTTATCCGCACGTCGTGGCCATGTGGTATACCGTCAAGGACGGCGCGATCATGATGACCAGTTATGCCCGTGCCCAGAAAATCGTGAATTTAAGACGCGACTCGCGCGCCACCGTGCTGGTCGAGAGCGGTACCACTTACAAGGAACTAGCCGGCGTGATGGTCCGTGGCCGGGTCGAGCTGCTCGACGGTCCCGCAGCGCTCGCAGATATTCTGAGGCTCACCGGCGCAGACCCGAACAATCCGGCGGCGGTGCGCCGCGTGCAAAAGCGGGTCGTGATGCGGCTTAAGCCGGAGCGCTGGGCAAGCTGGGACCATTCCAAAATTGTGGGTGACTATTGATTGGGGGCGCGCACGGCTCGCACTGGCTGACATAAAGGCAACCGGGAGACTTACGCGATGGCGAACAAGTACGTGACCGATGAGGTGCGCAAGCAGATCGGGATGCAGAGCGAGGCGCGAGTGGTCGAAGTCGAGCGCGGTGCGATCCGGCGCTTTGCCGAAGCTATCGGCGATCCTGACCCGCTGTTCAACGACGAGGCCGCCGCGCGCAAAACCCGATTCGGCGGAATGATCGCGCCGCCGACCTTCTGCCGCTCGCTCGGCGCGGCAATTCCGGAAATCAAGATTGGGATGGGCGAGTTCCGCGGCCTCGACGGCGGCTCGGAGTGGGAATATTTCGAGCCGATTCGCCCCGGCGACCGAATCAGCGTGGTTTCCAAGATCGCCGACATCCGCGAGAGCGCGGGCCGGCTCGGCGCGATGGTCTTCATCACGGTCGAGACCAGCTACACCAATCACTACAATCAGCTCTGCGCCTTGCAGCGCTCGACCGTGATCCGGTACTGAGCCGCGCGCGGGACCCGGCGAGGGAGAAATCGGAGGGAGAAATCGACGATGGCGAGGCAGACTTACTGGGAAGACGTCGAAGCCGGATCGGAAGTGCCGGCGCTGGAGAAGAATCCCACCACCCAGCAACTCGTCAGGTACGCAGGCGCGTCGGGCGACTTTTACCAGATTCACTACGACAAGGATTTCGCGCTCAACAACAACCTGCCCGGCGTGATCCTGCACGGCGCGCTAAAAAACGGATTCCTGGGCCAGATGATGACCGACTTCGCCGGCCACGAGGGATGGTTGCGCAAGCTCGCGGTGCAATATCGCGGGATGGATCAGCCGGGTTCGAAGGTCGTGTGCAAAGGGAAGGTCGTGAAGAAATACGGCGCCGGAAATGAGCACCTGATCGATTGCGAAATCTGGCTGGAAAACGCCAAGGGCGAGAAAACCACGATCGGCAGCGCCACCGTGATGCTGCCCTCGCGAGAAGGGGCGCGCTAACAGCGACGCGCAAGCGCCTCGATGCCGATGCGGCGTGAATTTCCCGCACGTACGATAGAAGCCGAAGATGTAAGGCTCCGCCGGGTCGATCCGCACTACACCAAGAGCCTCATCCGGCTGCTCGCCGCTCACGCGTTAGCCGAGAAACTGACCGCGCTCGGCTATCAGCGCGCTTTGGAGACCGTCACCAATGAATCGCTTCGTCCGGTGATCGACAAAAATCTGGCCGAAGAACGCCGCCACGCGGCCCTCGTTTACAGGGCGCTGCGCGACATCGGCGTCTCTCAGGAAGAGGCCGACCGCGCGATGATCCCGGCGCTCAAGGCGCCGTCGTTCGAGGCACCGCTGCGCTTCGCCAAAAGCCCGGGCGGCGAACTGGACCTCCTGATGGCCTCGCTCAGCCTCGACATGACCGGGCTCCTGATGATCGGCATCAACTACAAGGAGTCCAGCTACGCGCCGCACGCGCGCGCCGCCGATCGCATCCTGGACGAGGAGGCCGAACACCAGGTATTCGCGTTGGGCGAGCTCGCAAGCGCAGTCGATCGTTGCGGTCCCGAGGCCGTGGCCGCGGCGCTCAGGCAATGGCTGCCCGCGGCGGCCAACTTTTTCGGCCCGCCCGGCAGCGGTTTCGGTTACGATTGCCTACGTTTCGGGCTGAAGGCGCGCGACAACGGCCAGCTGACGGAGCTGTACCTCTCGATGCTTGAGCGTCGGCTCGCCAACGTGGGCCTCGCGATGCCGCGGTTGACGCCCGGCTACCCGCACACCCTGATCTAGCGTTCCATGCGCTCTTTCGCGCTACCATTGAGCGATGGATGTTCGCGATTCCGGCGCGATCCGGATTGGCGTCTCCGCCTGTCTCCTGGGACAGGAGGTGCGCTTCGACGGCGGCCATAAGCGCAGCGATTTCCTGACCGGCACGCTCGGCGGCTTGGTCGAATTTGTAGCGGTCTGCCCCGAGGTCGA
>DATJID010000027.1:0-54068 GCA_035493515.1 Binataceae bacterium (SeqCode) | reverse complement strand
CAGGTTTCGGGCGGTCATCGCGACAAGGCCATTCAGTACATAGATGCGGCTATCGTGCACCTGCAGGCGGCTATCCAGGAGCCGCCTTGCCATTGAGCCATCGGCGCGCCGAGCACCCGGCAGAGCCGTTTTGAGGCCTGCCTAAGGCCACGGAGCCGGATCAAGCGCACGCCCCCTGAGACCGCCCCACAAACCAAATGCCATCATCCAGGCCAGAGTGAGGCCTGCTCCGAGTTGCAGGTTCATCGCACCGCCGGGCTGTGTGAAGCCGGTCGAGCCGAAAATCGTTATCGTTTCGATGGACTGTTCGACGAAGGCCACCGCACCGAGCAGTCCCAGCCACATCGGCAACCCCGCCTTGCTGCGCAACGCGAGCAGCGTGACCGGCGCCATCATGGTCGTGGTTGCGCTGGTCAGAATCGGGCCAAAAAACACCGCCACATCGAGGAGGGCGCGCGCCGTCGCAGGCTCCAGTTGATCCGCGTGCAGTGCGAGACCGGCCCAAAACCAAGACTGAACAGCGCTGCTGACAAGAACGGCGATTCCGCCGATAAAAAAGACATCGCTGTACGGCGACGGGAGCAGGCGACGTTCGAGCGCGAGCATCACCGCGAGCGCGGGGGAGCTAACGGTGAAGGCCCACATGCACCACTGGACGGAACTGCGATGCTCGCGAAGCCACCCAACCAGCTGCGATCCGGTTTCGCTGGCTGCAGGCGCGGTGCCCAGTGCCGCGAGCCCAGCCACAACCAGAACGATATACGCGACGGTGGCAGTGAGGAGTCCGCGCGATCCAGCGGGCGCGTCAGCAATCTGTCGAACGCCTAAGTCAGGCTGCGCCATTTGCGTTTCCTCCCGGAGCGTTTTATAGCGGCAACGCTGACCTAGATCGAGCTTCTTTCTTTCTTCTGCCGAGTCGTAGAGGCCGGAGATGTACGATGGCGACCGATAATAACCTGAACATATTCGTCGTCTTCGAACCGATATGTCTGCTCTTCAAAGTAGAACAATTCTCCGACAGAAGACTTGACGACGCGCATGCGACGCCGACCGTCTTCGCTCACGATCCAGCTAATGCCGCGCTCTGTAACCATAAATCGTCTTATGTTCCCGGGCGCGCGGCTAGGTCAAGGGCGCGGCCTTTCAATCCGAGTTGCTCGTCCTCGCTGCGCGAGAGCGTCAGCGCGAACCCTGCCTCGCGCGCCGCGCCGAGCGCCTTGAGAGGGAAGGCGCGCGGCGCTTACGGCTTGAGCAGGTCGGGCAACTGCTGAGTGAAGTCGCTGCGCGAGAGCGTCAGCTCGAACCCTGCCTCGCGCGCCGCGCCGAGCGCCTTGAGATCGACGTGCGAGGCGAAACCGATAAGCCGCGCGGCGGGTGCCGCGGCACGCATCGCACCGGCGGTCTCGACCGCGGGAAACAGCGGGTCGGCAAGGTCGACGAAAATCATGGCGGGCGCCTGTTCGGCGCATCGCGCGTTGGCCTCTTCCAACGAGCCGGCATAGACGACGTCGATTCCCACGGCATGGGCGACCGCGTCCACCTTGGAGCGAAAAAACAGATCGTGCATCAGGCCCAGGATTCGAGTCATTGGTTATTGCTCCGGGGTAATTGCTCCAGCTATTGCTCCTTGAAACGCGCGGCGGAAAACGTGCCCAATTCCACCGCGGGGGATCGCCCCTTGACCAAATCGGCGATTATCTCGCCGGTGATTGCGGAGAGCAGGATGCCGCTGCGAAAGTGGCCGGCGGCCCATAACACATTGGCCACGCTCGGCGAGAAACCGAGCACGGGCATGAGGTCGCGTGTGGCGGGGCGCAGGCCGGCCCACGCTTCGCGAAACGGGGCGCCGCCCAGCGCGGGGACGATTGCGGCCGCACCGCGCACGATCTTCTCAAGGCCCGCCAACGTGACGCTCTTGTTGTAGCCGGCCTCCTCCATCGTCGAGCCGGCGAGTAAGCGGCCGTCGCGCCGCGGCACCAGGTAGCCGCGCAAGGAAAACAAGGCTGGACCGATGGTCGCGGGCGCAACCTCGAAGCATACGATTTGGCCGCGCACCGGATGAAGCTTCACGCGGTCGGCCTCCAGGCCGCGAATTTCGCCGGCCCATGAGCCGGCCGCGTTGACCACGACGTCGGCTTCGCGCGTCGAACCGTCATCCATCACGACGCCGTCGGCCCGCGCACCCTCGCCGCTCGAGCGTCCGCCGCGAAGCGCCAGCGCCTCTACGCGCGCGCCCTCGACGAATTCGGCGCCCGCCCCGCGCGCGGCGGCGGCATAGGCCTGGGTGAGCTTGCGATTGTCGGTGCGCCGGTTGGTCGGCATGTGAATGGCGTAGATGGCTTCCGGCGAGAGCATCGGTTCGAGTCGCCGCGCCTCGGCGCCGCTAAGCTCCTCCACCGTGGCGCCGACGCCGCGCTGCCAGCGGGCCCGCCGCTCGAGTTGGACGCGCTCGTCCGCATCCAATGCGACGTAAAGGATTCCGCCGCGGTCGTATTCGGGGTCAACGCCGCCTTCGCGCACCAGGCGATCGACGGTAGCCTCGAAGGCGTCGCGCGCTTTCATGCAGAAATCGAAGAACGGGCCGGGGCCGTCGGCTTCCGCTTGCGGCGCAATCATCCCGGCTGCCGCCCACGACGCTTCCTGGCCCACCCGTCCGCGCTCGAGCACGGTGGTGGCGACGCCCTCTGCGGCCAGCCGCCAAGCGACGGAGCATCCGATTATTCCACCGCCGATGACGATCGCCTTCAATACCTTGCGCTCCCTGGCCCGGGCGTGCGCACGCGGGCGCGCGCGCATCCACGGGTCTTCAGCTTATCTGTGGCCTGCATGGTGCGAAAGGCAGCCGGACGGTGTGAAAGCGCCGATCGTGATGCTAAAAGACCCTCGTGAGGGCTGAACTTCTGCGTCGCGAACAGCCTGCGAACCATGCTGCAGGATTGGAGCTATGCCCGGGGAGGAGCGCGCCATGACGAAGGTTATCCCGAAAGTCATCCGGGCGATCGATACCAAGCTCATCCATGCGGGAGAGCCCGAACCGCTTATCGGCGGCGCGGTGGCCATGCCGATTTTCCAGTCGGCGACCTTCGCCTATCGGGGTGAGCGGAACTACCACGACCTCCGCTACATCCGGCTGAGCAACACGCCCAATCACGAGGTGCTCCATCGCAAGCTGGCAGCGCTTGAAAATGCGGAAGCCGCACTGGTGACGGGGAGCGGGATGGCGGCGATTTCAACCACGCTGTTGGCATTGCTGGGCGCGGGCGACCGGCTGCTGGCGCAGGATTGTCTATATGGCGGCACTCACGACCTGTTGACCGCCGACCTGCCCGCGCTGCAAATCGGTACCGACTTCATCGACGCCAATGACCCGGCGTCATGGCGCGAGCAACTCACCGAGCGCACGCGCGCGATCTACGTCGAGACGGTTTCTAATCCGTTGATGAGCGTAGCGGACCTGGGTGCGGTGGTCGACTTCGCCGCCGCGCATGGGCTGGTGTCGATCATCGACAACACCTTCGCCAGCCCGGTGAACTTTCGGCCGGCGGAAGCCGGCTTCGATCTCTCGGTGCACAGTTGCACCAAGTATTTGAACGGCCACTCCGATATCGTGGCCGGCGCGATAATCGGACGCGCGCACCTGGTTGAAAAAGTTGCGCACAAGCTCAACCATCTGGGCGGCGTGCTGGATCCCCACGCCTGCTTCCTGCTGCATCGCGGGATGAAGACCCTGGCCGTGCGAGTCCGCTATCAGAACGAAAGCGCGCTCAAAATAGCGCGCTTCCTCGAAGGCCACCCCGGCGTCCGGCAGGTCAACTACCCGGGCCTCGAGAGCAGCCCCGACCATCTGCGTGCCTGCGAACTGCTCGACGGCTTCGGTGGAATGCTGAGCTTCGAACTGGAGGGCGGCGTCTCCGCCGCCGACAGTTTCATCGACCGTGTGACGTTGCCAATCTCGGCGCCCAGCCTGGGCGGGGTCGAGAGCCTGATTACGCGGCCCGCGACGACTTCGCACTCCGGTATGACGTCCGAGGAGCGCTCGCGCGCAGGCATCGGGGAGGGATTGATACGGCTGTCGGTTGGACTCGAAGCGACCGAGGATCTGATCGAGGACTTTACGCGCGTCCTTGCCACGGTCTAAATTTGAAGCGTCGTTAGGCGTTCCATCGCCGTGGCGCGCTTCATGCTCCCTCTATTCGCGTGACGGGGGAACGCCACTTCCTGTATCTTTTCCGAGACAGTCCACGGCTGTCGATGTCTCAGTTCTGAGTCAAAATTAGCCAAATGTGTTGGCGATGAGCCGACACCCTCAGCCGATAGATGGTGGCGAACTTCCCTGCACGGTTTAAGCAGTCAAAGGGGAGAATCGCACTTGCTACTACGACTTGCTAACATGGGGCGGCGCTTAGGTCTGAGTGGGCTGTTGGCGAAGAGCCAGGGGATCGCATCGATGGCCGTCAGAAAACCCGAGCCGTCGGACTCCACCCTCGGTGGGCGGAAGCGGGCGGATGCCGTAATTTCCGCAGCGCCGCTTGGGACTGCGAAAACCACGGCGAGCGAGCACGAAAGTCCCGTCGAAGCTTTCGATTCCGACGCGAGAATCTGGGCCTTCAATTTGCGCTTGATGCGCTGGGGAGCGGCCCTGCTGGTTGCGCTCGAGGTTGCCTATTTCGTCCTCGACATTTCGATTTCTCCATCTTTGACGCCGGCGATAGTCGCTCTGCACGCGGGCGCATTGGTTTTTACCACCCTGGTATTGGCGCTCACGACGTCGAAATGGTTCGAGCGCAAATGGCGGCCGGTCTGTTTTGCCAACTTGTTAGCGATCTATGGCCTGACGTTAGGGTTGAGGCTGCTCACTGGAGAGATCGCACCGCTGTTCATCACCGTGACTTTCACGCTGATCGGGACTGGCGCGCTGATCCGATGGTCGACGCGCTGGCAGGCGGGATTGAGCGCGGTGGCGCTGTGCGTCTCGGCATGGGTGGGACTGATATGGGGGTCGGCCGGCGCGCCAACGACCTACCAATACCTCAGCGTCGCCGTGGCGATCATCCTGGGGCACTTCATCCTTGCGATGCGCGAGCGTCACCGGGCCGAACTGGCCGCGTGGATGAACCGGCTACGCGCGAGCCGTCAGGTACTGACCGAGGCGCTTGCGGAGAGCGCGGCGATCATGGCCGAGCGCGAGATTGCCGAGCGCCGCCTGCGCGAGGGTGAAGCGATGCTGCGCACGGTCTTCGACTCCGCCCCGGACAACATCGCGATCACGCGCATGTCGGACGGCGCCACGCTCGAGGTCAACCGCGAGTTCCTCCAGACCGGCTACACACGCGAAGAAATCCTCGGCGTAGCGGCGGCCAGCGTAGGCCGCTGGAGCCGCCCTCAGCTCCGCAAGTTCGTGCGCCGGCTGCGCGCGCAGGGCAGCGTGCGCAATTTCGAAGCCGAGTTGCGCAACAAAGACGGCCGCGTGGTGCCAAGCCTGGTTTCGGCGGCAATGGTCGAGCTCGGCGGCGAGCAATGCGTCATTTCGATGGCGCGCGACATCACCGAACTCAAGCGGACCCAGCACGAATTGACCCGCGCACGCGAGGCTCTCGCGGTCGAGCTGCGCGAACTGGAGATAAACCGGCGCCACCTCGTAACCAGCGAGGACAAGCTGCGCAAGGTGCTCGAGGCCGCCGGCGACGTTATCACCATCAATGACCTCAAGACCGGTCACTATCTCGACGTGAACCAGGCCTTCTGCGACGTAGTGGGGTATACCCGCGAGGAGGTACTCGGGCGCAGCGCACTCGAGCTAGGCGTGTGGGTCCATCCGGGCGACGTTCGGAACCTGCTCCGCCTGCTCAAGACCGAAGGGCGCGCGCGCAACCTGGAATGTACCTTGCGGATGAAGGACGGGCGCCTGGCCGATCACCTGGTTTCCGCCTCGCTGATAAGACTGGGCGGAGAAACCTGTATCGTCTCGGCAACCCGCGACATCAGCGCGCTCAAGCGGACCGAGCGCGAGCTGCGCACGGCCCGCGAAGCGCTGGCCGTCGAGCTGCGCGAGCTGGAAGCCAGCCCGAGCGAGTTGCGCCGGGAAATCACCGATCGCGAACTCGCCGAGCGCCGCCTGCAGGAAAGCGAACGGACCCTGCGCCGGATTTTTGAAGCCAGCCTCGATTCCATCACGATCAAGCGTCTGAGCGACGGCCGCTATCTCGAGGTCAACCATGCGTTCTCCGACGCGACGGGCTACAGCCGCGAAGAGGCGCTCGGCAAGACCGCAGACGAGCTGGATCTGTGGGTGGACCGTACGCACGAAGCTGCCGTATTCGAGAGAATCAGAGCCCAACGCGTGATCCGCAACGTGGAGGCCGACTTCCGTGTCCGCAGCGGGCGCATTATCTCGGCCCTGGTGTCGTCGGGGGTGGTGGACCTGGGCGAAGAGCCATGTGTGGTCTCCATCGTACGCGACATCAGCGAGCTCAAGCAGGCCGAGCGCGAGCTGATCTCCGCGCGCGAGACGCTCGAGGCCCACGTGGCGGAGCTCAGTGAAACCCAGGATCGCCTGCAGGCCGAGATGGCCGAACGCGAAGTCGCGCAACGGCAAGTCCAGGAACGCGAACAGACCCTGCGTAAAATTTTCGAAACCAGCTTCGACGCGATAGTCGTCAACCGTTGGACCGACCTTACCTTTGTCGACTTCAACCAACGGCATTTCCAGATTTTCGGCATTCCCAAGGAAGGCGCCTTGGCCGCGTCTTCCCCGTCCTTCCGCCTTTGGGCCCGGGCCGACGAGTTCCGCCGTTTCCGGAATGCGATGAACAAGGATGGATTCGTCCAGAACATGGAGGCCGAATTTATAATGCAGGACGGCTCGACACGGCCGTTCCTGTGCTCCTCGATGCTGGTCGAGCTCGGCGGTGAGCAGTGCGCGGTCTCAACACTGCGCGATATCAGCGCGCTCAAGCAAACCGAGCACGAGCTGATTGCCGCGCGCGAGGCGGCGCTGGCCGCCTCCGAAGCCAAGTCGCATTTCCTTTCCGTCATGTCGCATGAAATTCGCACCCCGATGAACGCGATCCTGGGGATGGCCGATCTGTTGTGGGAGACCTCGCTCACTGCCGAGCAGCGCCGCTATCTCGACACCATGCGCAACAATGGGACTTCCCTGCTCAACCTGGTAAACGGCATCCTCGACCTCTCCAAGGTCGAGAGCGGCCGCCTCAGCCTGGAGCACGCCGATTTCGACCTGGTTGAACTGGCTGAGGACGTAATGGAGACGCTCGGCGTGCGCGCCCACGAAAAGGGTCTGGATCTCGCGCTGCGCATTCCATCCACCTTGTCCACCGCGTTAATCGGCGATCCGCTGCGCTTGCGGCAGATTCTTATGAACCTGCTGAGCAACGCGATCAAATTCACCGAGCGCGGTGAAGTGACATTGACGATCGAGGCGGTAGACTCCGCTGAGCCCGACGACCCCATTGGCACCCGGTCACTGGAATCTTCAGTTCCGCCGGTCGCCCGCGAAGCCGCGTCCCTTGCCCCAACCAGCGCGCCGGCCAGATGCCAACTGTTGCGCTTCGCGGTCCATGACACCGGTATCGGAATTCCTGCCGAACAACAGGATGCGATCTTCGCGAACTTCATTCAGGCCGATTCGACTGTAAGCCGCAAATACGGAGGCACTGGCCTGGGACTGGCGATCGTCAAGCGCCTGGTCGAACTGATGAATGGAAAGATCACCGTGGAGAGCAGCCCGCGCGAGGGCAGCACTTTCAGTTTCACCATCGCGCTCGAGCTTCAGCCTGCCCCCGTGCGACCGCCGGTCTATGCCGGTATGGCACGCCTGGCGGGGAAAAAGGTGCTGGTCGCCGACGGTTCATCCATCAACCGCACGATCCTGGCCGAACTGTTGGCGCTCGCCGGCGCCGAGGTTTTCCCGGCCGCAGATGGCGCCGGCGCCGTAGGCGAACTAGCGCGGGCCCGCGAGGCCGGGCAGCCGTACGATGCGCTCCTGGCGGCCAATCGAATGCCGGAGCCCGACGGAGCTGAAATCGCGCAACAGATCATGAGCGCGTCGCACACTCCGCGCGAGGGGATAGTGCTGATGCTGACGGCGAACGATCTTAATTCGCAGCTTGGACGGCTGCGCGAGCGCGGCCTGCAGGAAGGCCAGCGTTGCCGATACGTGCTGCAGCCGGTACGGCGCGGGGATTTATGGACGGCCGTCGCCGCGGTCTGCGCTGCTGCCGTCGACGAACGTGCGCTCCACGATGACGCTGCTGCGCCGTCGGCCAACGGTCGCGCCGCCGCGCGCGATTTCCGCCTCAAACGAGAGGCCTCCTCTCGGGCCGCCGTCGTGGTGCTCAAGAAGCCCCTTAAAATCCTCCTGGCGGAGGACTCCCCCGACAATCGGCTCCTGGTCGAAGCCTATCTGAAGGGCACGCCTTACCAGCTCGACCATGCCGAGAACGGGGAGGTCGCGGTGCACAAGTTCATGACCGGCCATTACGACGCAATCTTGATGGATATCCAGATGCCTGTGATGGACGGCTACGAGGCGGTCGCCGAAATCCGCCGCCTGGAGCAAGGCGACCATCGCCGCCCTACCCCGATCATTGCCCTCACCGCTTCGGCCCATGATGAGGCCGTGCGCAGGAGCCTGAAAATAGGATGCGACGCGCATGTGACCAAACCGGTCAAACGCTCCACTCTGCTCGACACCATTCGCGGAGCGGTTGAACCCGCAGTGCAGGGCGCGCCGTCCGGCGCTGCGACGCCAGCCAACGGCGCAGGGAGCACCGAGATGGTTCCAGATCAGCCCATCGTCGTTCAGATCGATCAGGATCTGAGCGACCTCGTCCCCGGCTTCCTCGGCCGCAAGCGCGAGGACGCCCGCGCGCTACGGAGCGCGGTCGAGCGCGGCGACGCCGACACGATTGCGCGGCTGGGCCACAAGATGAAGGGCGAAGGCGGCAGCTATGGACTCGACGCGATAACCGACTTCGGCCGGGACCTGGAGCAGGCGGGCAAAGAGAAGGACTTCGACGCGGCGCAGCGCCTGGGACGCGATCTGACGAATTTCCTCGAGCGGCTCGAGATCGTTTACCGCCCGGTCGAAGAATGACCCGTCACTTTTTGATTCGCTGACGTTCTCCTCCAAGGCACTTCCAAAACAACTGAGGAGGGGACGTAAAACCTCGCTTTTAGGCAAGCCCTCCCACTAGGGTAATGCGGCGACGGCCTCGATCTCGATCAACAAGCCGTCAACCGCCAGCGCCGCGACGCCGATAAGCGTGGACGCGGGCGGGTTCTCCTTGGGAAAGAACTCGCGGCGCATCTCGTTAATCGCGCGGTAGTCTTCCTGCTTGTAGTTGACCACGTAGGTATTCATTTTGATCACGTCGGCGAGCGACGCGCCGGCGCCCTTTAGCGCCGCGACCAGGTTCTCGGCCGCTTTGAATGCCTGCGCTTTCAGATCGCCTTTGCCAACTATCTGGCCGTCCTTGTCGATCGCCACCTGTCCCGAGACGAACAGCATCCGGCCGCCCTGCAGCGCAACGACATGCGTGTACCCGCGGGGCGTATGAATGGTGTCAGGGTTGATGAACTTCTTTTCCATGGTCGGACTCCTTGTTGGCGTCAGCTATTTCGAGTAGCCACGATAACCGGCACAAGCTCCTCAAGGATGCTCCAGACAGCCGTCCAGCGCGATACTGGCGGACTGCTCCGGGTTCAGTTCGGGATGTTCGTAAAGCCCGGTTATCGTGTTTTCCATCAAGTCGTGGATTTCCGGATTGGGCTTGGTTTGCGAAGCCTCGGTCGCTTTTAGCCGGGCGCGCAGCGCATCTGAGGAAACTCCGCGGTCGCGCTCCGTCGCCATCTGCCGGACGATATCAGCGTAGCGGTTGCATTGCCGAACGCGATAAGCGCGCACGCCCGCCTCGATACCCAGGGCTCCGAGCAAAACTATCAACACGACCAGTGCCGCGATTTTCGTCTTGCTCACTTTTTCCTCCCGCAGGATCGTCTAAACCACCTGAGCGCGAAGCTTTAGATAATGGCCGGTCCCGCTTTGACGCGCCCAAGTGAGCCGTTATGCCAGAAGGTCCTCTTGCAGTCTTATCCCATAGCGTCCGGATCACGTTAGAACTTCGAATACCAGGGCGAACGATGCGGGTCTTGGAGCTGGAAGTCGATTTGGAAAGCGCGCAGCAGCGTGCCCTGCTCGTGCTCCAGCGAGAGTCGCGCGTCTTCGAGGTCCACCTCGGCCTGGACCTGGTTGCCCTGTGCCGAGATCAGCTGTTCCTGGAACTGCAGCAGATCGTGCGTCGTCGCCATCCCGACCTTGAAGCGGATCTCCTCGTCGTGGAGCGATTGCGCCGCAAAGTAGGTCGCCTGGCGCGTTGCCTGCACGCGCTTGTGATCCGCCTCCAGATTGGCGAGCGCGGTCTGCACCGCCACCACGGCGGTCGAAATCGACGCGCGGTACTGCATCCTGAGCGATTCGTACTGCACTCGCGTCTGCGCGAGCACCGAGCGCGCGGCGGCATTGTCGATCGGGTAGGCGAAGTTCAACACCGCGGCGTAGTTATAGAAACTGGTGCCGAACAGGCGGTTGAGCGCGTCGCCGTAGATTCCGCCAAAGGGCAGCTTGGTTCCGGAACCCGGCACCAGCGGAGTCGCAGCGCAGTTGCCGCTGGTGAGCCCGCTGAAGTTGCGTATGCAATGGGAAGTCCCGGCGGTCGAGTTGAGGCCGAACTGCGCGCCCAGGTTGAGCTGCGGCAGGGTCTGGTTTTCTGAAAATTTCACCTGCATCAGGGCGCCGCGGATGGCCTCGCGCATCCCCTCCAGCGAAGGCCGATACTGGATCGCGGTCTCCAGTGCCACCTCTTCATTGGGAATCATCTCGCGCGTCGGATTGGGCTTGTCGGTGGGCTCGATCTCCTGCGGCACGAAGGTCGACGCCGGATTCATCATCACGTCCTGGCGCAGCGCCGCGCGCGCGGCCCGCTGGGCGGCCTGGGCGGTGTAGACGTTGGCCGCCGAAGTGGCTTCGGCCGATTGCGCCTCCTGCAGATCGATCGGCGCCAGCGTGCCGACCTGCAAGGCGATCCGATTCTGGCGCACCAGGTCGCTGTTCAGCCTGAGCGCGTACTCGGCCACTTGCAGGTTCTCCTCCGCCTGCACCACATTCCAGTAATCGGTGCCGATTCGCAGCACGAAGTCCTCGATGCTCTGCTCCATGTTCCACTGCGATTGCTTCTGCGAGGACTCGGCGATCCGCACGTTGAGCGTGGCGAAGTTCCAGCCGAAGTTGCGCAGCAGGGGCTGCGATACCGAAAGCGCGAGTTGCGGAACGTAGGACGGATTGATCGACGCGAAACTCGAGTTGGAGTATGCGCGCTCGTTGTTGAAGGTGAGCCCGATCGTGCCATTGGTCAGTGCGGACACTTTGTTGAGCCCGAAGTCCCAGTCATACAGCTTGTTGGTGAAGGCCCGGCTGCCGCTCACCTGGAACGGCGAGGTGACCGGGACCACGCTCTTGATGATGTCGCCCTCGGCCGTCAACGCCGGATCAAACGCCCCGTTGGCCACTTCGACCGCTTCCTCACTGCCCAGCGGATCAAGTTCGGCAACCTTCACGTTGGGATTGTTCGCAAGTCCGATATAAATCGCCTCCTTGAGCGAGAGCCCGCGCACCGTGTCGTCGCGCGTACCGAGGTAGGGTTGGCTGATGATGCTCTCGGGGGCCACCCGTTCGGTGGGCGAAAGCTGCCTGGCGAAAGTTCCGGGCAACGACAATACGGAGGCGCCGTGCTCGAAAGGCGCGGTCTGGCTGGAGGGCGTGTTGAGATCGGGCGCCGGCTGTTCGGGTACCGGGATGACCTGTTGGTTGCGCGGGGTTGCGATAGGCGGCAACTTGGGCACACCGACGGCCAGACCCGAGGTCGCCGCGGTCGGCATCGCGGCCGGCATCGGTGCCGTTTGCGCTAGCAGCGATGATGGGTGTTCCGCCAGCACCGGCAGCACGAGAATCACGAGCAGGGGAAATATCTTGCGCAACATCATAAGGGTTCGGAACCTCCTTGAACCAGCGTGAAGGACTTCCGCAAACGGAACTTCACACAAAGACGAAACCGCGGCAGGTGCGTTTCGTAGATCAAGCCCGTCGAGCGAATCGAGCCAAATGATACACAGGGCACTTTTGCCCAAACGCGTCGCGCTTGCAACGCAGGCCCGGCTTCCGGATCATAGCGGCGCATCCCGGCGTCCGCGCAGGCGCGCCCGCGCGCGTAGGATGCCGCCGCGTAACTGGACAAAGATTTCTCGTGGTACAAAAACTTTTTTCGACGCAGAACGCTTCGACGCAAAAACTTCTTCAGCAAAAGAACTTCTTCAGGATGACAACCTTTTAGCGATGAGAATTTTCTCGACCTTAATCTCGGGCGTTTGCAGAGCCGCCCGAGCCGTGATCGCCACGGCCCTCGCTCTCACCGCTCTGGCCGCGGTGGCACATGCGCAGGCGCCGGCGCCACCGCCCGGCCCGCCGCCCCAGACTCGGCCTTCGGTGCCGACCCTGCCCGGCGCGCCAGCGCCGCTGGTGAGCGTTCCGGGCGCCGTGGCCACACCGCTGGCTACGCCCGTGGCAATTCCTACCGCGCTGCCGACTCCCGCAGCGCGACTGTTCAATTGCAGTTGCTTCACTACCGTTTCGGGCACGCAATGGTCCGGTACGGTAACCGCACCCAGCTACTCCGCGGCGCGCTCGGCCGCCTCCGGCGCGTGTTCCCACTACCTCGTCAGCTCTCCGCAATCGCCATTCATTCCGCCCGGGCAATCGCCCGGGCTCGGCAACGGCAATAGCGCGGCGGCCAACGCAGCCGCCGCCGGCACCTCAGCCAACCCGGCCCAGCCGCCCGGCACAGGCGTATCGACCTTACCTTCCAGTGTGTTGAAAAATTCGCCTGCGCTCACCGGGCAAACGTCGTGTAACGTCTGCGCCTGCAACTGACACCGCGAGGGCGCTACTCAATGTCATTGTTGGCCGCAGGGGGCTGGGAGCTTTGATGTTGCTTGGCCTGGCTCTCCTGATGACCGCCGCCTGACTCGTACTTGTAGCCCTCGTAGGCGAGACTGGGGATCGCGATCCACAGACATCCGCTGCACGCGGCGCTCATCGCGAACAACACCGCCAGCATCGTCGACGCGCCGATCACTTTCGCACGTCCGCTGCTCGAACGATTCACGACGTCCGCTATAGAGTGCCGCCCTGGCCCTGCGGATGAGCGCCGTTTGGCGGCATGCCGTTTAGTTGTTTGTTCTGACCGTTTGAGGGATCTGTTGCCTGCGATGCCGGCGACGGCTGGGCTGCCGGCTGGCTATCGGCGGATTGCGGATAAGTGGTGCTGGGTCCGGCCATCGCGGGAATGATGGTGTACAAACATCCGCCGCACACGGCCGCCGCCAGTAATGCGGCCCCCGCGATAGCGGCCGGCGCCCATCCGCGGCTGCGCCCCACGCTATTTTGGTTGCCCTGGCATTTCATCTCTCCCTCTCCTGATTGCACACGGTCCCCATCGAAAATGCCACGCCGGCGCGCCTCTCATCGATTCTGGTTTGGCTGGTCCGCCTCGCGCAACCCCAGCCTTTCCTCGATCGCGCGCAGGCGGCGCATCGCCGCCGGCAGCCGCGGCACGATTGCAGCCATCCGCCGCCATATACGCACGTCGACCGCCGGAGTGCCGCCAACCGTGGCCTCGTCGGCGAGGTTGTGCGGGATTCCCGATTGCGCGACCACGCGCACGCGGTCGCCTATCTGCGCATGATCGGCAACCCCAACCTGTCCTCCGAACTGGCACCAACGCCCGACTTTGACCGAGCCGGAGAGGCCGACCTGGGCGGAGAAGCGCGAGAATTCGCCGACTTCGCAGTTGTGGCCGATGTGCACGTGGTTATCGAGCTTGGCCCCGCGCCGGATGACCGTCGCACCCATCGTCGCGCGATCGATCGTGGCCAGCGCCCCGATTTCCACGTCATCTTCGATCGCCACCGCGCCGACCTGCGGAATCCGCACCAGCGCACCCGCCTGCTCGACAAAACCGAAGCCCTCGGCACCGATTACCGCTCCGTTGAGAATCGTTACGCGATCGCCGATGGTCACGTTCTCGCGAATCGCGACGCCGCTGTGGCAGACCAACCGCTCGCCCGCGCACACTCCGGGATAGATCGTGACGTGCGGATGGATCACCGCGTCGCGGCCGATCGTCGCGCCCGCACCAATTACGCAATAAGCGCCGACCGAGGCGCCCTCGCCCACCTTCGCGTCGGGCGCGATGCGCGCGGTCGGATCGATTCCCGCCATGGGCCGATAGGGCGGAAAGAATATCTCCAGCACGCGGGCGAAGTCGGAATAAGGATTGTCGCTGAGCAACACCGCGCACGGTGCGGCGGCGGCGAACTCCGCCGGCACGATCGCGCAGGCCGCGGCCGTGGTGCGCAGCGCGTCGAGGTACTTGGGCGTGGCGACGAAGATAATCGTCCCCGGCGCCGCGGCCTCCAACGGCGCCGGCGAGACGATTTCGACCTCGCCGCTGCCGCGCAGCGGCAAGCCCAGCCGGGACGCGAGTTCCTTGAGTTTCATAGCTTCAACCCCCGTCGCCGCCCCTGCCGACACACGGCCCGAGGCGGCAAAGCCAAATCGTAGCGGGTTTTTCAATTCAACGCTCGTTTGCGACGCGCGCCGCCCCCAACCCCGCCTGACTAACTAATGGCGGGTTCGAACTCGAGGCTGACAGCGTAGGAGCATTAGGGCGCCAGCGCGCTATGAGTCGAAGATTTCGTACGCCTCGAGCGCGCCAGCAGCCTCTTCGGCTGCGATGTCGCGCAGGCAGTTGTAGTGTCCGAACCGGCAAGTCCGTTCCAGACAGGGGCTGCATTCCAGGCCGCGATAGATGACCGTGCAGTGCGGCCCCAGCGGGCCCGTGCGCTTGGGATCGGTCGAGCCGAACAGCGCCACGGTCGGCACGCCGAGCGCGCCCGCCAGATGCATACAGCCCGAGTCGTTGCCGGCAAAGCCGTGGCAGAGCGAGAGCAACGCGATCAGTTCGCCCACGGTGGTCTCGGCGGCGGCGATGAGCGCACTGCCTTTACATTGCGCGGCGATCTGTTGGCACTGCGGACGATCATCGATCCCACCCACCAGCACGCACTCGGCGCCGTGGCGCTCCGCCAGGATATCGGCCAGTGCCGCGTAGCGCTCCACCGGCCATTCCTTCGCCGGTCCATAGGCCGCGACCGGTGCAAGCGCGATCAACGGGCGCTCGGGCCGCAGGCGGCGCTGGGCGAGCCATCCGCGCATCTTGTCGCGGCTCTGCACATTCACGTCCAGGTGATATGCGCCCGCGGTGCCCCTGGCGCCAAGCGTCTCCGCGACCATCGTCAGCCAGTGATACACCTGGTGCGCCCGCTCGACGTCGGCGCGCGGCGCAACCTTGTGCGTCAGCATGAAGCCGCGGCGATCCGCCTCATAGCCGGCACGCCGCAGTACACCCGCCATCAGCATCCACATCGCCGATTGAAAGCTGTTAGGAAGAACCACCGCGAGGTCGAAGTGGCCCTTGCGAATTCTTCTGATGATCGAAAGCTGATCCCCCAGGCCCGCCACTCCGCCGCGCAGACGATAGGGAATCACCTCATTCACCCACATCGCGCCGTCGAAGAAGCTCGCCAACTCGCGGCGAACCAGCACCGCGAGATGCGCGCCGGGAAACGCGTCATGGATAGCGTGCAGCGCCGGCCCGCTCATCACCAGGTCTCCGAGCCAGTTGACCGCCTTGACGATGATGCGATGGGGCCGCGGCGAAAGCAGCGGGCGGAGATTGGGCAGTGGCGCAAGCGGCGCACCTTCCCGCGACCACTCGGCCTCCAGCGCCGGCGCCAGCATCGAATCTGGATCGGCGGTGTCGAAGAACTGCGGCTTGCTCATAGCCATCGTCGGGATTACCAGGCACGATCACATGCGCGCCCTGGTAGCAGCGCGCTAACTCGTCAGCGCCTCGATCAGCCGTTCGACGATCGCGTCCGCTTTCCCGCGCATCTCATCGTCGGTCGCATCCTGGATCGGATGCGGCACGAAAATGCGGCGGACATCCGGCAAGCCGAGAGCGCGCGCCTGCGCCTCGGCCGCATCCACGAAGGTCGAGGACGCCACCACCACCGAGGGCTTGCCGTTCACTTCAAACCATACTGAGTCGTGCACACTGCACGTTGTGCACGACCCTCAATCGGCAAGCGCTTCGATAACGAAGTCACTCTCCGCGGCAATCCTGCGGCGCAGCTCGTCGGGCGCCGGTTTGGCGAAGGTCGGTTTGCGGTAGCGCCTGAGCGCGAGGCCGGGCACCCGCTCGGCAAGCCGCTGCTCGATCCGGTCAAGCAGGACGTCGCCACGCGGCTTGACGATGTCGAGCAGCGCCACCACGCCGCTTAGACGTTGCGGGCGCGATGCGAGCGTGCGGCTAAGCGGCACGCGTTCGTCGGTCGGATCAACAATTCGAGTCATGGCACCTCCTCGATTTTCCGGCTCACGCTTATCGAGCCCATCGGCCCACTGAACCATCCACCGAATGCGCTCGAAAACTTGCCGGCCTCGCCGCCGGTCACGATGATATTGATATTCTCGGGCTTGCGGAACTTCGGGATGCGCTGCTCGAGTTGCTCCGGGGTCGGATTGCTCAGACCGAAATTCCTAAGCGCCATCCCTTCGCCGGCGTCGGCGTCGGGTAACAGCTCGCGGATCGGCCGCGCGCTCGCTTCCTGGATTCGATTGCGCACCTGCGCCTTGCTCCAGCCGTCGCGTTTGATCGTGTCGGCGTGCTCGGGCGAGATGACCAGCAGGACTTCGCCGTAGCCGTGAAGCTTGGGATGCCAGCAGCTCTCGAGCGCCATCCCTAGGCTTCCGGCGAGCGCATGAGCGGTGCGCGAGAGTTGGTCGACGATCAGCCGCGGACCCGGCTCCAGGCCGAAAACCGTGACCACGCTGTCTTCGGCGCGAAAGCCGCGCTCCACGTGGAGCGGCTCCCACGGGCTGCGCTCCTCCCATTCGGGATAGCAGGCGGTGTACTTGCCCGGGCCGCCGAGCGCGGTGCGTTCGATCTCGCCCGGCCGCGCGCCGCCCACGTTGCGCAGCGCGAGCTTGACCGCGCGCCCGATGGTCGCGTTCGCGCGATTGCCGGAGCCCAGCGCGCCGACCTTCATGTTCATGCCGAGCCGATGGCGAATCGGGCCGTTGACGACGACGATCGGTGTGGCGCCCGCCGTAGTCGCCATCACGCCATGAATATTGAACTCGTCGGTGCACACCCCTTCGAGAACCGCGATCACCACCGGCAAATATTCGGGCCTGCACCCGGCCATCACGGCGTTGGCGGCAACCTTCTCAATCGTGAGCGGCGCCAGATTCGGCGGCACGGTCGCGATCACTTCCTGCGGATCGCGCCGCGTTCCGCTGAGCATCCGCATCACGCGCTCGGGCGTCGGCGGCACCACCGGCAGGCCGTCGCTGAGTCCACGCTCGAACATGAATTCGAACGGGTCTTCGTCAGCGCCAAGCTCTATCTGACGGGCGCGCAGGCGCGAGCCCGACGCTTGGGCGGCGAGCCGCTCTGCCACCCCGGGTTCGACCGATTTCGAGCCGCATCCGGGGCGCGATTCAGGGAAGGCACTCCAATCGATTTGCGCCACGGATCCGCCAGCCAGATGCGCTATATCCTCGAGCGCGCGCTGCCAGTCGGACTTGTCGAAGCCTTCGAAGCGGCGCAATTCGGTTCCGCGGCCGTCCGCAAGAATCACCGTCGGAACAATCTCGACATTGTAGGCGTAAGAGACTTTCAGAGTTGAATCGTCGAGCATCGGCGCCGTGAACTTGTGCCGCTCGACGAGAAGCGCATTGCCGGCCGCGTCCTGGCCGATCGCTACCACCTCGACTTTGCCGCGAAAGGCCTCGGCCGCCGCCTCGATCAGCGGCATCGTCAGGCCGCAAGTCGGGCAATCTTCCTTGACGAAGCAAAGCAGCGCGGGCCGTCCGCCGGGGAACGATTGTGCCCGGTGATGCTGGTCGTCGAGCGAGAAACTCGGCAAGATGTCAGGCATTTTCTACCTGTCGCCCGCGCGCTCCGCTAGTTTTTGCCTACCACGAACGAGCAACTGGTCGTGCCGCTGCCGCCAATATTGAGCATCGCGAAACGCTTGGCGCCTTTGACCTGGTACTCACCCGCCGTGTCGGTCACCTGGCGATAACAATCGAGCATCTGGCGCACGCCGGTGCCGCCAACCGGATGGCCCACGCCGATGAGACCGCCGCTGGGATTGATCGGCATCCGGCCGCCCATTTCGATCGCGCCCTCCTCGATCGCCTTCCATGATTCGCCGGGCTTGGTGATGCCGAAGTGGTCAATCGCCATGTACTCGGAAGTGGTGAAGCAGTCGTGGGTCTCGATTCCCGAGACCTCGGTGACGCCGGAAAGCCCGGCACGGCGAAACGCGTCGAGAATTGCCTCGCGCGTATGCGGCAGCACGTAGAGGTCCTCGCGGCTCTCGGCGACCTTCTTGTCGAATTCGATCGGCGCGGTGTGATGGCCCCAACCGAGGATGCGCGGCAATTCCTCGAGTTTCAGATCGCGCCGCTTGGCGTATTCGGCGGCAAATTTCTCCGAGGCCAGGAATAGCACGGCGATGCCGTCGGTCACCTGCGAGCAATCGCGCACCTTGATTCGGCCGGCGATCGGCTGATTGAATTTTTTTGCCTGCTGCGGATCGCTTGCGCTGTTAGGCCAACCGCGCGTCTGCGCGAGCGGGTTGCGCCGGGCATTGGAGAAATTGATCGACGAGATGCGCGCCAGGTATTCGTCCTTGAGCCCGTAACGCTTGTCGTATTCGTCGCCCAGGCGCCCGAACAGCGCCGGGAACGGATATGCCACGCCCTTGCACTCGCGCTCGTACCATCCTGCGGTGCCGAGGAAGTCGCCGCCGGTCGCGGAATCGACGGTCTTCATCTGTTCCAGGCCGACCACGGCAGCGAGGTCGTAATGGCCGGCTTCGATATCGGCCGACGCCGCGAGGATCGCAATCGAACCCGAAGCGCAGGCGGCTTCGTGACGCGAGGTCGGGATGCCCGAGAATTGCGGATCGACCTCGAGAAAAAAGGCGTTGAGCTGACCCTGCTTGCCGTAGAGTTCCGCGGCAAAATTGCCGACGTGCGCGGTCTGAATTTCGCGCGGCTCGATTCGCGCCCGCTCCATCGCACCGTTCACGGTCTCGCGCATGACGGCGGAAAAATGCTTGCCTTCTTTATTCCAGTTGCGGGCGAAGTCGCTCTGCCCACCGCCGAGGATATAGACGCTCTGTGAATTGGCCATGGTAAATCTCCTCTTGCTCAAGCGCGCTCCGCGTCGTTATGCGACCCGAACGGGCGTCTGCGATCGAAAATCGGGCGGTCGAAGTAAAATGCGCGCGCGCTTCATGGTTAACAACTTAGGTTAGCGCACGCTGCGCCTTTCGCGCCAACGGAGCGAAAGTTCATGAAGGTCGTGTGCGAAGCGGCTGCTTTGCCCTAAACGCTGCGCCGGGCTTATACTGAGCCGCCGGATGGAGACAGTTAGCCGTATTTGCGAACTAATCATCAGGATCTAGAGATCTAGCCAAGGGAGCGAGTTATGAAACGGATATCGCTTAGAGCAATCGCTGCCGTCGCGTTGGTTGGAATCCTGGGTACGGGTGGATACGTAATGGCCGGCCGCAACGATGCACCGGCCTGCTGCCAGAGCAAGCAGGCATGTTGCCCGTCACAGTCGTGCTGCAAGGGCGGCAACCACAGGGCACAGTGCCCGATGCATCGGCACGCCTAGAAAGCCCGCATCCCAACACAAATTTGGCCGCGGCCGCAGGCGGATTTCGTCTGTGGATAACTCTGTCGACAGCTTGTGGACACGTTCACAGATAAACGCGGGTCTTTTGATTAACCTCTTGAAATTTCGAAGGAAATAGCGAAGCGGCCTGACGGCTTCCGATTTCCCCGCTCTGCGCGGCCGCTCTACGGTTCAAACCATTCGCGGCCGTCGGCGCGAATCAGGTCGTCGGCTGCCTTGGGCCCCCAGGTTCCGGCCGTGTAAGGCTCCAGGGGAATTCCCGGGTCGGCCTGCCATTGATCGAGAATTCCCTGCACGAATTCCCACGAGCGCTGGACGAAACGGGATCCCAGGAACAGCGTATGGTCGCCCGCCATAACGTCGAGCAGCAGACGCTCGTAGGCGTCGGGAGAATCGTTGCCGAACTCGGCTGCGTAGTGAAGGTCCATCCGCACCGGCTGAATGGTGATGTCCAGGCCGGGCCGCTTGGCGAGCACTTCGAGCGAGAAGCCTTCGTCGGGCTGGATTCGGATCGCCAGCACGTCCGGCGATAATTTGACGCGGCGGTTGAACAGGATGTCGGGCACCCGCTTGAACTGCACGAATATGGTGCTCGCGCGCCGCGGCAGACGCTTGCCCGTGCGCAGGTAGAACGGCACGCCGGCCCATCGCCAGTTGTCGACCAGCGCCTTGAGTGCGACGAAGGTCTCGGTACGCGAGGTGTCGCTGATGCCTTTCTCCTGCAAGTAGCCGGGAACCTGTTTGCCGCCGAGTTCACCCGCGGCGTACTGGCCGCGCACCACCAGCTTGCGCACATCCTCGGGACCCAAGGGCCGCAACGAGCGGATGACGTTGCCCTTGGCGTCGCTCACGGCGTCGGCGGCGAGCGACACCGGCGGTTCCATCCCGGTCAGCGCCATTACTTGCAGCATGTGGTTCTGCACCATGTCGCGCAATGCGCCGGCGCCGTCGTAGTACATCGCGCGCGTGCCCAGCCCTTCCTCCTCGGAGACGGTTATCTGGACGTGGTCGATGCGGCGATTGTTCCAGAGCTCTTCAAAGATGCTGTTGGCGAACCGCAACACCATCAGATTCTGCACCGTCTCTTTGCCGAGGTAGTGGTCGATGCGAAAGATCTGGCTCTCGGCGAAAAACTTGCGCATCGAACTGATGATCTGGAGCGCGCTGTGCAGGTCGTGACCGATCGGCTTCTCGACCACGATACGGGTGAAATGCGGAGACTCGGAGGGCGCGATCAGGCCGGCGTCGTGAAGTTTTGCGACCGTCTCCGTGATCGCCTCGGGCGGCACCGAGAGGTAATAGATACGGTTGGGCGGCAAGCCGCGCTTGCGTTCGATTTCCTCCAGGCGGCTCTTGAGACGCGCGAAACCGTCGGCCCGATCCATCCCCGACAGGTAGTCGAGGTTATTCGCGAAACGCTTCCAGCACGCCTCATCGATCTTCAGGCGCGAGTAGCGTTCAGCTGCCTCGCGAGCCTTGGTGCGAAACGCATCGGTCGACATCTCGCGGCGCGCGAAACCCAGGATCGCGCTCTTGGGCGGTATCGCCTCCTGGCCGCAGTGCTCGAGGTTGTAGAGCGCCGGCAGCAACTTGCGGGCGGCGAGATCGCCCGAGGCGCCGAAGATCACGACCGTGCAGGGCGCTACTGGATGGGTCTCGGCGATAGTCCAAGTCTGGCTCATACGCGTTAATCCCTCTGGTAAATAACAAGATCCGCGCTCAAGACCTTACCCTTAGGTTCTGCATCTAATCTCCGAGTTTGACCGTTCTTCCACCCATGCTAGCCTTGACCGCCGGTGCAACGGAACAGTAACCCGTGCGAATCGCCGCAGCGGCCGACGCGCTCGGCTGCATCATCAATTTATGACAAGGACTCTTGCATGAGCGGTGCCGTCGCGATGAATTCGGGTGAGCCAATCGAACGCTCGTTGACCAAGTGGACGCCGGTAGTGGCGTGGGCGATCATCATCTTCGTCTTTTCGACCTCGTATTTCTCGGCAGAGAATACCTCGAGATTCATAGATCCGATCCTGCGCTTTTTCATGCCGGGCGCCTCGGCGGTGACGATCGCGCTTGCCCACGGCTTCGTACGCAAGGCCGCGCATTTCACCAACTACGCGATTCTGTTCTGGCTGTTGGTGAGTGGACCGTTGCGCGGGCGCCCCTACTTCGCTTTTGGACTGTGCGTGTTTTACGCGCTACTGGACGAGGGTCATCAGCTGTTCGTGCCGAGCCGCGGACCGTCGCTCTATGACGTCGCGCTGGACTCGACCGGCGCACTGTTCAGCCGGTTTCTACATACCGCTGTGGTCGAAATAGCCTAGTTTCCCGCATCCTCCAGCACCGCCGTGATCCGATCGACGCGTCCGTAGAACTCGCGCAGGCGCCGTAGCTCGTGCGGAATCTTGAGCACCTCCGTGAGCGCCAGGAAATGTAGCTGGCCAAAGAGTGCAAAGTCGGCCAGTCCGGGGCCACCGAGCAGAAACGCGCCGTGCTCGAGCGCCATCTCGAACGGCTCCAGGATGTCGCGCACGCGGACCATGTTGGCCGCGTGCTCGCGCTCCATCCGGTCGCAGAATCCGGCGCCGTACTTGCGGTCGCGAATGAAGCGGAACATCGCGCGGCGATCGGCGCCCTCGCGGGCGAAGTATTGTTCCTCGTCAGGGACCGCGGCGAAAAAAAGCGCCTCCTCGACCACGCTGTCGATATAGCGGGCGAGCGCCAGGTGCAGGCCGCGGCTGCGCGCCGGCAAAATCGTCGGTTCGGGGCACAACTCCTCCAGGCGCATCGCGATCCGGTCGGAGTCAACGACCGTCTCGACCTCGCCGCCCTCGCCTTCGCCCCGGAGATGCTCGAGTCTGACCGCCGGCACCATAATTTGGCCCGAGGCCGCGATCAATTCCTTGCGTTCGATGTAGTCGACCTCGACTATCTGGTAGTCGAGGCCCTTGTAGTCGAGAATCTTGCGCACCTTGGAGCAGAAGGGGCTGGTTGCGAACTGATAGAGCGTGGCCTTCATTTTTTATTTGTCCGGGTTCGTTGGTCCGGTTTGGTTTGTCCTGCTGGTTTCTTTTTCTTCTGCCGATTTTCGCCGCGTTGCATTTTCTTCCGTCAGTGCCTGAGCATCTGCGCCATCGTCGCCGCGTTCATCACGCCGAAGTTGCTGTAGCAGTTATTGAAGATGACGCTCGCACGGCGCACGTCGGAAAGCGATTTCAACCGCTCGGCCCACGGCGCCAGTTCGGCTTCCGCGTACAGGTATTTGAAGCGCTCGGCGGCGCCCCCGTCGCGCTTGTACCAGTTCTCGCGGTTGCGGCCATGGAAGCGCACGTAGGCTTGTGCGCCAGTGACCGCGAACCCCGACTCCACGGTTGCAGGGGGCGTGTCGATCGAAACAAAGGTAAGTCCGTGGCGCTCGAGAAAGCGCACTGTCTCGGCCCTCTGAGCACCTTCGTACCAGCCATTGTGACGAAACTCGATCGCGATGGCCGCACCCGGCATCCGCTCCTTGAGCCCGGCTAAATAGTCGAAGTTGGCGGAGCGCGCAGTGAAATATGGCGGAAACTGGAACAGCAAATGGCCGAGTTTGCCGGTCGCGCGCAACGGCCCGAGCGCGCTCCAGAACATCCCGAAAGCCATCTCCAGGGCCTCGCGCGGCGGATGGCGCAGACGCGCGGCGGCGCGCTCATCCGCCGGCAGAACCGCCTTCAGTGCAGACGGCAGCCGCGCCGTGTCCACCGGATGCTGCGTGAGCATCGCAAAAGCTTTGACGTTGAAAACAAATCCAGGCGGCGTGCGTTCGGCCCATAGCTCGGCGTTGCGCTCCGAGACCAGCGCGTAGTAGGTGGCGTCGACCTCTACCGTGTTGAACTGCGCGGCGTAAAAGCGCAGGCGCTCCTCGGCGGTCTTGAGCGCGGGCGGATAGAACGTGTCCGACTTCACCAGCGTGGGATCGGTCCACGAGGCGGTACCGACCAGAAATTGCGGCCGCGACGGCATACCGGGCAGAGAGTAGCATAGCGGCGATGCGCGCGGGCCGCGGCGCCGGCATGGCGGCGTCAGGCGAACATGTTCACCGGTTCGAGACCCTGTCCAAGTGTCGATTTGAAAACCTCGAACAGTTTGTCGATGTCCCATGGGCCGTCGCTGAATATCGCGCGGTCCGTCCTGATATGGGTGTAGCGCGTGATGCGGTAGCCGGACGCGCCGAAGCACTGCCCTGTTACTTCGGCCGCCTGGTCGCTAGCCAGATAGACAACTATCGGCGCGACATTGGCCGGGTCGCGCGGGGTGCCCTCGGCGCTCTCGCTCACCGCCAGGCCGCTCACTCCGGGCATCCGGCCGGCCGGAATCGAGTCGGTCATCCGGGTCGCCGCGCCGGGCATGATGGCGTTTACGGTGATGCCGTACTTCTGGAGCGAGGTGGCGCAACTGTAGGTGAGCCCCAGGATTCCCGCCTTGGCTGCCGCGTAGTTGGGCTGGCCCGGACTGCCGAGCGCGGAGTTGGAGGAGAAGTTGATGATTCGTCCGGTTTTGCGCTCTCGCATATGGGCGCTGGCCGGGCGAATCGTGCAGTAGTGGCCCTTGAGGTGGACCCGGATGACGTCGTCCCACTCCTGCTCGCTCATGTTGAAGATCATCCGGTCGCGCAGGATTCCCGCGACGTTGACCAGGATGTCGAGTTGGCCGAATTCCTTGATCGCCTGTTTGACGAGGCCCTCGCCGCCGGCCACGGTCGCGATATCCAGGTGATTGGCGACGGCTCTGCCGCCGGCCGCCACGATCTCCTTGACCACGTCGTCGGCGGGCGAGACGGTCTCCTTCTGCCCCGCCAGGCTCACGCCGAGGTCGTTAACCACGACCGCCGCACCCTGCGCGGCGAGCGTTCGCGCCACTCCGCGGCCGATGCCGCGTCCGCCGCCGGTGACCGCGGCAACTTTACCGTCAAGCTTGCCCATCGCTATTCCTCGATTTATTCTCGCGAGAACTGAGTCCGCTTATAGCGCAAATCTTCGTCGCCGGAACAGTCCCGCGCGGCCGCGCGGGAGCATCCTTGCCAGCGATGACGAAGGGCGCGAAAAAGCGCTAGTCCGCGAGACTGAACTCGGTCATCACACCAATCGGCGTGAAGCGGGCGATCTTTCCTGTCGGCTCGGTGAAATACAGATTGCCGTCTCTGCCGTCGGTGATGAAGGCCGGGGTCGCCGTTTCGGGCAGATAGAAGGCGGTTATCGGGGTGCCGGGACGGAGGCGACAAATCGCGTGGGCCCTGGGCACGGTTATCCATATAGTACCGTCGCTGCCCGCAACGATGTCGAGCGCGGGGCCCGCGACCGGCAGGACCATCTCGGAGATCTGCCCCTGGGGTGTGACTCTGCCTATCCGGCTGGCCGCCAGCTCGGTGAAATAGACACTGCCGTCGGCGCCGAGCGCAACACCATTGGGATGGCTATGGGGAACGGGTAGTGGATACTCCTTTATCACCGCTTTCTCGGCATTGCGCGCCAGCGCGATTCGGCCGATCCGATTGCCGGAATTCTCGGCGAACCACAGGCTGCCGTCGGGAGCAGCGACTATACCGGCGGGTCCGCCGCCTCTGGGCAGCGCAAACTCTTTGAAACCATGAGTCCCAGGAGCGGGACGGTCCGCTCCCGGCGGGACAAAGATTCCTATCTGGTCAGCGGCGTGTTCAGTGAACCAGATGGAACCGTCGGCGGCGGCCGCGATACCTGCCGGGCCGCTCTTTGGCGTAGGTACGAAGTAATAGTCCGCCTTGCTACTATCGGGAAAGATGCGTCCGATGCGCTCGCCCTGCGGATCGGTGAACCATACCGCGCCGTCGCGCGCGACCGTAAGGCGTTCCGGAAAGCCCTCGAGGTCCAGGTCCACGCGCCGGACAGCACCCCCGAGTTCCATCAACCCCAGCACTGGAGCGCTGTACTCGGTAAACCAGACGCCGGCGGCGCCAGACGCGATAGCGTATGGCGCGTGGATTCCGCCACGATTTGACGGGGGATGCGCGAAAGCCGGCGTACTGGTGTCGCGGCCAGCTTCGATCCGGTTGCCAAGCTGGTTCATCGCGGCCTGCGGCGGCGCCGTACCGCAACCGGAAGTGCCGCAAGCGATCAGTATCGTCAGGAGCAGCAGGCCGGCTGGGGCAAGCTTGGTCTCAGCGGTGGTCGTGTAGTGACTAATGATTCAGGTCTCGTCGACGGCGAACCAATACGCTGACAGGTAGCCGACCATCACCGCAACTGATTTGCTCTCGCCCACTAGCACCACAAATACGATCGGCAGCCGCGGATCGAGGAACAGCAAACCGCCGAAGGCAAATACACTAAGGAAGTAACTCAGCATAGCCGCCCATATTGCGCGGTTACTGACCCGGTTGCGTACTCCCGCCGAAGCGATCAGGGCGAACGGGACGAACAATAAAGTGTTGTAGTTGAGCCATGAGACCGGCAGAACCTCGATCGATGTGACTACCCATAGAGCGAACAGCCGCCAATCGCGATCTGGCGCGGATCCGCCCTTGAACGTCGCCTTCAAAGTGAACGCCATCAGGCCCAACGAGGCGGCGTACCCCAAAGCATGTGCAAAGCGATCGCCCACAGGTCCGAGATTCCATCCGTTGAGATACAGGCACATGCGCCACACGAACGACGCGGGCGCAGTGTTCCATCCCAGTTTCAGGAATTGACGGTCCACACCCGTTGAAAGCATGCCGTGCGGAAAGTCCAGTACAACACTCCATCCGAGGACGGCCGCGACGGCCGCCATTCCTAATATGCCGCCCGCAGCCATGAAGGCGAGCGCACGCCACTTGCGCGTCAACAAAAGATAGAAACCCATCAGACACGGATAGCCGCGCAGAAGGGTTAGCGCCGCCAGAAGTAGCCCGGCAACACCGTCGCGCCCCGTCGCCAGACATCGGACACTCAGCGCCAGCCCAAGGATCACGAGCACCTGGCTCTGCGCGGTCAAGAAAAGATCGATAAGCGGCGGATAAATCAGGCCCAAAGCGATCATCAGGCAGGCATTCACCGGCCGCAGGCCGCTTGCAGGTCCAAGCAACACATAAAATGACGCGATCAGAGCCACAAAATTGATCGCGATCCAGGTCCAATAGGCCTTGGTCAGCGGGAGTGCGCCGAGCTCCCTGAGAGCGAGCAGAAAGAGCGGTGTCTCCGGGATGACTTGATCCTGCTGATCGGTCTTGGTATGCAGTCCGAATCTTTCCGCCGCGATACTCAGAGAAGAGCGATAAGGATTCTCTCCCTGCCGCAGTAGCGTGGCGGCGGCATAGTAGTCGGCAAAGTCTTCCTCGTGAATTCGGCCCGGCAATGCCGCGGTGACTCTATAAACCTGGATCAGAGCAGCGATGACGAGAAACGTCACCATCAGCGGATGACGCATCGCGCCTAGAATCCCGTCGATCGACAGCACTGGCCGCCCCGCTCGCGGCCGAGGTAAAGCAGACTCGCGGTGGACGTCTGCGCTCTGCGCGGGTTCAGCCATCAAAACTCCCCCACTCCCATTTCCACCACCACCATCGCGCGGACATCGTCGCGCCAAGGCACGCTCAAGCGGGGCTATAGCCTGAGCGATTCAATCGGTCCGCGCAATCGCCGAGGTCAGCAACCCTGGCGACCAAAGTGGAACCGGCTAAACCAAGGCCGCTGCGATGCCGGGTTTGGCCCCCGTCCGGCGCGCCTCGAGGTACCACTGGATGGTACGCCGCAGTCCCTCCTCGAAGTCGGTGGCGGCCTTGAAATTGAATTCATGCTCGGCGCGCGAGACGTCCAGGCAGCGTCGCGGCTGACCGTCGGGCTTGCTGGGATCCCACACGATCTCGCCGCCGAAGCCGGTCAGGCGCGCAATCAGCTCAACCAGGTCGCGGATAGTTATTTCGCGCCCGGCCCCAAGATTAACCGGTTCGCCGCCGTTGTAATGGCTGGCGGCGAGCACCACAGCGCGGGCGCAGTCTTCGACGTACAAGAACTCGCGGCTGGCCGAGCCGGTGCCCCAGACTTCGATTTGTGGCGCGCCGCTCGCGACGGCATCCACGCATTTTTTGATGAGCGCGGGAATCACATGCGAGCGAGCGGGGTCGAATGTGTCCCGAGGCCCGTACAAGTTGACCGGCAGCAGGTAGATCGCGTTGAAGCCGTATTGCTGGCGATAGGCCTGGGCCTGCACCAGCAGCATCTTCTTCGCCAGTCCATATGGCGCGTTGGTTTCTTCAGGATAGCCGACCCAAAGGTCGTCTTCGCGAAACGGCACCGGCGTGAACTTGGGATAAGCGCATACCGTACCCACGGCGACGAATTTCTCCACTCCGCCGAGGCGCGCCCGCTCCATCAATTCAACGCCCATGATGAGGTTTTCGTAGAAGTAGCGCCCGGCGTTCTCGCGATTCGCGCCGATCCCACCGACCACCGCCGCCAGATGGATGATCATCTGCGGCCGCACGTCATGGATCAGAGTCTTAATCGCCTGCGGTTGGCGCAGGTCGTACTCCGTGGAACGTGGCGCAGCGATATTGCTGAAACCGGTCCGCGCCAGTTCTTCGATTACGAAGCCGCCGAGAAACCCCGCACCGCCGGTGACCAGGATGCGCGTGTTATGGGGTAATCCCGCCGTCCGGTTTGCCATTGCCTGCCGCCCTCCGCCTTTCGCGCTTCTGCCCTACCGGCGCTTTCGCCTATGAATCCGAGGTAGGTGCACGGATGTAAGTCTATTACAGGATTGCGACTCGGGCCTGAAGTGTTGCCACTGGAATAGCTTCACACGAATTTCAGTCGCCGCAGCGCGAAACCGAACATCCGTAGCAGCAACATCCCGTGCGACCAGCGTTGGATATTGGTTTGACCGTAGGTCCGTTCGTGATAGCGCACCGGCATGTCGACAATCTTGAGGTCAAGTTTGGCCGCGCCGAAGATGAGATCGAAGTCGCCGAACGGATCGAAGTCGCCGAAGTAGGCGCGATTGGCGGCGATCGTGTCGTAGTCGGCCCGGCTCAAAACCTTGGTCCCGCACAGTGTGTCCTTGACGTTCTGCCCGAGCAGCCAGGAAAAAGCGAGGCTGAAGAACTTGTTGCCCAGGAAGTTAAGAAAGCGCATCGCCTGCTCCTCCATCGGGTAGACGAAGCGCACGCCATTGATGAAATCGCCACGGCCCGAACGTAGCGCACGATAAAAGCGTGGCAAATCCTCCGGCGCAACCGTGAGGTCGGCGTCGAGGATCATCAAGACTCCGCCCGCGGCCTCGGCAAAACCCAGGCGTACAGCGTCGCCCTTGCCCGCACCGCTCTGGCGCATCAGCCGCATCCGGCGTTCCGGATGGCGCGCGATTGCCGCCTCGATCGCGGCATAAGTGTCGTCGCGCGAATGGCCTTCGACGAAGACGATCTCGGTGCCGGCGCCCATCTCGGGCACGCGCTGCACGACATTCTCGATATTGCCGGCCTCATTGCGAGCCGGCACGATTACGCTTACCACGGGCTCGCGGCCGTGCGTTTCGCTGCCGGCTTGCGGCGCGAGTCGAGCGACGATCAGGTTGGTAAGCGCCAGATGCCGAAACGGCCAAAGTTTCACCAGGTAACGATTGCAAAACGGCCCCAGCAGCGGCAGCGCGAGCGGCAACAACACCTCCTGCCACTGGCGAACGACCTCGAAGCCGCCGAGCGCGAGCATGTTGTCGAGATCCTCCAGCGTCATCCAGTTCTGGTTCAAGGCCGGACTGGCCAGGTTCATGCGCCCGGCCATCCGCAACGGCAATTCCCACAGCCGGCTGAAGCTGTTGATGATCACGCGCGTGGCTGGCGTACATACGGACGCGAGCCGCTCGATCGTGGTTTGCACGTCCCACAGATCGTTAATCAGGTCGGAAAGGATGACGTAATCGAACCTGGTTTTCAGACTGAGCTGATCGACGTCGCCCCTTATGAAACGGAGCTGCGGATGCTTTCGCGCGGCCCGCTCAAGCATCTGCGGCGAAAAATCGACGCCCACGCCGAGTGACGGCTCAAGCGCGGCCAGCAAATCGCCGGTGCCGCATCCGAGTTCCAGCACCCGGCTTCGCGGCGGCACGAGGTAGCGGTAAACTTCCGCCAGGCGCCAATAGTAGCCGGCGCTTGCTCGCTTGCGATCGTAGCCATTCCAGAACCTGATGCGCTCTGCGCGATAGCGCTTGGCAGCCGATGTTTCTCCGCCGCCCGCACGCGCCGATGCGCCATCGTTTTCAACTGCTGGTTCTTGCCGCGCTGCCTCCATTTTATCCGTGCGTATCCGCTCTCCCCACGCGCCGCCGCCCCGCCGATACGGGGCCGCCGCGTCCGGTTCCGTTCGCCGAAGTAGTCCGCCTATAGCGTGCCGGTTTTTACCTTGCGTGATCGATTCCGGTTACCATGTCATCAACAGGGCCGCAATGCGATCCTAGCGGGCGCCTAAACCGCAGGCGATTCTCAGACCGCAGTGCGCGCAGTTCGCGTCAGCTCTGCGGAGGCGGGCGGCGCCGAAATGACCGATTGCGTAGCCTGCGGCCGCGCTGACGCCTGATCGACCGAGCCGAAATCGGATGCGAACCAGTAAAGCGAGAGATAGGCGAGCAGCGCCACCGGCGAAGCTCCAAGCCGCCACACCAGCGCATCCGGATGCAGCGCAAGCGTTTGCGAGTGCATATCGACCAGGGTGAAATAAAGCCAGGCGAGCGTGTAACAGGCGACCCCGGCCCACAGCGCCCGCGCGCTGGTTCGGTTGTCGGCTGCGGCTGCGCTCAGCCTAACCATCGGAATAGTCAACAGTACCAGGTAATAAAACCACGAGGTCGGCGAGATCAGAATCGCCGTCATGATCCACAAAATGAACAGGCGGCCGTCGGGATCGTCGTCGCGAGGCCTCGATACGGTGACTTTGATCGTGAAAGCCAGCAATGCAAGCTCAGCCGCCAGCGACGCAGCTTTCGCCGCCCATTGAAGTGCGGTTCCGAGGTGCATGCCGAAGAAGTACCAGAACATCCGCGCCACTGTTGGACCGATGGCGATATTTCCCGGCAGCGCCTGTCTCCATTGCTCGGTCAGATAAGTCGGCGCCAGCACAAAGCTCAGAGTCGTTCCGATGCCCACCAACGCGATCGTGAGCGCGCCGCCGACGGCGAGTCCAGCGATGGTGTAAGCGACCACGCGCCATCGCTTCATCAGGATCAGGTAGCCGACGAGCAATAATGGAAAGGCGCGCAAAAGGGTTGCAAACGCGAGCATCAGGCCCGCCGCGCCGTCGCGCCCCCGTTCCATCCAGCGCAGCATCAGCACGAACATCAAAAGAACCAGCATTTTGTTCTGGCCGAAGACCAGGTGATCGAGCACCGGCGGGAAGAGAATCGTCACGGCGGCGAGCGCCAGTGCGCCGTCGCGACTGAGAGCCGGCGTCCATCGAAAAAGCAGGACGAGCGCGAGCAGAAACGAAGCGGCATTGATTGCTGTCCACACGTAGAACCCGGGCCGCGGCGCCAACAGGGTCAGCGGCACGAAGCACATCACGAAGGTTGGCGGATCGGTCGCGTGGTTGATCTTGTCCAGATCGAAACCGAGCGAACGCGCGAGCGGCGTCAGGTTGGTCGTGTAAGGGTTCATCCCCTCGCGCATCGCGAGCGCGGAGCTGTAATAGATACTGTAATCCCATTTGTTGGCGCGGGCGGGCAGCGCGGCGATCAATATCACCACTCCGATTACGACCGCCGCCCACAGCGGAACCAGCACCGCCGCTCGAAGGAGCAAGCTGCGTTGTGGCTCTCTTTGATTAGTAGATTCGACGACCCCGCCCCTCCCCTTCGTGATTCCGATTGCCGTGCGCCTGTGGCCCTTCACACACCGGCGTCGAGCGCCGTTACTGACGATAATTACTTAGACAAGCTAGAGACGCAATGCGATGTTGACGTATGATCTGAGACGGTCTGAAGCGGCCTATCTGCCAGTCCGTGCGACGAGATTTCGCAAATCCGCCAGCCGGGCCGCCAGAGCCGGGTCGCGGCGCAGGTCTTCGATTGCTATCGGCATACGCCACGACCAGTTCTCCGGCCCAACTGTTCCGGGGAGATTAATCCGCTCGCGCCATCCGAAAAGATCCTGAATCGGGATCATCACTATTCGCGACGGCGCCGCGTACAGCGCCGCCAGCATCGCATCGCGCACTTTGTCGAATGGAACTTGTGCGTCGGCTGCGCCGGCAGGCCCAAGCCCGAGCAGCTTGAGCATCCTAGCACGCTCGTCCGCCGGCGCCTCGTCCCACCATTCGGCGAGCGTATCCGTGTCGTGCGTTCCGGTCGTGGCAAGTGAAAGCTCGGGATACTGCGCAGGCGAAACGAATGCGTCCGTCGACCCGCCCTCGCCGATTTTCTCCCAGCGCATGACCTTGTAACCCGGTACGCCCAGGGAGCTCAGCGAGGCGCGCACGAACGGCGGTATCAGGCCAAGGTCCTCGGCGACGACGATCATCGCGCCCGCTTCATCCAGTATCGCTGCGAGCACTTCTTCGCCCTGCACGCGTTGCTCGGGCACGGTCGCCGGCCAGAAGCCGCCTTCCTCTCCGAGCGCGAGTCCAAACGAAAAGGTGCGATAGAGCCCGACCACATGATCGATTCGGATGAAATCATAGAGCGAGCGCGCATGCCGGATCCTTTTTCTCAACAGGCCGAACCCCTCGTCGCGAATCCGCTCCCAGCGCGGCGTCGGCAAGCCCCAATGCTGGCCCAGCGGGTTGAAGCCGTCGGGCGGCGCTCCCACCGTGCGTTCCAGATCAAACAGTTCCTGGTTGGCCCATACCTCCGCGCTGTCACGGCCGGGCGAAAAGGAGAGATCCCCGCCCAGCATCACGCCGCCCGCGTGGAGGCGAAGCTCCGCCCACTGGCGATGAGCGAGAAACTGCCAGTAAACGTACTTGGCGATCGCCTGCGCGAGTTTCCTATCCGCTTTCGCGCGCGCGAGCGCATCAGGTTCGCGCCGGCGCAGTTCGTCGGGCCACTGCTCCCAGGCGACGAAATCAAAATGATCTTTGAGCGCGCGGAAAAGCGCATAGTCATCGAGCCAGTCGCGATGGCGCGCGGTAAAGTCCGCCACAGCCTCTCTCCCGTCGTCACGCGCCACGAAATGATCGAACGCGGCCTCGAGCAGTGCGATCCGTGCAGTGCGAATCGTCAGGCGCTCGCTGAGCGGCACGCGCGCCAGCGCGTGTCGCACATCTTCCACCTGCCGCTGCTCGACCCCGTCGAGTCCGTCGAGCCCGATATAGACCGGATCGATGGCGAACAGGCTGAGCGCACTATATGGACTCGACTCGCCGGGCGAAGTCTCATCGATCGGCAAAAGCAGGACCGCGCGATGGCCCATCGCGGCCGCGAGACCGGTCATCGCGTCTAGCGCGGCAATATCGCCGATCCCGGCGTCCTCACGCGCGCGCAGGGAAAACAACGGCACCATTACGCCGGCGATGCGCTCGATCACAGGTCGCGAATTCATGACGCAGGGGAAGTATTTAAATCAGATCGTTCAGATAACGTAGCCGCCGTTGGGGCTGATCACCTGCCCGACCATGAACAACGAGTCGTCGCTGGCGAGATACAGCGCCGCGGCCGCGATGTCGCGCGGCTCGCCGAAACGTCCGATCGGCGTTCGCGCTATCACCAAATTCCGCAGCTCGAGCGTCAGCGGCGCGGTCATCGGCGTTTCGATAAAACCGGGCGCGATGCAATTGACCAGGATGCCGAGACGGGCGACTTCGCGCGCAACGCACTTGGTGAAGGAAATTATTCCACCCTTGGCCGCGCCATAGTCGGCAGCCAGTTCGATACCGGTAAGACCAACGATCGAGCCCAGATTGATGATCCTGCCGGACTGCTTCGGGGTCATCACCTTGAGCGCTTCGCGCGTGCAATAGAAGGTCGCATCCAGATGCGTCGCGATCATCCGGTGCCAGTCCGCGTCGGTCTTGTCGACGGTGGGAGTCGCCTCGCTGCCGGGACGCACGCGGCCGATGCCGGCGTTATTGACCAGCACGTCGATGGTGCCGAAGGCCGCGACGAACTCGGCGAAAATGTTTCTGACCGCCGCGCTATCCGTAACGTCGGCGACCAGCCGCACCGCGCGCCCGCCCGCCCGTTCAACCTCGGTCACCACGTTGTGCGCGGCCTCGGGCCGCACGTCGTTAACCCCGATTTTCGCGCCCTCGCGCGCGAACACGAGCGCCATCTCTCGTCCCAGCCCGGACCCCGCTCCGGTTATCAGCACGGCCTTGTCTTTGAGTTTCATCCGAGCCCCCTATTTCTTCCCAGCCACACCTTCCTTGAGCTGGCGCTTCCAGTCCAGGCGCCGCGCCTCGGCGCCCGCCTCCTCGGCTTCCTTTATCATCCCCTTTTTCTGGTAGAACATGCTCAGGTTGGTGAACGCGAGAATGTCGTCGGGCTCTTGCGCGATATATTTTTTTGTCAGTTCGATCGCGGTGTCGAGGTCGCCCTTGGCCTGATAGCACATCACCAGCCCGTGCATCGCGTCGGCGTAGCGCGGATCCTGTTCGAGCGCGCGCGTATAGAGTTCGATCGCCTCGTCGAACTTGTCGTCCGCGTACAGATCGATCGCCGCGTCGTAAAGATCCTCCTTAACGTCCTCCTTGTCAGGCATCCCTCAAACCTCCTTCTGGATTCGGAGACCGCGTTTGCCGGCCGCGCCGCTCCTATATACTACAGATATTAGCGTCCGCTTTCCGAACGATCACGGATAAGGGGCGCTCCGACGGAGAGAGCGCGCCTCAATGTACAACGAAGAAGAAGTCCTCGAAGTTCTGCGCGAGTGCTACGACCCCGAGATGCCGGTCAACATCGTTGACCTCGGCCTCGTCTACCACGTCGACATCAAGGGCGCCGTGATTACGGTCGAGATGACGCTGACGGCGCCGGGGTGCTCGATGGGCGCGATGATCGCGAGCGAAATCCAGGACAAGCTGCTCGGCATCCCCGGCTGCGAAGAGGCCAACGTCGAGATGGTGTGGGAACCGCCATGGACTCCGCACATGATGAGTCCGGCGGCGCGCAAGGCGCTCGGCCTCGACGACGACTGACCGCAGTTTGCTTAGGCAGGTCCGCGCTCCGGCCTCCGTGCGCCAACGCTAGGCCTCCGCGCGCTAGCGCTCAGGGTCAATCAACACTCCCGGATTGAGAATCGCATGCGGGTCGAGTGACCGCTTGGCCGCTTTCAGAGCCCGCGCAAAGCCCTCAGGCCGCTGCCGATCGTACCATGGCCGATGGTCGCGGCCGACCGAGTGATGATGCGTGATCGTGCCGCCGAACTTCACGATCACCTCTGACACTGCCGCCTTTATTTCGTCCCATTGTTCCAGTTCTGAGCCCGGTTTGCCCGGCGCCAGAATCGTGTAGTACGGCGCGGGGCCGTCCGGATAGGCATGGGTGAAACGGCAGGTCATCGTGCCCTGGCCGCAGATGCGCCTTATCGCGTCGGTCCCGGTTTCCATCAATTGCGCGTGATAGGCGGGAAACCGATCCCAGGTGATAGCGGTCTCGAAGGTGTCGGTCACGATTCCCATCGCAGCCAGCGAGTTGCGAAGATATGGCGCCTTGATGAAGGCCTCGCGCCAGGCTCCGGCCGCGCCCTCATGCGTCGCGGCGGTGTCGGTGCGCGTACGGCCCGCGCCCTCGGGAATTTTTCCTCCAAGGCCGGCGCATATTTCGAGCGCGCGCTTCATCCACGGCTCCAACTCATGGTCGGCCGACTCAAAGGCCAGCACCAGCACGGCAGCCTCGCCCTGGTTGGCGCCGGCATTGGCCGCCTCGCCCGCGTCGAGCAGGCGGCAGTTGGCCGGATAGAGCCCGGCCTGCGCGACCGCGCGTACCGCCTCAGCGCCGGCCATAAAATCAGCAAACGCGACCGAAGCGCCGGCGCGAAACTTCGGCCGGTCCTGCAGGCGCATCCAGGCCTCGGTGATGATGCCGAGAATCCCCTCCGATCCGATGAACATCCGGTCGGGACTCGGCCCGGCGCCTGAGCCGGGCAGACGGCGCGATTCGATAACGCCAGTCGGCGTAAGCACTCGAACCGATTCCACGAAATCGTCGATATGCGTGTACAGCGTGGCAAAATGACCGCCCGAGCGCGTCGCGATCCATCCCCCCAGCGTGGAAAATTCGAAAGACTGCGGGTAGTGACGAAGGGTGTAGTTGTGCGGGCGCAACTGGTCCTCGAGCGAGGGGCCAAGCACCCCGCCCTGGATCCGCGCCGCGCGCGAGGTATGGTCGACTTCGAGCACGCGGTCGAGCCGGGTCAGGTCGATCGACACCGAGCCGCGCCAGTCGCCGCCCGTGGGCGGTTCGACGCCGCCTACCACGCTCGAACCGCCGCCGTAAGGGGTCGCCGCGATACGCTCCTTATCGCACCATTGCAGTACGCGGGTGAGCTCGGCCTCGTCGTGGGGAAACGCGACCGCGTCGAACGGGTTGGGGTAAAAGCGGCGAAACGCGCGCACCACGTCGCGATAGCTGCGGCCATAACTGTGGCCGGCGCGCTCGTGGGTGCTGGTCGAGCAGATGGCCGCGAGCGCGTCGGGCGGCTTTATTCGCGGCGCACGCAAGTTGAGTTCCTCTTCGCGCGGCAGCGGCGTGATGGTTAGCGGCGTCAGCCCGAACCGCCTGGCCATCCGCTCCGCGAGATTTTTCAGCTGCTCCGCGTTGGGCTGCTGATCCTCGTAGCCCCATCCCCAGAAGCTACGCTTGCGCTGTGCGGCCATCGTTCATCGCCCTCCACTGCTCGTGAGACGACAATTGTGCAACCGCGCGCCCTCACGAGGCAAACCGAATCGCGCGATTCGCCGCTTCCGACGAGACGCTAAAAAACCTGACGCGATGCGTGCGACTTGCGCGCCGCGCCGCCGGGTCATATCTCTCGAGAGAGCCGCGGATGATTCCGCAAAAGGAACTGCGAAGCATCCGTCACGAAACAAAGCGGCCGAGTGCGATAAAAGGAATAACCAGATGAGCGACGCTCCAATTTCGTCCACCGATTCCCATCCGCGCAAGCGCCTCGACGCGGCCGGCGTCGAGATGGTTTACGTCGACGAGGGCGCAGGCGACCCCATCGTCTTTCTGCACGGCAACCCGACTTCGTCCTACCTGTGGCGCAATGTCATCCCGCACCTGGTGCCGCACGCTCGATGCCTCGCGCCGGACCTCGCTGGGATGGGCGATTCGGGCAAGGCTCCTGACGGCTCGTACCGGCTGGCGGACCATGTCCGTTACCTGGACGCCTGGTTCGCCGCGCTCGATCTGGCTCGGCAGAAAGTGACGCTGGTGGTTCACGATTGGGGATCTTCGCTGGGCTTTCATTGGGCAAGGCGCAATCCGGCCTCGATCAAGGGTCTCGTTTACATGGAAGCGATCGTACGGCCGCTTAAGTGGAGCGAGTTCAACGAGCAGGCGCGCCCCTTGTTTCAGGCGATGCGTTCGCCGGCCGGCGAAGAGCTCATCCTGCAGCGCAACACTTTCATCGAACGGATCCTCCCCGGCAGCGTGATACGGAAACTCGAGCGCGCCGAAATGGACGTCTATCGCCGTCCCTTCCTTGAGCCGGGCGAGTCGCGGCGTCCGATGCTGACGTGGCCGCGGCAGATTCCGCTCGACGGCGAGCCGCCCGACGTGGTCGCGCTCGTTAATGCGTACGCCGCCTGGTTATCACAGAGTCCGGTACCGAAACTTTTCATTAACGCCGAGCCAGGCGCGATACTGATTGGCGCGTGCCGCGAATTTTGCCGGAAATGGCCCAATCAGCGCGATGTGACAGTCAAGGGAATCCACTTCGTTCAGGAGGATTCGCCGCACGAGATCGGAGCGGCGATCGCCGGTTGGTACCGCGAGCTCTGAGGGATCGCGCCGGTTGCATGAAGGCGGCGCGGTTGATCTAATTGCGCCAGAGATCGAATCAATGAATTCCACGGAAGGAATTCGACCGGACCGGAGGAAACCATGACTGAGTATTCAACGATCCTTTTCGACGTGCGCAGCAATGTCGCCCACATCACGCTCAACCGGGCCGAGGCCGCCAACGCACTCAACGCCGAACTCGCGCACGACCTGATGGAAGTGTCGCTGCACTGCGAAGAAGACCCCAGCGTCCGCGCGGTGTTGATCAATGCGGCGGGGAAAATCTTCTGCGCCGGCGGCGACCTCAAGAGCTTCGCCGCGCAGCCCAAGGAGATGCTGCCGACGTATCTGAAGAAGGTGACTTTTCATCTGCACAAGGCGATCTCCCGCTTCAACCGGATGAAAGCGCCGGTGGTGCTGGCGATCCACGGCGCCGCGGGCGGCGCCGGGATGAGTCTGGCGTGCGCGGGCGACATCGTGGTCGCTGGCGAGTCGGCGCGGTTTACGATGGCGTATACGCGAGCGGGCCTCACCCCCGACGGATCGTCAACCTACTTCCTGCCGCGAATCGTCGGGCTTCGGCGCGCGATGGACCTGACGCTCACCAACCGCGTGCTCTCGGCGCGCGAAGCCTATGAGATGGGCATCGTAACCCGCGTGGTGCCCGATGATGAATTGACCGCGACCGCGGAGGGGCTGGCCAAGGGCTTCGCGCAGGGGCCCACGCGCGCGTACCTGGGTGTAAAGCGTTTGTTGGCCGAGAGCTCGACCAGGACGCTCGAAGATCAGATGGAGCTGGAGACCGAGTGGATCGCCGACATGGCGCGCACCGCCGACGGCTCGGAGGGTATCGCGTCGTTTCTGGAAAAGCGCCCGCCGAAATTCAAAGGCGAATAGCGGCTGTCCGTCAAGACAATAAGAAGGGCGTGGAGGCCGTCAATCGCCTCCACGCCCTCAGAGTCCCGGACCAATGTCCGCCTCTAATGGACGCTGACGAAGGTGACCACCCCGTTCGCTACCAGGTCATAGCTCGCTTGCACCGTATGCGCTCCGGTTCGTGGCGCAGCGAGCAGCTTGTTGATGTCGATGACCAGGATGAAGGTTCGCGCAGCATTCAACAGCACGCCCATCGGCGAGCCCGTCGTGGGACTCGTGTAGGCCGTGAGACCATGGGGGTCAAAAGTGTTGCTCCACGTAACCTTATCCGGCTGAGTCGGCACCAAAGCCGCCACCCAATCCGTGAGGCCCGGCGTCCCCGTCCCCGATGTGGCGGGCAGGCTGAACGCCGCAAAGTTATTGGTACCAAATTCCTGCTGCATGATCCCGACGTGGCCAGACGGCGCGACCGCCAAACCAGTGGTGGTGATGCCAAGCAGTCCTGGGGTCGGCTGTAGCTGAGCCGGGGCGTCCCAGGTGCCGAAAGTCGCGCCTGATCCGGGGGTGAAAGTAGCCTGCGTCAAGTCGGTGACGAACACCTGGTTGTTAAACTCGTCGGCGGCAAGTGCGATATCCGTGGTGCAGTCGATAGCCGTGCCATCGAGTTCGCTCTCCGCGAGCACCGTCGACCGCTGGGCGTAGCGGAACCCACCCGGAGCGGTGGTGCTGAAGTTGATGATCTGGAAGTCCTGATCTTCGTTGGCCGAGAGCAGGAGGTGCTTGGCAGGCTCAATCGCGGGCGATTCCGACAGGACCGATCCCGAACCGGGGACCCCGACCACGCCGTCTGAAAGGCCGCTGGAAAGATTGAAGAACTGATACCCGGCAGGTGTACCCGCAATACCGATGATGCCCAGGTCCATCACCGGATCTGCGATGGCATTACAGTTGGTGCAAGAGCCACCGCTGAAACTCTGCGTCCCGACGCCCGCGCTGGTGAGTGTGAATGCCGTCAGCGTCGTACGATCGATCAGATAAGCATCATGATTGTTCGCGCTGCAAATTATTCTGCCGGTGGCGCTGTTAGCCGAGCACGAGTTGACAGGGTTCGCTGTCGCAACAGTGGCGCGTGTCACTCCGGCTCCGATTACTCCGCCAGCCTCAACTGGCACCAGAAAGACGCCCGTAGTGCTGCTGTCCCAGTCGCCCGCCGGCGCGTAGACGCTAACTTGTCCATTTGTCGCATTGACGTCAACCGCCATCGCTCCCGATGGTACGCAGGCCGAGGCGACCGCCGGATTTGGAGTAGGCGTGGCAGTGGGACCCACCACGGCGGTGTGCTTCACCGCGTGCCCGTTGTGGTCACCTCCACAAGCGCCCAAAGCGATCGCCATGCCGATACATAGTGCGAGTGAAGCACTCAGCCGAGGCCGGCTGAAACCTTCCGACATAGAAGTCTCCCCCTCGAACAAAATTATGAAGAACGAACGCAAAATAGCCGCAGCCGACAAGCAAATCAAGCGAGAATGCGCACTACACTCCACAGGACCCGTTAGGAACTTCACAACCCTATGAACACTTCCCTGCGGCCGAAGCAAAACGGCGCCCGGTCCAGAAAGACCGGGCGCCGTTCGCGTTTCAATTCGGCGGTGTGAATTGCCGCTTTGACTGGGTTTATCCCTTGAGTGTGGCGATCAGGGTCGCGTCCTCGCGCTTGCGAAATGCCACTGCCACACGCAGCCGCTCCAGATGCTGGTCGATTATCTTACCGCCGAGTCTTACCCGGTGGGCCTGAAAAAATTCATGCACCTCAGGCTCGCGCTCGAGCAGCCCGACCACCGCTTCACACATCCGGGGCAGCGCGGCGTCGGGAAATTTGCGGATCATTTCCTCCCAATGCTTCTTGACGAAGTCCCATGCCTCATAGCGGCAGATGTTATTGAGCAACAATGAATGCATCAGGTAAGGCGCGTTCTGGGTACGGACCTCTCCGTTCAGCGTCATCTCCATCGTCGCACGCAAAAGCTCGATTCGGCGAAAACTCGCAAGCGAAAACAGGTAACGCTGCTCTTCCTGCGGGGTTCGGGCAGACTTAAAGTGTTGCTTGAATTCTTCGTAGCGCGCCCGATCGCCGGCAAAGGCCAGCACACCAATCACCGGCGGCACCAGGTCGCGATCCACCGCGGCCGGGTCCTTCAAGTACCGCGCATAGACCTCAGCCGCACGCCCCTGGACCTCGCGGTCGTCGCCGAGAGTCCCAAGCGAACCCCATAGCGTGCCGCGCAACTGGCGCACCAGTTCGTCTTCGCCCGAACGCGGATTCCATCCCAGGCGCGCCGCCGCATCGCTTACTATCTCGCGCACCGCCGCGGCCAACGCGGGACGCTCACTCTCCTTGACGATCAGGTCGAGGTAGCCGAGCGGCGAAAGCATCGCGCGCCACACGTTGAGGTCGGTCTCGCCGCGCATCGCACGTAGCATCGGGAGAAACTCCGCAAGCGGCATCATCCCGGCGACCGTCGCAGCCCACGAATCGCTGACCAGCGCGTAGCGCTCCACCGCCTTGAGCTCGCCCAGGTTACGGCCCAGTACGGCGAGCAGGTCAGGTGCATAGCGTACGCGGTAAAACCCGTGGCCTCCTTCGTTGAGCAGCGCCCATTCCACGCGGCCTCCCAAATCTAGCGTGGCCTCGCGGCCATCGAGCAAGAGCCGATGCGTCGCAACGCCCTTTTCGGTTTTCGCCCGCACCATCACGGGCACTTGCCAGAGCTGGTCGTGCCCGGCGGCGGTGGCGTTTTCGGCGAGGTAGAAAAACCGCCGCTGGCGCACCGTCAGCGAGCGGCCGTCGACCGCCAGGGCTGCTTCGACCATCGGAAACCCGGGCTGGAAGATCCACGAGTCCATCAATTTGCGCACCGGCTCATCGGAGGCCCGTTCCAGCGCGTCCCACAGATCGCCGGTCTCGGCGTTGGCGAACTGATGCTTGCGCAGATAAGCGGCGATGCCCTTGCGGAAGCGTTCCGCGCCCAGGTACTGCTCGAGCATCCGGAGCACCGACGCGCCCTTCTCGTAGGTCAGCACGTCGAACATGGCGCGCGCATCCTCGGGGCTCAGCACGGTGAATTCGATCGGCCGCGTGCTGCTCAGCGCGTCGATCGCCATCGCCGCCGTGCGCGAGACCGAGAAACTTTCCCAGCGTTTCCAATGCGGCTTCCAGGCGTCGACCGCGAGCATTTCCATGAAAGTCGCGAACGCCTCGTTAAGCCAGATCCCGTTCCACCATTCCATCGTGACCAGGTCGCCAAACCACATGTGGGCGTTCTCGTGCGCCACGACGTCGGCCACGCGCTCGAGTTCGGCCCGCGAGGCGCTCTTGTCGTCGATCAGCAGGGCGGTCTCGCGGAAGGTGATCGCGCCCAGGTTCTCCATCGCGCCCGAGGCGAAGTCGGGAATCGCGATCAGGTCGAGCTTGTCGCCTGGGTAAGGCAATTCGTAATAGTTGGCGAACCATTTGAGCGAGAATGCTCCGATCTCCCTCGCCCACGCGGTCAACGCCCGCTTTCCCGGCACGTGCGCGACGCGGAGCGGAGTGCCCGCGTCGGTCGGCTCCGTCACCTCGAACTCGCCGACGATAAAGGCCAGCAGGTAGGTCGACATCTTAATCGTCTCTTTGTAGACGACCTCTTTTTTGCCGCCGCCAAGGCTGCGTTCGGTCTCTAACCCGGCGTTGGAAAAAGCGCTCAAGCCTTCGTCGATCACCAGCCGCACTTTGAAGCGTGCCTTGAGCGCCGGCTCGTCCCAGCAGGGAATCGCGCGGCGCGCGTCAGTCGCCTCGAACTGCGTGCTCGCCACCAGATGGGTCGTCCCCGTGGCGTCTTTGTAGGTGCTTCGATAAAAGCCGTGCAGCTTGTCGTTGAGGATGCCGCGGAACGCGATACGCAGGGTCCATACACCCGGTTCCAGGGCGCGCTCAAAGGTGAGACGCGCCCGCTCGTGCGTCGGCTCGAGCGCGGCCTTGCCGGCGACGATGACGCCGCCACGATCGGCGCTGACCTTATCGATCTCCAACTCGAGCGCGTTGAGCACGACCTCGGCGGTCGCCGCGATGACCCGCACCTCCACGTTCTCTTCACCCGCGAAGGTGAACGCTCGCAGATCTGGCGTCAGGCTTATTTCGTAGCGTTCGGGCACCACGTTCGACGGAAGCCTGTGTTCGGTAGTTTTGTCGGCGGCGAGCGGCGCGCCCTCCTGGTCTATCATTGCGAGTGCCTTCCTGCTGTTTGAGCTTGTCCGATTGACGGGCCGAGGCTCAGCCGCCGCGGCCACGTTCGAGATACAGTACCGCGCGGCGCGTCAGCGGCCAATCGCGGCCGTTTCGCGCCGGTCGCTGCGCGCGAGTTCGGCGAAGTTTGTCAGACCAGCGCCCGCGGCCGCCAATGCGAGCGGCACCAGCGGACTGGTCAGGATTTCGACTTCGCGCTGTGCCGCGGCCGAGGGCGGAGTGCCGCCGATGTCGGTCGCCGGATGAGCATAGATTTCGGTCGTGCCGGGACGCAGCCGCCCGATCACGTCGAGGATATAATGCTCAGTCAGATTGCCGCTCTGATGGAGACCGAAGAGCCAATCGGTGGATTTTATGCCGCGCTCGGCCATCTTTCGCCGCGCCCGTCGGGAGAGCGCGCGAAAGATAACCGCTTCGACCAGCTTGCGCGGCGCGTTGTCGCGCGCCAACGCCAGCGTCGTAATCACCGGTTCACGCGGCACTCGAATGCAGGGCACGCGATATTCCGAGGCGAGGTCGAGCACAATGTCATTGATCACCGGATGAACGTGGAAGTTCAGATGGCCGTCAATATGGTTGAGGTAGCCGACCAGCCTCAGATGCAACTCGATCTGCGCGCGGCATTCGTCCGCGATTTTGGCGCGCAAGCCGCGGTTGAAAAAATAACGCATCCCGCCCTGCACCGGGTTTTCCACAAAGCGCCCGGCGCTATCGACCAGCCCGCCGAGCCGCGCGGGCCCCAGCACGCTTTGTCCCTTGCACACGACGAGATGAAGGCCAACGTCCAGGCCGGGACATTCGCGCGCCGCGGCCGCCGCCGCTTCGCGCGCCGGCGCCGCGACCATCAGGCTCGCTCCGCGCAGCACGCCGTCGCGATGGGCACGAAGGATACCAGCGTTAACCTCGGCGGAAGCGCCAAAATCGTCGGCGGTAAAGATGACGGACTTCCCTTCCGTCATCGGCTCGATCGCGGGCGCACAATTCGCCGCGCTTGTGTCACAATCCTGTTGACGCGCGCCCCCACTGGCGCAATTTTGCTGGCAAACGCGGCACGGCTCAAGCTGAAATCCCGGTGATCCTGATCTTTTACGCATTCGCGCGCGAAGCCGCCGCCTTCAGGCGTCGCCTTGAAGACCGCGGCGCGCTCGGAATCGACGGCTTGCGAGGGTTTCGCGCCCGGCTCGGTGCCGCTGAAATCGTCGGTATCGCCACCGGGCTCGGGGTCCGCCGGGCTGCCGACACGGCTCGCCGTGCGATGCAATCGTTTGCGTCGGCGAATCTCGTGATCGCGGCCGGCCTTGCCGGAGCGCTCCGCACGGAGCTCAAACCCGGCGACCTGGTGCTCGCGGATAGCCTCATACTTGATGCCGAACGGGCCGAATTCGCCTCGGAGACGATCGCGATTCCTCCCGCCGATCTCGCCTCCTACAAAGCCGCGCTTATGGCGCATCGACTCACCTTTGCAACCGGCCCCATCCTGACCGCCGGGCGGATTCTCAAAGACGGCGTTGCCAAGCGCGACGCCCGCGCAAGGACCGGGGCTCTCGCGGTCGATATGGAAAGCGCCGCCGTAGCCGCCGAGGCTCATCGCTTCGGCCTGCGCTTCGCTTGCATACGCGCCGTGCTCGACACCGTCGACGAAGAAATCGTCGGCGCGGAACTGGCGGGGCCCGACGGCGAAGTAAAGCCGCTGGCGGCGATGGGCTTCGTGCTGCGCAATCCGAAAGCGGTCGTCGGGCTCGCGCGCATGATGCGGAGCCTCAATCGCGCGACTGCGGCGCTGGCCGCCGCACTCGAGGCGCTGAGCCGGCCCCACGCATGAGACATTGGATTGCCCAGTTACGCGGCGCCCCGGCGCCGAACCGAAGGACGTGGCGTGGCCGCGCTCCACACCGCGAGCGATCGCTCATAGGGAAAGTCCCTCAGATGACTCTCCACTGCGGCTTCGTCGCCCCAACACTCGGTGCGAGTCGTTATATGGACCGTCAGCGCCGTCAGAGGAAGGAAAATAAAAATTCCCGCCCACGCGATTTCAGCCGCACCGACGCGAAACAGCATCACGATCGCGAAGCCGACGATTCCGGCATACAGCCCCGGGCCCCACAACGCGCGCGAAGTCGCCGCCGGTACCGCGCCCAGCGGTTTTTCGGCGCTGCCGCAATTGAGCCTCCGATCCAGCCATTGGAAAATCCCCACGCTTAGCGCCGCGACGAAATACCATCCGAGATAGTTGCTGATGGGAACGCCGAAATGCGGCCCCGGCGGGTCATACCAGAAAATTCTGCCGAGAAACCAACGGTCGCCGAGCACGCTTAGCGGGTCAGCCACCATGTCGATCATCACCATGAACAGCGCGGCCATCAACCACACCCGCGGCGAGCGCCTGATTTCCCATGTGTCGAGCGTTCGCAGGTCAAAACCACGCCGATAAAGCGGCGCGCTCAGCAACAGAGCGAGCGTGTAGCTCGCAAAGGAGAGAAAGGTGAAAGAGATCGAATCCATGAATGGCACACCGAGGACCCAGATCTCGCGCCCGCGCGTGGCCGGGAGGTAATGGTAGAGTCCGAACGGAAAGCCGTTGTGCACCGAGCTCCATTCGCAGGCCCACGCGACCGCGTAGGTCAATAGGGTGAAAAGGACGGTCGTGCGCATACCGAAGTTGACGATCGCGATCGCCAGGTAGCATCCCAGGAACACGAACACATACGGCCGCAGCGCGATCGTCGAAAACAAGAGATGCATCGCAGCTTCCGGTCCGCCTTAAGCCGTACGCTCATCCCGACCGCGATGCGCCGCTTCCTGCACGGCGCCGATTACGCGGAAGAATTCGATCGCGCGCCCAAGCGCATCATCGATCGTACGCGGCTCGTATCCCAGCACAGTGTGCGCCTTGGAAGAATCGAAAAACATCACCTTGCGCGCCATCCGGACCTCGGTCAGGCTCGCGCGCGGCGGGCGCCGGGTGATGGTGCGGGATACCGCCTCGGCCCCCAGCGCGAAAGTCCACGCGACCGCATAGGGGACGCGAATTCTCGGAGCACTCAGGCCGGAGAGCTTCGCCAGGCGCCCCAGCGTCTGCTCCAGGGTCAGGTTTTCGCCGCCGAGAATATATTTCTCGCCGACCATGCCCCGCTCCGCGGCCAGCAGATGGCCCTTTGCCGCGTCCTCGACGTCGACCAGGTTCAACCCCGTGTCCATGAAGGCGGGCATCCGCCGATTGAGGAAATCGACGATTATCCGTCCAGTGGGAGTCGGCTTATAATCGTGCGCGCCGACCGGCGTGGACGGATTGACGATCACGACCGGAACGCCTTCACGCGCCGCCTTGAGCGCTTCCTGCTCGGCCAGAAATTTCGATCGCTTGTAAGGGCCGACCATGTCGCCCAGCGACACCGGCGTGTCCTCGCGCCCGGGTTCGCCGTGCGGGATGCCGATCGCACCGACCGTGCTGGTATGGACGATGCGGCGGACTTTGGCGCGATGCGCCGCGGCAAGGACGTTGCGCGTGCCCTCGACATTCGAGGCATACATGGGCGCAGGATCGGGGACCCACAGCCGATAGTCTGCGGCGACATGATAGACCTCGTCGCATCCGCGCGTCGCCTGCTCCACTGCCGCGGCATCGCGCAAGTCACCCCAGGCAAACTCGCACGACAAACCTTCGAGCGCGCGCAAGTCCGCCCCCTTGCGCACCATCGCGCGCACCGGGGTGCCACGCGCGAGCAACGCGCGCACCACGTAGCATCCCACGAAGCCGTTGGCGCCCGTGACCAGAGCGATTCGCGCAGCCATACGCGTCAGGCGATCAACGGGTCGCCAACCCGCTTGGCTACGGCAGCTGCCGCCGCATGTCCCGACGTAACCGCGCTCTCGATCGTCGCCGGCAGCCCGGTCTGAATCCAATCGCCGGCAAGGAAAAAGTTTGCGATCGGCGTCGCCAGACCCGGACGCAAGCGGTCGCATTCCGGCGACGGCGCCATGGTCGCCTGTTTCTCCTTGAGCACCAGGGCCTTGAGCAGGCGCGCGTCGCGCGAGGCTGGAATCATCGCGTGCAAATCACCGGTGACCAGGTCGAGCAGTTCTTCATTTCCCGCGTCAACCAGCCTGCGCGCGCCGCTGATGACGAAACTCAAATAGCCATTGGCCCGAGCGCCATTTTCGGCAAAGATCTGGCGCTTGTTGAATAGCCATTGGGTAGCCGTGCCGACGAAACCGACAAAAGGCGCGGCAGTGATTTCGCGATCGAACCACGCATGAGCGCAAACGATTGGCGACGAAGTAATCTTGCCCAGATGGGCAAAGAACGGATCCGCGCTTGCCCCTTCAGGCAGAAGGCGCGCCAACTGCGCGGGAGGCACCGCGGCGATAAAGTTGGCGGCCTGCAAACGCCGGCCGTCGCGCAGCCGCACCCGCTCAATCCGGCCCTCGGCACCGAACTCCAGCATCTCGACCACCGCACGAGTCTCCACCAATCCTCCGCTCGATTCGATCATCCGAACGGAGCCCGGGCAGTAAAGATCGCTGAGCCCGACCTTGGCGTAAACGAAAGCGGAATCGGAGCGGCGCGAAAAAAACGCCCGCTTCAGGACTTCCGCCAGCAACCCCGCCGAGGCGAGATCGGGATCCTCGTTAAGCGTCGCAATCGCCAGCGGATACCACAGACATTGTCGCGCGCGTTCACCCTGCCCCAGCACATCCATCGCCGTCCTTACGGTCATCCGGCCCAGACGTCCGCGATCATAACGACGCATCCGCAGCATTCTGAGCCCCGCGACCATCGCGCCGAGCCGCTCGCGCGGTGTCAGCAGCCCATAACGCATCAGTGCGGCGACCATGTGTAGCGGCCCCGGCAAGCGCGCGGTTTTGAGTACGCCGGCGCGTCCGTCGCGCTCGAGCATCTCGATTGCGAGGTCGGGGTGGAAAACCAGCTGGCCGCCTTGACCGATACGATCGAGAAACCTGAAGGTCTCGGCATAGCATCCCATCAGGACGTGCTGGCCGTTGTCGACAAAATCGCCGGTTTCGCCATCGGCGAACGAGTAGGCGCGGCCGCCCAAGGCCGGTTTGCTTTCCAGCACCGCGACGCGAAAGCCCCGGCTGGAAAGGGCGACGGCAGCGCTCAGTCCGGCGAATCCGCCGCCGATTACGACGACGTCGCGCGGCTCAACCATCGCGCTCCTGGCCGCGAGCCCGCAGCCGCGTACCGGCCCAGGTGCGGCCGACCAGGTAAAGCTTGCGCGGGGTGGAGATGCGATGGCGCCGGCCGACCACGCCGCAGCCTTTGCTCGCGATCCGCTCGAGCAGCGCACGGTAGATCGAACGCATCGCCTCCGCACACACCATCGCGGCGCGGTCTTCGGCGTCCAGCGCGTTTTCCGCCTGCGCGTAAAATGAGCGTGCCCGTTCGACTTCATGCTCCAGCAGGCGGCGAAGCTCGAGCGTGTCGGCGCCGCGCAGGATTTCGTCCTCGCTGACATCGAAGCGGGAGAGGTCTTCCAGCGGCAGATAGATACGGCCGCGGGCGGCATCTTCGCTCAAGTCGCGGATGATGTTGGTGAGCTGGAAGGCGATACCGAGATTTTCCGCGTACTCGCGAGTGCGCGGGTTGCGATAGCCGAAAATTTCAATGCACACGAGGCCGACCGCCGAGGCTACGCGGTAGCAGTACAGGCGCAGCTCCTCGAAAGTCGCATAGCGCGTGCGCCCCAGGTCCATTTCGACCCCGTCGATTATCTCTTCGAAGTAGCGGCGCGGGATCGCGAAGCGGCGCACGTTGTAGGCGAGCGCACGGGAGATCGCATGAGTCGGAGAGCCGTTGAACACGCGCTCGAGCTCCTCGCGCCAGCGCGCCAGCAGTGTCGCGGGCTGGCCGCCCGCTTCGCCGCCGGCGGCGTCATCGGCAATATCATCGACAAAGCGGCAAAACGCATAGACCGAGTAAAGCGCCCGGCGGCGCTCGGCCGACAACAGCATAAACGCATAATAGAAATTTGACGAAGAGCGGCGCGTGATCGACGCGCAACGCGCGTAGTCTTCCCGCAGCGCCGCATCCGCGGCGGGCATCGATGCAACCGCGATGCTCTCAGGTTTCAAGGCGTCCCCGCAATGCTCGCCAGCCCAGGCGCAGGTAGTCCAATTTGCCGAGAGCCGGGCGATGGCGAAAGACGTCGTAGTCCGCCCGCTCGATAGCCCGCAGGATCGCCAGTCCGCCGCCGGCGAACATCATGATGTCGCGCGATAGCCGCTTGTCCACCATCGCGGCGAGAGGCCCGCCCGCAATCAGCAATTCGCGCGCGCGGGCGACCTCATGGCGCATCAGCGCAGCGAAGTTCGAGTTCGCGTTGCGCAGGCGCAGATCCTCGACGCTCACGCCGAAGCGCGCCATGTCCTGACGCGGCAGATAGACGCGCCCCTTCGCGAGATCGACCTCAACGTCCTGCCAGAAGTTGGCGAATTGAAGGCCGCTGCACACCTTGTCGGAGAGCTCCTGGCGCCCGTGGTCGCGATAGCCGAATAAATAGAGCACCAGCCGGCCGACGGGATCCGCCGAGTAGCGTGAGTACTGAAGCAGGTCGTCGATAGTCTCGAAGCCGCGAAAATCCAGGTCGGAGCGAAACGCCCGCAGGAGGTCGGCGAACGGTTCGCGCGGGATGTCGAAACAGCGCACGGTGTCGGCCAGCGCAACGAATACCGGATGGCGCGGCGCACCGGCGTAGGCGAAATCGAGTTCGCGTTCCCATTCATCGAGCCTGGCCGGATTGTGCTCCTCGTCGGCAAAGTCGTCGGCCATGCGGGCGTACGCGTAAATAGCGTGCATGTGCTTGCGCATCGCCCGCGGCATCAGCCACGACGCGACGGTGAAATTTTCATAGTGCGACCGGGCGACACGCGCGCAGAACTCATAGGCCGCGGCGAGCGCCGCGGCCTCGGAAGACGGAACCGCGGCGCGCGCATCGCGCGTCAGCGCGGAAGTTGAATTGTCGGCGCCTTCGGCGTCCACGTCAGAGGCTCGCGGCAGGCGCCTGTCCGATCAGTTCCTGGGCCTGGGCGCGGGCCCATCCGTCGACCTCGTAGAGATCCTCCAGGGTGCCCGCAGGGCCATTTTTATGACGGCTCATCACGGTCTCGATATGGCGCGGAATGTCGGCGAAGCGCGCGCGGCCGCCGAGGAAGGCTGCGACGAGTTCCTCGTTGGCGGCGTTGAGGCAAGCCGCCATCGTGCCGCCCGCCTCGAGCGCCTGGTAGGCGAGGCCGAGACATGGAAAGCGCGCCGGATCGGGCTCTTCGAAGGTCAGGTTGCCGCGCTCGACCAGCGAAAGCGATTTCAGATGGGCGAGCGGCAGGCGATCGGGAAACGCGAGGGCGTAGGCGATCGGGATTGCCATGTCCGGCTCCGCCATTTCCGCGATTACGGAGCCGTCGATCATCTCGACCATCGAATGGATGACGCTTTGCGGATGGATGACGACGTCGATGCGTTCGGGGGGAAGATCGAATAGCCAGTGGGCCTCGATTACTTCGAGCCCCTTGTTCATCAGGGTCGCGGAATCGATCGTGATCTTGTTGCCCATCCGCCAGGTAGGATGGTTGAGCGCCTCGGCGACGGTTATCGACGCAAAACTATTGGCCGGCAGGCGAAGGAACGGGCCACCTGAGGCGGTCAGGATGATGCGCTTGAGCGAGGCGCGCCCGCGTCCTTCCAGGCACTGGAAAATCGCATTGTGCTCGCTATCGACCGGGAGCAGGCGCACGCCGCGCTCGCGCACCGCGGCGGTCATCATCTCGCCCGCGATTACCAGCACTTCCTTGTTGGCGAACGCGATATCCTTGCCGGCGGCAATCGCGGCGAGCGTGGGGCCGAGTCCGAGCGCACCCACCAGAGCCGAAACCACGATCGCGGCCGCAGGATGAGTCGCCACTGCGGCCGCGCCTTCGCGTCCATGGTGAATTTCGATTTTGCACGAGGGGCCGAGCCGCCGCTTCAATTCGCCAGCTAATTCGGCCGTCGCGACCGAAACCAGCTCGGGGCGATGACGTTCGGCCTGGCGAACCAGGAGATCGAGATTGTTCCCGGCGGCCATCGCGACCACGCGAAATCGGTCACGGAAGCGATCCACCACGTCGAGCGTGGTTACCCCGACCGAGCCCGTGGAGCCGAGTATTGAGATCGACTTCACGCTTGCCCCTTGAGCGTCAGTTAGCGGCGAGTTCGCTCATCCGCTTGCGCAAACGCCCGAGCGCCATCAGCGGAAAGTAGTGCGCATAGAGATGGTAACGCAGGTAAAAATGGTTGGGAAAGCCGGTGCCGGTGAACTCGGTCTCCTCCCAATCGCCGGTTTCGCGCTGCCGCTCCACCAGCCACTGCAAACCACGCATCAGCTGCGGGCTGACACCATCCTCTCCGGCCAACAACGCGATCATCGCCCATGCGGTTTGGGAAGGCGTGCTGGTGCCGCGCCCGCGCCAGGCCGGGTCCTTATCGCTAAGACAGCTCTCGCCCCATCCGCCGTCCTCGTTCTGTTTCGACTTGACCCAGGCGACCGCGCGCTGAATCCACGGTTCATTCGGGCTGAGGCCAATCGCCCGCAGGCCCGAAAGCGCGGTGCTGGTGCCATAGATGTAGTTGACCCCCCAGCGTCCCCACCACGAACCGTCATCTTCCTGCTCGCGTTTGAGCCAATCAATCGCGCGGCGGGCCACCGCATGGTCGGCCCGATAGCCCGTTGCCGCCATCATCTCGAGCACGCGGCCGGTAAGGTCGGGACAGGTCGGGTCGGTTGCCGATTCAGTGTCGGCCGCGAAGGTCGCGTAGTTGAACCACGTCGCTTTGTTGTCGACATCGAAAGCGGCGAAGCCGCCGTCTTTCGACTGCATGCCCATCACCCAATTCGCGCCGCGGCTGATCGCATGCTCGCGTGCAGCCGGATCTTTGGTGACGGAATCCGCGAGCACCATCAGGATGACCGCGGCGTCGTCGACGTCGGGATACCAGTCATTGAAAAACTCGAAGGCCCATCCGCCGGGCTCAAGATCGGGCCGCTTGATCGACCAATCGCCGCGCTTGAAGATCTGGTGATCGATGAGCCACTTCGAGGCGTCGCGCAGTGCCGGATGTTCGGGTGCGAGGCCCGAATCGATCAACGCCTTGGCGGCGAGCGCGGTGTCCCAATTGGGCGACACGCATGGTTGGAAGAGGATCGAGTCACCCTGATCCCAAATCAGCTCGTGGGTCGCGGCGAGCGCTTTTTTGATCACCGGATGATCGTTGCGATAGCCGAGACCCTTAAGCGCCATCGTGCTCAGCAGATAGCAGGGCTGGATTCCGCCCCACGATCCGTTAGCGTCCTGATGGTCGAGTAGCCAGCGCTCGGCGCGTGCGATCGCGTCGCGGCGCAGGCGCTTCAGATGATGGCGGTCGTACAGGCGCAGCAGCCGATCGGCGAGATTGAAGAACCGGCGCGGCGAATACCAGTGCGCCGGACGCGGCTGTTCGAACCTGGTGAAATGTGGCGGCTGGATGTAAAGCTCAAGCACGCCTTCGCGCCAATCGATCTCGACGATCGGACGTCCCGCACGAAGCAGCATCAGCGCGACCAGCGTGCCACGCGCCCATGAAGAAAGTTCGTAGATATTAACCGGGAGCCAGTCGGGGGTGAGAATCCATTCCACCGGCAGCGCGGTCGTGCAGTCCCACGGCACCTGGTTCATGGCCGCGAGATAAACGCGGGCAAGAGTGCCCGAGCGAGCGATTCCGCCACGCGCAAGAATCCAGCGGCGCGCCTGCATCATCTGCTCGTCGCCGGCGCGCATCCCGGTCAGCTTGAGCGCGAAGTAGGCCTCGATCGAGGTCGAGAGATCGCCCTCGCCGCCGGGAAACAGATTCCAACTGCCGTCGGCTTGCTGGAGATCGAGCAGATGGCGCTTGAGCTTGGCATCCACGTCCGGGTCACTGACGCCCATGAAGCGGTTAAAGATGATGAACTCGGCGTTCATCTCCGCGTTGGCCTCGAGCGCCGCCTGCCAATAGCCCTCCGGATGCTGAAGGGCGAGCAACGCGCGCTGCGAGCGGTCGAGACAGGACTGGACCTTTGCGGCGGTGTCGTCGCGCGGCGCAGGTGCGGCCCCGGTCTGTTTCGGCATCTGGTCCAGCGTCTGCTCAGGCGTTGGTTCCGGGACTCTGCCGTTGGTGATTTCGATAGCTTCACTCATAGGATTCGAGATTCCTGCCAGGTTATTTAGATCGGAGCGCTGGATTCGGACTTCCCAACACCCCCGCCACCTCGTGCCGTCATACCCTCGGGGCGCGAAGCCCTAAGGAATGACCGCGCATTTCAACACCGCACCCCGCTCGAGCAGCTCAAAAACTCCCGCGATATCCGCGAGCGGCCGACGCGCACTGATGATGCGTCCGGCACCGAGGCGGCCGTCGGCGAGCAAATCGTAGGCGTTGCGCACGTCGCGCGGACGAAAATGAAACGGAGCGATCAACGTAAGATTGTCGTAGTGCATGCGGCGCGTGTCGACTTCCAGCGCGGTGCCCGCGGCACATCCGCCGAAGAATACCACGCGGCCGCCGCGGCGCACGCGCGCGAACGCGTCGCGCCATCCTTCGACCTGGCCGGTGCACTCGATCACCAGGTCAGGGCCGAAGCCCCCGTTAAGCCGCGCAACTTCGGCCGCGGGATCGCCCGTGGCGGTATCGATCACGCGGTCGGCGCCAAGCAGCCCCGCCCACTCCAGGCGTTTCGCGCCACGTCCCGCGACCGCGACCTCGCGCGCTCCGTTCGCGCGAAGGGCAAGCAGGTGGAGCAAACCGAAGGCTCCCGCGCCGATTATCAGCACGCTCTCGGCGGGCTCGGGCCGCGCCAGGGCCTGCGCATGAACGATGCAGGAGAGCGGTTCGAGCAGCGCAGCCTCTTCGAAAGCGAGCGCCGGGGGTTTGCGAAAGGCGTTGCGCGCAACCACGTGTGCGGGCAACAGCATGAAGTCCGCATACGCACCCATGACCATTTTTTCCATCGCCTGCGGACAAAGATTTTCCTGCCCGCGCACGCAAAAGAAGCAATTCTCGCACGGCGCGG
>DATJID010000026.1:0-76658 GCA_035493515.1 Binataceae bacterium (SeqCode) | reverse complement strand
TTACAAAAACTGGAAAATTTACTTCTCTATGATGGGCGCCTGCGCGAGCTGTGGGCTTAAAGGGGTTGAAACCTATAAATGGCCCATGGTCGACAACATCAAGCGTGATCCCTTCGAGACGGCCGTCGGTGCAGAACCGAGCACCGCCTTCGGCTTGGCCGGCGCGCTTGCCGGACCAGTTACTGCTTATATTTACGACTGGAACGTTATTCCCATCGGCCAGCTGTTGTGGCTGAAGGAGCTCGAGTCGTATACCAAGTATCCGCCGCTGCAAAGTCCAGCATCTTACAATTTGACACAAGTCTATGAGGAGATGAAAAGTGCACGAGCTATCAGTCACGCCGGTGACTAAGGCTTGAAGGTATTGATGGCTGAGCGGGCGACCCTAGGGGGTCGCCCGCCGTTGTTTAGCGATAAAACGACGCGCCCGGTGGGGACAGAGAATCCAACTGGCTATCAGCATCCGCTGGGAAGGAAGCTCTTTTGAGATATAGTTACGTCCGAGAGATTGCCCTGATAGGACTCCTTGGCCTGCTTACGGTCATGCGTGCCTCTGCGCAGACGACAGATGACAAATCACTCAACGAGGTAAACAAGCAACTATCGAATCCGATCTCGAGTATCTGGGCGCTCCAGCTTCAGGAGAACAGCTACTGGCTGAACAAGCCCGAGCGCAATGCCGCGAATCTCCAGTTTCAGCCGGTGTTGCCGCTGGCGCTGACTGACGATTGGAATCTGATCACCCGTCCAGTGTTCCAGGTAATGAACTCTTCGCCATACGTGAATGAGAGCGGCAATCTTCATCGCGTCACCGGTTTCGGCGACACAATCCTGGCGACGATGCTCTCGCCCAGCCCGAAGCTTGCCGGTCCTTGGTTACTGGGACTCGGGCCCAGCTTCATCTTCCCTACCGCGAGCAATTCGCGGCTCGGACAGAACAAGTGGCAGTTGGGACCGGCAGGCGTAGTTGGGTACCTCGGTGGCAAATGGATAGCGGGAGTATTTCCGCAGCAATGGTTCTCTGTCGGCGGTCCAGGCTTGCAGACCGTGAGCCAGATGAACATCCAGTACTTCTTCCAGTATTTTCCGGGCGGTGGATGGGGAATCGGTACGTCGCCGAACATGCTCGTCAATTGGTATGCGAACAAGAGCGGCAACGAGATCACGTTTCCGATCGGTCTGCAAATCAGCAAGGTGATTAAAATCGGCCCATTGCCCGTGAAACTGGCGGTCCAAGGCCAGTACATGCCCGTCCATCCTGATGTGTTCGGCCAGAAGTGGAACCTTCAATTTGCGGTAACTCCTGTCATCCCCAAGCTCATCAAAACAAATCTCCTCGGCGACTAGGCACAGGTCCCGCCGAGGCGAAGAAATGCGACGTGCTGCCGCTCGAAAACTCGACGCTCGCGCACTTTCTGAGGCAGCGTCCGGGCGCCACGGCGGGACGGACCACATTCACCTATTGGGGCGAATTGAGCGGAGCGCCGGCCGCCGCCGCCCCGAAAATCCTGGACAAGGACTACACCATCACCGCTGAAGTCGATATTCCTGAAGGCGGCGCGGAAGGCATGATCGTCACCGAAGGCGGCCGCTTCAGGGGCCACGGTCTGTTCCTAAGCAAAGGCGTGGTGGGCCACCGCCATATCAAGGTTGTGTTCCTTTACAATGTGCTCGATATCAAGCGCACGATTTGGGAAGGGCCGAAGCTCAGCGCCGGCAAGCATACCATTCGTGTACAACTTCAAGCTCGACGAGCCCGGCCTCAGAAAAGGGCGGCACCGGCGTGTTGTCGGTGGACGGCTGGTTGAAGCGCGCCCGGCCAGTATAGTGACAAGAAGGAGCCAAATCGTGTTAGCGTAAGATTTCAGGGCGGCCATCGTAACCCCCTTGAAGCGTTCAGCCGCTGTTCGCTTCTCTGTCTCGAAGCATTCTGCGACTCTGCCTCAGTCGGCGCGCTCAGCAATTAGGTCCGCTGTTGGGGGATCCAGTTCACCGATGCATTGTTTGTTGACTTGGTATCCTATAGTTTTCGGCGAGAACCTGAACCTCATACCCTCCACCTGGGGGCTCGCTCAGGCTGACGCTTTCGAGAAGAATCCGTACTTGATGGGTCCTTGAAGCCATAGCCGGCACGGCCGCCACAAAGGGTGCCCCAGCGCGAGTGTCTAGCCGATTAAAAACACGCGGAGTTCTGCTCGAGCTTTCAATCCTTCTGCTGGGGGGAGTGCTTGGGGCGGCAGCGCAAGCGCAGGTGATCACGCAGCCCGGAACAAGTATCACCCCCCAGGTCCTGGCAAAGAGTGTGCACAATCCGTTCGAAGATTTCGTCAAGGTGCCGCTCCAATCGACTACAGGGTTCAGCGTCGGCCTTCATCACAATGCGGGCGAGAGTATGAACCTTCAGCCGGTGATCCCATTTTCATTGAATGCACAGTGGGATCTCATTGCGCGACCGAGCCTGTCAGCGACCTACCAGCCCAGTCCGCACGAGCAATTCGGACTCAACGACTTGCAGACTTCGTTTTTCGTGACGCCCCACAATGCTGACGAATGGATCTGGGGCGCCGGGCCGGTCTTTCAGTTTCCATCGGCGACGAGTGACGCGCTCGGAACCGGCAGATGGTCCGCGGGCCCGACGGCGGCGCTGATTTACTCGAAGGGACCATGGTTCAACGCTGTGCTGGCGTACCAACTCATGTCGTTTGCCGGCAGCCGCGCACGTGGCAGCGTCAACCAGACTTACGTAGAGCCTGAAGTCAGCTACAATTTTGAGAGCGGATGGTATGTCGACTGCGATCCACCAATAACCTTCGATTGGACCGCCGATGAGGCCGACGGATGGACAATTCCGATCGGCGCGGACGCGGGTAAGGCGTTCAACATCGGATCGCATGCGATGGGTTTCCAGATAGGAGCGTATGACCTGCCGAAGCACCCCGATGGTGCGCCCCAGTGGATAATCCGCGTACAAGTGACGGCACTGTTTCCGACAGGAAGGTAGTTTGGACCTCAGGCAGGAACCAAGGCTTCATCGACAAGAGGGTTGCCGTGCCAAAGGCGAGAGACATGCCTACTATTTGCCGTTCTCTGCGGACCAAGATTTCTTGTGCTTCCATCGCGTTTGTTGCGTCTCTCTTTCAGCACGCCATCCGGCTCTGATGTCCAAATCGAAACCGAGCGTGTCGCGCTAAATGTATTGCAACAACGACTTCAAAGACGTCGACCAGTTGAAAAAAAGCTAAGCTTAGGATCCGCGGCTGGCGCTGGAAACGACGCGCGCGTGGGCGGCGCTCCTCCTGACGGAGTGAAGCGCACCAAGTTGGCGATTAAAAGCGCGGCGATAACTCTTGATCAATCCCGCAGTGAGACTGCAGGCGAGTTGGTCCTATCTTGGGAAAATGGCAGAATTCGTGCTGGGCTTGCCGATCAGCAGGAGTTCATGCCTGTCATGTAGTTCGCGGGCCAGAACTCTCCTCACGAAGACCCGATGCGGCGACGAAGATACCAGTACATTAGTCTCGTGGCGCTTTGCTTTTGTTTGAGCGCTTGCTCGGACATCCGTGTCGAAGACGAGCGAGAATTGCACGCGATGCCTCCTGCCGCGCCCAAGGTGGTCTATGTGAAGGACTTTGACCTCCAACCCGGAACATTTCAGGCGGAATCCGGTATCCTGCCAATCAGCCCGATTTCTGCTGGCGGATTTATTTCGCGAATCTTGGGAGTGCCAGTGGAGAGCGGAGAACGCGAGCGCGAGTTGCTTAGATTGATGACCTCCGCGCTAGTTGACGATCTTACGAATGTAGGGCTCAATGCTCGGGTTTTACACTATGGGGAACTGCTTCCGAGCGAAGGCTGGCTGGTACGCGGCGCTTTTGTTCAGATCGACGAGGGTAATCGCCTGAAACGCGCTCTCATAGGATTTGGCAGTGGAGCGACAAGGCTCAGAGTCATCGTGTGGGTTAGCGACCTCGGGCATGGTCCGTCGGGGCCATTTTGTGCGCTGGATACCAGTACTCACAGCAGTAGGAAACCTGGTGCGGCGTTGTCATTCGACCCATATGTAGGAGCCGCGCGATTCGTGCTCGACGGGCTCGACCTAGACACGAACGTGACACAGATCGCAGCCCAAATCGCCAACGATATTGCTGAGCGCTCTAGAACCGGGAAGCCGCCTGGCACGTAAGACGGCGGAGCTAAAGCGGTTTTTGTGATCAATTTCCTCGGGGTGCGGAAGCTTGAGCGCCTGGGCGGAAAGACGAACGCTACGTCGAGCTGTTTGTTTTTTAAAAGGGAGGAGAAGGCTCTATCTGTGCCTATCGAAACCTTAAACTAGGTATCGCTGCGATGCGGCCGATCCCCTGGAGCCATCGCGTTCGTATGCGTGGAGGAAATTGCGGGCCGGGCGGTGTCCTTTGACCATCATCGAAAGCCGACTGGGCGCTACCGGGTTGACAGGCTCATCTTTTGTAATTTTTTTCCCCGGGTCTTCCTGTCTGTGTATTGTCGTATTCGGATTCTTGGTGCCTGCGGCACTTATTCTGGCTCCGCCACGTCTGCCATATCGGCGGAAACGCCTATAAGGGTGTCTAAAACTTAGTCGAATCGCGGCATGATTTGGTTTGGAAGTCCTTCGACCAACGATAATAAAGATTCTGGTTGATGCCTTCCTTGCGGCACAGTTCCGCGTTACCGTCCTCGCTGCGTAGACCAGCAATCACGATGCGAATCTTTTCCTCTGCTGAATACTGTCGCCGGGTCGCCCGCCGAATATCCGGAACCCGCAGCTCGCGGTTGGTGAACTCGCCCGGTCCCGGGGTTCGCTTTCCGTCCAGCAGCAGCGTGTAATTGCCATCGGGTTCGCGCTCGAAGCGCAGGCAGCGCGCGTGATACTTCGGCTCGATATACCGCTTCCAGAGATCCAGCGGCTCCATGACATGACCGTCTGCGTCTATGATTCGGCTTATGGTCGTGTCTCGCTCATGCGAATTGTAGTTAACCGTCCCGCTCGATCAGTCCATCACGTAGCGCCGCTTCGCCCATCCCTGTTCGAACGCTGTCCAGAACCACGAGCTCAGCTTCAGCCGCTTGAACTTCCACTGGCCGCCGACCTTGACGTATTCCTCGTCGTAGCGCGCGGCGCCCCAGCTTGCCTGTTTCTCTTTGGCGAAAGTGCAGGGTTCGAGCAAGTACCAGATGCCCGTCGCGCGATCGCCGTTCACATCGATTATCGGATTCATCACGTAGTGAATGGCGAAGTGTAGGAATTCAGGGATCTGCCTGAAGAGTCCGCGGATTGCCTCGCGCCCCTCGAAGCGGCCGAACTTGTCCGAATCCCATATCGCGTCCTGCGTGAAGAGGGACACCCAGCCCTCTTCGTTGGCGTGATCGACGTGCAGGCAGTAACTGGCCTTGAGTTTCTTGATTGCCTCGATGTCCTCGAGTTGCGCGATTCGCTGTTCCAGATCAGTTACGCTCATTTTCTGTCTCCTAGATAGAAGATGTAAAGAACCAACCCGTATTCGCCTGTGACCAGGAAAAACTCGGCCGCGATCGACTCGCCTTTTCAGATGGCCGGCCGCGTCCCGCGCCAAGGTCGAGCCTCCTCATAAGCGAAAGCCGCGCGGAACACGCGCACATCGTCGAAGGTTTTGCCGACGATTTGCATGCCGGTAGCAACGCCTGAAGCGGCGAAGCCGGTCGGAACCGCGATCACCGGGCACTGACTTACGAGATTGAACGGCATTGTCATGTACCAGCCGATGGACGCGGGTACTCTTTCACCGTCGATCGTAAAGTTCGGATTGCTCGGGTCGTAATCGTGCTTAACTGACGGCAGCGCGGTCGTAGGGCATATGAGGATATCATTATTTTCGAGAATGGGGCCGAGTGTTTTGTACATCTCGCCACGCACCTGATTGATCCGGTAGAAGCGATCGGCGCTTAGCGCCAATCCACTTTCGATCATTCGTACGAGCCCATCCGTCATCTCGTAGCGCCAGCGCGGAAGCTTGTCGCCCAGCAGCCCGGCAAATAATACGCTCCAGTAAGTCATCCAGGCGTTGTTCACGCCCCAGTTCCATCCGACATCGACTTCTTCGACTCTGCAGCCGAGGCTCTTGAATACCTCAAGCGCGGCCAAGGTGTTGCGGCGAACCTCCGGATCGACACTGTAGAACCCGAGGTTCATCGAATACGCGACTCTCCAACCCTTGATGTCGTCCGCAGCTTTCGGAAGCGTGATTTTGTCGCGAACCGTACAAATGTCATCGAGATGCGGGCCGGACATGAGGTTTTGCATGAGCGCGGCGTCGGCAACGCCGCGCGTCATCGGCCCATAGTGCAGTATCGTCTCCAACGGGTGATCGAGGTCGAGTGGATTACGCCCGAATGGCGGCTTGTACCCGACAATGCCGTTTATAGAAGCCGGGATGCGGATCGAGCCACCGCCGTCGGTGCCGTCGGCCAGGGTAGTCATTCCGGCCGCGAGGGCCGCGCCCGCGCCTCCCGAAGAGCCTCCGGGCGTGTACTCCAAATTCCACGGATTGCGCGTGATGCCCCAGAGCGGGCTTGCGGTCACACCAGTATGAGCGAATTCGGGGGTAGTTGTCCGGCAGTGCATGATTGCGCCCGCATCCAGCAATCTCTGGACGGTTGGCGCCGTGCGATCCGGTCGATAGTCTCGATACATCCTGGAGCCGAAGGTAGTGATCTCGCCCTTGACCGAATGAAAATCTTTGATCGCGAGGGGCACGCCTTCGAGCGGGCGTGGCTGCCCATCGCGCCTAGCGTATCGCGCCTCGGCAGCCTTGGCCTGTTCCAGCGCTCGGTCAAAATAGGTGTAGGTGAGCGCGTTGATCTTCGGCCCAATCTGCTCGCATCTCGCGATTATGGCCTTCAGAAGCTCGACCGGGGAAAGCTCGCGCGTCTTGAACGCGGCGATCGCCTCTGTTGCCGTCATGTAACAGAGTTCGAGGTTGAGGTCGCTCATCTGTCCCTCCCTGCCGTGTCTGCGGCCCAAGCCGGAGTGCTACAGGCTTGGATGCTTGTCGTGCCAGGGCGTGGCTTGTTCGTAGGCGTGCGCGACCTGGCAGATCGTCGCCTCGTCGAACGGCCGGCCGGCGATTTGCAGCCCAACCGGCAGCCCGTCAGGATCGAAACCGCACGGCACCTGGATTGCCGGAAACCCCGTGAAGTTGAAAATCGCCGTATAGACCGAGAAGTCCTCGGCCACGATGCTGAGCCCGGGTGAGTCGTCGAGCACCGGGCTTACCGGGAAGCCCACCGTCGGCAATATCAGGACGTCGACGTCGCGTGCCAGCGCCTCGAGCAACTGATCGCGCACTTGGGCGCGCGCCCGCTGCGCCATCAGGTAGCATGCGCCGCTGATCAGCAGGCCGTAAGCGACGAACAGCTTGGCGTGCGGATTGTAGTCAGCCCCGTGATGGCGGACGTTATCGATATGGATCGCGGCGGTCTCGGCGAATAGGGCTGGCCACTCGATGGCCTGCATCTGGGTGAGCGTGATCGAGGGTACGTCGACGATCCTGGCGCCGAGCTTTTCGAACTCGCCAAGCGCGACGTTGAAGGGCCCCAGGATCTTCGGATCGCAGTTGTCTTCATATACCGAACGCATTAACCCAATCCGCATCGCCTTGATCGGCTGCCCCAGCCTGGCGGTGAAATCGGGCACTGGCACATTGGCCGAAGCCGGATCGGCCGGATCGTAGCCGGCGCATCCCTGCAACATCAGCGCGGCATCCTTGACCGTGCGCGCGAGTGGTCCGGTATGGTCGAGGCTCCACGCCAGCGGATAGACTCCCGCGCGGCTCACTCGCCCATAGGTGGCCTTCAGTCCTACGATTCCGCAGCACTGCGCGGGCCATCGAATCGAGCCTCCGGTGCACGAGCCCATGCTCGCGTAAACCAATCCCGCCGAGACTGACGATCCCGAGCCGCTGCTTGAGCCGCCTGCGTCATAGGCCAGGTTCCACGGATTTCGCGCGGGCTTGAAGTAGGACTTGGTCGTCGGGAACCCATAGGCGAATTCGTAGGTTGCGTTTTTACCCACTATCAGCGCGCCAGCCTGCTTGAGCTTGTGTACCGCCATGCAATCCTCGGCGGCTACATAATCCTTGAGCGATTTCGAGCCGCAGGTGGTGGGACCGCACTCGTAGATGTCCTTGATCCCGATCGGAATCCCATGCAACGGCCCCCGATAGTGGCCGCGGGCGATCTCAGCCTCGGCGTCGCGGGCGGCAGCCAGCACGTCGTCGCGAAACAGCGTATAGAAGGAGTTGAGTTTGAGGTCGAACGCCTCGATGCGATCTAGCGACGCGCGCACCAGCTCCACCGGCGAGAGTTCCTTGCGCCGGACGGATTCCGCGACCGTGGAAATCGACGCGAAGGCGAGTTTCTGCGCGGAGGCATTCATCGTGCTCCTCCTTTCCGCTCGATCGCGTGAATCAGAATCGGCTCGCTACCCGGTGCCGTCATACCCTCAACCAGCTTCTTAGACTGCATCATGCTTTCGAGCACGCTCTGCCATCGCAACAGGTTCTCATACGCGGGAACGAGTTGTTCGATCTCGTTCTTGTTCAGCACGAGTCCCCATTCGGCCAGCCTTGCGACAATTGTGTCTTTCACAGCCATGGCAATTCTCCCACGTTTGCCCGCAGCGTTTCGTGTCTTCAAAAGCCATCACCAAAATGCCGACAAAGCGGGCTGTGTTCTGGTCGGGCCGGTATTTCTTTATTCGACTTTCGAGGTATCCAATTTGGTAGCCTCTCCGAACGCAACGCGGCGCTAATCATCGATGCGATAAAATCGGGCCGGATTCGCGCTCATGATGTTATGACGCGCCGTCGCGGGCAGAATCCTCACCGCCTCCTCGACCTGCTTGACCACGCCGGGATAAGTGCAATCGAAGTGCGGAAAGTCGGAGCCCCACAGGATGTTGCGGTCGAGACCAAGATCGCACATCGCGCTGAGCGTGCGTTCGTCAGGATCGAGCGATAAATAACACTGCTCTAGGAAATATTCGCTCGGACGTTTTTTGAGCCATGGCGCCATCGATCCCATCTTCTCGTAGTGGCCGTCCATGCGATCGAGCCAGTAACCGGCCCACCCCACACCCGCTTCGAGAAATGCGACCCTGAGCTTCGGGAACCTTTCGAGGACGCCGCCGCATATGACATCCATGCAGGCGGCCTGCTGCTCGAAAGGATGGCAGACCATGTGAAACGAAAAAGTGTCCTGCAGATAACGGTCCGCCCCAAGCGCAGGCATCTTGGTGCCAAAGCTCGAATGCACCGCCACCGGGATGTCGAGTTCCTCCGCTTCGCGCCAGAAAATGTCGTAGGCAGGGTCGTTGAGCCGCCGATGGTTGTAGGGATTGGGGCGGATAAAGACGGCTTTGAAGTTGAGCTCTTTGACGGCCCGGCGCATCTCGGTCACGGCCGCGCCCACATCCTGGATCGGCATAGGTGCGACACCATGGAGCCGCTTCGGATAGGGGTGGCAGAAGTCCGCCATCCAGTTGTTGTAGGCGCGGCAAGCCGCTACGGCGAGCCGCGGGTCCTCGTGGTCGCCATAGATCAGGTAGAAGGAGGGATAGAGGAAAGCGATGTCGATGCCCTCCTCGTCGAGCGCTTTGATCCGCGCGTGCGGATCCCAACTGCCCGGCAGGATGTCTTCCCAGGTAGCGGCGCGAGTGCGTTCGGCGCTGAGATAGCCACCCGGAATGACCGACGCGACGATTGAGCCGCCGGGGCCACGGCGCCGCTCGCCGTTGATCCAGAACTCGTCGAGCCCTTCACGGTTGCGCTCGATACGGATGACGCGATCCCGAAACTCTGGCTCGACGTACTCCTCCCACAGCTTGTGCGGCTCGACAACATGACCGTCGGCGTCGATTATACGGGCCATCGAGCGTAACCTCCGGGCGAAGACGTAGCCCGATTGCAGCCGGGATTTTCGTCTTTTCTACTACTTAGCCAGGTTTCGGTCTACGGTGATTCCTGGCAACGGCTGACTTCGAACACGGGTCAGCTGAGATCAAGCTGAGCTTGTTAAAAACGCAATGGCAGATGGTCCTAAAGACCACTTGGGGATTTCAGAAGGAGAGACTCCCGGACATGCTGCAATCTGCACGCTGAGCGCCAAGCAGACAGTTCGCACACAGGCGCAATTTCCGCCAGGCAGGTCGCGAACTCCTCGAAAGAGCGCTGTCATTCTTGTCTACCTCGGTTTCCTCTCTTGCACCCCCTTCCCGATTATTGATCGAACGAAAATTGCCGTCACTTCAATTTCAACGACTCGTTGAACCTCTATCCACCTCTGCGGTGCCTAGCGATTTTGGCGCTACAGTCAATATTGCCGAAGTGGCGCTCGGCTTCGAGCACACGGGCGGCAGTCCAAGGCAGGATCATGGTTCCGTCCTGCCAACGTTTGGCGCGCCGCGCAATTTCGCGCACCCGGCTAAACAGGTTTTCGATCAGGTTGGTCGAGGACAGGACCCGTTCCAGCTTTTGGATAGATGCAGAGCCATCAAGGTTAGAGCCTGGTCGATATCCTCACGCAGAGAAGCCGCCGTTCCGGGATGAGCGGATTCGAGTTTATGCGCCAGGTTCTCGAGCAGGCGGTGGGCTCGCTTGGGATCGCGCGCGGCGTAAGCCTGATTTATCGCGGTGCGCACCGAAGCTCGCATTCGTTCAGACAGGGGCGTCGGTGACCTTACGTTTCTTGTGCGCTTGACAGCGCTGAAACGGCGCGAGCTCGCCGAAGGTGTCAAGCATCGCCCGGCGCAGCGCCTTGGATCACCACCAGGATGGAGCGATTAGGGTCCAGCCCGCGTTCGATGAGATCTTTCCGGCAAATCTTCGGGCAGCGCCTTGGACGCGGAGGTGTTCTCGGTCGCACCCTTCCTAAGCCCCAGTGGATGTTTGACCCGATCCACGTCGATGCCCACCACCGCCAGCACCAGGTGCTCGGCGAAGTGCACGCCGTCGAGCAGCAGCTCGACCAGCTTGAGCTCGCTCAGATCGCGTCGCACCAGTTCAGCCAGTCGGCGTCGGGTACCGACCAAGAACCGCTCGCTGACGGCGCGCTTGCCGATTCCGCGAACCTCAACCTCCTAGGGCAAGCGTTCAAAACGCGCGCGTAGCGCCGGGTCGAGACGCCCAGCACCATTTCTTCGAAAGCTCGCTCATCGAGGGGATCGTGCGAACTCCAGGCCTGCCAGTTCAGCAAGCGCAGTTCTAGCCATCGGGGGCCGGATCTTGACCCCCCGGCCGCCCATCACCAGCGAGCTCGGCACGTGACCGGCGCGGACGGTGCTCCGGATGAGCATAGCGTTCGCCACACAACGCCGCACGCTCCGCCTCCAATTAATCCTGCATGAACCCGAACCCCGACAGCGCCACCGTGTCCTACGACGCCTCGCGCGCCAAACCCTGAAATGGAAACCGCAGCTGCCCTATTGCGCTTTGCTCTTTCCGCCGCTTCTTATCAGTCTTCCTCATGGCGGCTCTCCTGCTTTACGCAACCCGATCTTCCGATCGGGCGAGATCTGCGGCCGCTCAAAAATCAACAGCGCTCAGGACATCTCCGGTTTCGGTGCTCGATCGGAACCGTTGCCTGCCAACCATCGATACAGGATCGGTAGAACGTAGAGTGTGAATGGGGTCGAGATAAGCAGTCCTCCGATGACCACCGTGGCGAGCGGACGCTGCACCTCTGCTCCGGCTCCGTGCGATATCGCCATGGGAATAAAGCCGAAAAGTGCAACCAGCGACGCCATCAAGATGGGGCGCAGGCGATTCTGTGATGCTTCGGCGATCGCCTCATCGGTCCCTCGGCCGGACTCCCGCAGGCGGTTGATCTCAGACACCAGCACAACGCCGTTAAGGACCGACACGCCAAAAAGTGTGATGAATCCGACGCCGGCTGTGATCGAGAAAGCCAATCGGCGCAAGCTCAGAGCGAAGATTCCACCGCTGGCGCCCAATAGAACGTTGCCGAAGATCAGCAAAGCCATTCTCATCGACGAGAACGTGTTGTAGAGCAGCACTAGGATGAGTAGTAACGAAGCCGGGACCAAGACCATAAGCCGGTTGGACGCGCGCTGAAGGTTCTCGTATTGCCCTCCCCATTCCAGCCACCACCCGCGCGGTAATTCGACCTTGCTCGCGATGGCGGACTTCGCAGCCGACACAAAGCTGCCGAGGTCAGTCCCCCGCACATTTGCCGCGACGGTTATTCTGCGGCTCAGATTCTCGCGCCAAATCGCCACCGGTCCCTCGGTGACGTTTATGCGCGCAAGCTGTGCCAAGGGAATAAGCGCACCCTCGGGCGATGCCACCTTGATGTCATAGAGCTGATCGAGGCTACTCCGAGCGGTCTCCTCAAAACGCACCTGTAGCGGATAGCGCGCCTGGCCCTCCACCACCTGGCCGACAACGTAGCCACCGATCGTCTTGATTGCGTCGAGTACGTCAGACGCGTTGATTCCATAGCGCGCCACGGCGCTTCGATCAATTGCGATATTTACTGAAGGGAGCCCTGTCCGAGGGATCATTTTGATGTCGACCGCTCCTGGAATACCGGCTAGCACGCTCATCATCTTCTCGCCGACGTCCATCATTCGCTCCATGCTATCGCCGTAGATGTGGATCGCGACGTCTCCTTTCACCCCGGAGATCATATCGTTCACGCGCTCTTCTATCGGCTGCGAGAATCCGAACCGCATTCCAGGAACGCGCTCATTGAGCTTGCGCTCAATAGTTTCGAGTAATTCGTCCTTGCTGCCCGCACGCCACTGTTGTCTGGGTTTGAGGAAAATGTATACGTCGCTTTCGTCAGGCCCGGTGGTGTCAGTCGCGATTTCGGGCCGTCCTATCCGGCTCACAACGCGATTCACTTCGGGTAATTCGAGCAGAGCCTTTTCGGCCTCAGTCGAGTTTCTGACCGCTTGTTCGAGCGAGATGCTCGGGACCTGCAAAACGTCCAGGTTGATCACATTTTCGTCAAGGGTAGGAATGAATTCGGTGCCCAGAAACGGAGCGACAACGAAGCTCGCGCCAAGCACGGCCAGAGTCGTCCACACAACGGTTCGTGGGTTTTTTAAGCTAAGCTGCCGCAAGCGTTCATGAATCCGATTGGATTGGCGTGTGAGCCAAGGCTCGCGTGCGACGATGCTCTTGAGAAAGAGCGACGCCATAACGGGGACGTACGTCAGCGCGAAAATCAGCGATCCCGCCAGGGCGAAGATTACCGTCAGGGCCATCGGACGGAACATTTTGCCCTCAACTTCCTGGAAGCTGAGGATCGGAAGGTAAACCACAATGATGATCCCGATCGCGAAAACGATCGGCCGCAGGACCTCGCGACCCGCCTCAAAGATGCGATGCGCCATCGACCCTTGCGCATTGGGTTCCTTGGCAAACCGATGGAATATGTTCTCGATCATCACGACGGAGCCATCAACGATAAGGCCAAAGTCGATGGCCCCAAGGCTCATCAGGTTGCCCGACACGCCCATCCAGTTCATGCCGATGAAGGCGGCGAGCATCGAAAGCGGTATCACCGACGCGACGATGAGGCTCGCGCGTACATCACCGAGAAACAGAAAGAGCAGCACGGTAACGAGGATTGCGCCTTCGGCGAGATTGTGGGCAACGGTATTGATCGTTCGGCGGATCAGTTCCGCACGATCATAATAAGCGCGTATCTCGACGCCTCTCGGCAGAGTCGGCCGAATCTCTTTGATCTTGGCCTTCACGCGATCCACCACGGTCCGGGAATTCTCACCGATCAGCAGCATCACCACTCCGGCGACAGTCTCTCCTCTTCCATCTCGAGTGACCGCGCCCTGCCGCAACATCGGAGCAAAGGCGACACGGCCCAGATTCCTGACGTAAATCGGGACGCCCTCGCGGCTGCCCACTACGATATTGCCAACATCGTCGAGGTTCGCGATGAGGCTTGCTCCCCGAATAACCTGTTGCTCGCCGTTATGGATGATGTATCCGCCGCCGGCGCTTAGATTGTTCTTGTCTAGCGCATGAAAAACGTCCGCGAGTGTGATCTTGTAGGCGACGAGCGAATCTGGCCGAAGCTGAACCTCATAGGTTTTGAGTTCGCCCCCGAAACTGTTGACCTCAACTACGCCAGGGACTTCCTTAAGCCGTGGCGCGATTTTCCAATCAAGTATGGAGCGCAACTCCATCGGAGATCGGGAAGCATCGCTGACTTCGAATTGATAGATCTCGCCGAGGCTGGTCGATACTGGAGTCATCTCGGGGGGCCCGTACCCGCCGGGAATCGTTGCCGCAGCGTCGCCCAGGCGTTCCATCACGAGCCGCCTGACGAAATACGTGTCGAGATTCTCGTTGAAGAAAACTTGGACGGACGACAGACCAAAACGGGAAACCGACCGGATCTCCGTAATGCCCGGCAGGCCTCGCATGGACAATTCGACTGGAAAAGTGATCAGATTTTCGACCTCGGCTGCACCGAGTCCTGGCGCATCGGTCACGATCTGGACGACATTGGGCGTGACATCGGGCGAGGCGTCGATTGGCAGGAGAACCATCGCACGAAGTCCGATCGCGACGAAGACGACAATCAGGATGATCGTCATGAGACGGTTCCCGAGCGCCGCTTCAAAAATTCTGCTCGACATCGCTTACCCGTCTCGCGGCTATTCGGCGGCCTTATTCGCAATGAGGGTCTTTAGCGCGAGCCCACCTTTAGCTACGACCTGATCGCCCGGCTTGAGCCCCGCGATGACCTCGACGGCTTTAGCCCCACGACTGCCAAGTTTTACCGGGCGCGCCGTGTACCCTCCTTTGCCGGACGGCACGAAAACCACTTGTTGGCCGTCGACCTCGTAGATGGCGGATTCCGGTGCGACGACAACCTCGCTCGCGCTGCCCGTCTCTATTGAAGCGTGGGCGAACATCCCTGGTTTCAAGACGTGGTCAGGATTGGGAACCTCGATTCTTGCCAGTACAGCGCGCGTACTACGATTAATTTCGTCACCGATATAGGTGACGTAGCCGGTAAAGGTACGGTTCGGATGAGCGTCGACCGCAATCTCCGCCAAGTCGCCGGTCTTTAGACCCGCCAGATCGTGCTCGAAGATATTAGCGACCACCCATACCCGTTCGAGGTTGATCACCGTAATTGGAGCAGGCTCATTTCGATCAAGCATCCCTCCGATTTTTAAATCGCGCCTTACCAGGGTTCCTGCGATCGGCGAGACCAAGGGAAATTCCGATAGAGGATGGCCGTTATCGGACCATTGAACGGTGTTCAAATCGGCCGGAGCTATCAGGAGGCGAAGTTTCTCGCGATCCGCCTTATATTCGGCCAACGCGGCGTCGTGGCGCGCACGCGCCTCCAGGAGGTCCTTCATAGATGTAATTTTTTTCGCGTAGAGGTCCTGCTCGCGTTTGAGGTTCTGCGCAGTGATCGTTTCGAGCGAGCGCGCCTTGAGGTACTCGGTTTTCGCCTCACCCAGCTCCACGCTGCTCAGTATCGCGAGCGGTTCGCCCGCGCGGACGTATTGTCCGGGCTGAGCGATTAGTTTCATGACGCGCGCCGGGATGACGCTGGAAACATCGGCTATTGCGCCAGCGTCGGGTTCGATCGTGGCTGTGGCGCTGATATGCTGATGCATCGACTTGCGTGTGACCGTAGCAAGCACGAGTTCACGGCCGGCCTGCGATGACGGCGAGACCTTGAGCAATACCGGCGTGGTCGTTTGCGCTACTACGAGCGACGGAACGAAGCCGATGATGGTCGCAATGACCAGCAAATTTCGCCGCTTCACGCGGAATCTCCAACTGCGAGATCGAGCGAGGTTTTCGCCGCTGTAAAATTGAACCACGCGTCGAGATATCCCATTTGCGCATCGAAGGACTGTCGTTCGGCGACCGAAAGACTAAGCAGATCCAGCTTTCCGGCGTTGAACGCGGCCTCGAGCAAACCAAAGCTCTCCCGGGCTGGGGCAACCACGTCTTCCTGGCTGACCCTCAACGCACGCAGCGCGGCGGTGTACTTGCCGTAGGCATCGCGCACTTCGTGTTCGACATTCAATTCGGTGGCGCGCACCTTCTGTCGCGCCCGAGCCAGGCGCCCGGCGAGCGCGGTGGCTTCTCCCTGTCGGCGATTAAAGATCGGCAACGGAATCTCTACAGCAATACCAACAAATCGCTCGGTATTTTGCTCATGTCCGCCAAAAACCCCGATTGTTGGATTTGGCAGCGCCAGCTTACTATTCAATTTCAGTTCGGCCTGGACTCTCCTAATTTCCGTCTGCGCGGCTTTAAGATCGGCTCGATTTGCTTTGGCTTGGTCTAACAACTTCTCTATATCGGTGTGCAAGGGCTCGGGCCTAAGATCGCCGGCCGGCTCTGGTTCAGCGCCAACCGCATTGCCCAGTAGGCGCCCGAGGCTGGAGCATTCGAGCTGGTATGTCTCGGCGCCGTCGATCAGAGCCCTCCGGCTTTCGCCATATCGGACGCGCGCGAGGTTGAAGTCGATCTGTCCGATTTCGCCCGCATCGAAACGAGCGCGCGCCGCGTCGGCCAACTTGTGGTTCAGTGCCTCGAGCTCGGTGAGAAGGCTGCTTCGCTTACGCGCGCGGAGCGCTTCGTAAAAGGTCATCTTGACAGCGGCGGCGAGCAGCCTGACTTGATTCCGAACCTCGGCCTGTGTTCGTTGATAACCGAGCTTTGCCGCCTGCTGCCTGAGAGCGCGCTGTCCGAAGATTTCCAGTTCCTGAGAAAGACCGGCACGCCAATCCTGCGAATTCGATTTTGCGGACCGAGTCCGATAGTCGAAACCGCTCAGAGCTTGTGGATTGAACTGGCTGAAATATTCGGCGCGTTGAATTTCGCCACGTGCAACTAATAGTTCGTTCGCCGCTGCCGCGAGATCCGGATTCTTTTCGAGTGCTATCGCTACGGCTTGATCGAGCGTTACTTCTGCCGCGACCGAGTTCGGCTGATCCCAGATGAAGATGGCAATCGCCCACGCTAAGACCCATAAGCATTTGAGCATTCTCGATTCGGTTCCGTATTCAAAAATTATTATAGGGCACGGATGTCTTGGCTTTAAACGCACAATTCGTACCAGACAACAATGCTCAATGTCCGTTGATATGGCTCTTTAGACTGGACCCCAGCCACCTTCGAGCGAGGCCGATTTTGCTACAGGGCTTGTATTCGGTGGGGCGAAATTCCCCGCGCTTGACGCGCGAAGACTCCTTCCAAACAAACGTATGTGATCGGCCGCGCATAGCGCGTCGATTAATGCAGCGTATGCAGAGTGCCAGAAGGGAATTTGTGATTTGTTAAATATTCAATAGCACTTCCTGGGCGCGGGTTCGCCACTCGCGGAAATCGAAACCGCCGCCCCACGTAAGATACCTCTTGTGAATGAAAGTGACCCGAGAGCTGCGCTATGACGTCGCCGACAATGGAGCCAAATCTGTTTTCGCTAAACAGTCAAATTTCTGTTCGCTTCGGCAGCATAGGCCCGTCGGATTCGGGCAATGGGGACCCGTGATCATCCGACTGCGCCGCGCGCCCCGTGGCTGAACGGCCACGTGCTTGTTTCATCGGCGCGCCCCGCCGTCCTGATCCATGCCCCAGCCGGTGGCGTGAGCCCCTTTTGCCGAGCACGACCGGGGTGATTCACAGAGTATTAGCACATACACCATACGACTTTTCTGTGGCGAGAATTGCGCAGCTAGGGTTTTCTATGCCGTTCCCTACTACCGAGCGGCCAAACCCTTTGGATCATGGCGAACAGAAATGCCGTCGTTAGCCCGAAGAGCAACATCCCGTTTAGTGCTTCCAAAGCTCCCATCAACTGCCATTGATCTTTCAGATATAGGTCCGCATGGCCGTAGGTCGTCATCGCACTGAGTGAATAAAGCATCGCTAACCTGTTGTCTGGCAAGGCACCTAGAACGCGATAGGCTGCGGCCCAAATCGCACTCTCGATTCCGTGCAGCACAGTGGCCAACAAGGCTGTACTACCAATCACCAGGGCAAATTTGGGAATGAAGTTGCGAGCATCCAAGGACTCGCCAAGAACGGCGACGAATTTTCCACCGATGAGGGCAAGACCGCATACGTGAATCACTACGGTCAGCACTATCAAGGGCAGGCTCCAGGCCCAGTCGCCGATCCAAGGGGCTATATCGACTGCATTCATTTGTGCATCTTGCGCTCAATCGATGGGCTTCGCGCACCGGAAACGCTGGATGGATCTTCTTTTGATTCCGTTATTGAGACAGCGGACCTAATAGGCCGTCGTCCCCGATCGCGTAGGCGCTCACCGCATTCGTGTCGACGTTGGTCACATAGAGAACGCCGCGGTTCGGAGCTACCGCGATAGCTTTCGGCCGTGGTGCCACCAGCGTTTTCGGGCCTGGCAGCGCTCGAAGGGTTCCGTCCGCGCCGATGCTGTAGCCCCATATTTCATTGCTGTTGAAGTTCGCCACGTAGGCAAAACTTCCGCGTGAATCAATCGCGATCCCGAGGGGGTTCAGACCCGTTGCCACCGGCGATCCCGCGAGCGCGCGCGTTGCGCCGGTTTGTTGGTCTAGCCCAAATTCCGAAATCGTGCCGTCGCCGGCATTGACCGTATAGATGAACCCTCCGCTCGGCGCGATCGCCAGGGCGCTCGGCTGAAAACCGGTCTGGCTCTGGCCAATTTGGGTGAGCTGACCGGTCTGTGCCCCGACAACGTAGGTCGTCAGAGTTGAATTGGCCGCGCTCAAAACGTGAACGTATCTGCCGCGCGGATTGGCGGCGATCGCGACCGGTGCGCTGCCGACGGTAAGCGGAAAACCTGCAATTCGGCTCAGCATGCCAGTCGACTGGTCGATGCGAAAGGCAGAAAGGCTATTGTCCACTCCGCTCGTAACATAGAGGAAATTGCCTGTCGCATCCGCGCTGACGCTGAGCGGGCTGAACCCTGCGGGACTTGGAGTTCCAGCTTGAGTCAGCGTACCGCCGGCGGAAATCGCAAACCCCGAGACATTCTGTCCACCGGAACTTGCTACGTACAGAAAGCGGCCGTTGCTCGTGACGTCGAGCGCAACGGGATGAAGCCCGGTCTGGAAAGGACTTCCATTGACCGGTGCAAGGCTGCCGTTCGATTGAACCGTGAAAGCCGAGATGGTGCCGTCAAGCAGGTTCGCCGCGTAAAGATTGTCTCCGCTAGGCGTTATTGCGACCGCGACTGGCTCGCCGCCGGCCGGAAATTGAGTCCCGGCAGCAGCAGAAGCCTCGCCCGTCATGACTCGCTCGGGTGTGACATTGGTAACCGACGGCACGCCGCATCCCGCAATCAGCGTGATTGCGAGAATTACCGCCGCTTGGCTCGCCGCCGATACTCTTTCGATAGCACCACTCATTTGACTGAAATGCCGGGCATTGTTGTCAACCGCAGCGCCATTAAATTCACAACCACGGTCTTTCAGTAAGTTGGACTTTGGTCCTACTGGCGACGGCCCGACTCTCGTTACTTAAGGGACTCTCGTAAGAAGGCCGGGTCTTACGCAGAGGGAGCTTGCCGCGCGCTTGAAGCGCGAGGACGGGCGCCCAGTGGACCCTCCGTATCTTGATGCGGTCGAGCGCGATCACCGCTATCCGCCCGAGGACTACCTGATCCAGCAGATGGCGAAGATTGTCGGCATCTCGTCAGAGGTGCTGTATTTTCACGCAAACCGCCAGCCCCCTGATACACAGACTACTTTGCTGACCACAATCCCACGGTGAAGATCTCTAAAGGGCTATCGTCGCCATCTCCTAGTCTGGACATTCCGTGCCCGAGGACGAGCGCAGAGGGCTGAGGCCGCCGTCCGAAGGCAGGACGGGCCTCGTCGTGTCGGGACGCTATTGCTCGTCGAGGGCGAAAGCCGAGGAGTCTCAGGGGCGTCGTCCGGGCGGAGGCGGGGCCACCAGAGCGGGGGGCTCAGGCCAGAGGTCTTGCAGTGTCTGCAGTTTTTCAAGGCCAAGGTAAGGGGCTGTGATATTGCGCACCTAGTGCCCCCAGACCTCGGGCCGAGTGGCGCACTCAGCAGTAGCCCGACCTGCTCAAGTCGTAAGCGCCGCGCGCCTTCCCTCGATCGTCCGGGGGATGTCGCCAAGGAGCGCGGCCGGCGAGTCCGCGATGATGAAGTCGACCGTCAGATGGACGTTAATCCTGGTGGGCACTGCCGCCTATTTTGCGCTGGCCGTGATCGCCCGGGGCGGCCTCGCAGCCTTTTTTCCCATCCGGCGTTGGTTGCGCTGGCGATAGCGCTCTTCGCACTATCGGGAGCGGCGCTTTTCGGGGGCGGTTCAGGGCGTCGCGGGCGGCGGCTGTCCCTCGTGATACGAGACGTCGAACATCGTGCCGCGAGCGGAAGCAACGGCGTTGGGAGTATGAACCTCGAAATTAGGCGCGCCTCCAGGGCTGGTATGAACGAGGCTTCGCACCAGGCCGCCCAGCAGCGTGATCTTTGTGCTCGCACGTGAGCCATCGGGATTAAGAATGTTTTCCGTTAGCACAAGCGTGCTCGATTCGTTCAGTTCCAGCTGGCTGCCATCGCCGAGACCGATCGTCATGCGGCTGTTCGGTCCAGTCGTGAGCTTGTCGCCGACCATCAGACGGCTGCCGTCGGCGGCCTGGATCGACTTGCCAGCGCGCTCCACCGTGCAAGTTCCAGTGACAACTCCCACCGAAGCGCCCACTGCTTGCGCCCAGGCATGAGTCGCAAACATCAAGAAGGCAATCGCAAACGTCGCTGAAGCTGCAATCCTCTTTATTTCCAACGGCAAAAGAGTCACTCGCACGTTGTTATACAGACTATGAACTTTGTCCACCGTTGGGGCCTCCGTGGTTCGATACAGGTCTGCTGCCGCAGACGTTATCACAATTGCTATTAAACATAGGATCGATTCTTCGTTTTAACGCCTCTTAGTGATTGTAAGCTTCTTTTGTGATGTTTGAAAGACCTCAGACAAGGTCCACCGGTCGGCATCCGATGCTCATTCTCAATCGTCCTGATTTCCTCTAAAAAGACGGAATCTAAAGACAAGCTTGAAGTCATCGATTTCTCGCAGAGCTGTGACCGGCCTTGATACGAATGATGCGGCCCGCATTTTCGGGTCTGGGCAAACCTGAGTGCGCGGCCGCCATCAGGCCGAGCCGGCGCATCGTCGCGTCCGGCCACGGCACGGTGCGCCGCGAATTGTACTCGACATTGATCATCAGCACTTCGTTGGTAGCCACCGGCCATCCTTCTTCGCCGTGATACATGTGATGAAAAAGATGCAGGCGTTTCGCGTCGTGGTCGAGGATCTGTGAAGTGACTCGCAAGGGCGCGCCGAGGCGGACCTCGCGCGCATAGGCAAGATGAGTTTCAAGCACGAACAGCATGCCAAGCTCATGTTGCGTGTAGAGCGGGCCGACTCCGAGCATAGCGCACAGGACATCGGCGGCCTGGTCGAAGACCGTCACGTACACTGCCATGTTCATATGACCGTATGAATCGATCCACTCGGGAAGTACGGCGGCGCGGTAACGATCCAATGGAGCGCTGAGATCCAGTTCAGGAAGAGGATAGGGGAAGGTCATTTGCGCGTCGCGCCTCCTTGTGCCTTTAACAGCCTGCCGGATCGAGCAATCCAGATGCTATAAGTATCGGACCATGATTTCAGTGCTCGACGCGTTTCATCCCGCGGTCCGGACCTGGTTCGCCGAACGCTTCGGCGCCCCCTCGCCCGCGCAGACCCAGGGATGGCCGGTGATTGCCGAGTGCGACGCAGCGCCCGGCCACGACGTGCTTTTGTGCGCGCCCACGGGTAGCGGCAAGACGCTCGCCGCGTTCATGTGGGCAATAGACCGGCTCTTCCGCGACGCCGAGCGCGGCGAACTTGGGGATAGCGTGTCGGTGCTGTACGTTTCGCCGCTCAAAGCCCTCGCCAACGATATCCGGGTCAATCTTGAGGAACCGCTCGTCGGAATTCGCGAGACGGCGGATGGACTGGCCGCAGCCGCTGGTCCTCGCCCTAGCGAACAAATTAAACCAGTACTTGAAGTGCGGGCGGGGCTTCGCACCGGCGACACTCCGGCCCACGAGCGCTCTGCGATGCTCCGGCGGCCGCCTCACATCCTGGTCACTACGCCGGAGTCGCTGTTCATCCTGCTGACGTCCCCGCGCTTTCGTCAAAGCCTGCGCCGGGTGCGTTATGTGATCGTGGACGAGTTGCACGCGCTCGCACCGAACAAGCGCGGCGCTCATCTGATGCTCACGCTGGAACGGCTGGAGCGGATGGTACGCGCGAGCGGCGGTCCGCGTCCGGCGCGAATCGGACTTTCCGCGACGCTCAATCCGATCGAGCGGCTGGCCGAATTTCTCGCCGGCGCTGAGACCGATGGCGCCGGCGCGCGCACACCCCGCCCGGTGAAAGTCGTGCGCACCGACGGCTCCGGCGAGCGCGCGCGCGCGATGGATTTGCAGGTCATCGCGCCTGGTCCCGACCTGGGCGCGCTCGCGACTCATCAGCACTGGGAGGCGATGTACGACGCGGTCGCCGCGCTGGTGCGAGAGCATCGCACGACCCTGGTCTTCACGCTCAGCCGGCGCTGGGCCGAGCGGATCGCGCTCAACCTGCAAAAGCGCCTCGGCCACGACGCCGTGCTGGCCCATCATGGCAGTCTGGCGCGCGCCGAGCGTGTGGCCGCCGAGCAGCGTCTCAAGCGCGGGGAACTGCGCGCGCTGGTTGCGACCTCCTCGCTCGAGCTTGGTATCGACGTCGGCGCGGTCGACCTCGTCTGCCAGATCGACACGCCCAAAAGCATCTCGGCTGCGATTCAGCGTATCGGCCGCTCGGGCCATCGGCTCGACGCGACGCCCAAGGGACGACTGTTCGCGCTCACGCTCGACGACCTCCTCGAATGTGCCGCCGCGGTGCGCGCAATTCGCCATGGCCGGCTCGACGAGGTTGAAGTCCCTGGCGGATGCCTCGACGTCGCGGCGCAGCAGATCGTCGCGATCGCCGCCGAAGACGAGGAGATTGGCAAGGCCGACCTGCTGCGGCTCCTGCGCGGCGCGTACAACTTCGCCGATCTCGACCACGGCGCGCTCGACCATCTGCTCGAACAGATGGCGGCCGAATTGCCGGCGCGAATCCAGGGCGCGGCGCCGAAAATCTTTTACGACCGGGTCGGCGCGCGTGTGCGGGCGCGCCGCGGCGCGCGGCTTGCGGCCATCACCTCGGGCGGCACGATTCCCGAGAACGGCAATCTCGACGTGGTGATCGAATCGCAGAGCCGCAAAATCGGCGACGTCGAGGAAGACTTCGCCCAGGAATCTTCGCGCGGCGACATATTCGCCCTCGGCTCGATGCCCTGGCGGGTGCTCGGAATCTCACGCAACCGCTTCCTGGTCGAGCCGGCGCCCGGGATGGCGCCGTCGCTGCCGTTCTGGCAGACCGAGGCGGCGGGCCGCTCGCCCGCTCTTTCCTCTGAAGTGTCGGAATTGCGCGGCAAAATCTTCGAGCATATCGCACGCGGCGACGACGCCGCGGCGGTGGCGTTCCTTGCCGTTGACTGCGCGATGGACGAACGCGCCGCGCGCCAGACGATCGATTACGTGCGCCGCGGTCACGGCGCGCTCGGCGCGATTCCCGATGAGCGCACGATCGTGGTCGAGCGTTTCTTCGACGGTCTCGGCGGCACCCAGGTGGTAATTCACTCGCCGTTCGGAATGCGCGTCAATCGCGGGCTGGGCCTGGCGCTGCGCAAACGCCTTTGCCAGTCATTCGATTTCGAAATCCAGGCTTCCGCGATCGACGACGCGGTGCTGCTCGCGCTGAACGCTCGCCACAGCTTTCCGCTCGAGTCGCTGATGGCGATGATTTCCGCGCGCACGGTGCGCGGCGTGCTCGAGCAGGCGTTGCTGGCCGCGCCGATGTTCGAGGTCCGAATGCGTCACGTCGCGACGCGAGCGCTGGCGGTGATGCGTTCGGCGCGCGGTCGCAAGGTCCCGGCATGGATCCAGCGCCTGCGCGCGCAGGAAATCGCGGCGGCGATCTTTCCCGGACGCGAGGCGTGCCTTGAAAACCGGCCGCCCGAGGTCGAATTGCCCGACCACTTCATCGCCACCGAGACCATGCATGAGTGCCTGACCGAATCGGCCGACATAGGACGGATAGAAGAACTGCTCCGCGCGATCGAGCAAGGCACCACACGGGTGGTGACAGTCGACGCTATTGCGCCCTCGGTTTTCGCCCATCGCGTCCTACTCGCCTGGGACTATTCATTCCTCGACGATGGGGAGCGCGCCAACCGCCGCAGCCGCACGGTCTCGCTTAACCGCGCGATGGCCGAGGACGTGCTGCGCACCGAAGACCTGTCCGCGATGCTCGCCGCCGATGCGGTCGAGAGCGTCGAGGCCGAGGTAAGCGGCCGCGCGATGGCGCGCCGGGCGCGCGATCGCGACGAACTTTATGAATTGATCCGAGCGCACGGAGCGCTGGCGAGCGGCGCGCTGGACGAACGCGTGGCCGGTGAGGCTCATAAGATGCTGGACGCACTGCAACGCGAGGGACGCGTGACGAGTGCGCATCTTTCCTCGGACGCGCCTGAAATGCTGATCGCGAGCGAGGACGCCGCGATATTTGCCGCGGCATATCCCGAGGCGGTTTTCGAATGCGCCGCCTCGTCGCCGCCCCTCGCGGTCTCTGGCGCGCCGGCACCCGAAGTGGACGACGCCGAGCGCGAGATTGTCCGGCGCGCCATGGCGACGTCAGGGCCGGTTGAAATCACGGACCTCGCCGAGCGCGTGAAAATGGCATCGGCGACCCTGGAGAGGCATCTGCTCGCGCTCGAAGCCAAAGGGCTGATCTTTCGCGGCCATTTCACGCCGCGCCGCCCGGCGCTAGGCGCGCCACGCGAGCGCGCTAAGCGAGGCGGTGGCGTTGCAGCGAGCCCCGAGCAATGGTGCGACCGCTACAACCTGGAGAAAATCCATCGATTGACCCTCAGCCGCTTGCGCTCGGAAACCGAGCCCGCCGCCGATCACGAATACGCGGCGTTTCGCCTGCGATGGAGTCACCTGGGCGGCGCGGGAATCGCCGCCGACCAGTCCGGCGTCGCCGCCGTGCTGGAGCAGCTTTCCGGCGTCGCGCTAAGCCCGGAGTTGTGGGAGCGCGCGATCCTGCCGGCGCGAATTCCAGGCTACCGCCCCGAATGGCTCGACCTCCTTTGTCTTGGCGGCGAAGTGGTGTGGGCGGCGGTTCCGACGCAAGCGGAGAGCGAAGACGAAGTGCCGGCGCGAATCACGTTCCTGCAGCGCCGACGCGCCGGCGCCGCACGCGTGGGCGCGGAGAACCCCGCGGCGGCGGCGGACGCCGCGGCAGCGGACTTTACTGACGGCGACGAGCGCCGCGTTTTTCTCGCCCTCGCCGCAGGCGGCGCTCAGTATCTCGACCAACTCGCCGAGCGTGCCGGCCTCGCGGAGCGCACGGCGCTCGCCGCGTTATGGCGGCTCGCCGCCGCCGGCCGCGTCTCCAACGATAGCTTCGCGCCGCTGCGGCTGCTGTGGGCCGCGCCCGAGGCGATGCGCGCGATGGCGTCGGGGCCCCATCGCCGCGCCCGCCACGACGCGGCGCTGCGCGCGCGTTTGCGCTCGAGCGTCAGCGGACGCTGGTCGGCGCTGGGTATCGAGGCCGCCATCCAAACGGCAGCGCCGCCGCCTGCTGTGGCTGTCGTCACGCCGCCCGGCGGGGGTCAGTCGCGCTCCGGCGCGCACGCGCCGCAACGCGATGCGGCGCGCGAGCTGTCCAGGGATTTGGCGCGCGAGCGCGCCGAGACGCTGCTCAAGCGCAACGGTATCGTGACGCGCGAGATGCTCGGGCTCGAAAGCGCGCCGATGGCGTGGCACGAAATTTCATTCGCGCTTCGCCGGATGGAGTACGCCGGAGCGATCCGGCGCGGCTACTTCGTTCGCGCGCTGTCGGGCGAGCAGTACGCACTGCCCGCCGCGCTCGAGATGCTTGCCGCGTCGCGCAAGCTCAACCCCGCGCGCGAGCATCCGCTGGCGCTCAGCGCCGCCGATCCGGCCAATCCTTACGGCGCAGTGCTGCCGGGATGCGGCGTCGCGCGCGAGGTTGGCAACTTCGTCGTGGTGCGGGGCGGACGCCCGATGATCGGGCTCGCGGGGCGCGCGCTGGTCAGCCTCGACGCCCTCGACGACGAAGCCTTCTCGGCCGCAGTGGGAGCGCTTACCGATCTCAGGCGCAAGGTGGTGGTCGAAACCATCGACGGGGCGGTGGCGCTTGGCTCGGTGCGAGTCGGCGCGATGGCCGCGATGGGTTTCCATTCGGACGGACGCGCGCTGGTTTACGACGGATTGCACGGACCGGCGCCGTCACACGCGCCGGTTCGCCGCCAGGCGAAATGACGAGCGCTTGATGATTTCTGACGACAAAAGTTCGAAAAACCTGCGGGCGCTGCAAGAGCTAATCGACCGCAGCGCCGCGTCGGCCGGCCCGGCCGCGTCCGATTCGCTCGCCTACCCGGCGCGCCAGATGAGCGCGGCCGAGTTCGTCGAGTTTTGGCAGAGCGTGCGGCTGGTCGCGATGGCGACGACGGGCGAGCAGGGTGGCCCGCATATCGCGCCGGTGCACACACGCCTCGACGGGGTCCGGTTGCGGCTGGTGATTTACGACAATACGCTGCGCAGACGCGATATCGCGGCCAATCCGCGGGTCGCGTTCACGACTTGGCGCGCCGACGGCGCGGCCGCGATCGTTTACGGCGTCGCGCGCGAAGTCGAGGGCAGCCTGCGCGCCGCGCGCGCGTCGGTCAGCGGAAAGCCACGTCAGGTGGTTGAGCTCGAGGTCAACCTGACGCGGGTCTATGCGATGCGCCCGCCCGATCGTTCGCCATAATCCGTGCGCGCTCGCGGAGCTTGCATTACCGCCCGGCCTGCGGCTCAGATCGGGTCTATGAAAAAGACGCTTTGGCTATACGGCGCGCTGGTTTTTGCGGGCGGCATAGTTGGCGGCGCTCTCAGCAACGCACTTTGCCGCTCACGGACCGTGGCCGCCACACCGGCGGTCGCGCAGAAACAGAACACGGCCGAGAGTGCGGCTCTGCGACGAACCGTGACCGCGTCGGAATTCGTGGTGCTCGACGCGGCCGGCAAGGAGCGCGCGAAAATCGACGTGAATGAAGACGGGCAGGCGGGCTTCGCGATGTACGACCGCGATAACCATCCCCGCGCCCAGATCGTTATCGATAACCAGGGGGCTCCGAGCGTTCGGCTCTATGACACTTCCAACAAACTCAGAATCTCGGTCGAAGTCGGCACCGATGGAATTCCGACCGTGCGCCTGACGGACAATGGCGGTCATCCGCGAGCACTGCTCGGGGTCGATGCCGAAGGCGAGGGAGGACTCGACTTTTACGCCCCGGACGGAAAAGTGCTGCGCGAATTGCCCTAGCGGAAAACCGCCCTGTTGGTACGCGCGTGGCGCGCCTTGGCGAAGATCAAGGCGCCACGCTATGTTGACTCGAACACACAACCCGCGCTCGAGCCGCATGCGGCTGCGGACGCGCGATTCTCCGGAAAGGATTCGGCCTGAACCATGGGTAAGGACAGTTTCGGTGCGCGAACCGCGCTCAACGTCGGCGGCCGCAAGTACACGATCTTCAGCTTGCCGGCGCTGGAGAAACGCGGCTTTGCGCTCGCACGCCTGCCGTATTCGATCAAGGTGATGCTCGAGAACGTGCTGCGCCGCGAAGACGGCGTGGTGGTCACCGCCGACCAGGTCGAGGCGGTCGGACACTGGCAGCCACATCCGGGCGAGCGCGAGTTCTCTTTCATGCCGGCGCGCGTGCTGCTGCAGGACTTCACCGGCGTGCCGGTGGTGGCGGATCTGGCGTCGATGCGCGACGCGATCAAGCGGCTGGGCGGCGATCCCTCGCGGATCAATCCGATTCAGCCCGCCGATCTCGTGATCGACCATTCGGTGCAGGTCGACAGCTTCGGAACTTCAAAATCTTTCGGAATAAACGCCCAGATGGAGTTCGAGCGAAATCGCGAGCGCTATCTCTTTTTGCGCTGGGGCCAGGGCGCATTCAACAACTTCCGCGTGGTCCCACCCGACACCGGAATCGTGCATCAGGTCAACCTCGAATACCTCGCGCCAGTCGTCTTCACTTCGAACGACGGCCAGGCCTATCCCGATACGCTGCTCGGCACCGACTCGCATACCACAATGATCAACGGGCTCGGGGTGGTCGGTTGGGGAGTCGGCGGAATCGAAGCCGAGGCCGCGATGCTCGGGCGCTCGATTCCGATGCTGATTCCCGAAGTGATCGGTTTCAGGTTCACGGGCGCGATGCGTGCGGGCGCGACCGCCACCGACCTGGTGCTGACCGTCACGCAGATGCTGCGCAAGCGCGGCGTAGTCAACAAGTTTGTCGAGTATTTCGGCAGCGGCTTGGGCAGCCTTAGCGTTGCCGACCGCGCGACCCTGGGCAACATGGCGCCCGAGTATGGAGCGACGATCGGATTCTTCCCGGTCGACGATCAGACGCTGGAGTACCTGCGCCTGACGGGACGCGCCGAGCCGCAGGTGCGGCTGATCGAGACCTACTGCAAGGCGCAGGGGCTCTTCCGCACCGCGGATTCGCCCGATCCGATCTTCACCGACACGCTGGAGCTTGACTTGAGCGCGGTCGAGCCGAGCATGGCCGGACCGCGCCGCCCGCAGGATCGCGTGCGGCTGCGCACCTCCAAGAGCGAGTTCCGCCGCGAACTGGCCAAGGAGATGGTGAACCACGAGGGTGTCGACCCCGACCGGATCGGCAAATGGGTGAACGAAGGCGGCACGCCTGCCGTCGCGCCGCATCAGACGATCGCGCCCGCTGACCTGGGCCTCGGCCCGCTGGCGCATCGGGTGGCCGTGACGGGCGAGGGCGGCGAGCATTTCGAGCTCGCACAGGGCGCAGTGGTGATCGCCGCGATCACCAGTTGCACCAACACCTCGAACCCGTCGGTAATGCTGGGTGCGGGACTGCTCGCGAAGAAGGCGGTCGAGCGCGGCCTCAGCGTCAAGCCATGGGTCAAGACCAGCCTCGCGCCGGGATCGAAAGTGGTCACGGACTATCTGAAGCGCGCGGGGCTCACCGAGTACCTGGAGCGGCTGCGGTTTCATCTGGTCGGCTATGGATGCACGACCTGTATCGGCAATAGCGGTCCGATGCCGGAGGCGATCGCGGCCGCGGTCAAGCAGGGAGACCTGGTCGCCTGCGCGGTGCTGAGCGGCAACCGCAACTTCGAAGGACGCATCAATCCTGTGGTGCGCTTCAATTACCTCGCCTCGCCGCCCCTGGTGGTCGCCTACGCGATCGCGGGCACGATGGACTTCGATCCGGACCGCGACGCCATGGGCAACGATCGGGAGGGCAATCCGGTTTATCTGCGCGACATCTGGCCGACGACCCGCGAGATCGCGGAGGCGGTCGCCAGCTCGATCGACTCCGCGATGTTCCGCAAAGAATACGGCCAGGTGTTCGAGGGCGACGAACACTGGCGCGGACTCAAGATCCCCGAGGGCGATCTGTTTCGCTGGGAGAAGGAATCGCTTTACGTCAAGGCGCCGCCGTTTTTTGACGGCGTGGGCGCAACGCCGCCGCCCGTGCGCGACATCAAGGACGCGTGCGTGCTCGCGATGCTCGCGGACAGCGTAACCACCGATCACATCTCGCCCGCCGGATCGATCGGGGCCGACACTCCGGCCGGCAAGTATCTGATCGCCCACGGATGCCAGCTGCGCGATTTCAACTCCTACGGCGCGCGCCGCGGCAATCACGAAGTGATGGTGCGTGGGACCTTCGCCAATATCAGGCTGCGCAACGAATTGGTGCCGGGAGTGGAGGGCGGCTTCACCGCGCATCTTCCCGACGGCGAACGGACCACGATTTTCGAGGCCTCCGAGCGCTACCGGACCGAAGGCGTGGCGCTAATCGTGATCGCCGGCAAGGAGTACGGCTCCGGAAGCTCACGCGACTGGGCGGCCAAGGGCACGCAGTTGCTCGGCGTGCGGGCGGTTATCGCGGAGAGCTTTGAACGGATCCATCGCAGCAACCTGGTCGGGATGGGCGTGCTGCCGCTGGAGTTCACGGGCGGAGAAACGCGCAAGAGTCTGGAGTTGACCGGGCGAGAGAGTTACTCGATCGAAGGGCTGGCGGCGGGCGTTACGCGGCGCCAGAGGCTCAAGGTGCGGGTCAGCGATGGCGGCCGCATACGGGAGTTCGAGGTGCTCGCGCGGATCGACACGCCCGAGGAAGTCGAGTACATGCGCCACGGCGGTATCTTGCCGTACGTGCTGCGCGAACTACTCCACGGCTAAGCGCGCGCGACGCGGCACCCGAGACTCCTAGCGGCGCGAGAGGTCCGCGCCGCGCCGGCGTCGGAGAAGCGGCCATCTATTCGTAACGCAGGGCGTCGATCGGATTGAGCAGCGAAGCCTTGCGCGCCGGATAGTAGCCGAAGAATATTCCGACCGCCGCGGAAAACAGGAAGCCGCCGACGATCGCGGCGGGCGAAAGCAGCGTCGGCCATCCGGCGAACGACGAAATCGCCTGCGACGCTCCGATGCCGGCGATGATTCCGCCTGCGCCGCCGACCATCCCGAGCAGAATTGCTTCGACCAGGAACTGCAGTAGGATGTGCACGCGGCGCGCACCAATTGCCATCCGGATGCCGATTTCGCGCGTGCGCTCGGTGACCGAGACCAGCAGAATGTTCATGATCCCGATGCCGCCGACCAGCAGCGAGATTGACGCCACCGTGGCGAGCAGCAGCGCCATGATCCGGCTGCTGCCCTCCGCCGCCTGCGCCACTTCGCTCAGGTTGCGCACGTCGAAGTCGTTATCCTGGCCGGGCTGGATGTGGTGGCGGTTGTGCAAGGTCTGGACTACCTGATCCATTGCCTGCGGGATGAGCGCCTCGCTCTTGGCCTGGACGAAGATATTGTGCACCACGCCCGTCAACTTGGGCGGGCTGCCGAAGGGACTGGTCTGTGCCGCGTCGGAGCTGTAGATCGAGCCCGCCGTCGGCACTCCGGCATAAGGATTTGCGACGCTGGGCGTCGCTGTGCCCGAGGGGCTGGTTGCGGGTGGCGCCGCCACGCCCAGAACCTTGTGCTCGGCCGTGCTGAACGGAATCATCACCACGTCGTCCTGATCCTGGCCCCATCCTGATTGGCCCTTGGCTGCGAGCACGCCGACCACCTGCATGTCGACGCTCTTCACTCTGACCATGGCGCCGACCGGGTTGGTGTGCTCGCCGAACAGGTTGCCGACCACGGTCTGCCCGAGCAGGCATACCCGGGCCGCCGAGCGTTCGTCCTCTTCGTCAAGCGGACGTCCCTCGACCACCGTCCAGTTCCGAATCGGCAGGTAGCTGGGTGTAACGCCCTGGACGTTGGTGCTCCAGTTCTGGCGATTGTACTCGACCTGGGCAAGTTGGCGATTGAGATAGCTGACGCGGGCGACCGGCCAATCGTGTTTCATGATTTCCTCGGCGTCGCCCACGGTCAGGGTCGAGACGCTGCCGAATCCGGCGCGCACGCCGTTGGCCGTAGTCGCGCCAGGAATCACGATCAGCAGATTGGTGCCCAAGCTCGCGATCTGTTGCTCAACGGCCGCGTTGGCGCCTTGCCCGACCGCTACCATCGCGATCAGCGCGGCGACGCCGATGAAGATACCGAGCATCGTTAGAATCGATCGCAGTTTGTTGCGGGCAAGAGCGCGGGCTGCCGCGCGCAGCGCCATTGCCGCAAACGTCAGCGGCGCCGCCTCGGATTCCGGGATCGCCTGAGGGGCTTGCGGCGCTCGCGACGCTGCGTAGCCGGACAAGGGCGGCGCGCTCAACCCGGCCGTCGTCGAATCCACGGTGCCCGCAGCCGCCTGCCGCGCCGACTGTCGCTGGTCCGAAATTATGAGCCCGTCGCGCAGCATGACGACCCGGGCCGCGAACGCGGCAAGCTCGGCGTCATGGGTGACCAGCACGATCGTCAAGCCCTGACGGTTAAGCTTTTGCAGGGTGGCCATGATTTCGAGCGAGGTCTGCGAGTCGAGGTTTCCGGTTGGCTCGTCGGCCATCAGGATCGCAGGGTTGTTGATGAGCGCGCGTGCGATCGCGACCCGTTGCTGCTGGCCGCCCGAGAGCTGATTGGGATGGCTCCGCTCGCGTCCCGCAAGTCCCAGCAGCGCCAGCACTTCGCGGGCGCGCACCGCTCCCTGGGCCAGATCACCCGAATAAAAGAGCGGTAGCTCTACGTTCTCGAGCGCGCTGGTGCGCGAGAGCAGATTGAAGCTCTGGAAGACAAAACCGATTCGCCGGCTGCGGATGCGCGCGAGGTCAGGTTCGTTGAGCGAAGCGACGTCGACTCCTTCAAGCAGGTAACGGCCGGCGGTGGGCCGGTCCAGACATCCGAGGATGTTCATCAAAGTGGATTTGCCCGAGCCCGACGCGCCCATGATCGCGACGAATTCGCCGCACTCGATCGTCAAGCTGACGCCACGCAGCGCTCGCACCTCGAGGTCGCCCAGCTGGTAAGTCTTATGGAGATCGGAAACGCTTATGACGATGTCTGCCATGGCTATCGCGTTCAGAACCTGAGGAGTTCGGCGGAGCGGATAGGCGGATCAGAAATGATGCATGCCCATCTGCGGCTTTGCCAGCCGCGGTTTCCCGCTGCCGGTCGCGTCGGCGCGTTCGTCGATTACGATTTGATCGCCGGGCTTCAGATCGCCGCCGAGTATTTCGACCGAAGTTCCGTCGTCGATTCCTCTGACCACCTGGATCTCGCGCAGCGCCCCGCCGTGGAGGACCCAGAGGCTGGCGGTATGGTCCGCGTGCCGAGGCTCCCCCTTATCGCTTTCGTCGCTGCCATTGGGCGAAAAGCGGAGCGCCTGCAGCGGCACCTGCAGCACGTTTTTTTGCTCGGCCGTTATGATCCTGGCGTTGGCGGTCATCCCAGGCTTGAGCAGCAGTTCGGGGTTGGAGACGCCCAGCACGACATCGTAGGTGACGACGTTCTGGACGGTCACCGGCGCCTGCCGGACCTGGGTCACCGTGGCGGGGAACGGATGATGCGGAAACGCGTCGACAGTGAACTCTGCGCTTTGGCCAACGCGCACCGGGCCGACGTCCGATTCGCTGACGCTCGCGTCGACCTGCATCCGCGTCAGGTCCTGCGCGATCAGGAACAGGGTCGGTGTCTGAAAGCTCGCGGCCACGGTCTGGCCCACGTCGACGTTGCGCGAGACCACGGTGCCGTCCACCGGCGAGATGATGTCGGTGAAGCCGAGGTTGACCTGGGCCGCGTGGAGCGACGCTTCCTGCTGGCGGATATTGGCGCGGTCGAGCTCGACCTGCGCCGCTGCCTGGTCGGCTGTGCTGCGGGCGCTATCGAGAGCGTCTTTGGTCACAATGTTTGCTTTGGCCAGCGATTGATCGCGTTGGTAGGTGATCCGGGCGTAATCGAGGCCCGCCTGATCCTTCTTCAACTGCGCCTGCGCGTTGGCGAGACTCGCGCTCGCCTGTTCGACCGTGACCTCGTAGGGCCGCGGGTCGATCTTGGCGCAGATCTGGCCTTTTTTGACCTCGGTGTTGAAGTCGCAATAGAGCTTCACGATCGGCCCGGAGACATAGGTTCCGACCTGTACGGTCACGACAGGATTGACCGTGCCGGTTGCGGTTACCGCGCGGACCAGGTCGCCACGTTCGGCCGCAACCGTGACGTAGCGGACCGGCGTAGGAGCGTGCTCGAACCATAGCAGGGCTGCCGCTATGGCGAAGACCGCGACCAGCCAGCCCCAGTGCAAAATGTATTTGCTCAAGTTGGCCCCGTGCTCAGTCTATCAGTAACTGCAGTAGCTGCGCGCTCATCGTCGCGCATCCTGAGTGCGCACCGCGTTGATAGCCCGTTGCGTACCCAGGCCTCAACGCGGTGCCGTCGCGCGTGCTATTCCACCGAGGGCGGCGGAGAGCCGGCCGGGGTGTCGCTTCCAGCCTGTGAACCGAAAGCCTGCTGGAACATCGCATGCCGCTGTTGCTCGAGCTGCTGCATCTGACCCAACATCGCGGTCGCCTTGCCGGTATTGGGAGCGCCCTTAAACAGCCCCTCCCATACCTTGTACTTTTCGACCGTCAGCGCCTGCTGCGCGGCGGCAAAGGATGAAATCTGGCTGTCGCAGGAGCCACCGGAGGCAAGACATTCGATGAGCGCCTGATGCGTGGTCTTGACGTTACCGAAATCGGTCTTCAGGCTCGGGTCGCCTTTGAACGCCGTATGCATCTTGGAGTGGTCAACGCCGGCTACTTTGGCGAGCATGAACAGCTTTCCGTCACCGCCCGGTCCGCCGCCGCCATGTCCATGCCATCCCTGCGCCAACGCCAACCCGCACGTCGCCGCCAGAACCGCTCCGACCGCCGCCGCCACTCGTGAAACCTTCCGCTTCCCAATCATTTACTTCTACCTCGCTGTTTAGTGCCCGTGACTTGGGCCGCGGTAATAGAGACGAAAGCGCGCGCCCTGGGTTACAATTCTGCCACGCGAATTACATCGAATCGCGCCTTGTCCCGAAGGCCAAGTTTTCCGAGTGCGGGCTCGCCGGCAATGAACCCGGCATGGAGACAGGCGAAGTAGGTGCGCTTACGCGAGCGTCACCGTCGTGCCGGTTTTGCGCGCGACGTAGCGGCTCAGCAGCCGCAGCACTGACGGCGTGACCTCGCGTATCGCGCCCGCTCGAAAGCCGACGCTTTGCGGCCCGCGAACGCGCATCATCCCCAGCGTCGAGAGCCGCAACGCCCCCGCCAGGCCCTGATAGTAGTGCAAACGCCGCAATTCCATCGGCGCGCAGGCCTGGTAGAGCGCCAGATAGAGCGCATTGAAAGTGCGCCGCAGGTTGTTCCCCGCCGCGTTGTCGCGCATCCAGCGCGGATGTTCCATCGCGCTGGTCGACAAGATCACCGCCGTCGTGGCGGCATCGAAGTGGCGGTCGCCGATCGCCGCGTTGGCCCAATCGATAACTCCGGTCACGCGCAGGCCCTTAACCAGGACGTTTTGCGGATGGTAGTCCAGGTGAAGAAACGAAGGCGGGCCGTTTCTGAACTCGGACGCACCATCGCGCAAGCGAGTAAGCGCCGCCGCCAGTCCCGGCAGCGGGCCCTGCTCGATGCGGGCCGCAACCGTGTCCAGGATGCGGTCGAGCAGGCGCGCCGCCGCGCCATCATTCGCAGCCGTCTCAGTTCCCGGCGCCTCGAGCTCGGACGGTAAAAGCGCCATCCGATGTAGCCGCACCTGCGCCCGCACGAATCCCAGAAACCCCATTGAGAAGGTCTTGAAGGCGCGCGGAAAGGAGCGAATCGCGAATAGCGGTCCGCCGCGGAGCCGCGACATCACCAGGAAGGGCGCGCCGATTGCCGCCACGCCGGGCTCGAACAGATAAGGCTGCGGCACCGGATAGCCGGCGTTCGCCAAATGACTGATGGTCCGGTATTCCAGCGCACCCTTGTCGGCCGCCTCAACGTTTGGATAGGAACGCAGCACCAGCGGCGCGCGAGCTTCGACGCCGGACAGGCGCGCGCTTGGGTCGCGCAACTCGAACTCATAAAGCGTCGTTTCCCACCCGCTCGCCAGCACCCGCAGACGATCGACGCCGGCGCCAAGATAAACAGAAAGCGCGGCCGAGAGCGTTTCGGGTTCGGTGAATAGGTGAGGCGAGGCGTGCGGCACGGCGAAGCGAGCCTAGTATGGGTATCGCGTGCGGTGCAATTGGCCGGATGATGCGAACGGAGAATTTTGCATGGAGGAGTTTCCGGTAAAGAACGTGTGTAATAAAATGCTGAAAAGGTAACGTTTCTGACAGATTTGTGGAGAAGAAAAACCCTCAAACGCAGGCTCTATCTCGAATAATCCCTCGCCCACACGGGCACGTCCTTTGCTCGCTCTGTTGTCATTGTGAATTTTTCCAAACCCACAGTCAGTCGCGGCTTCGCCAAAGGTTCCGTTCCCTTGACGTTGCTGGTCCTTATTTTAGGCGGCTGCGGTGGTGGTGGTGGCGGGTCGGGTACGCCACCGCCGCAGCCCGGCGCGAGCGGGTTGGCGCGCGTCAATCACATCGTCGTGATGATGCAGGAAAATCATTCTTTCGATAACTATCTCGGCGCGCTGCCCTATGCACCGGCATCTCCATATCACGCCGGTCCCTGTTCTTCCGGCGATCACACCTGTGTGAATGGCTTGAGTTGTACTGCCGATGCGTCGGGGACGTTGACCTGCACCAATTCAAACCCCGAGTCTGATGGTTCGCCGGCGGTGGTATCGTTCCATGACCATCGTTTGTGCGTATTTCCCGATCTTGACCATACCTGGGTCGGAACCCATCACGAGATCAATTTCGCCGATCCGAATGGCAGCCTTCACGGGACCAACGACGGCTTCGTGTCGCAAAACGACTTGACCGAACAAATCGACGTCGGCGAGTCTGCCAAGGAAGACGACACGATGGGTTTCTATACGCAATCCGATCTTCCGTACTACTACGCTCTGGCCACTACTTTCGCGATTGACGATAATTACTACTCCTCCGTGCCGACTCAAACGGTGCCCAACCGGCTCTACGAGTTCGCCGGCACATCTTTCGGTCACCTGGTGACCACGGTAGGTGAGATACCGCTTCCGCCGAGCGGCGGCTTTCAGCCGATCAATGGGACGATTTTCGATCTTCTAGATAAGAACAACGTGACCTGGGGCGAGTACGTGGATATCGGCGGTAGTACTGAACTGGGTATTCCCTACGGAGGCCTGGTACATAATCCGGTGCCGCCGCATTTTCAGACACTCGACGACTTCATGTCGCAGGCCTCATCGGGCAAGTTGCCGTCGGTATCATTCGTGGATTTCAGCCTGGAAAAGAGCGAACATCCTCCGGCTGACATCAGGGCTGGCGAAGCCGAAGTGTCGAGCGTGATCAACGCCGTTCGCAGCGGGCCGAACTGGAAGGACTCGATAATTATCTGGACCTACGACGAAGCGGGCGGTTCTTACGACCATGTCACGCCGCCCTCCGCGACGGCGCCGGACGGCATCCCGCCGGGGAAATGCGCTGACCTTTCCAATCCGCCTAGCTCGGAAACTCCGGGCAACGGCGCGCAGTGCTCAGACAGTGCCAACCAGGAGAAGTTGCTATGCAGCGAGGTGCTGTCCGGCGAAAGCTGTATCAACAGCTTCGATCAGTATGGTCTGCGAGTACCCTTGGTCGTCATCTCGCCGTTTGCAAAGCCCGCCTATGTCTCGCATACGATTGGCGACCATACTTCGATTCTTGCCCTTATCGAGAAGCGGTTCACGGCCAATGCGCATCTGACCGCGCGCGACGCGAACGCGAACGATCTCGAGGATATGTTCGATTTCGATAATTCGCCTTCGACCAACGCCAATGTCCCGCCCAGCCTGGCGCCGGGGCCTAGCGGATCAGATCCAGGGTGCTGAGAGCCCGTTACTTCGACTGGGCGCCGGAGGGTGGCGGCGGGGGACTGGGCAAGCCGGGCACCAGGTTCGGTTGCGAGGTGGATGGCGCCTGTCCGGTGGGCGGAAATACATGATGTTGCTGCGTGCCTTCTTCGGGCGGCGGGATGCGTCGCAGCGTTTCCGGAATGGTCCCGCGTTCCTGGTACTGATGCTGGAGCGTGGACGTGAGCAGCGGGCCGTGAGTGTCGGAGATGTCGATGGTGACTTCCACCGAGAGGCCCATGCGGAGCGGCTTGTCCGCCGGCTCGGGATTGTCGAGCACGATCTTGACCGGGATGCGCTGGACAACCTTGACCCAGTTGCCAGTGGCGTTTTCCGGTGGCAGGAGGGCGAAGGCCGAGCCAGTGCCGATGCTGATTGAGTCGACATGGGCGCGGTAGACGTAGCCGGGATAGATGTCGGCTTCGACGTCGGCGGGTTGTCCGACCCGCACGTCGGTGAGCTGGGTTTCTTTGTAGTTGGCCGTTATGTAGAGCCCGCGGATCGGAACCAGGGCCATCAACGGCTGCCCGACCTCGACCCGATGCCCGACGTGGACGCTCTTGCGGGTCACGATTCCGTCGAACGGCGCCCGGATGACCGTGTAGCTCAGGTTGAGCCGCGCAGCCTCCAAGGCGGCGCTTGCCTGCTGGACCACAGGCCGGTCGTAATGCGTATGGTCCTCGCCATTGACGCCCAGTGCCGCTTCGGCCTGAACCAATTGATGGTTGGCCAGCCCCTGGGTCGCCATCGCTACGCGCATCGCCGTGGCGGCCTGGTCGTAAAATTCGCTGGAGACGACGCCCTGTGCCTTCAGTTGCTTGGCCCGGTCGTAATCGATGCGGGCCTGATGCAACTGCGATTCGGCGAGTTTGAGGCCCGAGCGCGCGGCCTCGACCTGTGCGAAGAGCTGGTCGACAGTCTGGTGCGCGCGCTGAAGCTGGGCCTCGGCGCCGTTGACCTGGACCTGATAATCGCTGGGGTCGAGCTCGAGCAATATGTCGCCAGCTTTGACCCGCCAGTTGTCCGAGACGAAGACCTTGATCACGGTGCCGGTGATGCGTGAGGAGATGAGCCCAATCGAACCGTCGACGTAGGCGTCGTCAGTGGAAACGTGGGAACTGAAATAGCGGTAGTACCTGATGGCCGGGAAAATGGCGGCCAACAAAAGAATCACCACGGCGGCGAGCAGGATCCGACGAAACCAGATCGATTTCATTTTGCGGTCGCGGCTCGCCTCGAGTCGCCGTCGGCGCCAACGAGTCGGGTCCACGCGGTACAGAGTCCAGCCCTCATAATTAACCTACAAATCATAAGCAAAAAAGCGGCTTGGCAAATCTAGCCTGTCCGCTCCGTGCCGTCCACTATGCGCGGCGGGGCCGGAACCGCTATAGCCATACGCTTAGGGGAATTTGATCAACAGACGCGGGCCCCCGGTCGATTCCACCACCGGCACGCCGTTGGAAAGGACATCGGCAAAAATGGTTCCCGCAAAGTCGACCGAATTTATGACCGCGTCCACCCGCGCGTCAGGATGCTCGAACAGGAACAGGGCCGGCGAACGCGCCTCGAACACGAAACTCAGCGTCAAATCCTCGATCAGCCCGTTGACCAGTCCGTTCGACGGCCCCTTGATGAAAAACCGGATGTCGGGATTCGCGCGTGGCGCGACCGCGGCCAGGCCACCGGAGCTCTGCACCACCGTGGTGCCGAACGGATCATTGGTCGAGGCCTCGGCCACCAGGTTTGTACCGTTGATCAATTCGGTGGTCATCAGGGCCGAATTATTGGTCAGTTTGGTGACGGTCATCTGCACGCCCGGCGAGTTGTTGATGATCACCACCGATTGCGGAATCACTCCGCGAAATGTCCACGACTGCGAGGCGTCAGTGACCAGCGCCTGAAAGGGCGTGCCCGGCGTCCCCAGCACCCATAGGCTGTTCTGCGCCGGGATTGACGAGGTCTGGCCGGGCGAGGTCGGATTGGCGGTGCCGAAGGCGCCGCCGCAGGCCGCGCAGGCGAAGGCCAGTATCGCGAGCGCGCCGCGTTGCACTAATGCCGACAAGTTCAATTTGGAATTTGCTTGCATGACTGAATGCTCGGCCGAGGCTAGGGAACCGTTACGCCGGCATTGTTGACGCATACCAGGCATTGCCCGCTGCCGGTCCCGCAGATGCTGTTACAGGGCTGCGCGACTTGCAGCGGCGGCGCCATCAGCTGCGCAACCGGAGTGCCCACCGGCGTCGGTTCGCTGGACGGTGGAATCGCCTCGAAGCGTTGCAACTGGTAAGCCGTCGGGTCGGCCGGCGCGCATAGCGAAAATTGGCCCGGTGCCGAACCTCCCCGTGGGCCGACGCCGGTCGACATCAACTGCACTCCATTTTTGGACAGCACGATCGAGGTGCCGTCGTCGAACGGAGTGGTTGAACCCATGATCGATCCATGCCCCGCACATTGCATCGAGAGAATCGGATGGGGCGAGGCGGTTCCGCATCGCGAGGCCGGGGCGAGTGCGCTCAGCACCCCGATGGTATGGCCGCTCGCCTTTTCCGGTAACCCATTGAAATAGTCGCTGACCGTCGCGTACATGTCGAGCGAGGCCACGCCGGCCTGGTCGGGCACGAACATCGTGAACGGCGCCGCACTCGATCCGATCGGCACCATGGCCAGCGCGACGTTTTCGATTCTATGGGTGCCGTGATCTTCCGCGGTGACCAGCACGTTGAGCGCGCGCGGACTGGGCACCGGCGGGCTGATCGTGACCAGGCCTTCGATCGTCGATCGTCCCAGGGCGAAATTGCACAGGCCGCCCGTACCCAACGAACAGGTGGCTCCGCCGTTCACCGACATGCTCGAGGCCACCGTGTCATAGCCGGCGTCGGTGACCACCATCGTGTACTTGCCATTAGGCACTTGATTGAAACTCTGCACCACAAAATTGCTCGCCGGCATCGGGTAGGTTCCCGTGTCGTCGGTATTGGCGCTGGCCAGGACGACGCAGTCCGAAGGGGTTGGAACCTGGGTGCAGTCGGAAGTGCTGCCGGCCGCTGGCGCCACCACCTCGACCGTGGCGCCCTGCAGCGACATCCCTGAGCAGGCGTCGGTCACTTTGCCGGTAAGCGCAATCTGGCCGGCTGGCGCGGCGTCGAGTTGCACCGTCTGGACCTTGCCCCGCCGGACCAGGACGTTGTGCGCGAATGCATACGCGAAGCCCGGCCCCGAAGCTACCAGGTCGTACAGCGTTCCGTCGGGGCTCGCGGGCAGGGGCAGCTGGTATTGCCCGCCGCCGATGGTCGTGGTTTCGACCACCTGGCCGGTGCCGGACAGTTCCGCCGCAACCTTGCTCGCACCAAACGCCGCGCCGGTCACCAGGCCGAGCGGATTGGGTGCGGACGGAATCGAGATGGACGGTGAGAACTGGTAGAGCCCGCCGCTAAAGCCCGGGCGTCCAGGAAACGCCTGCGTCGGCGAAGTCACCGGATTAATGTTGATCACCAGGGTGGCCAAACCGTTAAGCGGTACGCTTACGCCCTCATTGCTTGAGACCGTCAGGAATTGCGAGGGATTGACCAACGATATCTGCGAGGCGATACATCCCTCGAGCAGGCTTGACGGGTTCTCCAGGCAGGTCGGAACGGCGGTGCCTGCGTTGCTCCCGTCGAGCACCAACTCGATCGCATGGTAGGTAGTGGCCGGCACCAACTGGCTGTTAAACAGTTGCGGCACCGTCTGGATATGGTTGAGATCGACCTGCAATTCGCTCGGGCCGGTGCCGGCGCCGGCTGGATTGGGCCCGTTGGGGTTAAGATTGAACAGCGTCCCGAGCTGGGTGAATATGTCCACCGTGCCGGTGTCGTTAAGGCCGACACCCTGAGCCACGGGAATCGTGGTCCAGTTGGGGTCGCCCTGGTTCTGGAAGATGTCGGGGTCGGTGCTCGGGTTAAGCTTCACCGCCAGGACGTTGAAGGCGAGGCTCTGGAAGCCAGGGGTAAATGGCGCATTCGGCGCCGGAGGCGCTCCGGTCAAAGCGATTACCAGGGTGCCGGCGGAGCCCGATACCTGGCCCTGTCCGGTGCCGGTCGAAACCAACACCGCTACAAAAAGCACTAACACCGGTACGAGCAGGGCGATTCCGGCTCGCCATGACAATAGCTGTTTCACTCACCAAGCCTGCAACAAAGATTTCGGTTCCCGCTTGGGATAACCTAACCTAGGAGCGAAGGCAAGCAACCATGTCGCTCGTGCGGCGTAATCAGAACCGATGAAGCTTGATACCGTGACCGATGCGGGCCAGAGTGCGAGGGTTGCCGATAAGAAATATTCCGGCACAATGTTGAGGCAAGCTTGAGAGAGTTCCGGTTTGACATGAAGCGTATTCCGTTAGCGGTGAGCACGATGGCGCTGGTCATGGCCGCGCTGCTCGGACTCCAGCTGTGCGCGGCATCGGATGCGCTGGCCGCGATGCACGTGGTGGTCGGCAATCCCGGCCTGCAGCATTTCGATTCCGATGGCGGCGTCGAACTCGATTTCGGATTGACCGATCAGGACGGCCAGCCGGTGGGTAATCTGCGCCCCGACAATTTGCAGGTTTTCGAGGATGGCAAGCTGGCCAAGATTCTGGATTTTCGCGGGGTGGGGCAGGGCCGTCCGGTCGACCTCGTGTTCGTGATGGACGTGACCGAATCGATGCAGCCTTACATCGACGCGATCAAACAGAACATGGTGAATTTCGCCCACGACCTCGCTTCCAACAATCGCGACTACCGCCTGGGCCTGGTCACGTTCGAGGACTACGTGGTCTCGAAATATCCCGACTGCAATTGCCCCTATCAGAAGACCATGACCTCGGACGTTAACCAGTTCATCAAGTGGGTCGGCACGCTGCACGCTTCGGGCGGCGGCGATATTCCCGAAGACCAGCTCGACGCGCTCGCCTACGCTTCTAGCTTTCCCTTCCGTCCGCAGGCCCAGGGCATCATCATCATCATCACCGACGCCCCGCCGCATCATAAGGGCGACGGCTCCGCCAACACCCAGCACGACCAGGGCTTCTGGGATCACCATCAGAAAGGCCAGGATGTGACCGACCTGACCGGCAGCGACGTCGCGACCATGATGAAGCGCAATGGGCTGACGCTATACGCCGTGGTGCCGCCGCCGTTCATCGCGCCCGAGTACGCCGAGATCGTGCAGGCCACGCACGGACGCTCGTACAACATCGTGACCGAGGAAGGCCGCTTCGCTTCGCTGGTGCGCGAGATCGGCCATTCAATCGCGACCGAATACTCGCTGACCTATCGCACACCGCGGCCGATCGAGGACGGCACCAATCGCACGGTCGAGCTCAAAATCACCTACAACGGCCAGACCGCCTCCGCCACCACCTCCTACCAGGTCCACGGGGTCGGCGGCGCAACCATCAACGTGCCCGAAGGAGAAGGTGCGGACGCGGGCGCGAACCTGGGCGGCACGGGTCTTCAGCAGTTGTCCTTCAACTGGTGGAACCTGGCGGTGCCGTTGATTGCGATCATGGGGTTGTTCGGTCTCTCGCGGATGCGCTTCGGCCTTTCGGCCGACGAGCTCAAGGCGATCGTCGAGGCCCAGAACCAGCCCGCGCCGCCGCGCGCCGCCGTGCGCGCTCCGGTGACCGCGCGGCCCGCCGCCCCGGCGCGCACCGTTTCTTCGACGCCGGCAACTCCGTCGGGCCCGATGGCGGCGCATGAGGCGCGGCTCAGTCTGCTCGAGGCGATCGATCCCGTGCCTGCCGAATACAGCCTGTTCAAGGACGAGGTCACACTGGGCCGCGGCGAGGACAACGACCTGGTGATTCCCCACGCGAGCGTCTCGCGCGCGCACGCCCGCCTGATGCGCCGCAACGGGGTTTTCGAGCTGACCGACCTCAACTCGACCAACGGCAGCTACGTCAACGAGCAGCCGGTGCATGGCTCGGTGCAGGTCATAAGCGGCAACCAGGTTCGCTTGGGCGACGTGCGGTTCGTTCTGCGCTACTGAACGGCGCCGGGGCATGTAGGCCAGCTCTTCAAAGCCCGCGCCGGCGGGGCGCGTTGAGCCGTTCCCTTCGTTTGGTGTACCCTGTGCGGTCTAACTCCAGGGAGGTCTGTTCGTGCAGCAGTGTCGCCGATGAAGAAACTTAGCGGAGCGCAAATCATCATCGAAAGCCTGATCGCCGAAGGCGTCGACGTAATCTTCGGTTATCCGGGCGGCGCGATTCTGCCCACCTACGACGCCCTGCTCGATTCCAAAATCAAGCACGTCCTGGTCCGCCACGAGCAGGGTGCCGCGCACATGGCCGAAGGCTACGCGCGTGTCAGCGGACGCCCCGGCGTGGTGATGGTTACCTCGGGGCCCGGCGCGACCAATACGGTCACCGGCATCGCCGACGCCAATATGGACTCGACTCCGATGGTGGTCATTTCGGGCCAGGTGCCGACCACGATGATCGGCAATGACGCTTTCCAAGAGGCTGATTTCGTCGGCATCACGCGCCCCTGCACCAAGCACAACTACCTGATCAAGGACGTGCGCGACGTGGCGCGCATTATCAAAGAGGCGTTCTATATCTCAAGCACCGGCCGTCCCGGTCCGGTGGTGGTCGACGTGCCCAAGGACGTGCAGCAGGCCGAGCACGTTTTCAAATATCCCGAGCGCGTCGAATTGCGCGGCTACAAGCCGAACCTCAAGGGTAATCCGCGCCAGATCGAACGCGCTATCGAGGCGCTCGAAAAAAGCGACAAGCCGCTTTTCTACGTCGGCGGCGGGGTGCAATGGTCGGGCGCGGCGCCCGAACTTACTCAGCTTGCGCGCGGGATGGGCATCCCGGTGACCGAAACTCTGATGGGCCTCGGCTCGGTGCCAGCCTCCGACCCGCTATGCCTGGGGATGCTCGGGATGCACGGCTCGTACGGCACCAACACGGCCGTATGCAACACGGATTGCCTGGTGTCGATCGGCGCGCGCTTCGACGATCGCGTCACCGGCCGCATCGCGGACTTCGCGCCCCACGCCAAGGCCATCGTTCATATCGATATCGATCCGTCGTCGATTTCCAAAAACGTAAAGGTCGACATTCCAATCGTTGGCGATATCAAATCGGTGCTGGCCGACATGCTGACGGTGGTCAAAGGACGCGAGTCGATCGCCAAGCGCCGCGCGGCCTGGACGAAATGGCATCAGCAGATTCTCCAGTGGAAGCGCGAGAAGCCGCTCTACGAAAACGGCAACGGACCGCGCCAGGGCGACGCCGTCTCGCCCATCCACGTGCTCGAGGAGATGCACGGGCTGACCAAGGGCGACTGCATCGTCGCCACCGACGTCGGCCAGCATCAGATGTGGGTCGCGCAACTTTTCCCGTTCGAGAAGCCGCGCTCGTTCCTGACTTCGGGCGGGCTGGGCACGATGGGTTACGGCTTGCCGGCCGGAATTGGCGCCAAGTTCGCGGCGCCTGACCGCAAAGTCGTGGTGGTCTCGGGCGACGGTTCGATCCAGATGAACATCCAGGAACTCGGCACCGCGGTTCAGTACAACGTCGACGTCAAGGTCATCATCCTGAACAACTACTTCCTCGGGATGGTGCGGCAGTGGCAGGAGAAGTTCTACCAGGAGCGCTACTCGTACTCCGCCATGTCGGTGCCGAACTTCGTCAAGCTGGCCGAGGCTTATGGAGCGCGCGGCTTTCGAATCGAGAAGCAGAGCGAGCTCGCGCGCACCATGAAAGAGGCTTTCAGCACGCCCGGACCGGTGCTGATCGACGTCGTGATCCCCAAGGAAGAGGCGGTGATGCCGATGATTCCGCCGGGCGGCGCGATGTCGGAGATGCTGTTCGCCTGAGCGTCCAGTTCCTCATCATATAGAAGGAAATTTCCGATGGCGCGATTGCCGTACGTTAGCCGCGAAGATCTGGATGCCGAAGGAAACGAGGTTTTCGACGAGCACGAGCGCGACCGCGGCGCGCCGCCCATGCACATCCATCGCGTGATCGCCAACGCGCCCAATCTGCTGCGGCGGTTCTCGGCGATGGCGCTCGAACTGCGCAATCACACCAAGCTCGACCCGCGGCTGCGCGAACTGGCGCTGATGACCGTCGGACGCATCGCGGGCGCCGAGTATGAATTCGTCCATCACTGGAATATCGCGCTGGGCGCCGGCGTCAGCCGCGAACAGCTCGAGCAACTGGCCGAGTTCGAGCGCTCGCCGCTCTTCAACGAACACGAGCGCGCCGTGATGCGCTACGCGGCCGAAGCGACCACCAATATCAAGGTGAGCGACAAGACTTTCGACGCGCTGCGCAGCTTTCTCGACAATCGCCGTATTATGGAGCTCGCGATGAGCGTCGCGTTCTACAATGCGGTGGTGCGGATTATCGTGCCGATCGGCGTCGAGCTCGAGCCCGGCTCCCATAAGAACTGACTCCACTCGCGCCTGCCAAACGGCGTTCGCCAAATGAACGCGCGTCGATATCTTACCCACTGGCCGCATCCACTCGCCAAACGCTTGCTTGATAAGCGCGCCTTTTCTTGCGTCGCGTTCCGATTAATGCGAAGCATGAGAGGTACGCAACTCTAACCAATGCGGAGATCTGCCTGATGCCAGAATTCGACATTGTCATCAAAGACGGAATGATCATCGATGGGACCCGCGCACCGCGCATCCGCGGCGACATCGGAATCAAAAACGGACGCATCGCCAGGATCGGACGTATCGCGTCCAGCGAAGCCAAAGAGGTGATCGACGCGCGCGGCCTCATCGTGGCCCCGGGCTTCATCGACCTCCACACGCACTACGATGCGCAACTGTTCTGGGATCCCTGGCTCACCATTTCCGGATGGCACGGCGTGACCTCGGTGGTCATCGGCAACTGCGGCTTCGGTTTCGCGCCGGTCAAGCCGGGCGACGAAGAGCGTGCGATGCTGACGATGACGCGCACCGAGGCTATTCCGCTGGCCGCGATGAAGGCCGCGATGCCGTGGGACTGGCACACCTATCCCGAGTTCCTCGACCGCATCGAGCGCCTGCCCAAGGGCGTAAACGTGCTGCCCTACGTGCCAGTGAACCCGTTGATGGGCTACGTGATGGGGATCGAGCAGTCCAAGACCGGCCGCATGCCGACCGACGACGAGCATCGCATGATGGCCCATCTGCTCAACGAAGCGATGGACGCCGGCGCCTACGGATGGTCGGCGCAGCGGCTCAAGCCCGACGGACCTTCAGCGGTGCAGCGCGACTGGGACGGCTCGCCGATGAACACCGACGTGATGCACGATGAGACCTGCAAGGTTTTCGCGAAAGTGCTCGGTGAGCGCGGCGAGGGCTTCCAGGAAATGACCCTGGCGAGCTGGAATCCGAAAGAGGACGCGCGCCATTACGAGGAACTGGCGAAAATCAGTGGCCGCCCGATCATGTTCGAGGCCGTGCAGTCGCAGGACCGCTTTCCACATCGCCATCGCAACATGATTCGATGGCTCGATCGGTGCCGCATCAATGGCATTCCGGTCTACGGCCAGGGCATCACCACCGAGGCCGGCCTGACCTTCACCTTCGAGGACTGGAACCTGTTCGACGACTCCGATTCGTGGCGCGAAGTCACGACCGGCACGCTCGAGGAGCGCAAGGAGAAGCTCGCCGATCCCTCGCGCCGCCACGGGCTCAAGACCAATCTGCCGCGTGAGGGACTGATCACGAGCTTCTTCGATCAGATCGTCATCACGCAGGTGATCGACGACAAGCTGCGTCATCTCGAAGGGATGACGCTGCGCAAGGCGGGTGAGCGCGACGGCAAGGATCCGGTTGACGTGATGTGCGACCTGGCTGTGGCCGATAACCTTAAGACCGAATTCTTCGCGCCGGCGATCAATCGCGATCCCGCGCTGATGAAGGAGATAATCGACTACCCGTACATCACGTTCGGCGTTTCGGACGGCGGCGCGCATACCAAGTTCCTCACCGCGGGCCGTTACCCGACCGAAGGCATCGCGAGCTTCGTGCGCGAGCGCGGATGGCTCACGCTGGAGGAAATTCACTGGCGGCTCAGCGCGCTGCCGGCGTTTTGCGCGGGCTTCAAGGACCGCGGCTTCCTGCGCGAGGGCGCGCCGGCCGACATCGTGATCTACGATTTCGAAAAGCTCGGCGTCGGGCCGGTCGAGATCGTGCATGATTTGCCGGGCAACGAATGGCGCCGCGTTCAGCGGGCGGAAGGTTATCGCCATATCCTGGTCAATGGCGCGATCACTTTCACCGAGGGCGATTGCACGGGCGCTACGCCGGGCAAGTTGCTGCGCCACGGAGTGGCCGCATAGCGGCGCGCGCGAAAGAAAACGAAGGTCGGAATAATGGGCAACGGCCGCCGGCGCGATTCGCGCCCGCGGCCGTTGCCGTTTGGCCTGAGGCGCCGCCGAACGGGCGACTTCAAGTGTTACTTGAAGTCAGTTTGTACCAGTCCGCGCGCAGGCGGCCAGTGACGCCATCATCGCCGGTCGCGCCAATATCGCATTATCGCTGTAGAGCTAATGTAAAGTGATGCCCTCCAAGGACGCGCGCGATTTGTGGATCGAGGGGATCGAGCTTTTCAACGCAGGTCGCTTCTTCGATTGCCACGAAGTCTGGGAGGATCTCTGGAAGCAAGCGAGCGGCGCCGAGAGGCTCTTCTATCAGGGGATGATACAGTCGGCGGTGGCGATCCTGCACGCTGAGCGCGGCAATCCGCGCGGCGCGCGATCGACATGGGAAAAGGCGCGTGCGAAGCTAGATTCGCTGCCGGCGGAGCACATGGGAATCGCGCTCGATAAATTACGCGACGCGGTCGACGCGTTCGTGGCGGTGGCGCGGAGCGATGCTCGGTCCGCGCCGCCGCCGAAGATCGTTCGTCTCTGACTCTGCAGAGCGTCTAGGCGCTTTGCACTTCGATTTTGCGGGGCTTCGCGTGCTCGCGCTTGGGTAGCTCGACTTCCAGCACGCCGTTGCGCATCCGGGCTTTGATCCGCGAATCGTCTATTTCTTCGTTGAGCGCGAACTGGCGATAGAAATTGCCGACGTTGTATTCGGTATACAGCGGCGAGAGCTGGTTGTAGATCGAAGCGTCCACCATCCCGGTGATCGTCAGCATCCCATCCTTCAGGATGACCTCGACTTCCTTCTCCGTCACGCCAGGCATGTCGGCCCACAGCCGCAGCATTTCGTCGTTCTCGCAGATATCGACGTCGGGCACGAAGTAGCGCCCCGGACGGGTTTTTTCGGTTCCCTCGACCGGTTGTTTTTCTTTGGTAACGATTTCCTGCTCGGGTATCATCGCAATTACATCCTCCTCGATATTCCTGCTCGGCCCTCCTGCTCAATTACTCTGAACTTGGATTTGGCGCAGCCTGGCCGACTCCGACTTGGACACGCGAACCGTCAGAACGCCCGCTGCGCACGAGGCCGTGGCGTTGGCTAGATCGAAACTCTCGGGCAATTGAATGGAGCGGGAGAATTCGCCGAAGGGACGTTCGCGGCGATGGTATCCCACGGAGTCGGTCGGAGTCTCGCGTCGCCGTTCGCCGCTGATCGTCAGTGTTCTGCCCTGTCCGGCCACCTTGAGCGTTTCCGGCTCGACTCCCGGCAGTTCGGCGATCACAACCATCCCGTCACGATCTTCAAACAGGTTGACCGATGGGAAGGCGCCGTGGCCGGACGGGCCGAGACTGAAGCCGGGATTGCGTTGGAACCGGTCCAGCTCCTGCTGCAGCGCCAGGAGGTGTCTGACCGGATCCAGCTCCTGAAAACGTATCAGAGCCATAAATAATCCTCCTATCGAAAAAAGCTGTTGAGCAGCATCATTCGAGTGGAAAGTTAAGTACGCTCTGTTGTCTGTCAAGCGGGGCGCGTTCGCGGCGCGAACGGTATGCGACGTAATGCGAGGCTGCGATTGTAGAGCGGACTATCTAAAAAGGGATATCGTCGTCGTCGGGGCCGGCCGGCGGCATGTCGTTACTGAAATCTTCCGGTTCATCCATTGCGCCGCCGCGCACTCCTCCCGCGCCACCGCCCGCACCCTCGCCGCGGCCGCCCAGGAATTGCACGCGCTGCGCGACAACCTCGGTGCGCGTGCGCTTACCGGTCCCGTCCTTGGCTTCCCATTGCCGCGTGGTCAGGCGCCCTTCGATATAAACCTGCCGCCCCTTCTTCAGGTACTGGCTGCACAACTCGGCCTGTTTGCCGTAGACGACGATGTTATGCCACTCGGTGGATTCTTTGTTGGTGCCATCGCGTCCCTTGAAGCGCTCGCTGGTTGCCACCGAAAAATTGGCGACCGGCTGCCCCGAGGGCAGGTAGCGCACTTCGGGATCGCGTCCGAGATTGCCGAGCAGGATGACTTTGTTTACTGACATCGTGGTTTAGGCGAGAAGCTCTCCGACTCGCATGCACCTTTGGTGGAATCTTTAATCTTCCCTATGTTGGGAACCTAACGCCGGCGCGCATCCGGCGCAACCGCCCGGACTGAGGCGAATCCACCGACTGTTGATACAGTAACCTAGCTCTGGAAGCCTCCGATTGGCGCTTCGGGCCGCTCCCGATACCGCTTTCGCCATTGCCGGGGGCTTTATATAATCGCCAGCGGTGGTCGGATGAGGTGGGGTTCAGGGTGATGGCATCCCACGAATTGACATCTTCGTCGGTCAGGATCGTACCTTTAGGTGGGCTCGGCGAAATCGGGCTCAATCTGACGGTGCTCGAATGCGCCGGACGTGCGATCGTAATCGACGCCGGGGTAATGTTCCCCGAAGAGCGCACGCTCGGACTCGGCGTGCTGGCGCCCGATCTCGCCTACCTCCAGGAGAGTCACCTCGAAATTCTCGGCGTCGTTCTGACCCACGCTCATGAGGACCACGTCGGCGCGCTGCCGCATCTGCTGCGCCGCTTCAACGTGCCGGTCTATGGTACGGAGGTGACGCTGGCCTTTGCGCGCCGCCGCCTCGACCAGGAGGGTTTGATCGGCGCGCGCATGAACACGATCGAGCCTCGCCGCCGCTTCGAGCTCGGTCCATTTGGCGTCGAACCGATCCGCGTCACCCATTCGACACCCGATGCGGTGGCGCTCGCGATCGCGACTCCGGCCGGGCTAATCGTGCACAGCGGGGATTTCAAGATCGACCCGACGCCGATCGACGGCGAATTCTTCGACCACGAGCGCTTCGCCGAATTGGGTACTCAAGGCGTCGCACTTCTGATGTCGGATTCCACCAACGTCGAGCGTACCGGCCGCTCGGGCGCGGAGAGTTCGATTAAGCCCGTGTTGCGCGAGATCGTTTCGCGCGGCCGCGGTAAGTTTTTTCTCTCGGTGTTTTCTTCCCATCTGCATCGCATGCGCCAGGCGACCGAGGTCTCGCGCGAGATGGGGCGGCGGGTTGTTCCGCTGGGGCGCCGGATGGCCGAAAGCGTGCGACTGGGTCTAGAACTCGGCCAGTTGCCGTTTGCGCCCGGCACCTACATCGACCCGGCCGAGGCGGAATTCCTCGAATCGCGCAAATTGACTTTTCTCGCCAGTGGCAGCCAGGGCGAGCCGCTTTCGGCGCTGGTGCGAATCGCCGCGGACGCGCATCCGCGGGCGCGGGTGGAACCGGGCGACACGGTAGTGCTCTCCTCGCGCTTCATTCCCGGCAATGAACGCACCATCAACACGCTGGTCAATCAGTTGTACAAGCGCGGGGCCGAAGTTTTCTACGAATCGGTGGCGCCGGTGCACGTCTCCGGCCACGCCAACCAGGACGAGCTCGCCGAACTGATCGCGCTGACCAGGCCGAAATACTTCGTGCCGATTCATGGCGAGTATCGCCATCTGCGCCGCCACGTCGCGCTCGCCGCCGCTTCCGGCATCGCCGAGGCGCACTGCTTTCTGCTCGAAGACGGCGAGCCGCTGACCTTGAGCGCGGGCCCGACAGCCAGTCGCGCGCGCGCGGTCGAGGCCGGACGCATCCTGCTCGAGGACGGCGAATTCGGCGACCCTGGCCTGTTGAGCGAACGGCGCACGCTGGGACGCGACGGTACCGTGTTCGCCGTGGTCGCGGTTTCGTCGAAGACCGGGGCGATCGTCGCCGGTCCGGAACTCACCTCACGCGGGCTTTTGATCGGCGACGGCGCCTCGGCGCATATCCGGCGCGCAAGCGCACAACTGGCCGAGCGCCTCAACCGCGCGGCGGGACCGTTCAGCGCGGAGGGCACGATGCTCCGTGCGGAAATCGTGCATACGTTGCGCAACTACTTCAGCCACGCACTCGGCAAGCGGCCGCTTATCGTGCCGCACGTTATGGAGGTCTGAGCGCCATCGCACGTCAGCCCAAAGCGCCGATCGAGCTCGAACCGGCGGCCGCGGCGGTCGAAATTCCGCCCGTAGCGCCGGCTCAAAACCGCGTCGCGCGCGAACTGACGGCATTGGCGCTACTCGCACTGGCCGTCTTCGGGGTGTTGAGCCTGGTCTCGGCCGCGGCCGGCCAGAATCCCAACCTGTGCGGCATCCTGGGCGGCGCGGCCGCCGCGATCGCGGACGATCTTTTCGGGGTCCAGGCTTACCTGCTGGCGATCATGGTGGCTGTGCTCGCGGTAAGAGTGTGGAGCGGTGCTCCGGGGCGCACGCTGGTGCGCGAGAGCTTAGGCGGCGCGGTTCTGCTGGTCGCGCTCAGCACCGGCGCAGGACTGTTTGCCGGTGGCGCGCAATCGGCGGGTGGAGAAGCGGGCGGCGCGATTGGCGGCGCGCTCGCGGCCACGCTCGGCAGTTACCTAAACCTGGGCGGCGGCTATCTCTGCGTCATGCTAGCGGTTATCGCGGCGCTGGTGATGATGCTGCGGCGCTCGCCGACCGAGTTGATGGCGGGGCTCGCCTCCAGCGTACGCTGGAGGCGGCGCGAACCGCGAAGCCTGCCTATCGACGACGATGGTGATTGGTCGGCTGGCGATGCCGACATTTCCGCCAGAGCCGCCGCGAGCGGGACGGCGAGCGCGCAATCGAATGCGCAAACCGGCGCCGATGTTCGTCCACTCAAGGTCCGCCGTCTCGAGCCCACCGAGCTGCGCACGCGCGACAATAAATCGATGCGCCCCGGCCGCGCCAAAGGCGGCTACGAATTGCCGGCGCTTTCGCTGCTCGACATGCCGCCCGCCGAGCATGCGCAGGTTGACGAGAGCGCGCTCGAGCGCAGTGCCCGCGTATTGGAGCAGAAGCTCGCCGACTTTGGAGTCGAGGGACGCGTGGTCGAGGTCCAGCCGGGGCCGGTGGTCACGATGTACAAGTTCGAGCCGGGCTCGGGAATCAAAGTCAGCCAGATCGTCAACCTGGCCGACGATCTCTCGATGGCGTTGCGGGCGGCGACCGTGCGAATCCAGGCCCCGGTGCCGGGCGAAGCGGTGGTCGGAATCGAAGTGCCCAACCGCAAGCGCGAGAAGGTCTATCTGCGCGAGATCATGGAGGCCGAGGAGTTTGCGGCCGCCCGCAGCCAGCTCACGATTGCGCTCGGCAAGGATATCTCGGGACGTCCGATGGCGGCCGACCTTGCCCTGATGCCGCATCTGCTGATCGCGGGCGCGACCGGCACCGGGAAGTCGGTGTCGATCCATACGATGATCGGATCGATTCTCTTCAACGCGACCGCCGACGACGTGCGTTTCATCCTGATCGATCCCAAAATGCTCGAGCTGTCGGTCTACGAGAACATCCCGCATCTGCTGGTTCCGGTGGTGGTCGACCCGGAGAAGGCTGCGGCGGCGCTTTTGTGGGCTACGCAGGAGATGGAGACGCGCTACCGGATGATGCGCGAGATGGGCGTGCGCAATATCGACGGCTACAACCGCGCCCTGGGCGCGGCTGGCAAGGTGGTCGAGCTCAAGCCGGTAAACCTGATCGAGGAAGGGGCGGGCCGAGCCAGAACGGATGACGGCGAGCCGATTAAGCATCGCCGGCTGCCCAAGATAGTTATCGTCATCGACGAATTGGCCGACCTGCTGCTGAGCGAGGGCAAGACCGTCGAACGCGACATCACGCGGCTTGCGCAAAAGGCGCGCGCGTCGGGAATTCATTTGATTCTCGCCACGCAGCGCCCGTCGGTCGATGTTCTGACGGGGCTGATCAAGGCGAATCTGCCCGCCCGCATTTCGCTGCAGGTGACCTCGCGCGTGGACTCGCGCACCATCCTCGATTCGATCGGCGCCGAACGACTGCTCGGCGCGGGCGACATGCTGTTCATGCCGCCGGGCAGCGCGAAATTGCGCCGCCTGCACGGACCGTTCGTTTCGGAGACCGAGATTCGCCGGGTGGTCGATTTTCTCCGCGCCCAAGGCGCTCCGGACTACCAGATGGAAATTCTGGAGACCAAGGCGCCGTCGGAGGACGGCCTGGACGGTGGCGGCGGCGAGCATGACGACCTCTACGACGAGGCGGTGCGAATCGTGCTCGAAACCAACCAGGCGTCGGTCTCGATGATCCAGCGGCGCCTGCGAATCGGCTACAATCGGGCGGCCCGGATGGTCGAGCAGATGGAACGCGAGGGGCTGGTGACGCCGGGCGACGGGATGCGCCCGCGCGAAGTCCGATCGCGTAACGCCAACTAGCCCGCAAATTCAATAACAGTTTCGCGATCGCCCCAACGAAACTTCGATGGCGCGGCTGCGTCCTATAGACTGGAGTCAGATGCCCATAATGCAAAGACTGCAACGGTCGGGTCGCCGCCCGCACAAGGTTTTGCGCTTCGCGCTGTCCGCGGCGGCGGCCGCTATCGTCGCCGCCGTGTCAGTTGGTTCGGTTGTGACGGCCGCTGCTCACTGCAAACCGATTCCGGCGAGCACTGCCGCTGATTCGGCGCCCAGCCTGGAGACGACGCTTACGCGTTTGCAGCAGCGTTACGATTGCTCGCGCTCGCTGCAGGCTAATTTTGACGAGCAGCTGAGCAGCCCCGGCGGCATGGCGCGGACTCGCAAGGGAACCGTCTATTTCAGAAAGGTGGGACGGATGCGCTGGGAGTTTGCCGCGCCGTCTGAAGGAACCGTCGTGAGCGACGGCACGACCGTCTACGACTACGAAAAGGACCTCAACCAGGTGGTCGAGTTGCCGGTGAGCAAGGCGCTAAAGAGCAGCGCCACCGCTTTCTTGCTCGGCTTGGGCAATATTCGCCGCGATTTCAAGGTGTCATTGCCGCCTGAATCGTCCATCGACGGATTGATTTATGTGATTCTGGTGCCCAAAAGCGGCGGCGACACGATGGAACTGGGACTCGACCCGAAGAGTTACGACATTGTTAAGTTTAAGCTGACAAACCAGATCGGCGGAGTTACCGAGCTAAGGTTCAGCGATATTCGGACCAACGTAGCACTTGATGACTCGTTGTTCGCGTTCACAGTCCCCGAAGGCGCGGACGTCGTTCGTCCCCAAAAGAACTGAAACCCTGTGCTTGCGCGGGACCCCGATTGCGCCGGTTGCCGGGGGAGAGTATGCATATAAGCCCTATTTTTATCCAGTATGGAAAGCGTTCACCTGATCAGCCTGGGATGTCCCAAAAACACAGCCGATAGCGAGCTGATGTTGGGGGCGCTCGTGCGCGCGGGATTCGAAGTCACGATGGACCCGCAGCAGGCGCAGGTGCTGCTGGTCAACACGTGCGCGTTTATCGAGCCGGCCAAGAAGGAATCGATCGACGCCATTCTCGGGGCCGCCGAGGTCAAGAAGAATGGAGCGGGCAAGCGGCTGGTAGTGGCAGGATGCCTCTCGCAGCGCTACGGGAGCGAGCTGCGCGAACAGTTCCCCGAGGTCGACATCTTCGTCGGCACCGGCAATTTTCTCGACCTTCCCGAACTCCTGCGCCGCAGCGAACGGCCCGAGTTGCGGCCGATTCCTTACACCGGCGCCGCCCATCTGCTGCCCTCGGCCGAGGCGCCACGAATCAGGACCGGCGACCCGTTCAGCGCCTACCTGAAAGTTTCGGAGGGCTGCGACCATCGATGCGCCTTCTGTATCATTCCCCGCATTCGCGGTCGCCACGAGAGCCGCCCACTCGACGACGTGGTGCAGGAGTCCGAGCGGCTGGCGGCGAGCGGGGTGCGCGAGATCAATCTGATCGCGCAAGACCTTACCGCTTACGGCCGCGACTTGAGGCCGCGCGCGTCACTGGCAGGGCTGCTCCGCCGCCTCGCGCCGATCGACGGTATCCGATGGATCCGGCTGCTCTACTGTTATCCGAATTTCGTCACCGATGAGTTGCTCGCGGCGATCGCGAGTCTCGAAAAGGTGGTTAACTATATAGATATGCCGCTCCAGCACGCCGACGACGCGATGCTGCGCGCGATGAAGCGCGAACGCTCCGCTGACGCGCTGCGCCGCCTGCTGGAGCGGGTCCGCGCCGCGATCCCGGGCGTGGCGCTGCGCACCTCGTTTATCGTTGGATTCCCGGGCGAGACCGACGCGGCATTCGCAGCCCTGGTCGATTTCGTGCGCGAGCAGAAATTCGACCGGGTCGGAGTCTTCACTTATTCGCGCGAGGAAAATACCGCGGCCCACGGTTTGGCGGACCAGGTTGCCGAAGGCGTCAAGCGGCGCCGGCGGGCAGAACTGATGGAGGTGGCGGCGCAAATTTCTCTGGAAAAGAACCGCGGCCTGGTAGGCCGCGAAATTGAAGTCATGGTCGAAGGGGCGGCACCGGGGCGCGCGACGCGGTTACGCGCGCGGACCTCAGCCCAGGCGCCCGAAATCGACGGTATGGTCCTGCTCAGCGGCGAAGCCGAGCCGGGCGAGATCGTCCGCGCGCGTATCGAGCGTGCGACGACCTACGACCTTCACGGACGGATCATAGGCGCGGTGGCGCAATTATAAGGGGCGGCTAACGATGCCGAAAAAAGCAGCAGCCACGAACAGGAAAAAGTTTCTGGCGAAGATGCGCGAGCAACTGGGAGAGATGAAGACCAAGCTGCTCAGCGAACTGGATTCCGAATTGCGCGCCGGGCGCGAGGCCAACAAGGACGAGGGCATGGATACCTATGACCTGGCCTCCGAAGAGCGCGACCGGGAAATCAATTTCATCCTGTCGGATCGCGAGCGGGTGAAAATCAAGCAGGTCGACGACGCGCTCGGCCGGCTCGACGACGGCTCTTACGGCGTTTGCGAGTCGTGCGGACTCGAGATCGCAGAGGAGCGCCTGCTGGCGCTGCCGTTTACGCGGTTATGCCGCGACTGTCAGCAGGATCAGGAAAAAGAGGCCAAGTCGCAGCGCCGCTTCGACGACGAGCGCAACACCTATCGCAAGCTCGGGTCGACCGACGCGGACGAAGAGACTCCCTAGAACCCCGATCGCGTCACGCAGGTAACACAAAACTACGAAGGCCTGCAGGCAGGCCTGACGTTGACTATGCCTGGCGGGTGGAACCGCAATGAGCCAAAACGCGCATCGATAGATGAGCCTTGGCAAAGCATCTTTACCCCCGCTCGATCGACGGGCATTCTAGTTCTGTAGGGGCACGGGCCGGATGGTTGGCACGGGAGTGTGCGATCCTTCAGCGTGCCGCTTGGCGGGATGTGTGTGCCGGGCAGAATGTAGGCCCGGCCGGTATCTACCTGGGAAGGTATAATTGAGGACAAGAATCTTTCGCGAGGCGTCCTCTGACAGGGCGCCCGCCGGCATTACGACAGACAATGGAGCGGCGGCAATCCTAAAGCCGCCCGGCGTGCGTGCGGTTGTCGCTTTTGCCAGCGCCAGGGGCGGGGTCGGCAAGAGCGGAATCTGCGTCAATGTCGCGGCCGCGCTGGCGCTGGCCGGGCGCAAGGTGGCGATTGTCGATGCCGACCTGAACTCGCCCTGTCTGCTGGGGATGCTCGGGCTGAAGCCGCTTCGGCGGTTCGCGCCCGGCGAGGAGATCGATCCCGCTTCGGGTCCGCTGGGAATCCGCGTGGTTGCCTCGAGCCAGTTGGCCGACGGCGAGCCGGCGGCGTTCAGTTTCGTCGAGGGCGATGAGACGCCGGCGCCGGCAGTAGCGCAAAACGGCGCCGGCTCGCTCGAGATCGACCATCGTGGCGCGCTGCGCCGCCTGATCGAAGCGCGCTTCGGGCCGCTCGATCTGATGCTTATCGACCTTGCCTCGGGCCTCTCGTCGTTGCATTGCTTGGCCGAAGTGATCGAACTCACCGGCATTGTAATGGTTACGCGCCCATCCGAAGCCTGCGTGCGTGCGACTCACGACGCGCTCAAGATCATCGCACACGACAAGATCGCGGTGCTCGGGCTTATCGAAAACATGCTCGGCTTCAACTGCGACAGTTGCCACACCGTACGGCCGCTCTTTCCGCAAGGCAACTTCCCGGGCCTGGCGCAAACGGTCGGGGCGCCGATTCTCGGACGGCTTCCATTCGATCCGCGGCTGGCGGATTGCGCCGAACGCGGCGCGCTATTCCTGCGGGAATATCCCGAAGCGCCGCTGACCAAGCAGTTCGCGGCGATTGCCACCACACTGGAACAGGAGATCACACGGCGCACCGCCGTCGCCGCGGCGGCACCTTCACCGCCGCCGCTCGTTACCGAAGAGCCCGCCTGAGGCCGCTAGCTTTCGCCGTTATCAGCGTCGGCTAGATCTACCGCGTCGGGAAGATCCACCCCCGCAGCCGGTGCAAGCGAGATACGGTGCGAGTATTCGAACATCCCGGCGCCGTGAAGATCTCCGGGAAGGTTTCCGCTATGACCTCCGCTATGATTTCCGACGCGAAATGTGGCGAAACCAAGTGAGGTCAAGATTCGGCTCTGCGCGGGCCCCGGCCGCGACAGCATCACGAAGCTGTGGACCCTGCCGTCAATCATGATTTGGGGCGCAAGCGCGTGGCCGTCATCGATCCGCCGCAGTATGGCGCTGATTCGCTGCGGCGGGCGTCTGGGCGCGGCGGCAGTGAACTTAAGCCGCTCGAGGCTGGCGACGCCCCATCGCCCGCGATCGAGCACCCGCGAACTTGCCCGCGCCACGGCTTCATGGTCGATTAGCGTGCGCGCTTCTACGGCGTGCGGCGACGCTTCGTCGGGCAGCACGGCCCACATCATTCGACGCTCTTTAAAGGCGCCGCTGCCGATTCCGATGAGCGAGCGCCCGACTCGGGCAACGGCCTGAATCCGACGTTTTTCTCCGGTGATTGAGAAATGGCCGGTGACGCGGCCGAAGACACCCTGGCCGGCATCCTCCGGACGAGTTATTGATTCGATGAGCGTTTCGGTCTGCAATTCTGACTGCGCGCTCTTCGCCGACAAGGTGTCGAACTCCGCCTGAAGCGCCATCGACTCATATAGCGCAGCCTTGGCGAGGGCGTGTTCGACGCTTAGATAGGCTCGTCCGTCATCAACCACCACCGCCGGTCCGGCAAACTCGAAATGCAGGCGCCCCTCGCGAATTCGCAAAGCCAGCGGACCCAGCGTCAGGCTCTCGGCGGTACGCTCGACGCGCCCCTCGGCCGTGAAGAGCGCGATGCGCTCGCGGCCCAGCATCACCATCACGCGCGCGCCGGCGGCGCCCGAGCCAAGATCGAAACTCGCCATCGCGCCGATGTGCGTCGACGAATCGTAAAACTCCAGTCCGACGCGCAATGGTCCGGCGGACGTTTGCGGCACGCTTCGAGGAGGCGGCGGCGCGGGAAACTCAGCCATGCGCACGATCTCGATGCGGCTCGTGGCCTTGGCGCCGTTGGTTGTCGACGCGGCGGCCACGAGATCGCATCGCGCGAACGACTCGGCGATTGCGGCGATGGTTTTGGTGCGGAAGCGGCCGGGCATCCGCAGCGCCACTGAAAGTTCCAGTTGTACGGCCTCCAGTACGCCGCGCGCGTTGAGTGTGGATAGACGCCGCAGCGTACCGATCGAGCTCGACGCATGACGCTGAGTGAACGCCTGCAGCAGATTGTTGGCACCGGCTCCCGGATAGCGCAGGCCGAAGGTGGGCTCGATACCGCTACGGCCGAGCACTTCGAAAAAGTCGACCAGCGGCCCGTTTACGAAACCATCACTGGCGGATACGTGCGCGCCGCATGCGGGCAGCAGCGCCCCGTTGGCCGATTTGACTCCGATGCCGACGTCGACGCGCGGCTCGATAACGTTCCATCCGTGAATCAACAAGACCACGGCGCGGCCGTGCTGCGCGACGATTCGCTCCAGGCGCGCGGCGATAAGTTCGAGCATCCACGGCGCCTCGCTCATCACCTGGCTTAGACGGTTGAGGTCGAGCCGGTTGCGATCCATTCCGGAATTGATGAACGCGCCTGCGCCGAGGCGCTGCGCCAACTCGTGCGTTATGTCGGCGGTGTAGAGATCGTTGACCTTGGGATTGAGCAGCGCTCGCGTGGCCGGGCCGGCCTGGCCGCCGTGGGGAGCAATCAGCAATACCGGCGCGTCGCCGTCGGCCGCCTGGAGCCATCGTGCGCTTTTCGGCGCCGCGGCTTGGTCGAAACCATGCGGCCCGCCCCTCGACCCAGTCATCAATGTTGCCCCGCGCCGCCGGACCGGTAACGCCGAAGTTTCAGCGCCGCGCGCGCGTGCAGGATGAACGAGGCGACCAGGTAATAAGTGATGAACGACAGCGATGCGAAGAGTAATACGGGATGATTAGCGGGCAACTCGGCCAGCAGCGCGAGCGTGACTATCCCCCAGGCGATCGCCAGCGTTAGAGTAACGGCACGCAGCGGCCCAGTACGGTTCGGATAGATGTATTTGATCGGCACGAACACCATCACCGCGAACACCGCAACGACGATCGTGCCGGCGAGCGTGCCGACGCCAAGACAATAGAGGTAAAACGCGACCAGGTTCCAGTACGAAGGAAAACCGCGGAAGTAATGATCGTCGGTCTTGGCCTCGACATGGCAAAAGCCGTAGCCGCTTGCCAGCATCGCAAAGCCGCCGACGAGAAATCCGCCGAGCCCAGGCTCGAGAATTCCCGCGCGCAGCATCAAGAAGACCGGAGCGAGCACGTAGGTCAGGTAGTCGACGATGTTGTCGAGCAATGCGCCGTCGAAGTGCGGGATGCGCCGGCGCACTTCGAGCAGGCGCGCGAGCGGACCGTCGCTGGAATCAATCGCGGTGGCGACCGCCATCGCGATGAAGCTCGCGCGAAAATCGCCGCGCGCGGCGCAATCGATTGAAACCAGGCCGGCGATCGCGCCGAGCGCGGTGTATAGATGCACGCCCCAGGCGCAAAGCCGCAGCCAGCGCTCGCGCGCGCGCGTCGCTGCGTCGCGGCTCGTCCGCGCAACCGGCTCATTGGCCGGGCTTGTGATGGCGCGGTCCGAAGTAGTCCTCCAAAATCGTCATGAATGGGCCGCAGGTGCGACGCGCCTTGACGTGGGCGCAGGCCTCGTCGAGTGACATTTTGCCATGCGCGCGCAAGTACGCGATCGCCAGCGTCGGCGCGCGATTGAGACCCGCATTGCAGTGCAGGTAAACCCGCTCGCCATCGCCGATGAGGCTGGCAAGAGCCTCCAACGTATCGTCGAGCCGCTCGGCCATCGCGTCCGCACTGCCATCCTGGATCTGTGTGCGGACGAATTTCATCTCGCTCAAGCGGCACGCCTCCGCAAGCTCGCGCTCGCGCAGTCCGTTGAGCGTCAAGTCTTCGTCATCCTGGAGATTGTGGATGGCGGTCACGCCGAACTCCGACTTGAGCCAGGCGATGTCCTCAGGACGAGGAAATTCGCCAACCAGCAGGCCAGGAGAAATTTCGGTGACTGAGGGACGGCCTCGGTTTCGCGCCACGTGGCTCTGATGATCGGGGCGTTTGCTGAACCAATCCATCGTTTGACGAAGGTGCGCGCTCCGGTGACGATGCGCGGTCGCCGCGGCACCCTCGTGCGTCCGTCGACTCTCAGCTTAGCTCATCGGCGCGAACCTGCTAACCGCTGAAAATGCAGCGGTCCACAGGGGCGCCGGCGCCTGGGCTGATGACGCGCGCGCTCAGCCCTTGGCTCGCCGATTGGCGCGTGCGGAGTTCCGGCGCGGCCGACTTGCGGTCCGCGGCTCCTCGGGCGCCGCGTCCGCCGGCGGAGCGGTTTCGGCCGGGGCTTCGGCGGCGCCGCCGCCATCGCCGCCGGGCGCGGCGTGCGTGCGCCGTGTGCGCTTGGCTGTGCCTGAGGAAAGTATCCGCTCTCCCAGTTCCAGCACCGCGGCGCGCATCGCGTCGGCGAGCTTGCGATAGGCGCCGGTGCCCTCGGCATTGTCAGCGAGCGCGCGCAACTCGGCATTGGTAATGACGCGACCGATTCGGACCTCGACCGGGCGGCGATGGGGGATGATGCTGCCTTTGCCCAGAACCTCATAAGTTCCGCTGATGCGGACCGGGAGCACGTCACATCCGCCGCGCAGCGCCAGGTAGCCGGCGCCGCTTTTGAATTCATGGATTGCGCCGTCGGGTGAGCGCGTGCCCTCGGGAAACATCAGCACACTGCGGCCGGCTTCGAGTTCGTCTATGGCGTCGTCGAGCGAGTCGAGCTGGGCGCGCTCGCGATCGAACGGAATGAGGCGGGTGAAGTTGCTGACCACGAAACGGCGCGCATTGGTATTGAAGAAATAATCCTTGGCGGCGAGCACGACCAGTTCGCGGCCCGGCGCGCCCAGCGCATAGCTGGCGAGCGCGAAGTCGAGATGGCTGGCGTGATTGGCCACCACCAGGAAATTGCGGTTGGCGGGAACGTTGCCGCGCCCCAGTACGCGCGGCCGCAACCATCCGTCGAACGCGAGGCGCTGGGCGCCACGAAACGCCGCTTCGCCCAGGCGCTTGAGCGCGCCGGGCAGGGCCGGAGTGAACGGCTCCGCAAAGCGCGCGTACGACGGCAGGCGAGGGCGGTTCTGTCCCTGGCCCACGGCGCGTTGCAGATCATCGACGGTGCGGAGATCGCCGAGCTGCGCAGGGCTCAGCTCGCGTTCGGCATGCGCTGCGATATGCTCGGCCAGCTCGGCCATCGCCAGCGAGTCGAGGCCGAGGTCCTCGATGAGCCGGGTCGCGGGCGTGATGCTCTCGATGCCGCTGGAGACCTGCGCCAGCGCCTGGGCGAGCCACGGTTCGACCTCGGAGCTGACTGCCGCGCGCTCCTGGGCGTGGGTTTCGAGCATCCGCTCCAGCGTTTTTGCGACCTCGAGGCGTATGACCTTGCGCGTGCGAGTGCGCGGAAGCTCGGCGTCGGTGAAGCGCAGGATGCGGATACGTTTGTGCGGGCTGAGTCCGGCGCCGACTTTCTCAAAATGGGTGCGCAGGTTATCTTCGACGGCGCGGCGGCTTTCTCCGCGCGCGTAGGCGGGCACGACTAACGCGGCGGCCTGCTCACCTTGGCCAACTTTCAAGCCTACGATCGCAAGTTCCTTGATATACGAGGAATGGCCATAAACCTCTTCGAGTTCGTCGATGTAAATATTGTTGCCGCCGGAATCGACGATCACGTCCTTGGCGCGGCCCACGATATAGAGCCGTCCGTCTTCGTCGAGGCGGCCGAGATCGCCCGTGCGCAGCCATCCGTCGTGCAGCACCTCGTCGGTGGCGGCCTTGTTGTGGTAGTACCCCGCCATCACGTTCGGCCCGCGCGCCAGGATTTCGCCCACCGCGCCGTCGCCGCTGGAGGCGAGCTTTATCTCGACCCCGTTGAGCGGCTTGCCGACCGACCCGGGAGCCATCGGCTCGTCCGGACGCGCGACGCTCAGCACGGGCGCCGCCTCGGTCAGGCCGTATCCTTCAAGCAGCCGGATGCCCAGGTCATTGAAAAAGCTGGCGACGCGCTGAGGTAGCGCGGCCCCACCGCTCACGGCGAGCCGCAGCCGTCCGCCAAGCGCGGTATGGGCCTGGCGAAAAAGCATCGCGCCGGCGTTGAGACCCCATTCGCGATCGAACCTGCGGTTGAGATCGCGCAGCCGATCGAACAGCGCGTGGAGGAACGGCCCCTGCGCTTCGACACCATCAACGATGCGGCGATGAACCGCTTCCCACAGCGCGGGCACTCCGACCACCGCCGTCGGCCGCACGTCGGCCAGTGTACGCGCGAGGCTAGCGGCGTCCACGCCGAGCGGATAGACCACGGTCGCGCCGAGCGCGAGCGGCAACAGCATCCCGCAGGTAAATTCGAAGGTGTGATGGAGCGGAAGCAGCGAGAGTACCACGTCAGACGAATCGAGCGTAAAGACCCGTGCGAGCATCGCCACTTCGGCGGCGAAATTCCCGTGCGTCAGCATCACGCCCTTGGGCGCACCGGTGGTGCCCGAGGTGAAGACGATGGAAGCGAGCGTCTTGCGCTCGGGGGCGGGCCGCGCGTCAGGCCGTCCCTTGAGGACGAACGGACGGCTTAGTTCCGTAAACTCGAGCTCGACGATGTCGCCGTCCATCTCGGCCAGTGCATTGCCCAGGCGTTTTGCTACGTCCGCCGAGCACAGCGCCGCCGCAGGCGTGGCGATGCGGCAGATCGGCGCGAGCTCCTCGGGCGAAATCAGATGGTCCAGCGGCACCGCGACGGCGCCGGCGGCGAGAATCGCGAAGTACGCGAGCACCCACTCGGGGGAGTTTTCGCCGATGAGCAGCACCCGGTCGCCGGTCTTGACCCCACGCATCCCGAGCAGCAGTCCGGCGCGATGCGAGCTGTCGCGCAACTCGCGGTAGGTCGTCGTGACACGCTCGCCCGAGGGCGGGCGCGCGACCAGCGCCGGCCGCGAGCCGTAACGCTCGGCGGCGCGGTCCAGCATCTCGGTCAGCGTACGATGACGCGCCGGAGCCGTGGGGCGGCCGCGCGTGTGAAGATCGAGCGAGCTGAAGATGTGCCGGCGCAGCCCCGGCAAATGCACGTTGATCCAGTAATCCGCCCAATCGACGCGCTCGGGCGCGTAGGGATGATGTTCGGCGTCGGCCGCCGCGAGCGACTTGTAGAGCGCGCGAATGTTGGTGCCGTGGAAGGTGTAAACCAGCTCCTGGATATACGGTCGATAGACTTCGACCAGCTCGCGCGCCATCGCGGTATTGGCGCCAAACTTCTCGACCCCTTGTTCAAATTTTTTCGCCCGTTCGGAATCCTCGCCAAGCAGGGTGCGCGCGGCTCCGGCGCCTTTCTTGAGCAACTCGGGCAGCGTCTGGCTCGCGAGTTCGTAGGTACTTTGCGAAACGACTACCGCCTCAAGATGTGGCGCGAAGCGGCCCATCGGGCCGCCGACCCGGCGATGCTCGCGGCGGTTGCTGAGCCCGGTGAGCTCGACCAGCCGGCGCATCGGCAGCGGATTCACGTCCGAGGTGCAGAGCTGGTAGATAGGTTTGTGGCGCCCGGCGAGCAGCGCCGCAAGAATCGGAATCATCGCGTGCGCCGCCAGATCGACCGGTATGATGTCGAGCACCAGTTCGCCTTTGGCCGGGTAGAAGCGATAGCCGCGGCCTGAAAGATAAGTCAGCGGCGCGCTGGTGTTGACGCCCTGGTTCCATCCCGGGAACGGATCGCGAAGGGCGCTCTCGATAATTGAGGGACGCGCAACGGTCGCCGCGATCGAGTCCTGCGCGGCGAACACCAACTGTTCGCCGAGGCTCTTGCTGTAGCTGTAGGTGTTGGGCCATCCCCATCGACGCGCGCGCTCCAGGCCGATCTCCTTCAGCCGCTCCTCGACCCATCGCTTGCGCCAGCGCTGAGCCGCGGCTTCATGGGCGTCACCGCCGTCGGGGTCGGCGTTGACCACGTGAAGCTCGTCGGCCTGGCGCACCTGGTCGTGGGATTCAGCTTCCACGCGGGCGACGGCGGCGAGCGCGTCGCGAATCTCGCGCCGCAGCGTGAAGTTGCGCCGGCCGTTGGGGCACCAGTCGACCGGCGTGTCGTCCTCGAAACGATGACCGTCGGCATTGCCCGCGGCGTAGCAGGTAGAAACGTGAAGCAGGGCTGCGCCGCGCTTGCGGCAGAACTCGATCACATGGGCGACCCCCGTGGTGTTGACCGAGAGCGATTTTTCCAGCGAGGCCTCGAAATTGACCAGCCCGGCGCAATGCACCACGGCGTCGATCTCGCCGCGGCCGGGCGCGTCGCCTTCGGAAACCAGATCCTCCTCCGTAATGTCGCCGCAGAGCACGGTGAGTTTTTCTTCGACGTAGCGGTCGAAGCGGTCGCCCAGATGTTCGCGCAACGGACCGAAGACGGGCGAATCGAGAATTTCGCGGCGCAAACGACTAAGCGCGAGGCGCCGGTCGCCGCGGATGAGCAGATAGACGCGCTCGACCTCCGGATGCCAGCGCAGGAGCAGCGAGAGGAAGACCTTGCCGAGAAAGCCGGTCGCGCCGGTGAGCAGGATGCGGCGGCGGCGCAGGGTCTGTTCGAGCGGCGCCATCGCGGTGCGTGCGGCGTTGCCGTTAGTTCCATTGCTATTCGACATCGGCTATCACCAGCGGCGGTAAGTGGAGATAGGTGATACTGGCCGAGCGCCCCAGATCCGACGTCGCCATCGCGATCGCCTCGTCCAGCGTGTCGGCGGATTCCCATCCCATGCGCGTTGCGACTTCCGGCTCCTCGCATCCAGCCGCGATCACCCGTCCGACGTGCTGACGGGCCGGCTCGCCCCAGTACCACATGTAGAACGGATGCACGCCGTGGTAGGCATGGCCGTAGCGGTACATGTGAACGTAGGTCGGATTGCGCGCGAACTCGGCCTCGAAGTTGCGCTCCAGTTCAGTGGCGTCGGTGGTCTCGCGCAGGCAGCGATGGAAGAACTCGATGTAACTTGGATGATGCTCGGGATGGAACTGATCGCGCAGCGGATGGCAGATGATCACGGTGCCGCCTTCGCGTACCAGCGGCTTGCCGCGGAACATGTTGAACAGGTAGCCGAGGCCGGTGCACTGCACCAGCACTGGATTCATCACCGAGTTCACGTTGTACGGACAGACGTAAGGGACGCCGACGATCAGCACGTCGGACTGGCCCTTGACCGGCACCGCATACTGCTGGAACACGCGGGCCAGCGCCTTGCGATGCACCGCGTCGGTCTCGCCGGCCCATACACCGGTCATCGAATAGGGCGCGGCGTATTGGTTGAGCACCTGGCGGCGCATCGAATCCGACATGTTGCCGAGCGTCCAGCGAAAACCCTTCAGGCGCATCCGGTCCCAATCCGAAAAGCGGTCTTCGTTCTTTTGCAGGAAATCGAGCATCCCGCCGTACATCTGGTTGTTGATTGCGGTCTCGATGGTGAAGACGTTGACGTGCTCGTTGACCAGCCGGCCCATCCGGTTGGCCGAGTTGTGCAGCGCCGAGCGGGTCGGGTCCATGTATGAGTTGCACTGTCGCAGCGTTGCGGGATTGTGATGGTGGCGCAGGCTCTGATAGGGAGCGAGGCCGACCGCGACCGATTTGTGGCCGCCGTCCATCGGAACCAGATTGATATTGAGATAGAGCAACAGGTCGGACTCGGCCGCGCGCCGCGAGAGCCAGACCTCTTCGCCATGATCGGTCTTGCCGAGCATCGCGATTTCGGCACGATTCTCGGCGTCGAAGTTGTACAGCCGCTCGGGCCAGAATTGCTTGAACGCGCGCTCACCCACCATGCGCCGAATCTCGGCCTCGGTCATTCGGCGATGCAGCGAGGTCGCGACGATTAGATGAACGTCGTCGACCCCATAGTCGGCCAGCGTCTGCAGCACGATGTTGAGCGCGCGCTCGCGGATATCGGGCCGGCGCATCTGGGGCAACGGCAGGCTGATGTCGTCGATCGCGATGGTGACGCGCATGTTGGGATTGAGCTGGGCGAACAGCGGGTCGGCGTTTTCGGGGCGCAGAAGCGCGTAGCGAATCGCGGCATCGGGATCGGCCAGCGGCTCCAGCGGCGGCGGCGGATAGATCACGCGCGTGCCGGCGGGCAGCTTCTCGTACCAGAAGTCGTCGCCATAGGCGATGAGGCGCGGCGCCGAGCGCCGGTTGAGCGTGACCACCAGGTCACGGCGCGCGCCGGGCTCGTGCCTGAGTTCGGCGGTCTTCAGCTCTTTGAGCTTACCTTCCGGTCGCGCCATCCGTAGCTCTCCCCAGCCAGTCCAGCAGCCACCCGCCGTCCGCCGCGTCTTCGCGGCCCGACCCGGCGTCATGGCTGAAACGAACAATTGGCCACTTGCGGTTGTGCGCGGCTGCGAGCAGGCGGCGGTCGGGATTCACGGCCACCGGATGCCCCAGCGCGCAGAGAAAAGGCAGGTCGTAATATGAATCGGCGTACCCCCAGCACGCGGCCATATTGATTCGCTGCTGCGCAGCGAAGCTTTCGCACCACGCCGATTTCTCTGAACCCGCCATCACCGGCTCCAGCATCCTGCCCGTCGCGAGTCCGCGGCTGTAGACCAGGCGATTGGCGGCGAAGTGTTTAATCTTGAGGTGGCGCGCAAGCGGTTCCACCAGGAAATCGGGTGACCCGGTCACTAGCACCGGCTCGATGCCCACGGCGCGATTAGCCTCCAGCATTTCGATCGCGTGCGGGTAGAGATGGCGGATCAGCACGCGTTCGCAGTACTCGCCGCCGAGTTCCCACAGGCGATCGCGCGAGACGCCCTTATAGGCCTCGAACAGCTTCATGTTGAGCAGGCGGCGGTCGTCACGCTCGGCCATGTAGAGCAACGGAAGGCTGAGCGCAAGCCGGGCGAGATAGCCGGCGCGGCCACTCCACTCACCCAGGTTGGTCATGAAGAAGGCGGTGGCGTGGAGCAGGTTGAGCCCGGCCAGCGTGCCGTCCAGATCGTAGAAGGCGCAGGCCTTGGCTTTGCCGCGGGAGGGGCGTCCCGCTCTGGTTACGTAAACTGACATGTCATTCTACTTTAGAGCCAGAAATAGTGCGCGCCGGGACCTGCAATTCGCCGCGCCGGCGGGCCTCTTCGAGCAACTCCGGGCGCCCGACGCCGCCCAGTCCAAAGGCCAGAATCTCCTCGACCAGCGAATCGATCTCACGCGGACGCCGCCGTGCGATCTGGCCGACCACTTCCTTGATTCCTCCCAGGATGCAAAAGGCCGCAATCCGCGTGTCGCAGGGACGTACCATATTCATCTGCACTCCCAGGTCCAGGGAGCGCTGAATGGCGTCGGCGATACGCTGATAGAATTCCAGAATCCTTAAGTCGAGGTCGCGATCAAAACCAACTGAATGGTTGAGCAGGATGTCGGTCAATTCGCGTTCCGCCAGCACGAAATTCATCACCCGCTTGAGGTTGTCGCGGAGTTGATTGACCGGGTCGGGCTCGTCCGGACGCAGACGCTGGATGCGGCGTGAAAGCTCGGTTAGCACTTGGGCGAGAAGTTCCTCGAAAAGAACCTTCTTGTTTTGAAAGTAGAGGTAGAAGGTGCCTCGCGCGATGCGAGCGCGGGCGATGATATCAGCGACATTGGTCCGATGATAGCCTTTGCGCGCGAATATCCGCTTGGCGTGGCGCAACACTTGAGCGCGCCGGGCCTGTCGTTCCATTACCGCAAAATCCTCAGGAGAATTAGACCCTATCGGCCCGTCCGAGCGGTGTCAAATCTCCCCCAAACGCCTCATAGTGGATAACTTTTCAACTCTGGGCCCCAGCTCCTCAATGTCGTCGCGGCGATGCTCCGAGGTCGGCGCGATGCCCTGTGAGGCTTTCAAGAAGGAGGAGACGCAGGGCAGGGGCTGCACAGCGAGGGAGATTGACCAATCCCAATCAGCACCGGCGGGCTAACGACCGTCCCGGAGGCCGCCGTTATGCACGAACATCCCTTGACCGGTCCCGAGGTGAAAAAACCCAAGCCGTTGCTCAAGAGAAGACTGTTGTTCACGAACCAACTCGCCGAGGGCGAGATATCGTTGAAAGAGCTGACCCCGTTGGAGCTGAATTCACCCTGAGCGTAGAGTTGGAATTTCGATGTACTGAGAGCGACCTCGGCAGATGTCGCCTGCGTGCACGCGGCGCCAGTCGATGGAGCTTGGGCGCAAACCCGCACCGCTATGATGGTTATCGGCGTCGACGTGGCAATTGGCGCCGTATTGTTGGAGCTTCCCCCGCAACTGAGCAACAGCGTCGTTATCACGAAAGCCAAAAACGGAGCGATCACCAAACATCTTTTCTGCCACATCAAGCATCCAGCTATGCCGTGGCGGCTCCCGCGCTGTCAAGAAGCGTCGCGCGAAAACCAAACAAACTTGATCGCGCCGGGCTGGAAAACAGACGGCGCGCTATAAAAAAGGCACCGGGTGAATTTCGAAACTAAGAACAGTTGATTGCTGCCGCCGGACAAAGGAACGGCGGGCATCGTGGGAGGGGGGAGGCTCCCCGATGCCCGCCTGTTCGTGGTCCGCCTTGCGGCGTACCTCACTTCGGCTGCCGGGAGGAGTAAGCAACCGCGGCGCGGCGGCGATGACCGCCAAAAAAATCCGCGCCTGAAATATTCGACGATGACCCCGCGGAATTATTCAGATGCATCGCCGACCGGATCTTCATGCAGCTGGACGGACTTACGAAAAGCGCTTTTTCGAAAGACTCTTTGAGCCAAAAGAAAAAAGGCCGGAGAAAAACTCCGGCCTCCAACATTCGGTCCGCCATCTCTTCTCTTATCGCTACCCAGCTACTGTCCCCGTGAAGCTGCCGGATGCCATATAGAGTCGTGAAGCGGACCCCGGCGCTCGATCGCTACGCGCCCCCCTAAAGAGCAGCCACTGCCGTGGCGATGAACGTAACGACGTTGCCCGCAAAGCTTTTGACGCCGAAACCCAATCCCGCGTAGGCAGAATAAGCTGCGACGGCGACTAACAAAAGGATGATCGAATATTCCGTGAACGTCTGGCCCAGGTTGGATTTTCGCGCCTTTGCCAAAATTCCACATTTCAAGTTCATGCCAATAACCTCCTCTCTCCTCTAGGGCCACAAAAGTGACCTTTGCCACCACTTGCACGACAACGACCTCATAGAGAGTAGATTAGCATAAATCGCTTTAATTTGGCAAATTTAGCCTAAATTACGCAATAATTTTGTGTCGAGGTAGAAGAAGGGGAATCTGTGACGTGTTTTGAGGGGCGGGCAATCCCAAAATAGAAGAACCAGCATGTATGTATGGCTAGGGTGGTCGTCGAGATAACACGATTCACGATTTTCTGAGTGCGAGCCCATAGGCGGTATCGTTCGCGCAATTCCCCACCAACGCGGCCGCGCGGGTCGGTCCACCATAATGCCTTCGGCGGCTGGAACCCTGCCCGCGAAAAGGTGCGGCCGTGTTCTTTATGAGAGCCGAGGCAGTGCATACTGTTAGTTGCAGCACATCTTCGCGTTAATGGCTCGCCAAAGGACTTTCATTCCAACGCTTCGCCGGCGAGCGAACTATGATCCAAGGAGCGATAGCAATGCAGATGGGTATGGTCGGTCTGGGCAGGATGGGCGCCAACATGGTGCGCCGTCTCCTGCGCGGTGGTCATGAGTGCGTGGTCTTCGACGTCAGTGCCGATGCGGTAAAGGCACTGGCCAAGGAGGGTGCGATCGGCGCGTCTTCGTTGGATGATTTCAAAGCGAAGCTCAAGAAGCCGCGGGTGGCGTGGATGATGGTGCCGGCGGCGGTGGTCGAGAAAACGCTTGCTGACCTTTCGGGCAGGTTCGAGCCGGGCGACATCCTTGTCGACGGCGGCAACTCTTACTATGTGGATGATCTTCGCCGCGCCAAAGCATTGCGTGCTAAGGGCCTCCACTACGTCGATTCCGGCACCAGCGGCGGCGTATGGGGGCTCGAGCGCGGGTTTTGCCAGATGATTGGCGGCGAGCCCGAAATCGTGAAACATCTCGATCCGATTTTCGCCACGCTCGCACCGCCGCTCGACTCGGCGCCACGCACCGCCGCACGCGAGAAAGCCGCCCCGACCACCGCCGAGCACGGCTACCTGCATTGCGGGCCCAACGGCGCCGGTCATTTCGTCAAGATGGTGCACAACGGAATCGAGTACGGTTTGATGGCCGCGTACGCGGAAGGAATGAACATCCTGCGTCATGCCAACGTCGGCAAGCAGCAGCACGTGGCTGACGCCGAGACCACGCCACTGCGCGATCCGGAACTCTACCAGTACGATTTCAACCTCACCGACATTGCCGAGGTTTGGCGCCGCGGCAGTGTGATCGCCTCGTGGCTGCTCGACCTGACGGCCGATGCGCTGGCGGGCGATCCCGAATTGGCGAAGTTTGCCGGCCGGGTCTCGGATTCGGGCGAGGGGCGATGGACCGTCGATGCGGCGATCGATGAAGGAGTGCCGGCGCCGGTGCTGACGGCGGCGCTGTACGAGCGCTTCAGCTCGCGAGGCGCGGCCGACTTCGCCGATAAGATGCTGTCGGCGATGCGCTACGAGTTCGGCGGCCACGTGGAGAAGAAGTCATGAACACCGGGGCCCCGCACTCCGATGCACTGGCGTTTTTTGGCGCCAGCGGCGACCTCGCCTACAAGAAGATTTTCCCGGCGTTGCACGCGATGGCGCGGCGCGGCCATCTGGAATTTCCAGTGATCGGGGTGGCGAAGTCGGGCTGGAATCTCGATCAACTGCGCGCCCGCGCCAAAGAGAGTATCGAGAAGCATGGCGGCGGCGTCGACGATCAGGCCTTCAGGAGGCTCGTCGCGCGCTTGGGCTATATCGATAGCGACTACCAGGACGCATCGACGTATACGGCGCTGCTCAAGGCAATGGGCGGCGCGAAGCATCCGACGCACTACCTGGCGATTCCCCCGAGTCTGTTTGCGACCGTGGTCGAGAATCTTGGCTCTTCCGGGTGCGCGCGCGATGGACGAGTGATCCTCGAAAAGCCATTCGGGCACGATCTGCCCTCGGCGCAGGCCCTCAACGTAACGCTGCACAAGGTCTTTGACGAGTCCGCCGTGTTTCGTATCGATCACTATCTCGGCCAGGAGCCGGTACAGAACCTGGTACTGTTCCGTTTTGCCAATTCCTTTCTCGAGCCGATCTGGAATCGGCGCTACGTTGAGAGCGTGCAGATCACGATGGCCGAGAGTTTTGGCGTACAGGGCCGCGGCGCTTTCTATGACGCCAACGGCGCGATCCGCGACGTGGTGCAGAATCATCTGCTCCAGGTCGTGGCATACCTGGCGATGGAACCGCCGCTGACCACGTATCCCGAGTCGATCCAGGACGAGAAGGTCAAGGTCTTCCGTTCGATCCTGCCGCTGGATCCCGATGACCTCGTGCGCGGACAGTTCAGTGGCTATCTCAAGGAGCCAGGCGTCAAATCGGGCTCGACGGTCGAGACCTTCGCGGCCGTGCGCCTGCATATCGATTCATGGCGATGGGAAGGCGTGCCGTTCTTCATCCGTGCCGGCAAGTGTATGCCGGTGACCGCCACCGAGGTGAGGGTGACGCTCAAGCGGCCGCCGCTGCGCAAGCTTAGTCCGGAGGATGCGAACTACTTTCGTTTCCGCCTGGGCCCCGACGTGATAATCGCCGTCGGCGCACAGGTCAAGCGTCCCGGTGAGCACATGGATTCCGAAGCCACGGAACTCAAACTCGTGCAACGGCCCGAAGGCGAAGAGATGGAAGCCTACGAGCGGCTGCTGGGTGACGCTATGGCGGGTGACCATCTGTTGTTCACGCGCCAGGACGCAGTCGAGGCGCAGTGGGCGATCGTGCAGCCGATTTTGGGCGACGCCACTGCGGTGCTGGAATATCAGCCGGGCACCTGGGGTCCGGCCAAAGCCGCGCAGCTGACCGCGGAAGTCGGCGGCTGGCACAACCCGCCCGCGTGAGTTGACGTGAGTTGAAATGAAGACGCGTAAGTTGAAAATGAAGTTATGAACCGTTCGGGTCAAGCCGACCCAAACTTGAGCGACTCAGTTCGCCCTGTTCCAGCGCGTCGCGCGCCGGACCAGGAGCGGGAGGAATTATGAAAGCGACACAAAAACTGCACGAGGCTGGCCAGAGTCTCTGGCTGGATAACATCACGCGGGCGCTGCTTACCGGCGGCGGGCTCAAGCGCTACATCGATGAGTTGTCGATCACCGGCCTGACCTCCAATCCGAGCATCTTCGACCAGGCGATCAAGAACAGCAACGACTACGACGCGGCGATTCGGGAAAAAACCGCCGCTCGCAAGGAGGGCGAGGCGCTGTTCTTCGAACTCGCGCTCGAAGACCTGACGCGCGCCGCCGACCTCTTTCGCCCCGTGCACGACCGGACCAACGGAGTCGACGGATGGGTCTCGCTGGAAATTTCGCCCAAGCTCGCGTACGACACGGCCGGCAGCATCAATGCGGCGAAACAACTCTCCGCGCGCGGCGCGCGTCCGAACCTCTTCATGAAGATTCCCGGAACTCGCGAGGGCGTGCCGGCGATCGAAGAGGCGATCTTCGCGGGCGTGCCGATCAACGTGACGCTGTTGTTCTCGCGCGAGCAGTATCTCGCGGCGGCTGAGGCCTACATTCGCGGTATCGAGCGCCGCGTGGCGGCCGGCCTCAACCCGCACGTCGGCTCGGTCGCCTCCGTGTTCGTCAGCCGATGGGACGTCGCGGCGGCGAAGAAAGTGCCGCCAGCGCTGCACGATCGCCTCGGCATCGCGATGTCCAAACGCATCTACAAAGCCTACCGCGAGGTGCTCGGCTCCGACCGCTGGCTGAGGCTCCTCAACTTCGGCGCGCGCTCGCAGCGGCTGCTGTGGGCCAGCACCGGCACCAAGGATCCCAAGGCTTCCGACGTGCTCTATGTGAAGTCGCTGGCGTCGCCGCACACCGTCAACACGATGCCTGAGAATACGCTCAAGGCGCTCGCCGACCATGGCGAGATTGGTGCGATGCTGCCGCACGATGGCGGCAATGCGGAGGCGGAACTGGCCGAGTTCATCAGGGCGGGAGTGGATATCGACGCGCTGGCGAGGCAGCTTCAGCGCGAGGGCGCCGAAGCGTTCGTCAAATCGTGGGACGACCTCCTGGCCTGCATCGTTGACAAGAGCGCGGCCCTCAAGAAGGCGAGTTGATTCACCGGCAGAACCTGACTGGCGGAAAAGGGGAACGGACCAATGGAGACCAAAGCGGCGCCGCTCACCGCGCGGCCGGCGTGGAAGGCGCTGGGCGAACATTACCGCAAGATTCGCGACGTTCATCTGCGAACGCTCTTTAGCGAAGATCCGAAACGCGGCGAGCGTTTCGCGGCCGAAGCGGCGGGTCTCTACCTCGATTACTCCAAGCATCGGATCAATGGCGACACGATGCGCCTGCTGCTGGCACTGGCCGACGAGACGGGCCTGCGCGGGCGGATCGACGCGATGTTCGCGGGCGAGAAGATCAATGTCACTGAGGGGCGTGCCGTGTTGCACGTGGCGCTGCGCGCGCCGCGCGGCGCGGCGATCATGGCCGACGGCAAAAACGTGGTGCCCGAGGTGCACGCGGTGCTCGATCGGATGGCGGCGTTCAGCACCGGCGTGCGCGACGGTTCGTGGAAAGGTTATACCGGCAAACGGATCCGCAATGTCATCAACGTCGGAATCGGCGGCTCGGATCTGGGGCCGGTGATGGCCTACGAGGCGCTGCGCCACTACAGCGATCGCAATCTCACCTTGCGCTTCGTCTCCAACGTGGATGGCACCGACTTCGCCGAGGCGACGCGCGACCTGGACCCGGCGGAGACTCTGTTCATTATTTCGTCGAAGACCTTCACCACGCTCGAGACCATGACCAATGCGCAGAGCGCGCGTAAGTGGAGCCTCGACGCCCTCGGCGACGAGAAGGCTATTGCCAAACATTTCGTCGCGGTCTCGACCAACGCCGCCGAGGTGAGCAAGTTCGGAATCGACACGCACAACATGTTCGGGTTCTGGGACTGGGTCGGCGGGCGCTATTCGATGGACTCCGCGATCGGACTGTCGACCATGATAGCGATTGGCCCCGAGCACTTTCGCGCGATGCTTGCCGGTTTCCATGCCATCGACGAGCACTTCCGCACCGCGCCGTTCGAGAGCAACCTTCCGGTTATCATGGGGCTGCTTTCGATCTGGTACAACGATTTCTTCGGTGCACAGACGGTCGGCGTTTTTCCCTACGAGCAATATCTGAAGCGCTTTCCCGCCTATCTTCAGCAGCTCACGATGGAATCCAATGGCAAGCATGTAACGCTCGCCGGAACGGCAGTGGATTACCAGACCGGTCCGATTTTCTGGGGCGAGCCCGGAACCAATGGGCAGCATTCGTTCTACCAGTTGATTCATCAAGGCACGAAACTTATACCCTGCGACTTCATCGCATTTTACCAGGCCCTCAATCCGCTCGGCCGCCATCACGATATGCTGCTCGCCAACGTCTTCGCCCAGGGCGAAGCGCTCGCATTCGGCAAGACTCCGGAGCAGGTGAAGGCCGAAGGTACGCCGGACTGGCTAGTGCCGCATCGCGTGTTCGAGGGTAATCGCCCGTCGACCACGATTCTTGCCGGGCAATTGACACCCGAGACGCTGGGTAAACTGGTGGCGCTCTATGAGCACAGCGTGTTTACGCAAGGCGCACTATGGGGCATCGATTCGTTTGACCAGTGGGGAGTGGAGTTGGGCAAGGTGCTGGCCCAGCGAATCATCTCCGAGCTTGAGGCCGCCGCGGAGCCGCAGCTCAAGCACGACAGCTCGACCAACGCGCTGATCGGGCGCTACCGGAGGCATCGAAAAAAGACCGGATGAAGCTGGCCCGCGGTTTCTATGCCCGTTCGGTGCTGGTGGTGGCTCGCGAATGTATCGGGAAGCTGCTGGTGCATCGCACGCCCGAGGGCGAAGCGGCCGGACGCATCGTGGAAGCCGAGGCATATCGCGGGCCACGTGACCTCGCTGCGCACAGCGCGCGCGGACTGCGCACCAGGCGAACCGCGGTGATGTTCGGGCCACCTGGCTACGCCTACGTTTACCTCATTTACGGCCTGAGTTGGGCGATGAACATCATCGTGGCGTCGGAGGGGGAGCCGCACGGAGTTTTGATCCGGGCGCTTGAGCCTGTGCGCGGACTGGACCTGATGGTGCGGCGGCGCGGCGCCAACAAATCGCCGGCGGCGCGCGAACTGACCAACGGTCCCGGCAAGCTGACGCAGGCGCTCGGAATTTCAGGCGAGGACTACGGACGCGACTTAT